>JAZLFR010000036.1:0-2264 GCA_045615885.1 Fibrobacteraceae bacterium
CTCCGCAGTTTTCGTAGAATTGTTCTAATTCCTTATGGCAATTAATAAACGCCATTTTTAGGCTAGGATCAAAGTGGGTTCCCATAGAACTGATGATGGTGTCAAAAGCTTCTGCGTAAGACATTTTTTGCTTGTAACTGCGTCGGCTTACCAGGGCGTCATAAACATCTGCCACCGCTATAATGCGTGCTTCCAATGGAATTTCTTCGCCTTTTAGATGGTTTGGATATCCGGTTCCATCCCAATGTTCGTGATGGCATTGGGCGATGTTCTTTGCAATATTTACTACCAGTTCCGGTTCCACATCTCGAAGCAGGTTTTCAACGATGACGGCACCTTTTTCTGAGTGTGTCTTCATTAAATCAAATTCCTCGGGAGTAAACTTTTTTTGATTGCGGAGTACGCTTTCGTTCACTGCAATTTTTCCAAGGTCATGCATTGGGGCTACCCTGATGACTGTGTTGAAAAATCCCGTCTTGGAAGCGAACTTTTCCTCTTTTTTCATGGAGTTAATCAGTATCTTTGCGACTTCTCCTGTGCGGCGAACGTGAACTCCAGTGCTGCCATCCCGAGACCCCACCATATTGGAAAGTCCTGAAATCATCTGCTCTTGCAGAATTTGAATATGCTCGTCCTTGACTTGAATGTCGTTGGCCAACTCGTTGTTGTACTTATCAAGAAGTTTCACTACTGTCCACTAAAAAATGAGCCAAATCGTCTGGAACCCGCATAAATAAAGGGCTCGAGACGATTTGAGAACCGAACGGACTTGAATTTTTTGATTAAAAAACATACCTATAAAGGCATGTTTAGTGAACAATTCGTCTTTTCCCAACTAGTTTCCTTCTTAGACAGGAGCAAATTTAACCGAATCGCACAAAAATACGGTGGTGACCGCTATGTCAAGCATTTTACCTGCTGGAACCAGTTGCTTGCTCTGATGTTCGGACAGCTATCCAATCGCGATGGGCTTCGTGCACTGATCGTCGCCTTCGATGCGCACCGTTCAAAATGTTATCACCTTGGTGTGGGAAGACTGGTGACCAGAAGCAACCTGTCTAAGGCGAACGAGAAAAGGGATTTTCGCATCTTCAGGGATTTCGCCTATCACATGATTGAACTTGCCAGAAAGAAAAGGGCGAAGAAAATTTTCGGATTCAAGGGACATGTCTACGCTTTTGATTCGACGACGATTGACCTATGCCTGGAACTGTTCGAATGGGCGAAATTCCGCACGACAAAGGGCGGGGTCAAAGTCCACACGCTTCTCGATATCGAGACGCAAGTTCCTTCGTTCCTGTTGATTACGGAAGCCAAAGTGAATGATGTGAACGCCATGGATTACATTCCCTACGAAGTCCGTTCTTATTACATATTTGACAAGGCGTACAACGATTTCAAGCGACTTGCACTGATAGATTCCATGGGTAGCTTCTTTGTGGTCAGAGCCAAGACAAATATGCAGTACGAAGTTATCGACAAGAAGGATGGGTTGGCCGACAGTGTCTTAAAGGACTGCAGGATAAAACTGACAGGATACAAGACGAAGAAACTTTATGGCAAACCATTGCGTATGGTAGAATACTATGATGCGGAAAACAAACGGATTTTTACGTATCTGACAAACTCGAACAAAATATCCGCAAGCCGGGTGGCAGAACTCTACAAGAATCGCTGGCTAGTAGAGCTGTTCTTCAAGTGGCTGAAACAGCACCTAAAAATCAAAAAATTCTGGGGGACATCGGAGAACTCCGTGAAGATTCAGATCTATGTCGCCATAATCTCCTACTGCCTTGTGGCGATTGTTCATCATGACCTGAAATTAAAAAGATCGCTCTACGAAATTCTTCAAATTCTCGGAATATCCCTAACGGACAAGACTCCCCTTTGCGAGCTTTTGGCGGTCGGCAAGACCGAAAAATCGGAAAAGGAAGACAAAATCACACTTGATTTGTTTGACAGCCTGTTTTTAAGTTAAATTTTTAGTGGACACTAGTGTTGTGACGTCTTAAAATGTTCCTCGAAAAAGGTGGAATCTACAAGAAGAGCAAAATCAGCATCCTCTGTTTTTGATTGGGCAGGGCCTTCCGTACACCCCACCATAATCAAAGCAAAAAGAAACAATACATAAAGCATTAGTCAAACAACCTCTTGTCAAAAATAACAAAATAGTCATCCCGAAAAGACAACATCCATCTCTCATCATCATTCAAAGCGCGCAACAGTTTTTCCCAGCGGGCATAATACTCCAAAGGGAATATAGC
>JAZLFR010000037.1:0-31265 GCA_045615885.1 Fibrobacteraceae bacterium
ACGATACCTGTTTTTCGACTTATTGCGACAGATGTGTATCCAGCTTGATAGAGCTCCAAGGCTTTTGCCCATTCTTCTTTTGTGTGTTTTTTATACATGAAAACCCCGAAAGTTTTGTCCAACTTTCGGGGTTCACATCAAAGGTGGCTCTGCTGTTACGCGTTCTGAAGTTCCTGCTGGATTTCAAGAACCTGCGAAAGAGGTATGTCAAGAAAATCAGAAACATCTTCGGGAGTTTTGCCCTTCTGAAGATTTTTCTTGCTCAAGTTAACGCGCTCCATTTGATGCTGTTCTTCTTGCAGCTTGCGTTCTTCCTCGCGGCCCTTGCTGAAGGCGTCGTCAATGCAGCAGTCAATGTCGAATTGTGTTACCATGCGGTCCTCCATCTTGGCAAGGATTTCTTTCGGGGTGCGTCGCACGCGGAGGCGATCGTATGCGGCAAGGATTGCCTCGTTCTGCGTTTTCGGGACATCGTCCTTGTCCTTGCTGTTGCAAAGAAGGTCGAGCCACTCGCGTTCCTCTGCAGAAAGGCCATGCTCCTTCTCGAACTTCGGCAAGTCAATCCAAATATAACTTAAAACATTGCTCTCGGGCAACACCCCAGGTTTGCCGACCTTGCTTTTGCAGTACATGGCCCATTCCTCGCGGTAGCCGTAGCTCGCGTCGATAGTCTCGTTCATGAGCCAGAGGCTGATCACCTTCGGCACATGGTAGCGCGCCGCTGTACTGATTTTCGCAAAATTCTTGCGGTAGGCAAGCAACGCCTCGCGGTGCGCCTCGGCAGCAACAACTGCCCCATAGAGAATCGCACGATCCTTGATGCCCGTGTGGCTAAAGCGCTGCATTTCGATGTCAAACCATTCGTCGCGACCGTTCTGCGCGTGAATATCGATGCGCACAAGGTCATCGGATGCCTGAATGAGGCTAAGGTCCGTTTGGCGAAGCCGCAGTGCCTTGATTTTTGCCTCGCCTTCAAGCCTCAAGATGGTGTTCAAGAAATCCTGCAGGATTGCGACATCGGCAAAGAGCCACTTGAACGAGATGTCAAACCTCGCGTCCATGAACACGTTCTTGCGGAAAAGTTCCGGGATTTCGCTTTCGGGGAGGTCCTGCGAAAGGATTTTGTAGTTGGAGAAAAACGCCTGCCAATCAGTGAAAAGTGTTTGCAGTTCCATAAGCGTATTTTAGTGCCGTCGGCAGAATTGCCGAACGGGGCCAAGCGACAGTCCGCTTAACCATATGTATTAAAACGCTTTTTGCAGCAATATTCGGCACAAGAAGATTGTAAAATTTTAGAAACAAAAAAAACACCCCAAGGGATTGGAACCCAGGGGCGTTTGTTTAAAGGCAGCACACCTTAAGTGGGTAACTAGTTAGTCCTTTAGGCAGCGGACAGACTTCATTTCAGAAGAAGATGCATCATTAATCACGCGTGCGTCATCTCGTTTGTATGTCAAATACAGATAACCTCCTCTCGCCCAATAGTTGGTTTCACGACCTCTTTCACTGGGAGAATCACCATGGCCCCAGTAACCAGATGGTGACGCATTAAAGCCATAGGAATCTGTTCCATTGCCATTTGCATACCAGCCAGAATTTGATTTCAGCATTTTTCCGGCAACGCTCCAGCCACCGACTGTTTCTATCAAAATTTCCCATTCAGAAAGGCTAGGCAAATGCCAACCGGAAGGGCAAACCGAGGTAATCTTAGAAGGGCCATAATACCCCCGCCATGCCAAACCACTACCCTTGCCGTCACTTTCAACAAACATCAGGTTTTCTGCCATCCAGGTCTGGTCACCGATTGTCACGATTCTATAAGAAATTCCATCTCTTGGATCTTTAAAAGAAGTCGCATTAGACGAGGTATCCGCATTAGCGTTACTACCAGAATCTTCACTACAGGCAAGCAGCATTGCAGCAACAAGCAATCCCAACGTACAAGACAAATGTTTCATAATTATTTAAGAATTTTGGTTTAGTTTTCCATGTGTTTTTTTTAGAGATTAGTCCTGGAGACAACGCACCGAGCTTCCGTCGCCCTCGCTGTAGTCTATGAGGTACGCGTAGTCGTCGTAGATGTGTAGGCGGTACATGTAGCCGCTACTGCTCAACGTAGAAGACCGAAAGTCGGTGAGGCTGCCCAAATTGCCGAACCTCTTGCCGCTGCTGTAGCTGTAGCCAGCAGGGAGAGCGGAAAAACCGTAGGGATCAGTTCCGAAATTCCAACTTCTTGCAGCTAAGTTGTCAAATCGTTCACCTTCATTTTCTCCCACATTTTCTAGCAAGGTTTCAAATTCTTCCTTGCTAGGCAAGTGCCAACCACTGGGGCAAACATCTTGTGCAGTCCGTACATCAAGGCTATAAAGGCGACCGTAGATTTCGCAATTAACCAGGTTATTATCATAGCAATACGAACCTTTCACTGGGAAATTCAAATTCTCGGCCATCCAAACCTGATTGCCAATCTTAGTCGTCCTGTAAGTCTGTCCATCGCGTTCATCCACCAACGTCCCCAAAGAGGCATTGCCGCCAGTTTGTCCATTGCCACCGGCAGAGGAGTTTGCGCCACCCACATAAATGCTCGTGACATCGTCACCGCAAGCAACCTTCAGCGTATCGCTGGCACTCGGCACAATGCTGCAGCCTACACCATCTTTTCCGTCCTTGCCATCCTTGCCGTCCGATCCATTGACACCGTCTTTGCCATCGGTACCATTTTCACCATCAGAGCCATTCACTCCGTCAGAACCATTAACGCCATTGACTCCCTCCGCCCCAGTTCCGCTAGCAAGCCTTGCCCACTTGGAACCGTCGCAAAAATACGCCAAGCCTTCGCCAGTAACAACCGCCAAGTCACCAGCATTTTTATCGGAACATTCCGGCAACGATTTTTCGGCATCAACAACAGTTGCACCCACCTGCTCCGTCACTTCAGTTACCTGGGTTGTAGATTCTTCGCCACATGCAGCGAACAGTAGCGTTCCCAAAGACAGGGCCGCGATTATTTTCTTATTCATAGTCATTCTCCAATGAGTTTACTTTCAACCCAAATATAAATAAAAAAAATACACAACATCAACAGATTTTGAGCAAAATGTTATTTATAAATCAATTTACGCATACGATAAAAAACACTCATATCACGCAATATATTACACATTATGAATAAAGATTTTCAAAATCGATGCCGCCGACCAGATGAAGCGATACGTAAGCACCAACCCCACCGATGTGGAAAAATACTTCAAGCTGATTCTGTTCAACTACCTACGGCAAGCCAGACTTTATGGAACTGGCCCGCCGCATCGGCATCAAGGAAATCCGTGCAGAACGCCTTATCGCAGAAACCTGCAACCACCCACCAAAGCAAAATGTACGCCATGATCGATTGCAGCTTTTTAAGCAGTCGCTGTCACCACGAGGTACACCACATACCCGACATAGACGGCAAACAAAAATCCGCCGGCAACGCGGCCAACGCGGCCTTCCGACTTTTTCAGCCTGAACCCAAGCGGGAAAAGCAGCAACGTAAGGAATGCCATCACCGGAAAGTCGCGCAAAAGTACCATTGAATCAAGCTTCATTGGGCAAATCACCGAAGGAATGCCGACAACGAGAAGCGTATTGAAAAGGTTAGATCCAATCACGTTGCCAAGCGCAAGCGCCGTATCGCCCTTGCGAGCTGCAATGATAGAAGATGCAAGTTCCGGGAGCGATGTACCGACCGCGACAACGGTAAGTCCAATCACAAGGTCGCTCACGCCCAGGGACTTCGCAATTTCAGTTGCGCCATAAACAAGCAACTTTGAACTGCCTACAAGAAGGACAAGGCCTATGCCAAGCCACATCCACGACTTTGCCGTAGAAACCTTTTCGTCGTCTTCTTCGGCAACCGTCTTTTCCTTTAAGCCCTGGCGAATCTGCAAGGCAAGAATCACCGCAAAAACGCCAATCAAAATCAAACCGTCTATACGGGAAATCGACTGGTTCAAAATCACGGCAAGCGAAGCCATTGTTGCAAAGATCAAGTAAAGCAAATCCTTAAGAACGACGCTCCTCGGCATGGGCACTAGGCATACAAGGGCAGTAACGCCAAGGATCAACGCGATGTTCGTGATGTTCGAACCGTATGCGTTCCCAAGCGCAAGTTCCGGGGTGTTGCCGAGAGCCGCAAAAATGGAAACCGTAATTTCTGGAGCAGACGTTCCAAAGCCAATGACTATGGCCCCTATCAAGAACGAAGAAACGCCAAGCGCCTTGGCAAGGCCCGTTGCGCCATCTATGAACTTGTCGGCACTCCAGACTAAAACAGCAATGCCAACAACAAGGGCTAAAATAGCCAGGGCCATTAGAACACCTTAAAGGTCAAACCGAGCGTAAGTTCAGATTCCGAGAACTCTGCAGGAATCTGGCGAATGGAAGATGTCTTGTAGGTATCGCCAAAGATAAAGTCAGACCCGATATTGAATGCAATAAAGCTATTCAGGTCAATGTTGAAACCGAGAGTCAAACCAAAGTTAGCCAAATCCCGATCATCGCTCAAATGGTAATACTGTTTGTGGTGATCATCCTTTGTAATCAAACGGTCGTGAACATTGAAGAACACCTTACCGCCAAAATCAAAAGAAAGTCGAGAACCAGTGCCTCGTAGGCGAATGACGAGAGGAACATCTATTCCCAAATGTTCAAAAGTGTAACGGACCTTTTCATCAGTCGGTTCCCCGTCATCAAAGTATTCAAAGGTCTGTGTTGCGGTACGGTAGGTAAAAATGGCACCAAGCACAAAAGCAAGCGAATGATCGTTGATAGGAATCTGGTATGTAAGGCCAGCGCCAGCCAAATACCCACCAAAATCATAGCCGCGATAATCAGATGTCATTGCGTACGGTCCAAAGAAACCGTGAATGCCAAGGGAACGGGTTACCGGGAATTCGTTCACCAAACGAATCGTATCGGGGACCTCTGCTACATAGTAAACCGGCTCACTGCTATTGCTCTGTTCATAGACAATAACCGTAGTCTGCGGATAGTAGTAGTACGGATCACTATAGTAGTGGTGGTGACGCGGCGGTGGCGGAGGACCCACCGGGCGCGGGCCGCCAACATGAGCCGGGGCCGGTCTAGCAGGGCCTACGGTGCGTTCCGGCGGAGGTGCAGAAGTCTTGTTCACAACCGGTGCGCTAGAACCGCTAACCGGGTGAGCGTCCTTGACACTACCGCTGGCATCCCTGTTCGGATTGCCGGCAGGAGCCTGACGAGCAGAAGACACGCTCCCCTGCGGGAGAACTTCCCTACTAGCATCTTCAGCAAAAAGCGGTGCGCAAAGAAACGGAATTGCGCAAATAGCACTCAACAAGAACTTTTTCATAGCTATTACATCCAGCCACGTTCAGAAGTACCAGAAATACCGCGAACCTTCAAGTCAAAGTCATCCGGGTTTGTAGCAGCTTCCATAGCGGTTTCATAAGAAATGCGTTCATTCATGTAATGGTCGAGCAAAGCCTGGTCAAAGGTCTGCGTATGGTACTGCATGTGACCTTCGGCAATTGCCTGTTCCACCATGTCAATCTTTTCCTTATCGGCAATGTAATCCTTGATTGCGCCGGTATTGATAAGGATTTCTGCAGCCGGTACACGGCCCTTGCCATCCTTCGTAGGCAGCAAACGGAGCGAAATGATGCCTGCCAAAACAGAAGAAAGAAGCAATCGAATTTCTTCGTGCTGATGCGGCGGATACATGGAAAGAACACGGTGGATCGTTTCCGTCGCATTCGTCGTATGGATTGTAGCAAACACCATGTGGCCTGTATCAGCTGCAGTCATGGCAATCTGCATGGTTTCCAAATCACGAATTTCGCCCACGAGCAAAACATCAGGGTCCTGACGAAGAGCTGCCTTCAAGGCATTTGCGTAAGACAACGTATCAACGCCGATTTCGCGCTGCGAAACAATGGACTTCTTGTCTCTGTGCAAAAATTCGATCGGGTCTTCAACGGTAATCACATTAACACTTTCATTCTGGTTAATGTAGTCGATCATTGCAGCCAAGCAGGTGGACTTACCGGAACCGGTCGTACCGGTAACAAGCAAAAGGCCGCGCTTCGTCAAAGACAATTCCTTGATGACTTCCGGGAGGCCAAGTTCCTCGAACGGAGGAATCTTCGCCTTAATGTGACGGACCACCATGGCAACGGTACCGCGTTGGCGGAACACGTTCACACGGAAACGGCCCATATCGCGGGCGCCAACGGCAAAGTCACATTCCTTGGTTTCTTCGAAGCGGCGCTTCTGGTCACGATTCATGATGTCGTCAAGGAAGGTGTCCATAGTCTGCGCATCTACGCGAGTGTCGAACAAGTGCGTAAGGGCACCGTTAATGCGGAAGACTGGCGGCACACCAACTCGAACATGCAAGTCGGAAGCCTTGTTGTCAACCATAGCCCTAAGGAGCTGTTCAATGCGAAGCTGTTCTGCCATTAGTTACCACCAAACTTATCGTCGTACACCTTCTGGATTTCGGCCAAGCGGGCTGCGATGTCTTCATTTTCCGGCTTCTTTGCGGCAAGGTCCTTGTAGATTTCCAAAGACTTTTCATAAAGGCCCTGTTCAAAGTATATTTCGGCCAAGGTGCGGGTATTCAAGCTTTCGTCAATCTGGTCTGCATTATTGTTCAGTGATTCCTTCGGATCCTTGAGCAAAGCGCGGGAAAGCTCATCGTCAGAATCGCCAGACATCAAAAAGTCGATGCTATCCTGAGCTTCAACTTTTTCTTCGCTAGCTTCATCATCGATATTGAAGATAGTTTCGAAAGCACCCGTACGGTCTTCCGGCATTCTGGCTTCAGAAGAACCCAAGGACGGCAGTTCCAAATCATCGTCATCATCGCCAAAGAGGGAAGCAAACGCACCGTCCACATCATTCTGTGTTTCTGAAGATACTTCCAAAGATTCAGGAGCCGATTCTTCTACAGGTGCTGCTTCAACAGGCGTTTCTTCTACAGCAGGGGCCGGTTCGGCAGACAAGCTCGGCAATTCCAAATCATCGTCGTCATCGCCAAAGAGGGAGGCAAAAGCGCCGTCCACATCGTTCTGAGTTTCAGAAGAGACTTCCAAAGCTTCTGGTGCAGATTCTGCAACAGGTTCTTCGGCAACCGGAGTTTCTTCAACCTTTTCGTCAAAAACAAAGTCGAGTGTTTCGTCAGCATCATCTGGAATTTCCGTAATGACATCGGCCTTCGGCTGTTCCACGACATCAGTCTTTTCTTCCGGCAAATCATCATCGCCAAAGAGGGCTCCAAAAGCGGAATCAACTTCTTCCGTCGTCTGGGAATCTGCCGGTGTTTCAAGAACTTCTTCTACGGGAGTTTCAACATCTTCGGTTGCTTCAACGCTCTTCGTAAAAGAGAAATCTTCCAAGTTTTCCGAGGAATCATCTGGAATTTCTTCAGCAACTGGTTCTTCGACAATTACCTTTTCTTCCGGCAAATCATCGTCACCGAACATTGCTCCGATGGCATCGCTCACATCTTCATGCAAAGCATCAACTTCAGCAGGAGCAGTGTCTTCAGCAGGTTCTTCGATTTTTTCTTCAAAAACCTTATCAAAAGAAACTTCAAGGCTTTCTGCCGTATCGTCAGGAATTTCTTCGACGGCCGGAGTTTCTACAGTTGCGTTTTCTTCCGGCAAATCATCATCACCGAACATGGAACCGATAGCATCGGCAACATCTTCATGTGATTCTTCTACCGCATTTTCGTCTGCGACATTTTCTGTCTTCGGATTTTCGAGAGAATCAAGAAGATCAGCCAAATTGCCAGCAGGCTGTTCTTCATCGAGATCAAGTTCAGCTTCCGTAGTCTTTACGTCGCCAAGGAGCGAGGCAAGAGATTCGGCAGGTTCATCTTCATCGATTTCCATTGCCGGACCAGGCACAGAAAAATCAAAGTTTTCTTCAGAAGTTTCTTCAGCGACAGGTTCTTCCGAGGACTTTTCAAAACCGAAGCTGTCTTCGGCTGCTGGTTCTTCAGCAGGTTTTTCTTCAGGGAGCTCATCGTCGCCAAGCAAATCTCCAAAGGCATCGTCAATGCTTGTCGGCTTGTCTTCGGCAATTTCTTCAACAGGCTTTTCTTCAGGGAGCTCATCGTCGCCAAGCAAATCTCCAAAGGCATCGTCAATGCTTGTCGGCTTGTCTTCGGCTGCTGGTTCAGAAACCGGTTCCTCGGAGGATTTTTCAAAGCCAAAGCTTTCTTCAGCAGCCGGAGCTTCTTCTGGCAGTTCATCTTCGCCGAAAATATCACCAAAGGCATCATCAATGCTGGTCGGCTTGTCTTCGGCTGCTGGTTCAGAAACCGGTTCCTCGGAGGACTTTTCGAACAAACCAGCAGAGGCGGTCGGCTGTTCATCTTCAATACTTGCAGGAACTGCAAAGGCAGAGAACGGCGATGCCGGTTTAGCCTTTTCTTCTACAGCATCATTTTCTTCATCGCCAAAGAAATCCGAAATTGCAGAAGAAACATCGCTGCCAGACATGGATTCATCTTCAAGGGAAACTGGAGTTTCAACCATCGGTTCCACAGAATCCAGGGCACTATCCAAAGAATCTTCGAGAGCAGCATCGGCACCAACATCGTCACCCTCGGCATTGTCCATGGAATTCAAGGCAGCGAACGGATCTGCTTCCGTAGCATCGGCAGAAGCGTCGTCATCCATTGGCAAGACCATGTCATCAACAGGGAGAACCATGTCTTCGACCGGCATGTCCAGGCCGTCGGAGAACTCCACAAACGGAACTTCTGCCGGCGGAACTTCAGCATATTCTTCTTTCCAGAATTCATCAAGCGGGTCAATGTCATGTACCAGTCGGAAGCATCTGTTGCGTTCTACAGTGTTCCCCTGCTTATCAAAAATTTCACCCTTACGGCGAAGCACAGAAATGCACCCCGGGTCTGCAGCAAGGATATCATCACAAAGCTTCAGAGCTTCGTCAAAATTTCCAAGATCAAAGTAAACTGCAGAAAGAACATGGTCAAAGCAGCTGCGTCCCGGGAATTTTTCCTTGCCCTGCATAAGAATCTTGAGAGCGTCTTCGGCATTGCCAGCCTGGCGTTCTTCATCGGCTTCCCAAACATAAAGCGGAGTAATCTTTATCTTCTTTTTCTTTTTTGGCGGAGCCTTCTTTTCTTTCTTTTTAGCCTGACCTTTTTGGGTCAATTCAGCAAATTTGGCTTTTAATTGTTCGATAAAATTATTTGCCATATCAAACCTCAGAGCAAAATAGCTTCATCAGCAAGGAGAACAGGAATGCCGGAGCGCACTGCGTATGCGCGGGAACCGTCTTCAGTTACAAGGTATTCTTCGGCAGTCTCGGTTACCGCTTCACCACCACAGTTCTTGGTGGAACCGGCAGAAATGCCGGCATTCAAGCGAGCTACGACATCAGCATTCGCCACGGCCAGCGGCTGTCGGGTTTCAGGGCAACAGAGAATCTTCAAAAGGTTAGAATCAATCATAACTAGTTCCTGGATATTTTGCCATAAAAATATCTTTTTTTGGACCTAATGCAAAATCGTTAAAAATAAAAAAGAGCCTTTTAAGGCCCTTTTTTACGACAGTTCCCCGTTTATTTAAGGAATTGGAGGTTCACCAAGGCAAAATCGCGCCGCACACCACCAATCAGAAGATAAACACGAAGCCCCAAATTCACGAGAGCCTCCACATCATAGCTTTCGTGAGAGCCTGATTCATTCGACTGAACCCAGATTTCTCGGCAACCAGTGCGGCGGCAAATATCGGCCATGCTTGCGACATTACCCATAAGGTGCTTGCGATTTTCGTCAGTCACGCAACCAGGTTCATTCATCACGCAACCAAGGATTTCAACTCCAGATATCAAGCGATAGCGGTCAAACCAATCGCCAAGAGAATCTTCCCCTCCGCCAAGAATGATTGCTCTGTGACGTTTTTTGGCAAAAATTCTGTAGAAATAATTAACCCAGAAAGCAAAGCGACGCCATGCAAAAAGAAGCGCCAAGGAAATTGCAAACGAAAAAGCAACAGGTGCAAACATGAAGTTCAAGCCAACGGCAACAGCGCTGGCAGCCACAGTTGCAACCAACAAAGGCAAAATTCGTTTGCCAAGCGAAAGTTCCTTAACTGCATACTCCCCTGCCAAAAGCAACGATAAAAGCTGAACGCCAGCAATGATAGCGAGAGGTGCAAAACTCTGGTCTTCGGCATGTATTGCAACGGAGAATAGAATCGGGGTCAAGAACAGGAACAAGGCATCAGGCAAAGCCTTCCAAGCCTGAGGGATCAAGCGTGAAAATACGCCTATGCAAGCCGCAAATATAATACCGAGCGCAACAATGAAGTAAGGCAAATGAAAACGGCGATGCTTTTTGCAGAATATGAGCATGGCCTGGTAGAAATCAATGTAAGATTTCAGTCGTCGGGTCTTGCAGCTCTGCCCCTTGAAATGCAATATGTTTGCAACAGGGGTATAGTAGTTGTGAAAACCAGCCTGCTGCACGCGAAGGCACAGGTCAAGGTCCTCGCCATACATAAAGTAATCTTTGTCGAAGCCATCCAACTGGTCATACAAATCATGTCGAATGCAAAAGAAACTACCACTGATTGCATCTACTTCCGCAGTTTCATCAGGATCCAGGTACATCATGTTGTAAGACGCAAATGTCTTGCTCTTCGGGAAAAGCCTGGCAAGGCCAATAGTTTTGAAGATCGCACTCAACGGAGACGGGAAGGTGCGGCGGCAAGCCCACTGCAATGAACCATCTTCATTCAGAATGCGGCAACCCACCGTACCAGATTCCGGGTGTTCTTCCATAAAAGAAAGAATTTTTTTAAAGGCATCCTTGGATACAATCGTATCCGGATTGATAAAGAAGAGGTATGGCTTTGTGGCAGACTTTACCGCAAGATTGCAACCTTTTCCAAAACCGAGGTTTTCCTTGGAATCAATCCATTCCACATCCGGAAAGTTCGCCTTGTCGCTATCGAGCAATGGTTCCGGAGAGCCATTGTCAAGAACAATGACCTGGCCATCTAAACCATTCAAAGCCTCTGTAACGCTGCGAAGGCAAGCTGGCAAAAAGTCGCGAGAATTGTATGCGACAATGACTATGGAGCAACCAGGCAACATTAGGCAAGCCCCAAGCGAAGTTTAATGACAAGGAAGAGCGCTTCAGAAATAATTCCACCACTCATCTTGGAAACACCCTTTGTGCGATCCGTAAAGACGATCGGGATTTCGGCAACAGACATCTGCTTTTTCCAAATCTTGAATGTAGTTTCAATCTGGAAGCAATAGCCATCGCTCTTCATTTTGGAAAGGTCCAATGTTTCAAGAGCCCTGCGGCTAAAGCACTTGAAGCCGCCGGTTGCATCGCTAATGGGCAATCCAGTAACAAGGCGCGTGTACATGTTTGCGCCATAGCTGAGCATAAGGCGGCGCAAATCCCAGTTCACAACGCTAATGCGACGCTCCAGGTAGCGGCTGCCGAGCACAAGGTCCGCGCCTTCGTTCGCCTTGTCCAAGAACCTGGTCAGGTCATTCGGAGAATGGCTAAAGTCGGCATCCATTTCAAAAACATATTCAAAGTCGCGTTCCAACGCCCATTTGAAACCAGCCACATAGGCAGTGCCCAGGCCCATCTTCTTTTGACGTCGCATCAAATGCACGCGAGGCTCTGTCTTGCCAATTTCTTCCACAAGGTCTCCAGTACCGTCCGGGGAGCCATCATCTACGACAAGCACTTCAAAACACGGGTCCTGCGAAAGCACGGCCGGAATGATGGAAACAATGTTTTCCTTTTCGTTGTATGTAGGAATGATGACAAGACTTTTTGCGTACATAAGTGTTTATAGGATCTAGGATTTAGGGGCTAGGGGTTAGGGAATGTTGATTTCCAATTTTTAGGGTCTAGGGTTCAGGGTATAGGGTGTAGAATTTTAGGATCTAGGATTTAGAGGCTAGGGGTTATATTAGACGAGAGAGGATAGTTAAAATCCTGTGTTGTCGGCTGAAGGCTGACGTCTGAATGTTCAATTAATAACTTCGTTCTTCCATCTTCCGTCTTCCTACTGATTCCTGACTCCTGTCACTGACTCCTATTTTCTGTCCTCTGTCTTCTGATTTCTGTCCTCTTACTTCTAATCTACAAAATTTGTTCTGCAATTGGGTAGTCTGTATGCTTTTTGCCATTGACCATTTCGGCCAAAAGGCCAAGCGAAACGAACTGAACGCCCATCACGGCCGAGAACCCAGCCAAAAGCAAGAGCGGGCGAACATGGAGCGCTCCGAGCTGAATCCATTCCACTGCAAAATAGCTACCGATGCCAAGGCCAATCAAAATGAAAATCAGACCGATTACGCCAAAGAAATGCAAAGGCTTGCTTGCAAACTTCTGCATGAACACGAGCGAAATCAAATCCAAAAATCCAGAGACCAGTCGGGATACGCCGTACTTCGAAACCCCATGCACACGGGCACGGTGTTCCACCGGCATTTCCGTAATCTTGTAGCCCTGCCACTTTGCCATGACCGGGATAAAGCGATGGTAGTCACCATAGAGCGAAATATGCTTTACAACAGCGCTGCGGTAAGCCTTGATTCCGCAGTTAAAATCATGCAGGCGCTTGCCGCATACTGCAGAGACAGTCAGGTTGAAAAGCTTCGAAGGCCAAGTCTTGTGCCACGGATCCAGGCGACGGATTTTCCAGCCAGAAACAAGATCGTAGCCGTTATTCAAGATGTCGATCATCTTTGGAACTTCGCGAGGGTCATCCTGGAGGTCGCCATCAAGCGTTGCGATATACTTGCCGGTAGCTTTGGAAAAACCAAGAGAAAGACCTGCAGCCTTGCCACAGTTGTACTGAAAACGGAACGCACGCAAAAAATCATATTCCTTGGAAAGCTGTTCAATCACTTCCCAAGTGTTATCACGGCTACCATCGTCAATGACGATAACTTCGTAAGTCATTTGCGTCGGTGCGAGCGCAGCGACGATTTCCTTAAAAAGTTCCGGAAGATTTTCTGACTCTTCCTTTACAGGAATGACAAGGCTCAAGTCCACAATCTAACCCTCTTCAGCAACAGTTTCTGTTTTGTTTTCTGCAACTGGTTCAACGGCACTGTCAGCAACAGGTTCCGGTTCCGGCACGACGGTCAAAGATTCCGGAAGTCGTTCAGCATCGCGCATAGCGCTTTCAAGGCGAGATCTGCCACCGGCATCGTATGCAGGAACATTTTTTAGGCCACGTTCAATGACTTCAATAGCCTTAGCCTTTTCTCCAGCTCCCTGGTAGACAAAGCTTGCTGCCCAGTAAACGCGCCATTCTTCCGGGAACTGCTTCATGCCAAGTTCAAGGTACTTCATGGCACGAGCTGCCAAGGAGTCGATTTGGGCCTTTACGCTGGCTGTGTAAGGCTTTTGACGAAGGTCAGCAATGTCATCACGGATCTTGAAGGAAACCTGCAAGTAGAGGGAGACGTAGCTGGAAAGAAGGTGAAGCGTTTCGTCATTGATGTAGGCGGTGCCGTCGCCGAGACCGCGGTACTTGTAAACGCTATCGATGAGTGCTGCGGTGCGAACAACATCAAAGTCGTTGTTCTTCGGTGTCAAATCGCCACGCATCAAGTTGTAGATCATACCTTCCTGAACCATGTACTTTTCGAGGCCGAGGAAGTTGGAGGAACCGACCGTGGTAGAGAAGTGAAGCGGGCGGTCAAGGTTCTGCAGAGCGAGGTCAAGAACGAGCTTGTGCTGCGTGAGCATAAGGCCACCACGGCCCTTTGATGCCCAAGCAAGGAAGGAATCCCAAACCTGATAGTGGGACTTGAACGCAAAGAGGAGTTCCTGATTTGCATTCGGATCATTTTCCATTTCCTGGATTCGCTTTTCAAGACGCGGCAACAAGTTTTCAGCCTGCTTCTGCCAAGTCTGAATGTAGTTGTTCGGATTCTTGCCGTAATCGCCTTCAAGAACCATGTCGCTTTCGATTGTCTTGTGCGTGTAGCTAAGCTTGAGCTTCGGTTCGTTATCGAGCATCTGCTTAATGTACCAGTCCGTGTTACCAAGGGAAAGGTTCACTACGCGAACGTCCTTACGAATACCAGCAACTTCCTGAGCAAACCAAAGCGGGAACGTATCGTTATCGCCATTAGTAAAGAGGATTGCATTGGGACGGCAGCTATTCAACAAGTTGTAGGCATAATCCCACGGAACCCAAAGACCGGAGCGGTCATGTTCCGTATAGTTTGCCGCACACGGCACTGCAAAGGAAATCAAAGCAAGCACTGCGCCGAGCGGGAGTGCAAGGGCAGCCATGTGGGAAGCGACGAGCCACACGAGAATGCCTGCGCCGATACCGAACATGATGCTCATAAAAATGAAAGCCGGCGTGTAGAAGTAGTCACGCTCGCGAACTTCCAAATGAACCGGTTCCGGGAACGGCGGGTTCTGACCATTGCGCTTGTAAGCGCTTTCAATCAAGAGCCAGTTCTGCCAAATCGGAGCGTTCTGAGCTTCGCGTACGCGCTGCTCAGCAGAGGCCACAGCACCGGCATCGCCACGAGTCTGTGCTCGATCAAGAGCCATCTGTGCATTTGCTATAGCCTGGCGAGCGTCGATAAGGGCGTTCGGATCAGGGACAGCACCAATTTTTACGCCGCTGGCGTTCAAGTCAGAAACCACGCGTGTCATTGTGCTAACCCAGTAATCGCGATCGCGATTTTCCATGCGGGTGCCATCAGCAAAGTTGATGTAGAAGAGCAGGCCGAGGGAACAGAGCGCATAGAGCACAGACAGGAACACGCCATACTTTTTGTGACGACGGTAAGAATAGACGCAAACAGCAATCAAGAGGCCATTAAAGATGACGAACCAAACGAGCTGGAAGCCATACTGGTCGCCCATGGCAGCCATCTGGGTCGGGAACTTGATGCCAAAACGTTCGAGCGGAACATTATCCTGGGCATCAAAGGAATAGAGGCCATTGTAGGAGTTGACTTCGCCAACCTTGAACGGCAGGTACTGAGCAATCTGGTAGCCACCATAGCCCATGTGCGGGAAGCTGAGGAACTGGTGGAGAACGTTGGAGCGGCGGTAGAATGCACGGCTGATCATGCTTTCGGAACCGTATTGCTTACGTTCAATGAAGTTGTTGAATGCAACCCAGTTTTCGTCCTTGAAAAGGTTGCCGAGCTGCAGGTTGCCCTGTTCGTCGCGAATGTTGATTTCCGGGTCGTTTTCATCGATGACCGGGTTCAATTCGGAACGGATAGGAATATAAAGATGGGTACTGTAGCCGATGAGGGCAACAAATGTAAAGGCAAGGGAAAGGCGAATTGCATGCTGAATGCGCACATTGAACGGCTTCACCAAAGTAAGAATAGCAAGGGCAACCAGCATTACCAGGGAGATTTCAATGAATGCAGAAACCATGTAGATTACGGAACAAAGGAGGGTTCCTGTAACCCAGACCGGCCAGCGTTCAGCAATCTTCTTCGGTTCAGCAAGCAGCAAAAGAACAAACACAGCCGGAATGGTGAGCATTGTATAAAGGTGCGCACCAACGCCAAGGAATGCAATATAGCAGACAAAGATCAAAATACGATCGGCATAGGATTCGTCATTGCGATGTTCATGCCAAACAAGTCCCAAGTAAGAAACAAGGAGCAAAATGAACATGGCAAGGCCATAGACTTCAGCTTCAACTGCATTGAACCAGAATGTATCGGAGAACGTGAGAAGGAAACCAGCAACGAGGCCTGCAGTCACGAGGGAGAACTTGCGGAATGCCGGGGAAAGCTTTTCGGCAAGAGCATCCTTGGAAATGATCTTTGCAAGAAAATCCCAGGCAAAGAGCGCGGCGATATAGACTGTGGCTGCGGAACTGACCACAGAAATGTAGTTGACGCGTTTTGCAATTTCTTCGACAAACGGCAGCAAGATGATGACTGCACGAGCAAAGAAAACAAAGAACGGAGTTCCAGGAGGGTGCGGAATGCCGAGCGTATTTGCACAAGCTACAAATTCACCGCAATCCCAAAAGCTGACGGTCGGAGCCATGGTCATTGCATACACGATGAGTGCAACGAGGCATGCGACTCCTGCGGTCAAATGTTTGGCCAAGCGTTCAGTGATTTTCATTTTTTCTCCTAGTTGTTTTCGGAGCCGAACATTCCACGAGATTCGGCAAAATGATTCAAGATACCGTTAATGAAGGAAGAGGATTCTTCCATGCTATACTTCTTTGCAATCTGCATTGCTTCAGTCATCACAACCTTGATTGGAGTGTCCTTGAACATGATTTCAGCCAAGGCGGAACGAAGTACGCAAAGGTCAACGAGAGCCATGCGTTCAATGGACCATGTTTCAGAAGCAGCAGAAATGATTTCATCTATTTCTGAACGATGCTCCTGCACAAGATCCACGAGAGACATGCCAAATGCCTGCATATCCTTTGCTATTTCTTGACTTTCAAGAACACCAGGAAGACACTCCCCAGCCGTACCGGCAGTAACTTCCATGGAATAGAGAAGCTGCATTGCAAAAACGCGAGCTGGACGCTTACTAATAACTTTTTGTTCCATAATTCTTTTAGAAGACAGATCCAAGATCAAGACGCAAGATGCAAGAACATTGTAGAGATTAGAAACTAGAAATTAGAGGTTAGTGAAATACTAATTTCAAGCACCCAATTTTTCTAGACTCAAGCTTTTAGCCGCTAAAGCTCAACTATAAGCAAGCATCTTTCGTCTTTCGTCTCTCGTCTCTCGTCTAATTCCTCTAGTTTAAATTTCCCTGTACAAGTTCACAAGTTCTACGGCACTCTGAGCAACGTCAGCGCCCTTGTTGCCAGCCTTGAGGCCAGCACGGTTCATAGCCTGTTCCACGGTGTCGGTCGTAAGAACGCCGAACAAAACAGGAATCTTGCCTTCTGCAGCAATGGAAGCGATACCGCTTGTTGTTGCATTCACGACAGCATCATAGTGGGAAGTTTCACCACGAATCACGGCACCGAGAGCAAGCACTGCATCGACCTTGCCGGAATCGGCAAAACGACGACAAACGCCCGGAATTTCAAAGGAACCCGGAACTTGTGCGATGGTGATATCTTCATCGCTTACACCGAGAGCCTTAAGACGATCGACAGCTCCCTTCACGAGACCATCGGTTACAAATTCATTAAAACGCGCAGTAACGATTGCAAAGCGCATTCCCTTACCATTCAAGCTAGTTTCGATTTCTTTCATAATCTTCACCTTTAATCCAAATTCAAAATGTGACCCATTTTTTCTTTTTTCGTTTTCAAATAGAAACTGTCTTCCTTTGTGGCTGGCATTTCTATGGGAACGCGCTCCACAATTTCAAGACCGTAACCCTTGATGCCAGACACCTTACTCGGGTTGTTCGTGAGCAAACGGATCTGTCGCACGCCAAGGTCGGCAAGAATCTGGGCGCCAATGCCGTAGTCGCGCAAATCGGACTTAAACCCGAGGTGGTGGTTAGCTTCAACTGTATCCAAACCGCGTTCCTGCAATTCGTAGGCACGGAGCTTGTTGCAAAGGCCTATGCCACGACCTTCCTGGCCGCGCATGTAAAGCAATACGCCACCGTTTTCGCCAATGAACTTCATGGCGGACTGAAGCTGTTCGCCGCAATCGCAGCGCTTGGAGCCAAACACATCGCCAGTCAGGCATTCACTGTGAACGCGAACATAAACCGGCTTGCTAAAATCGGGTTCGCCAGCGACAAAAGCCACATGTTCCACACCGTCAGTTACGCTGCGGTAGCCGTAAGCCTTGAATTCACCGTACTTGGTCGGAACATTCGGGCTTGCGACGCGTTCCACGAGTTTTTCCATGCGAAGGCGGTAGGCAATCAAATCCTTGATGGTAATGACCTTCAAATCAAACTGCTTGGCAACTTCCAGAAGCTGCGGCATGCGAGCCATAGTTCCATCTTCGTTCATGATTTCAATGAGAGCGGCAGCCGGGCGCAGCCCAGCGAGGCGGGCTAGGTCAACGGCAGCTTCTGTATGGCCAGCACGGCGAAGCACGCCTTCTTCCTGGGCATAGAGCGGAGAAATGTGGCCCGGGCGGCCAAAATCGGTCGGCTTGGAATTCGGGTCTGCAAGAGCGAGAATTGTAGCTGCACGGTCATGGGCAGAAACGCCGGTCGTGCACCCTTCAATCTTATCGACCATGATTGTAAACGGAGTTCCAAGAATGGATGTGTTTTCTGCGGTCTGACGAGTGAGATTCAATTCATGGCAGCGAGAAATCGGGAGCGGGGCGCACAACACGCCACGGCCGTACTTAAGCATAAAGTTCACCTTTTCAGGCGTAATTTTTTCGGCTGCAATAATGAAGTCTCCTTCATTTTCACGATCTTCGTCGTCGGCGACAATCAGGAACTTGCCCTGCTTAAAGTCTTCAATTGCTTCTTCAATGCTATTCAATGCCATAGTACCCTACTTCTTTAAAATCGCACGCAAATATTCTGCGGCAGAAACGCCTTCCGGGAGCGACTCCCCTGCAGCTTCCTTGCAAACTTCACTGAAAATTCCACTCAGGTAGTTTTCCATATACTTGCCGAGCATATCCACTTCCACATTCACCTTCGTTCCGCTAACCCAATGTTTCAGATTCGTGCGTTCGATGGTTTCCGGGATAATGCACACGCGAATGGAATCCACAAATTTTTCGGCCACTGTAAGACTAATGCCATTCAGGGCAATGGAACCTCGGCGAATCACATAGCGCATCAAGTCTTGCGGGAGCCTCAAATCCACTTCCACGCCAGTTTCACGCGGAGTAACAGCAATCACTTCGGCAACGGAATCCACATGGCCCATTACGAAATGGCCGCCAAGGAAGGAATCAGCACTGCAAGCTTTTTCGAGGTTTACTTCGTAACCAAGCTGCACTTTGCCAAAAGTCGTATTGGCAAGAGTCTGGTGCATAAGGCAAAAACGGGCCTCGTCACCGCTAGACTTTTCGATAGTCAAGCAAACACCGTCGTTTGCAATGCTATCGCCAAGCCCGCATTGTTCAAAAAAGCCCGGAGCCGAAACTTCCATGGTAAGCGCATCGCCTCGCATTTCAAGTTTCGTGATTTTACCTGTATTTTGGATAATACCTGTGAACATGGCGCCAAATTTAGAAAAAAATAGGGGGCAGGTTCTAGGGATCAGGGGTTAGAGGGGCGTTTTTGACGACCAACGCTGGAATTAGTTAGACATAACTAACCAAAATCTAAAAAATACTTAATCAAAAACGATTCAACCAAAAAAAAACAAAACACTCTAGTAACTAGCAACTAATAACTAGTAGCTACTTGCTTATTCTGCATTTTTTATATACTTTCAGCGTATGAGCACTCTTCCCTACCAATCTTTACCGGCCCTATTCATGGCAACCTGCGCAAACCCTGAATTCCCAGGGTGCTTTATGCGTGCAGGCTCCGGTTGGAAGGAGTATTCAAGGGAAACACTACTTGCAACCGTAAAGAGGCTCGTTTCGGCATTCAGGCATTTTGGAATTTCAAGGAACTCCTGCCTCGGCATCATTGCGCCAAGTTCCCCGGAATGGGTCATGGCAGACATTGCCGTGCAGATTTGCGGAGGCTACACGGTTCCGCTCTTCCCGAACATTGCAGAAGAAAACTTTTTATTCCAATGCGAAGAAGCAAACATCAAGAATTTGCTGATCGCAACCCCAGGCGCTCTCGATGCAGAGCTCCAGGCACACCTTCCGCAATTTGAAAACGTATTCCGTTTGGAAGCTGGAGAAAATAAACTCGAAAATGAAACCCTCTGGTCTGCACTCCTTGAATACGGCAAGCAAAATCCCATTGCAGAAGAAGAATTCCAAAAACTCGTAGAGAGCATACAGCCAGAAGACATTTTTTCGATTCTCTACACCAGCGGCTCTACAGGCAAGCCCAAAGGCGTTGCACTCACCCACCGCAACATGATTTCGCAGTTCCTGCCGCTAAAAGGCCGCCTCTCCGAACTCACACCAGGAACCTCCACACTTTCAGTGCTCCCGATTGCACATGTCTTTGAACGCGCAGTCACCTATTATTACTTCTTTATCGGAGCAAAGATCTACTTTGGCGGCGACCCCAAGCAGCTAGCGACACTCCTCAAGGAAGTGCAGCCGTCGGTAATGACAGTCGTGCCGCGCCTGCTCGAACGCATTTACGAAAAAATACTGAAGCTTTCGCGCACAGCTCCGTACCCTAAGCGCTTCTTCTTAAAGCGCGCTGTTCGTTACGCACAAATTGCAGACCCGCTTGCTCCCAAAAGCCTCACTGGCAAAATCTGTGAAAAGCTCGTTTTCAAGCAGATTCGCGAAAGCCTCGGCAGCAACTTCAAATACCTTGTTTCTGGCAGTTCCGCACTCAACAAGAACATCTGCCGTTTCTTCCTGAACCTCGGAATTCCAGTTTGCGAAGGCTATGGCATGACGGAAACTTCACCAGTACTCTGCATCAACACAGATGAACTGAATAGACCCGGTTCCGTCGGCAAGCCACTCGAATGCCTCGATCTCAAATTGAGCGACGAAGGCGAAATTCTTGTGCGCGGCGAAAACGTGTTCAACGGCTACCATAATCTTGGCGAAGAAAACAGGAACTTCTTTACCGAAGACGGCTACTTCAGAACTGGAGACAGCGGCTACTTTGGCACAAACGGAGGCCTCTACCTTACCGGCCGCATCAAGGAGATGCTGAAGACAAGCACCGGCAAATATGTTTCGCCGGTGCCAA
This sequence comes from Fibrobacteraceae bacterium, assembly GCA_045615885.1. Taxonomy (GTDB): domain Bacteria; phylum Fibrobacterota; class Fibrobacteria; order Fibrobacterales; family Fibrobacteraceae; genus UBA1765. Next base: position 20,801 of record JAZLFR010000037.1, read on the forward strand.
TAGAAGAAGACCTCTGTCACAATCCGTTGATTTCTGCAGCATGCGTCGTAGCCAACAACAGAAAGTTCGTTTCCGCCATTTTGTTCCTGCAGCCAGAGGCTGCAAGGCAGATGCTAGACATTGACGGAGAACAATTCTCCATGGAACGCGCCGTCAAATCGCGCAGCATCAACGAATCCATCGCAAAAACAATCGACAAGACGAACCATCATTTGAATTACTGGGAACAGATCCGCAAATGGATTCTTCTGCCAGATATACCCGATGTCAACAACGGCCTGCTCACGCCGACGCTCAAACTGCGCCGCAAAGAAGTCGAAAAACAGTTCGCAGAGCAAATTGAAATGCTCTACGAAGCAAATGACTAAAATTTTTAGGTTGCCTAAAGTTCAGTCACAAATTCTGACATTTCCTTGCGCACCGGGTGACGCGGAGACGGTCCGCCCTGTTCCGGGTCGGCGTAGCCAACATCAATCATGCAGGCAAGCTTCATGTTCTGCGGCAAATCGAAGGCACGTTCGATTTCAGAAGCATTAAAGCCACGAGCCCAGAGCGTATTTAAGCCGAGTTCCGTAGCACGCAGCATGATATGCGTTGCAACGATGCTGCAATCCATGATGCCACCGTCAAAATCATCGTTATAGTTCTTAGCCTTCCAGCTCACATTTTCATCATAGCAAACAAGCAGAAGGAGCGGTGCATTGTAAGCCATGCGGGTAATGCCGCGAAGCTTGGCTACTGCATCGGCAGACTTTACCGCATAGATACGCACAGGCTGCGCATTCGTAGCTGTCGGAGCCAAACGGCCCGCTTCCAGAATCATCTGCAACTTGTCGTTTTCAACAGCCTGTTCCGTAAACTTGCGGCAACTGTAACGAGCCTTGACCAAATCCATAAATTCCATAAGAACCTCTCCTAAGAAGATTGCTTCGGCTCATTGAGCCTCGCAAAGACATTCGTCAAATTTTTCCAAAGAATATAATTATTTCTACATTTTTCGCAAATGGAAATGGCTACGATTCTCATATTAATGTCATTCTGCTGTGGCGCAAGTTTTATCCAGCGGGTCAGCGGCTTTGGCTTCGGGATCTTCGTCATGACCATGTTCCCACACATCATGGGAAGCTACGGCGAAGCCACAGCCCTTTCGGGACTTTTATCCCTGGCACTCGCCCTCTATGTGGTCTTCCGAATGCGAAAGTTCATTTCCATCAGACGCCACTTCCCCATTCTCCTGACATTTTCCATCGTCAGCTACATTTCCATTGGGTATGTCAGCGGCCTGGACGACAAGTTCCTGAAACAGATTCTCGGGGTAATCCTAATTCTCGTCAGCATTTACTTTTTCTACATCAGCGACAAGATCAAACTGAAGCCCACCTGGCCTGTCCAGATTTCCATGGGCAGCCTCAGCGGAATCATGGGCGGGCTCTTCGCCATGCCAGGGCCCCCAGCGGTTCTCTATTACATCGCTTCGGAACAGACAAAAGAAAAATACCTGGCAGGCATCCAGGCTTACTTCCTCATATCCAACATCATGATGGCTGTTTTCCGCTTCAAGGCGGGCTTCGTCACCCCTGCCGTGGGTTACGCCTGGTGCTTCGGGATCATTGGAGTCATTGTTGGGGCTTTCGTCGGTTCCAAGGTTTTCAAGAGAATTCCCATCCAGATTCTAAGAAAGGTTGTTTACGCCTACATGGCAATCAGCGGAGTCATCGCGCTAATCTAGTTTTCGCTATGCTTCCTGACTTTTATTAGCAGGCGTTGTCCTGCTTTTAAAGATGTGCGACTACACACAAAAAAAAGAACCCCGGGTTATTCGCCCGAGGTCCTTTTTGCAGAAGATTTGATGCAGAAAAAAAGGAATTGTATTTTTAATTTCTGTTTTCTGTACTCTGTCTTCTTATATCTGATTACGAGTTTTCGCCGTAAACCTTTTCTGCGTATGTTGCAGTTGCCATGAGGTATTCGCGGTTCATCTTTGCGATGTAGTCCACTGTGATACCCTTCGGGCAAGCAGCCTGGCATTCGTAAAGGTTGGTGCAGTTACCAAAGCCTTCCTTGTCCATCTGTGCAACCATGGCGAGAACGCGCTTCTTAGCTTCAACCTTACCCTGCGGGAGGAAGCCGAGATGGGCAACCTTGGCAGAAACAAAGAGCATTGCGGAAGCGTTCTTACATGCAGCAACGCAAGCACCGCAACCAACGCAAGCAGCTGCGTCGAATGCGCGGTCTGCATCAGCCTTGTTCACCGGAATGGAAGCTGCATCTGGAGCAGCGCCGGTGTTCACGCTAACATAGCCACCAGCCTGGATGATGCGGTCGAAAGCAGAGCGGTCGACTACGCAGTCACGGATGACTGGGAATGCAGCAGCACGCCACGGTTCAATAACGATGGTGTCACCGTCCTTGAACTTGCGCATGTGAAGCTGGCAAGTGGTGATTTCAGTATCTGGGCCGTGCGGCATACCGTTGATAACGAGGGAGCACATACCGCAAATGCCTTCGCGGCAGTCGTGGTCGAACGCAAACGGTTCCTTGCCCTGGTTCATCAATTCTTCGTTGGCAACGTCGAGCATTTCCAAGAAGGACTGGTCCGGAGATACATTGCTTACTTTCAAAGTTTCGAACTGACCCTTGGACTTGGAATCCTTCTGGCGCCAGATCTTCAATGTCAAATTCATCAAACCGTTGCTCATTATTTGTAGCTCCTAGTAACAAGGTGGACGTTATCGAACGTAAGTGGTTCCTTGGAGAGTTCCGGCTTCACGCCATCGCCCTTGTATTCCCAAGCGCCAACGTAGCAGAAGTTTTCGTCATCGCGCTTAGCTTCGCCATTTTCCTGGCTTTCTTCACGGAAGTGACCGCCGCAGGATTCTTCACGATGGAGAGCATCCAAGGTGAGGACTTCAGCGAATTCAAGGAAGTCAGCCAAACGGCCTGCACGTTCGAGGTTCTGGTTGAAGGAACCTTCGGAACCGAGAACATTGACGTTTTCATAGAATTCTTCGCGGAGTGCCGGAATTTCCTGGAGAGCCTTTTCAAGGCCAGCCTTGTTACGGGCCATGCCAACATATTCCCACATGATGTTACCGAGCTGGCGATGGATATCGTTGACAGTGCGGTGACCCTTGATGGAAAGAAGCTTTGCGATCTTTTCTGCAGACTGCTTCTTGCAATCTTCGAAAGCAGGATCGGTTTCGGAAATCTTTTCGAGCTTGGTACCTGCGAAGTAGCCACCGATGGTGTACGGAATTACGAAGTAACCATCAGAGAGGCCCTGCATAAGTGCAGATGCACCGAGGCGGTTTGCACCGTGGTCAGAGAAGTTAGCTTCACCGAGAACGAAGCAGCCCGGGATTGTGGACATCAAGTTATAGTCAACCCAGAGACCACCCATGGTATAGTGGATAGCCGGGAAGATGCGCATCGGAACCTTGTACGGGTTTTCGTCTGTGATCTTTTCGTACATCTGGAAGAGGTTGCCATACTTAGCAGAAACGCCGGAAACGCCCATACGCTTGATAGCGTCAGCGAAGTCGAGGTAAACTGCAAGACCGGTGTTGCCAACGCCCATGCCGGCGTCGCAAACCTGCTTAGCATTACGGGAAGCCACGTCACGCGGAACGAGGTTACCGAAGCTCGGGTACTTTTCTTCGAGGTAGTAGTAACGTTCTTCTTCCGGGATCTGATCCGGAGAACGCTTGTCGCCGACCTTGCGTGGAACCCAAATACGACCGTCGTTACGGAGGGATTCAGACATCAAGGTAAGCTTGGACTGCAAGTCGCCGTGGCGAGGAATGCAAGTCGGGTGAATCTGAGTGTAGCACGGGTTAGCAAACAAAGCACCCTTCTTATAAGCACGGTATGCTGCAGTTACGTTGGAACCCTGAGCGTTTGTAGAAAGGTAGTAGACGTTACCGTAACCACCGGTGCAAAGGCAGACTGCGTCAGCAACATGGCTTTCGAGTTCGCCAGTAACGAGGTTACGAACGATGATACCGCGAGCCTTGCCGTCTACAACGACGAGGTCGAGCATTTCGCGACGTGGGTACATCTTTACCTTGCCGGCTGCAACCTGGCGCATCATTGCCTGGTAAGCACCGAGAAGGAGCTGCTGACCGGTCTGGCCACGAGCGTAGAATGTACGAGAAACCTGAGTACCACCGAAGGAACGGTTGTCAAGGAGGCCACCGTATTCACGGCCGAACGGAACACCCTGAGCAACGCACTGGTCGATGATCAAGTTGGAGTTTTCAGCGAGACGATGCACGTTGGCTTCGCGAGCACGGAAGTCGCCGCCCTTAACAGTATCGTAGAAAAGACGATAAACGGAGTCGCCGTCGTTCTTGTAGTTCTTAGCAGCGTTGATACCGCCCTGTGCAGCAATGGAGTGTGCACGACGCGGGCTATCCTGGATGCAGAAGGACTTGACATTGTAGCCAAGTTCGCCAAGGGAAGCTGCGGCAGAAGCACCAGCAAGGCCGGTACCGACAACGATAACTGTAAACTTACGCTTGTTAGCTGGGTTTACGAGCTTCAATTCAAACTTGTGACGGGTCCACTTTTCAGAGATTGAACCACCAGGAATATGAGAATCCAAAATCATTATTTAATCTCCATTAAACATTGGTGGAAATAACGCCTACAGACGGAACAACAACGGAAGCCTTGACTTCGGAAGACTTCTTCTGTTCCAACTGCTGCTGGATTTCGTGAGACTTAGCACGGAGAGCTTCAGTTTCTGGCTGATGAGCAACATAGCAGCAGAAAGCTGCTTCGACAGCAAAGCCGACAGCGATTACGATGCTATAGACGATGCCAATAATTTCAACAACCGGAGTCCACTTCTGGTGGGCAAGGCCCATGGTCTGGAAAGCGGAAGCGATTGCATGGAACAAGTGGATACCGATAGCAAGCATGGCTACCAAGTAGAATACTGTCCAGATCGGGTTTGCAAACATGTCGATAGTGGTGAGCCACATATCACGTACAAATTCACCAGCTTCGTTCTGGTAGAGGTAGTGTGCACCGAACTTGAGGTTTGCAAGATGCTGAATGCCAAAGCCGAGAATGATGAGACCAGTCCAAATCATGGTGAAGGTTGCAAAGGTCTTCTTACCCTTGCGAGCATTCACGTCATAACCTTCCGGACCGCGAGCCTTCTTGTTTTCGAGCTTCAACTTGATGCCGAGGCCGATGTGAGCAGCAAAGGCAGCCACCATGAGGAGTTCAAAGCAATAGATGAGCTTGAACGGGAAGTGGAGCGGGTTGAAACTTGTCAGGAATTCAGTATAGGCATTGTAGGAAGCCTGTGCTGCAGCCTGATTGAAGTTCAAGAGCTGAAGGTTACCACACATGTGGACGAGGATGAAGATGGCAATGAATGCACCAGAGGCACCCATCACCTGCTTCTTACCAATGGAGGAAGTAAGATACTTAACGATCCATTTCATTGTTGTTTGTCTCCTTGATCTTTTCTACTGGATTTGGTTATTTACCCATGACGGTGCAAGCCTTGCGACCCGGACCTTCGTAAGAATAAACTTGCTTCTTATCGAACCAGAAGGCGATTTCGCGCTTTGCGCTCTTCGGACTGTCGGAGCTGTGGACGACGTTTTCGGTCATCGACGGGGCGAAGTCGTAGCGGAGTGTACCTGGTTCTGCCTTAGCCGGATTGGTGGCACCGTTGATTGCACGGACCTTGGCAATGGCGTTTTCGCCGCCAAGAACGAGCATGACAGACGGACCGGCTGTCATATAGTCCTTGAGTTCGCCAAAGAACGGCTTCTTTACGTGTTCAGCGTAAAAGCCCTTGGCGTCCTTTACCGTCATCTGATGCATCTTGATTGCGCAGACTGCAAGACCAGCATCTTCGTAACGTTCAATAATTTTACCAACCAAACCGGACTTAACGCCGTTTGGCTTGATCATAGCAAATGTCATTTCCATAGTATACCACCTTATAAGGATTGCATAAATATAGCATTTTCAAACAACTTATTCACTTTGAATAGGTATTTGTAAGCTAAAACCTGGATTTTATTCCGCTTTTTCAATCTTTTCAATCAGATCTTCGGCAAGCTTTCCTTCACTTTCGATGTTTTTCAAAAGCCAAGAGACCGATTCTGCCAGTTCGCCCTTCGGATACTTGCTCAAAAAACGGCGATAGACAACCGCGGCATCAGTTTTGCGGTTCAAATTTTCGTCCAATATGAAGCCGATGTTGAAAAGAGCCTTCTCCCCTTCCTGGTTATTCGGGAACATGCCAGCAACAACTGAGTATTCCTTGAGAGCCTCTTCAAAATTTTCAGCCTCCACCTCAAGCTTTGCTAGTTCCACGGAAGCCTGCAAAAAGAGGGAATCGTCCTCAATGTAGAGAGCACGCAGCAAACTCCATTCCCAACGGGCAAGGTCGCGCTTGTGAGCCTTGTTCAAACTATCTGCACGGGCAAGTGAAATTTCCTTGGTAGCAGCCCAGTTCACATGGACTGAATCGGATTGCATTTTCAAAGTATTGCGAAGTTCAGAATTGAGAGCAAAACGACGCACCTTGAATTCCTTGGCTCGTTTTTCTACACTAGGATAATAGGAGGCAAAGTCCGCTTTACTGTAATCCGTCGTGTCAAGAACAGACTTTCCATAGAAATACCCATAGCGTTTTTCATTTTCTGGAATTTCAGATTCCTTGACCACGTTTAAGGAATCAATCAAAGCCTGCTTGATGAAAGCACGACGATTAGCGTTCAACACAGCCTTATATTCCCATGACTTGTCAACGCCACAGGCAAGGGCTTCAGCAGCAAAGGCGTACCATTCCATCATATATGAAGCCAGCTTTGCTCTCGAATACATTTTAGCATCAAGTTCAGGCATTTCAGCATACAATTCTTTCAAATCCCGTTCAAAAAGAACCGGCTTGCCATCTTGCAAAACCAAAGGAGTGGCGTCGTCTTGAGCAATTGCGCCAGAAGCAATTTTCTGTTCAATCAACCCCTTGGCTCGTTCAAAGGATTTCTGTTCCGCTGGTACTTGTTCACTTACATAAAACAAATGGAAGGCAAACGATGCTCGAATAATAGCAGACAGGCCAACCTTTGATTCTCCATAATACTCAAAAAGTTGCGGGAAAATTCCCAAACTATAGGGCAAGGAATGATCTTTTCTGACAAGACCAAGTTCACCGCCACGGCGAGCCAATTCCTTATTGTCACTTTCTGCGGCCGCCTTTTTAAAGTCTTCAAGCGTCTTGATCGTTGCAGCAACTTTAGCAAGCTGTAAGGAATCGCTCATTTGAATGTGATATGCATAAAGCCCCGGAGAAGTCATCCATTGCTTCGGGTCGGCTTCGTAAACTGCTTTCGGATCAATTCCCTGAGGCGGGGCAATTTCCAACTTGTATTTTTTTACAAAAGAGGATCCAAGTGTTTGCTGCCATTCACTTTTCACTCTATCCACAAAACGGAATTTTGCCATTTTATCGGTTTCATCCGAACCGGTACTTGCCAAAAAGTCCTTAAAATCCTGCTGATGCTGCTTAATATAATAATCAGATGCAACGCGTTCCCTTGCATCCATATAGCTCAACTGATTCGAGCCCTGCTGATAATTTGCCAGATTCTGGTTGTAAAATTTTTCCAGTTCTTCATCGGAATAGAACATTCTTTCCATAACATGAAAGCGCTGGTAAGCAGACGTCAAAAGACGCGTATGCATATTTTTTTGAGATTTTTCAACAAGCGGAAGTATTCCCGGGAAAGCTTTTTCAGCTTCAATTACCATGGCTACATCACGCAAAAGACCCGGCATTTGCGTATTATATTTCGAAGACAAGCGATTTAAATTTTTTTCTTTAAGGAAAAGGTTTAAATCACCTTCCAATACTTTTACGGAACCGACAGTTGCGAAAACAGGTTCTTCTTTTTGCATGCCGCAACCGACAACAGCGGCAAAAGCGCCAAAAGCCAATGTAAGTGCCAAAGGAAATTTCATAAAAGCTCCATCATTTTTTTTAGAATATAGTAAAGTAGAGGTGAGAGGACAGAAGACAGAATACAGAGGACAGAGAATAGGAGTCAGTGACAGGAGTCAGGAATCAGTAGGAAGACGGAAGCTAGAAACTAGAGACTAGAAACGCACATTTACATTCCCTAACCCCTAGATCCTAAATTCTATACACTACACCCTGAACCCTATACCCTAACACACTGAATAATCACTAGATTCTGGCCCCTAAATCCTAGCTTCATTACACCTGCTGGAATTTACGGAGAGCAACCGCAGCCGATGCACACAAAGAGAAAACAGCGACAACAAGGCCGACGACCGGCAAAAGCCAACTTTCAAAATAGACTCGAAAACTCAATTGCACTAAAAAAAGAAGCGGCAAAAAGAGAAGTACCGACATTTGCGTCGCGGCACGCACAGTTTTGGAATAGAGCGAAAGAAGGAGAGCGCCCCCGTTGACGAAAAGAATCGAAGCAATAGTGCCAAAGACGGCCTTCAAAAAATAATCGGCTGGCAGGTTTGCAATTTTTGCAAACAGCGAAATGGAAAGTAACGCTATCAAAAGCGGGAACGGAAGTATCGCAATGAGTTTTGCTAAGAAGATTTGCGAAGCTCGCACCGGAGACATCTGCAAAAGTTCAAGCGTCTTGCGTTCTCGCTCCCCGGCAAAAGCATCTGCCGTCAAAGGCGCCGCAGTCGGAGCACTTATCACTCCCAAAAGCAGCAGCAAAAAGCCTGTCATTTCGGTTGGCAATTCGCCATGCACATCGCGGGTTATCAAGAATTGCGAACCCAAAAGCACGAGCGGCGGCAACAAGAACGGAATCCAGAAGCGGGGCTCCCGGAACAGCAGCCGAAGTTCGTGTTTTACAATGTGTAGAATCATAGAAAGACGAGAGACGAGAGACGAGAGACGAGAGAAAAAGAAACTAAAAAACTAAAATTCTTTCGCCTCTCGTCTGTAGGCACGTAGTGCCGTTCTCTCGTCTAACCATTAGCCTCTAGTAAGAGTCTTGTACTTGATTGGCTTCGGGTTTTCGGCATCTTCGCCAAGACGCTTGCGGCGGTCTGCTTCGTATTCGCTCCAGTTGCCTTCGTACCAGACAACCTTGGAATCGCCTTCGTATGCAAGAATGTGAGTTGCGATACGGTCAAGGAACCAGCGGTCATGGGAAATAATCACGGCGCAGCCAGCAAACTTGAGGATAGCCTGTTCAAGAGCCTGCAAGGTTTCGATATCAAGATCATTTGTAGGTTCGTCAAGGAACAGCAAGTTGCCTGGGTTCTGCAAGTTTTTAGCCATGAGAACACGGTTGCGTTCACCGCCGGAAAGCTGAGAAAGCTTCTTTTGCTGGGCAGCACCGGTGAAGTTGAACAAGCCACAATAGGCGCGGCCATTCATCTTGCGGTCGCCCACCATGATTTCGTCGTTGCCGCCAGTGATAGATTCCCAAACAGTCTTGGAATCGTCAAGGGAATCTCTACCCTGTTCCATGCTGATGATTTCAACGGTTTCGCCAATCTTGAGCGTACCGCCATCAGGCTGTTCCGTACCGGTAATCATCTTGAAGAGAGTCGTTTTACCGGCACCGTTCGGGCCGATGATACCTACGATGCCAGAGCGAGGCAAGCTGAAGTTGAGGTCATCAAAGAGAACCTTTTCGCCAAATGCCTTCTGCAAGTGTTCCGCCTGAATGACAATGTCGCCAAGGCGCTTGCCGTTTGCAATGTGAATCTGAGCGACCTTGATCTGTTCCCTGGAATCTTCGGCAAGGAGTTCTTCGTAAGCCTTGAGACGGGCCTTGTTCTTTGCCTGGCGAGCCTTCGGGCTCTGCTTGACCCATTCCTGTTCGCGAGCCAGGCGCTTCTGACGGTCAGATTCGCCCTTCTCTTCGTTCTTCATGCGGTCAAGCTTCTGGTCCAGCCACTGAGCGTAGTTACCTTCCCAAGGAATGCCGCGGCCGCGGTCGATTTCAAGAATCCAACCGGTAACGTTATCCAGGAAGTAACGGTCATGGGTCACGAGAATAACGGAGCCCTTGTATTCACGGAGATGACGTTCCAGCCATGCAACGGTTTCTGCATCCAGATGGTTGGTCGGTTCGTCCAGCAAGAGCAGATCCGGTTCTTCCAAAAGCAGGCGGCACAGAGCCACACGGCGCTTTTCACCACCGGAAAGGTTGGTCACCGGCCAGTCGCCCGGCGGGCAGCGCAGGGCGTCCATAGCGATTTCAATATTGCGATCCAGGCTCCACAGGTTCTGAGCGTCGATAATGTCCTGAAGCTTGGCCTGTTCATCCAACAGCTTGTTCATTTCGTCATCTTCCATAGGTTCAGCGAACTTCATGGAGATTTCGTTGAAGCGGTCCAGAACAGCCTGCTTCTTGGCCACAGCCTGCATCACGTTTTCCTTGACGGTCAGGTTCGGGTCCAGCTGAGGTTCCTGAGGCAGATAACC
>JAZLFR010000038.1:0-1490 GCA_045615885.1 Fibrobacteraceae bacterium
AAGCCGAGTTCGCAAGAACTCGGCTTTTCGCTGCCTCACCTGGGCTCGAACCAGGGACAAACGGATTAACAGTCCGCTACTCTACCGACTGAGCTATGAGGCAATAGTCGTTTTCGACGCACGCAATTATAGCAAAATTGAGTAGTTTGGCAAGGGGAGTAGCGTAAAATATGCTTAAAAAATTGCCATTTGCGTGAACCTAGACTATATTTGGTCGCGGAGGTGCATTATGGCTAATGCAAAAGAGCCCGAAAAGCTCCGCAAGATTCGGATAAGCGAATCTAACAACGGGATGACTCTACGCACGAGAGTCGTTCAAGACAAGAAGAAATACAAGCGTGCGCAAAAGCATAAAAGAAAGCCTTCGGAAGCCGAAGGCTATTTTCTTTTTACGGCAGTCGCTGCCTAGCCGCGTGGCTTGCTTACGACCGGGCGGAGCCTTTTGCCGCAGAGCGTCACTATGATGCCAGCCTGGGCGAACATGTAGTAGGCTGTATCGCGGCTGTTGTTGAGCGTTGACTTCGGGTCGTAATCGTCCTTGGTGACGAATACTTCTGAAACGCCGGCGAGGCTCACGTCGAGGGCGCAACGCTCGCAGGGGAAGCCGATAACATAGAGTTTGCAGCCTGCAGGAACCTTGCCGCGTGCGTAGTGGAGCGCATTGATTTCGGCGTGTACCATGAACGGGTACTTGTTTGCTTCGAATTCGTGGTGGCTAAGCACTTCGTTCGTGTCGGCATCGAGCAAATCGTAGGCGAGCAGCTGCTTTTCGCGTGTGTACGGCACAGTTTCGTCGTCGAAACCTGCCGGAGCGCCGTTGTAGCCGGTGCTAAGAACTCGGCCGTCGGCAGAAACGAGCACTGCACCCATTTGAGTGTTCTGGTCTTTGGAAAGACGTGCCTGGGCGCACATCATCTGGGTATATACTTCGTCACGAAGCTGATTGCGATTTTCTTTTGTCATGCAGAAAAATATAGTAAAAGGATTGGAGGTGTCTGAAGACAGAGGACAGAAGATAGAATTAGGAGTCAGTGACAGGAATCAGGAGAAGTAAGACGTAAGACGGAAGGCGGAAGGATATTGCGATTTTCAATGTCTTTGCGAGCGAAGCGCGGCCATCCAGGGCAATGCTTTGGATTGCTTCAATCCTATGGATTTCGCAATGAAATTCCATTATTCATTTTTAATTGTTAATTGAACTATCTGTCGACAGCCGTCAGTCTACAGCCGACACATTGGATTTAACAATCCTCTTTCGTTTCTCGTTTATTCTATACCCTGAACCCTAGACACTGGAAATCAACATTCACTAATCACTAGATCCTAAAATTCTATCCCCTAAATCTCAAAACAGAAAAAGCCGAGTTCGCAAGAACTCGGCTTTTCGCTGCCTCACCTGGGCTCGAACCAGGGACAAACGGATTAACAGTCCGCTACTCTACCGACTGAGCTATGAGGCAATAGTCGTTTTCGACGCACGCAATTATAGC
>JAZLFR010000039.1:0-33373 GCA_045615885.1 Fibrobacteraceae bacterium
GGTCTTTTAAGTTTCTCTATCAAGGACATGGGACTAGTGGTTCGTGGTTGGTGGTTAGTGTTTGGTGGTTAGTGGGCGGCATCGCCGCCATACTTTCCCCTGTTTACCAACCACAGACCACTGTTTACTACTTGTACAGCAAATTCACGCCGCCGAACAGGGCGCGCATGTTCGCCTTCAAAGTATCGCTCGAAACGCCGCGGCCTTCGACTTCCATGTCGTTCGCCTTCAAGAGCATACGGCTGAGACCGCGACCGGCCCACACCTTGTCGCTTTCGGGCACCACAAGCTGGCGGTACTTTACGAGTTCCACCGGCATGCCGATTTCGCGCATCAGCATGAGGCCAGCCTCGATCGGGCCTTCCGCAGTCACGGACTTGACCATCGCCTCGCCGTCCTTCTTGAAGTGGAAGATGAAGCGGTTTTCGTCAGGAATGACTTCAATGTTGTTGAAAATCAGGCGGCCATTCACATTCACGCGCTGTTCGCGGAACACATCGAGCACACGGTCGGCGCTCATTTCGCCTTCCTTTTCGCTGTAGGACTTCAAAACCGGCTGCAACTCGGCAGCTTCGGCAAGGCTCATCTTGTAGCCGAACTTGGTGATGATTTCATACACTGCAGTGCGGCCACTTTGGCTCGTGAAGCTGAGGGAATCATTCTGGTTACGGCCAATGATGGAATAGTCGATCGGGCGGTAGGCGCCCTTCTTCATGTCCTTGGTCTTGCTTGCGCCATCTTGGTGAATACCGCTACGGTGCACGATAGCTTCGGCACCGATCAACGGAGCGCGGTTGTAGATGTTGATTCCTGACCACTGTGAAATCAAGATGGCCGTTTCATAAATTTTTTCAAGATGCAGGCCGGTGTCAACGCCGGAGTTGTGCAGGCCTACAGCCACTTCGTAGAAGTTCGTATTGCCGCAGCGTTCGCCAAGGCCGTTCAGGGCAACTTCCATCTGGGTAGCGCCAACAAAGAAACTTTCCAAGGTAGCTGCAGTAGCCATGCCAAGGTCATTGTGGCAATGCACAGAAATAGTCACATTCTTCGGCAAGGCTTCATAGACCTGCTTGATCTGGCTAATGTAGAGCATCGGACGGTAGCGTTCCACGGTGTTTGGCAAGTTCAATGTAGTTGCTCCAGCTTCGACCACGGCCTTCAAAACTTCAATCACGAAGTCCATGTTTTCAAGGCAGTCGCCAAAATGTTCCGCACTGAATTCCACGTCGCCCTTGTCACCAACCAAAGACTTGGCAAGCTTCACGCAATCTACTGCGCGGGCCTTCACCTGCTCCGGAGTCATGTGCAGCACATGTTCCATGGAGAGCGGGCTTGTCGCAAGGAATGTATGAATGCGCGGGTGCGGAGCATACTGAACAGCTTCCCAGCAGCGCTGAATGTCGCTGGGAACGCAACGGGCAAGGCCAGCCACCACAATATTCTTTGCGGTTTCATCGCCATCTTCGGCCATCTGCGCAGTAAGCTGAGCAAGCTCCTTGCAAGATTCAAAATCCATTTCGGAAGATGCCGGGAAGCCGACTTCGGCCCCCTGAACGCCAAGCTTCAGCAACTGCAGGAACACATCCTTCTTTTGAGCGTTGTTCCATGGCTTCGGCAAAGCCTGGTTACCGTCACGCAGCGTGACATCATAAAAGAACGGTTTTCTAGCCTGGTCGGCGCAATCCATAATGCATTTCATTTTTTCATCTCCTTGCCGCCTCTTTCAAAGGGCAAAGTTCCTTGTTTTACGCGTCAAACTTAGCAAAATTTACGGTAAAACAAAAACCCGCTCTCTGCAAGAAGCGGGCTTTTATCTCTTTCGGGATTAGGTTTCAAATCATTTTGAATTCAAACCACTAACAAGCAACCGCTTCCGGGCTTAGGCCCAAAAGTCGAAGGCTTAGTAGAAGATTTAGATTCTTATTCATATGCACAAAAGTATAAAAATTTTATGGCTGCGTCAAGCCAAAATATACCTTTTCACTCGGCTAGCAAAAGGTTTCAATTCCGTAAACCCATTCTAAATTGTTTATTTGCTGCACAATTACACTAAGTTCACTGTGGCGCCAAAGCCAGAAAAAACAGCAAAAATGCAGCTATACAATCGGGGTGGGGTGCTTTGAACACCCCGATAAGCAGCAAATTACTTCTTCGTGAATCTTGATGAAATTATTCCTCTGTCGGATTGAATCTTGATGACGTAAAATCCTTGGTTCAAGTGTCCAAGATCCACTACGGGACTGTTCATTCCCACTCTGGAATAGACCTTGTTGCCCAGGGCGTCGTATACGGAGAGCATTCTTACTTCGCGAATATCGCCCTTGTAGATTAGACTGTTGCCCACAAGCTTGACTGTTGCGTTGGTGGGGTTCAGGATCTTCGGCAACGAAGTCACGCTGGAGTCTTTACCAGGTTCAGTGCCTGTATCTGCTTTGTACATGTCCGGATTATATGCCACGACAACCTTGTAAATGGCTGTTTTACTGCTGTCTGCGGAATGAATGTCAAAGTCGATGGTGTCACTTAAGTCGTATTCCTCAAAATTCATGTAATTTTCGGAGTAGGACTTATGCGGTCCGCCGAAGATGATGGTTGTTCGCTTTTGGTTTATTTCGAAGGGTAGGTCTACGTGAACAATCTTGTTTTCCTGATCAATTTTACCTTCAAAATATGCAAGCCCTGCTTCAATGTAGAAGGATCTTAACTCTGCGATACTCTGGTCTTTATCTTGATGCGATACCGTAGCAGAAAGAACTCGCCTTTGCTTGTCTTCATTGGTTGTGGTGACCTTTAGAATGCTTCCGTTTCCCCATACAGGAAAGTCGTAATCTGCAGGTTCATAATCAAATGTGGCAAACGGATCAGAAATGGCGGCGTAGACGTCGTAGTCATAGTAATTGATGCTAGACCTTTTATCTGCTAATGGCAGGGTGTATTTTAAGGCTGAAGTTCCCTGTTCTGCGGTGATTACAGAAAAGTGATTGTTGACATTATGGTCTATGACGAACAGACTTGTGATTTTGTAATCAGGCCAGGGTTTTGACTGCTTGACAACCTTGAATGCGTAAGTTTTCTTGTCGTAGTCCTTGGTCAATGTGGCGTATATGCCCGATGTGCCAGACATCTTTCCGGTAATCGTCAGGAAGATGCTTGTGTCGGGTAGCGAGAAAGTCTTTTCGCATTTTCTCCAAAAGGTGCGTTCGGCAAAAAAATCTTCTCCGGATCCGCAGGCGAATAATTTGGATGCGACCGTTGCATTATGGGGCAAATCATAAATGATTGACCCGGTATCGTTTGGGGTTTCTGGATCGTAAATGGTTCTTGGGTAGATGTACTTCTGTTTTAATGTGTCGATTAACAACAGCTGGTTTAAATAGTTGTTTTCTTCAATGACGTCAACAAATTTGAATTTGTAATAGTGAATTGGACTTCCGTTTTGTGCAATGACTTCTACAACTGAGCTTTCTAGGTCAATGGGGGTATTGAACAAGTCTACACTGATTGGCTCGCCATTCTTATACCAGTTCCTTTTCGCCAAGCCGGAAAATTTTAATCCGGCGTAGTTTGAATTTGATCTGCCGGCACTGTATCGGCCATACAAATTATGACGAATGGAATCTGGTACCCATTTGTAAAGCTTTAACTCGACCAGCCCTGTGTCGCCAGAATTTTGGGGATGGGTGATTTTTGTTCCCTCTGTGCAGTATGTGCCTTGTTTAGCCAAGGTACTTTTCGTAACATGAATAATGGGGGAGTCTGAATATGTTTGGTACCACTGATAAACTTTGCTTTCTGAACAGAAGTCAAAAACATTGACAATTGCCGCATTGGTATCGCCTGGGGTTCGGCTTATGTTTAGGACGATGTCTTTGGTGCTGAGTCCGCTTTTGGACTTGAATGTATAGGTAACAGGTCCCTTGCTAAAATCTTGTGCGGTACTGGGAGTGACCGAACTGTATAATCCCGTAAAGTAAGGGGTTATGCTTTCCATCTTTGCAGTGAACGGTACCGTGAAGTAGATGGTGTCGTTGCTTCTGACGTAATTGGTATAATCGCTTGTCACGCTGGCTTTTGTAACGATAACATCACTTGGGCCGCCAATGGCAATAGAATTGATGGATACACTACATTCCTTTGTAGAGGAAGTTTGCGCCTGGAAGGCTATTTTGGAATAGTCACATTCGATTGACAACGCCTGACCACTTGAGAAGGCTCCGATTTCGTACCAGTAACCGTCGTAATAGCCATAGGCGGCAAGACTGTTGCTTCCGCAGGTACCGCCGTAATTGACGATGCCGGTAAGGTAGCCTTCGCATGTTTCATTTGGGGTGACTGTCAAGCCAGAGGAGAACTCTGAACCGGTAATGGTTGTGGTTACGTAGCCTTTTTCCTTTACCCAGGGAGTCCAGGATTTTTGATCCAATTCAAACTTGGCGTTGGTGGTGGTGTAACCGTCTGTCTTTTCGTAAAAACTGAGGGATACCGATGCGAAGGACATTCCCGTGGCAAGTCCTAGTGCTAAGGCCGTTTTGCGATAATCCATAAAAACTCCAGAGATCAGTCTTTACAAATGTAAGTTTTTTTACAAAAGCAAGGGTTTTGAGTATTATATAGATACTTAAAAAAGATTTCCTCGTTGTGCAAGGCGCTCCCGCAAAAAATTTTAAGTCAAAAAAGGGCGATATTTGAAAAATGAATGCTGTATGATTCAATGCGAATCATATTTTTCACGAAAAGCTCTGCTAGAATATAGCATGCGCTGCAATAATATTGTGAAAATGCTTGTGAAACGAACCGGCTGTGCAGGATATGCTGCGTCAAGCCAAATATTCCTTTTGAATTTCCCGTACTTCTTCTACAGGCAACACATCATCGCTAAAGCCCGATAGTGCCGGATTGATAGATGGAATTTTTACGCTACGCTCGTGACCGGGGAATCTTCTTTTTTGTGCGGCTTGCTAGCAAAATAGCTGTATGCAGCAGGCACAATGAACAGTGTCATGAACGTTGCAAACGTTAGGCCGCCGGCAATCGCAATGCCCATTGCGATTCGGCTTGGCGTACCAGTCAAAATAAGCGGCACTGCGCCAAGCACCGTCGATAGGCTTGTCATGAGGATCGGGCGGAATCGACGTTCGGCGGCCTGGCGTGCAGCTTCAAGCTTAGAGCACCCTGTTTGCTCCGCAATCTGGTTTGCAAATTCCACAATCAAAATGCCGTTCTTTGTAACAAGCGCAATCAACAAGATCAAGGCGATTTCACTAAAGATATTCAATGTCTGCCCAGTCAAATACAGGCATGTGAGCGCACCTGCCAAGGCAAGCGGCACCGTAAAGAAAATCACGAGCGGGGCCCTAAAGCTTTCGAACTGGCCTGCCAAAACAAGGAACACAAGTGCAAGCGCCAAGAGGAACACGATGTAAAGCCCAGAAGAGCTTTCTTCAAATTCCTTGGAAGCGCCGCTCAAAGTCGTGCTCACATTCGGGTATTCCTTGAGCAGGCCCTTTGCAATGCGGCGCATTTCTTCTACGCCATCGCCAATCGTCTTACCCGGAACAAGGCCAGCCTGGATTGTTGCCGCGCTAAAGCGGTTGTAACGAGGCAGCGACGGCGACGCGGATTGCTCCTTATAGGTTATGAAGTTATCTACGCTGACGGCTTCACCCTTACGGTTCTTGACGGTAAGCAAAGACAAGTTTTGCGGCGTAGAACGATACTCATAGCCGACAGCTCCGATCACATTGTATTGGCGGCCATCCTTATAATATTCACCATAGCTCTGGTCGCTGATAGAAAGCTGCACGGCCTGGGCAATGTCATTTACAGACACGCCTTCTTCGTTAGCCTTGTCACGCAAAATTTCGATGTGCAGTTCTGGCTTCGTGAATTTCAGGTTCGTATTCACGACGCTAAATACCGGACTTTTGCTAGCTTCTTCCATGAATTTTGGCACAAGTGTACGCAAAACTTCAATAGACGGAGCCTGCAAAACAAACTGCACAGGCAAGCCGCCGCGCTGCGTACTGATGCTCTGCGGTTCAAAAACCATCACGCGCAAATCCGGGTATTCGTTACCGAGCAACTGGATTTCGTGGGCGATTTCGCTTTGCGGACGGCGAGCCTTTTTGTCATCATTCAAAGACAAACGAATTCTGGAGTTACCGGCGTTCCAAGCACCAGCCTGGACTTCCTTGTATTCCCCACTATCAAGGATTGTCATGACTTCTTCAACAAAGGCATCGGCCATGCGCTTTGTGCGGGTAAGCGTAACGCCTTCAGGCATGTTCACGTTCACCATCACGGAACCAGAATCTTCCGTTGGCGCCATTTCGCTACTCATGTCATTAAAGCAGAAATATGCGGCGGCAAAAAGGCCAGCAACAATCGGGAACAGCAAAATACGGCACTTCAGGAACAAGCCTAAAAGGACAGAATAAATTTTATTTAGCCAATCAAAGAATGGTTCCGTCCAAGTATAAATGCGGCCCTTCTTTTGACGTTTCAAGAACTTGGAACAAAGCATTGGCGAAAGCGTAAGAGCGCAAAGCGTAGAAAGGAACACTGTCCCGATCATCACGGCAACAAACTCGCGGAACAAAAGCCCCGTTGTACCGCCAAGGGCAAGCACCGGAACAAACACCGCCATAAGCACAACAGAAGTTGCAATCACCGCAAAGAAAATTTCATTTGTTCCTGCAACTGCGGCTTGCTTTGGAGTCATTCCCTTTTCAATCTTGTGGTAAATGTTTTCGACAATCACAATGGCATCGTCAACAACAAGCCCAATGGCAAGCACCATGGCAAGGAGCGTAAGCACATTAATGCTAAAGCCGCAAAGGTAAAGCACAAAAAAGCTACCGACCACAGCGACCGGCACGACAACCATAGGAATAATCGTTGTGCGGCCTTCCCTAAGGAATGCAAAGATAATCGCAATCACAAGTAAAAATGCAATAAATATCGTTTCTACGACTTCCTTGATTGAAGCGCGAATATTGATTGATGTATCGCGGCCATAGAGCATGTCGATGCCTTCCGGGAGCTCGCGACGGATATCTTCTACACGCTTGTAAAATTCATCGGCAATGTTTACATGGTTACTGCCAGGCTGCGCAACAAGAGCCACCGTCACCGTATTTTTGCCATTGCGTCTAAAACCGGTACGGGTATCCTTTGGTTCGTAATGAATGGTAGCCACATCCGACACGCGAATCACAGTTCCATCGGCGGCTGTCTTAACGGCAATGCGGCCAAAAGCTTCAGGGTCAGGGATTCTTCCAAGAGTACGAATCGAAAGCGTAGTTTCAGAGCCTTCAATAGAGCCAGAAGGCAATTCCAAGTTACCGCGGCTAAGGGCAGAACTCATTTCTTGGCCAGTAACACCAAGAGCCTGCATGCGAATCGGGTCTATCCACAAGCGGACCGTAGGCTGCTTTTCGCCCCAGATTACAACTTCCGAAACGCCAGGAATTGTTTGCAAGCGTTCCTTCACATGGTTACGCGCAATTTCGGAAACATCCATGGCATCGAACTTGTCGCTTACAAGGCTCACCATTATGATCGGGTCAGAGTCGGAATCGCTCTTGTTCACGGTCGGTTCATCGACATCGTCCGGGAGCTTGCGACGCACACGGCTAACACGGTCACGAATATCGTTTGCAGCAGCTTCCAAGTCCATGCCTGTTTCAAATTCAACGCTAATGTAAGACCAACCATCAGAACTTGTAGAAGTCATTGCCTTGATGCCAGAGGCACTATTGATGGAAGCTTCCAAAATTTCTGTAACTTCAGATTCCACAACGGCAGCGTTTGCGCCAGGGTATGTTGTACGCACCTGGATAATCGGATAGTCAACATTCGGGTATTCACGAATGCCAAGGTTGCTCATGCCAAAGGCTCCAAGCAAAATAATGACAAGCGCCATCACGGTCATTAATACAGGTCTGCGAACTGAAAGATTTGCAACACTCATGTTAGTTAGGGGCTAGGATTTAGGGGCTAGTGGTTAGACGAAAGAGGATTGTTAAATTCCATTGTTTTAGAGGATAGGGTTTGGGGTGTAGGGTATAGAATAGACGAGAGAACGGCACTGCGTGCCTACAGACGAGAGACGAGAGATACCTGCAAATTTCCAATGTGTAGGCTGACATCTGAATGTTCAATTAATAATTAATAATTAATAACTTCGTTATTCTTGATAATGCGTCTCGGTCATAAAAATAAACAAGTTTATTTTTGCGACGCTCGACTTAGTTATCAATTAATAATTTCATTCTTCCATCTTCCATCTTCCGTCTTCCGTCTTCTTTCTGTCCTCTATTCTCTGTCTTCTGTCCTCTATCTTCTAATTTACTTCATAATCGGTGTTATTGCGGATTTCACGAATACGGATCGAACTACCCTGACGAATGCTGATAAGACCAGAGGTAATTACGGTATCTCCGTCAGAAAGGCCCGAATGAACATCAACCGCAATTGGAGTGCGAAGGCCCGTTTCTACACGAACCATTTGAGCCTTGCCATCTTTGGCAATAAACACGAACGCACCGTCCTTGTCAAGCGTCAAAGCCTCGGCCGGCACCGGGATTACCGTTGCACGACCAGAAGATGCCTCAGCCAGGTTCACATTGACCTTTACGTAGCCGCCGGCAATCAATTCTTCCTTAGCGTTATCGACCTGCACCATGATTTGGCGAGTGCGGCTACTTTCAGAAATCGTAGCTTCAAGAGCCTTGACCTTGCCAGTTTTATCGATATTGCGTTCTTCATCCTTCAACTCAATGACATCGCCGACTTTAATATTTGCGGCATAGCGTTGCGGGAGCGCAAATTTTGCCTTCAACTGTTTAACTTCGCTGAGAGTCGCGATTGCAGAACCCGTAGTAAGCCAAGCACCAACAGAAACATTCACAAAGCCAAGCTTGCCGCTAAACGGAGCCCGGACTTCTGTTTTTGCTATTTGTGCCTTGATAAGTTCCACGGAAGCTTCGGCAGACTTCAAGCCGGCTTCGGCAGCTTCTAAATCGACATTGGTGGCACTCCCCTGTTCGTGAAGCTTTTGAGTACGTTCCAGCTTTTGCTTTGCAAGCTGCAAAGAGGATTCCGCATTTTTTAACTGAGCCTTCAGTTCGGAGTCATCAATTTTTGCAAGCAGCGCACCTTTAGAAACATTCGCACCGTCTTTTGCCATGAGCTGCACCAGGCGGCCATTTGCAGCAGCTGTCAAAGAAACGCTATTCATTGCTTCAAGCGTTGCCATGGTCTGAAAGTTCTTACTTGCATCATGTTTTTTTGCTATGTAGCCTTCCACGGCAAAAGTTTTTGCCGAACGACCTCCAGGGCCACCAGGCCCCTTGTCAGCACCCTTTCCGGGAGCCCCCTTTGCCGCAGAATCACCTTCCGAAGAGCAAGCACACAAAAAAGCAATGCAAATTGCAAAAAGCAAGCTCATTTTTTTCATTCAATCCTCTAAAACAGACTATCAAAACCAAAAAAGGGCTATGCTTGTGAAAACACAGGCATTTTGCCCTCTTTAGATGCACAATTTAGAAAATTGGTTGCGTTAAAAAAATCAAAGTCTTGTTTTGAACACCACTATCGCAACCTGCCGTGAATTGTATTGGTATACAAATTTGATTGAACCATAATCACAACAAACCTTAATGCTTAAATTTTTCTTTTTACAGACTGTTCCTTACATTTTCTTCTCATAATTTTGTATATCTATGGCATGAGTAATAAATTTTCCTTTTTCATCATCATCGTGCTTGCAGTAATCTGTCTTGCACTTTTGCATAAAACTCCTTCTTCCGGGGTGGCAACATCAACTACATTCACTCCTAACAACGGTGCCCCATACACAGTTCCTTCCGTTGATGTCAACGTGACTGAATCCCAGAAATTTGAAGCCAACGAATTCAAGGTTCGCGTTTCCATTGAAATGCGAAACAGGGACAAGGAAGCTTTGTACAAGCAGATCGAAGATCGCCGCAAAAAGTTCTTTGCCATTGCAAAGGAACATGAAATTTCTGAAAGCGATATTCAGCAGAACAGCGTGGATCTTCGCAAGGAATGGACATACAAGGACGGCATTCGAGAATTTGCCCAGTACGAAGCAAGCCAGAATTTTGTAGTTACTATTGAAAAGAAGCAGGACGCAGCCGACTTTATCCAGGCACTTTCTCTTGAACCTGAACTCGACATTGGCCGCACTGTGGCAACCCTCAAGGATTCCAAGGTCGAACAAGAAAAAATTATCAGGAAGGCTGGCGAAAAGGCAATGGCAAAGGCTGAAATCTATGCAAAGAGCGTCGGCGCAAAACTTGGCAAGGTCCTTTACATTGGTTCTGGCTACAATAACGATGGTGTAGTCTTTGCAGACAATATGAATGGAGTTGCAATGCTCGGCAGCGCCCGCGCTAAAGGCATGCCAGGCGACATGAACGCCATCGCCGACTCCGTGCAGCTTTCCGCAGAAATCCACCTGATTGTAGAAATCAAGTAGTTTTTAAAATTTAAAATCACAAAATTGTCGATAAGATGAATTTTTGTTAGAAACAATTCTCTTGTTTCTTGTTTCTGGTTTCACATTTCTGCAAAATTTCTAACTTTACATATTATGAATTCTAAAATCTATTACACCATTACAGACGAATCTCCGTTCCTCGCCACACAATCCCTTTTGCCGATCGTACGCGCTTACGCCAAAGTCGCAGACATTGATGTGGAAACCAAGAATATTTCCCTTGCAGGCCGCATCCTTGCCATTTTCGGCAAAGAATCTGACGACCTCGCATTCCTCGGCGCCCTCACCCAGGACCCAAGCGCAAACATCATCAAGCTCCCGAACATTTCCGCCTCCATTCCGCAGCTGAAAGCAGCTATCGCCGAACTCCAGAAGAACGGCTACGATGTTCCTGACTATCCGGAAGCTCCGGCTACAGAAGAAGAAAAGGCAATCAAGGCTAAATACGACAAGGTCAAGGGTTCTGCAGTGAACCCGGTTCTTCGTGAAGGCAACTCCGACCGCCGCGCACCAAAGGCCGTCAAGGAATACGCCCGCAAGCACCCGCACAAGATGGGCGCATGGACCGCCGACAGCAAGACTCATGTTGCAAGCATGGATGCCGACGATTTCTATGCTACAGAAACTTCCATCACCATGCCGAAGGCAGATACATTCCAGATTGAATTCGTAGATGCAAATGGCAATGTAGAAGTTTTGCGCGAAGCAAAGCCGCTTCTCGAAGGCGAAGTTCTCGACTCCACAGTGCTCCGCATCGCAAGCCTCGAAAAGTTCCTCGCCAAGGAAATGGCAGATGCAAAGGCCAAGGGCGTCCTCTTCTCTGTGCATCTCAAGGCCACAATGATGAAGGTCTCCGACCCAGTCATGTTCGGCGCAGTTGTACGCGTGTTCTTCAAGGACGTATTTGCAAAGTTCGCAGCAGAATTCAAGGAACTCGGCGTTGACGCAAACAATGGCCTTGGCGACCTTCTCAAGCGCATCGCTGGCCACGCTAAGGAAGCTGAAATCAAGGCAGCAATCGACGAAGCATTTGCAAACGGCCCAGACCTTGCCATGGTTGATTCCGACAAGGGAATTACCAACTTGAACGTTCCTAGCGACGTGATTATCGACGCTTCCATGCCGGCAATGATCCGCAACTCCGGCAAGATGTGGAACAAGAAGGGCGAATTGCAAGAAGCAAAGGCTGTAATTCCGGACCGTTGCTACGCAGGCATTTACGATGAAACAATCAACTTCTGCAAGGCTAACGGCGCATTCGACCCAGTTACCATGGGCACAGTTCCAAACGTCGGTCTCATGGCAAAGGCTGCAGAAGAATACGGTTCCCACGACAAGACATTCATTGCCAAGGGCAAGGGCGTCATTCGCGCAGTAAACAGCAAGGGCGAAGTTCTTTTGCAGCAAGATGTTGACGCAGGCGACATTTACCGCATGTGCCAGGCCAAGGACGCTCCGATCAAGGATTGGGTAAAGCTTGCAGTAACTCGTGCTAAGCTCAGCAACACTCCGGCAATCTTCTGGCTCGACCCGAACCGCGCCCACGACCGTGAAATTCAGAAGAAGGTCGAAGCATACCTCCCTGAACACGACCTCACCGGCCTTGACATCAAGATCATGAGCCCGCGCGAAGCCATCAAGGTATCCCTCACACGCGCAAAGCAGGGCCTCGACACAATCTCTGTAACCGGTAACGTTCTTCGCGATTACCTCACCGACCTCTTCCCGATCATGGAAGTCGGCACAAGCGCCAAGATGTATTCCATCGTGCCGCTCATGGCTGGCGGCGGCCTCTTCGAAACAGGCGCTGGCGGCAGCGCTCCGAAGCAGGTGCAGCAGCTCATCGAAGAAAACTACCTGCGCTGGGACTCCCTCGGTGAATACTTCGCCCTCGTGCCGTCTTTCGAACAGGTATTCCTTACCACCGGCAACAAGAAGGCAAAGGTTCTTTCCGACGCTCTCGACAAGGCCAACGGTTTGATTCTTGAATACAACCGCACCCCGGCCCGCAAGGTTGGCGACATCGACAACCGCGGTTCCCATTTCTACCTTGCAATGTACTGGGCACAAGAACTTGCAGCACAGACTGAAGATGCAGAAATTGCAGCGAAGTTCGCCCCGGTTGCAAAGGCTCTTACCGAAAACGAAGCCGCTATCGCTAGCGCCTACGTCAAGGAACAGGGCCAGCCGGTAGATCTCGGTGGTTACTACCTGCCAAAGCAGGAAAACCTTACCCGCTGGATGCGCCCGGTAAAGATGTTCAACGACATCATCGACGCGATCTAAGAGTTACTAGTCAAATAGTTACTACTCACTAGAAGACATTGTAATCCTAGCATTCTCTAGATGCTAGTAACTCGTAACTAGAGACTCAATTCCCGTTTTCGAAAGTTTACAAAACACTTTCACTTTACTACAAATATCTTCTTTTATTGCGAAAGGAGATATTTTTATTTATTTTAAGGTTAAATATTTTGTTTTGAGGTTAGAAAATGAACTTTAAAAAGACCATGCTCGCATTCGGTCTTGCAGCTGCTTCTACTTTTGCAGCGCAATACGAAGCCGAAAACGCGACTCTCACCGGCACTGCCACGGGCACAAGCACAGAAGCTTCCGGCGGCAAGTACGTCAAGATGAACGAAGGTTCCATTGCCTTCTCCGTCAATGTAGAAAAAGCAGGCAACTACACTGTAACTGTTCATTACATGAACAATTACGGTGGTTCCAAGATCAACAACATCGAAGCCAACGGTGGTGCGTCCGCAGCGGTCACCTTCGACGTGACCGACAAGGGTAAATTCGCTGATGTAGAAACGGTGCTCAAGTTGAATGCAGGCGCAAACACCATCAGCATCACCAAGAGCTGGGGCTGGATCGACGTGGACTACATTTCCGTGGAACCGTACGAAGCCAAGAAGTTCACCCTCTGCAACGCTCCTGTCACAGCAAAGGCAACACCTTCTGCAATCAAGCTTTACAACTTCCTTACCAACAACTTCGGCAAGAAGACCATTTCCGGTGTCATGACCGGCAACATGGACGGCTACACCAAGGGCGACTTCACAAAGCATGAAGACGTTCAGGCAGTCTATAAGGCAGGCGGCAAGTATCCTGCACTCGTTGGCATTGATTTGATGAACGCTACTGGTGGTAACGCAGAATCCGGCTGGTTCCAGGAATACACTGAAAAAGCTGTCGATATTGCAAAGTCCGTATGGGAAAAGGGCGGCATTCCGGCAATTACATGGCACTGGCGTCCAGGTGAAGAAGTTGAGTTCTATGTCAAGGGAGCAAACGACTCCTACACAGAATTTGACTTCACACAGGCATTCGTAAAGGGTACCACCAGCTGGGATACCTTGAGCACCGAATACAAGGCCATTGCAGGCGACATCGACAAGGTCGCAAAGATTTTCCTTGAACTCCAGGATGCAGGCGTCGCAGCCGTATTCCGTCCCCTCCACGAATCCGGTGGCAACTGGTTCTGGTGGAGCACACACACTGGCAAGCAGTTCGCAGCTCTTTACCAGTTGCTCTATGAACGCCTCGTGTTCAAGAATGGCGTAAACAACTTGATTTGGGACTTCAACCCGCAGGATGCCGGCAAAATCAGCTGGACACCGGGCGAAACCTACTACGACGTTCTCTCTGTTGACATTTACAACAAGCCAAACGACCACCAGAGTAACGCAGCTGCATTCATTGACTTCACCAACAAGGGTGGCACAAACAAGATTATCTCCTTGAGTGAAAACGGTCCGATTCCAGACGTCAAGAGCATGTACGAAGATGGCGCCCCCTGGAGCTGGTGGATGCCGTGGTACGAATCCTGGTCTGGTGGCTACGTGAGCCAGACTGCAAATTCCGTATGGCAGAGCAACTTTGCCGACGAACGCATTATCACCTTGGACAAGATGCCAGGCTGGGCTTCTTACAACGAAGCCAACTCCGGCACTCAGACTTGCCCCACTTCCAAGCAGAACGCCGTATTCGGTGCTGATACCGCCAAGGCAAACCAGGAAGTCGTTGACATGGCCATGGGCGTTACTTACAAGAAACTCGGCAAAGATGGCGCAAACATCGAATACCAGAAGGTTCCTAACCTGACCGGAGCAAAGACAGTTGCCGTAACCATCACCAACAATGGTTCCGGTGGTGCAGACGATGGCATCTGGGTGGGCCTCGCTTTTGTTCGCAGAGGTGAAGGTGATACCGGTTGGACCTGGGAAATGTCCCCCTCTACCGGCTGCTGGATTAACGATGGCGCCTCCTCCACTTGCGAATTCGACATTACCAAGTACGAAGACGAAGATGGCGTAGAACACCCAATGGACCTCGGCAACCTCTTCTCCGTCACCTTGATGGTGGCCGCAGAGGGCTTCTCTGGCCAGGTAGTGTTTAACGACATGATTGCAGACAACGGCAAGGTGATCAACTCCTTCGACACCAAGGCTCAGCTGTTCACCGCAGCCACCCAGAGCAAGACCTCCGTCTCCAAGATTGAACTTGTAAACCCGGATGGCACTTCTGGTATCAAGCAGGTTATCGCAGCAAGCGCAAGCAAGCTTATGGTAGCGGGCAACAGCGTAATGTTCAATACGAACGCCGCAGGCAACGCAAGCGTTGACGTGTTCAGCATGATGGGCCAACGCATTGCAACCCTCCACAAGGGTTCACTTTCTGCCGGTTCCCATTCCTTCAACATGTCTACCCTCGCAAAGGGCCAATACATTGTTCGCGTAAAGGGCGCAGGAATCAACGCAGCCCAGCGCGTAACAATCAAGTAAGCAGAATTCAGCTACTTTAAAAAAAGCGTTGTGGTTTAACCATGACGCTTTTTTATTTTGATTTCATCTTGCAAATAAATTCTATATTCGCTTGCAGGTGATTGAGGTTTATATGAAAAATTCATTTATTAAAAGCATCTTGCTTACAAGCGCAATTTTTGGCATTGCAAGCGCAGCCCCCACAAAGTACGAAGCTGAAGACCAGACTGGCGCCACGGTAAAGGAAGGCGCAGAATTTTCTGGCGGCAAGTATGCTGTCCCTGGTTCAGACGCAATGACATTCACCGTCAAGGTCGAAGAAACCGCAGTCTACGACATTGAAACGAAAGTCCTTATCAAGCAGTACGACTGGACAACTTCAAAAATCGTAGTCAACGGTGCAGAAGTCGGCTCGATGCTAACAACGCCGCGCAATTGCGACTCCGCATACGTAGTGACAGCTTCCGCAAAAATGAAGGTTGGCGAAAATACCGTTACGGTCGGTAACGGCGCTATCGGCGTGGACTACATTACCGTAGGCAAGCACCCTGACCCTGAATTCAAGATCAGCGCACTCCCTGTAACGCCTGGTGCAACGGAAAGCGCAATGAAGGTGAAAACTTTCCTTCGCGACAACTTCTTGAAGAAGACCATCAGCGGCATGATGATCAGCGACCAGAACTTTAACTACGACTACGGCAACATGAAGCTGCTTTCTGCAGCGGAATGCACCCCTAAGGATTCCTGCAAATTTTTGAAGGGCGAAGACACTTGGAAGGGACAGACAGACATCGCTGAATTCTACAAGAGAAGCGGCCACTACCCTGCCATCGGAGGCTTCGACATGCTCTTTGCCGCAGGCGGCCACCACGACGAAGGCTGGTTCCTCGGCTATACCGAAAACAACCTTGTCATGACAGAAGACCTTTGGAAAATGGGCGGCATTCCGACATACACCTGGCACTGGAAAGTTGGGCAGGACACTGTATTCTACACCCAGGGAACGCCAGCCGGCTTCAACAACACCGGCTGCACCGAAGGGGTCATGGGAACTTCTGGAACCAACACTTGCTTCAACTATACCAAGGCCTTCACTGGCGACAAGTGCCAAGAAATCAATACCGCTTCACAGGAATACAAGGACATCGTAGCTGATGTCGATATCGTTTCCGGTTACTTCAAGCAACTCGAAGAAAAGGGAATCGCCGTTCTTTGGCGCCCGCTCCACGAAGCAAGCGGCGGCTGGTTCTGGTGGGGTGTCGGTTCCCCGGAATGCTATGTTCAGTTGTGGCGCCTGGTATTCAACCGCATGGTTAACACAAACAAGAACAAGAACCTCATTTGGGTCTGGAACATCAATACGGACCCTAAGTTCGGCTATGATTATTCTGCTCTCAATGGTGAATGGTACCCGGGCGACGAATATGTGGATATCGTAGCAGTCGATATTTACGACCCGCTCAACAACCACAATTCTGCAGCAAACTACTTCAACAAGATTATCGACGAAGTCGGCACGAACAAGATGATTGCCTTGAGCGAAAACGGTGCGATCCCGGATATCGATAGCATTGCAGAAGACAAGAGCTATTGGAGCTACTGGATGACATGGAGCCAGACTTGGAGCGGAAACTTCCTTGAAAAGACCCCGACCGACATGTGGAAGCGTAACCTTGACGACGAACGCATCATCGCTCTCGACGACATGCCGGGCTGGGACAAGGTCAAGCCAGACACAAACAAGGAAGGCGCAATCATTGCACCTGACGCTATCGTAAAGTCAAGCATCTTTGCAAGCGGCGCAAGCATTTCGATGCTCGGCAAGACCTTAAATGTTTACCTGGCCGATACAAAGAATGCAAGCATTAAAATCTTTGACACGCGCGGCAAGCAGGTAGCACAACTTTTGAACAGGGGCGCAAGCAACGGCTCCCTAAGCTACAGCCTTGAAGGAATCCCGCAGGGCACATACTTTGTGCGCGTTTCTGCAAAGGGCGTAAACATTAGCCAAAAGATTATCGTAAAATAATCTGCTTCACGTTCTTGCAAAACTACAATTAAGAGGGACTGGTGCTAAACCAGCCCCTTTTAATATGGCAATTCAACAATTCTTGTTCTTGCATCCTGCATCTTGTTTCTAAATTTGTGCCATGCAAAAAGACAGAATTATTAGAGCTACAGGTCAAAAGACTCCGTTCCGTTTAATCGTTGCGGATATGACAGCCACAATGAATGAAATCGGCAAGCAGCATAACGCTCAAGGTTATGCATTAAAGCTTCTGGCCGAAAACTCAATTGCAAGCCTATTCCTTAGCTCTGGCTTAAAGTACGCAGGCACCGTTAGCTATACCACGCAATTTGCCGGCGACATCACATCTATTCAATCTGACACAACCCCGATGGGCCTTGTTCGCGCCATGATCCGCCAGCCGGAATTGCAAAAGCTAAAAGCAAACGAACCGGCCCTCGCACCGCAGGCAATCAAGGTCGTAAAGCTCAACGAACACGGCAAGCGCGTTCACGAAAGCATCATCGAGGCCCCTTCCGTTTCTATGGGCCAGAACCTCGCCACATACCTTTTGCAGTCCGAGCAGGTTCGTTCCGCAGTCGGCATCGAAGCCCGCTTCAATGAACAGGATCCAAGCAAGCTCGACTATGCGGCAGGCTTTTACATTGAAGCATTCCCGGACCTCGAAGAAAAAGACATCAACCTTATCGAAGTCATCGTGCTGAACTTGCCTAAGTTCCCCGAAATGTACAAGCCGGAAGGCTTTGACCTTGACGAGCTTTTGGACCAGCTTCGTGGACCGTACGACATTGACATCGTAAAGGAAATCGAACCGAAGGCCTATTGCCCGTGCTCCCACGAACGCATGCTGAACTCCCTTGCAACGCTCCCGATGAAGGACCTCAAGGATTTGGCAAGCGACGGCAAGCCGCTTGAACTCGTCTGCGACTTCTGCCGCAGCAAGTACAGCATTTCTCCAAACGACATGCAAAAAATCATTTTGGAAAGAAGTATTAACTAGAATACAGAACGTTCACTTCGTTCACTACAGAAAACAGAAACAAGAATTTAGCTTCAACATTAGATCTTATTATGTTCACTAAACAAAGTATCGTTACACTTGACCTCGAAGGCGTTCTCGCTCCAGAAATTTGGATTGCCGTTGCAGAAAAGACTGGCATCGCAGACCTTCGCCTTACCACACGCGACATCCCTGATTACGACGTGCTCATGAAGGGACGTTTGAAGATTCTTGAACGCGAAGGCCTAAAGCTTTCTACCATTCAGGATGTGATTGCGGGCCTCGGCTTGCTGGAAGGCGCCAAGGATTTTTTGGACACGCTTCGCGACAGAACCCAGGTGATCATTCTTTCCGATACATTCCAGGAATTTGCATACCCGATCATGAAGGCACTCGGCTTCCCGAGCATATTCTGCCATAACCTGGTTGTAAAGAACGACATGATCGTAGATTACAAGCTCCGCCTGAACGACCAGAAGACCAAGGTCGTGAAGTCTTTGCAGGCCCTGAACTACAAGGTGTTCAGCTCCGGCGACTCCTTCAACGATACAGGCATGTTGACCGCAGCCGACAAGGGCGTGTTCTTCTGCGCTCCGGAATCCATCACAAAGCAGTTCCCGACACTTGCGGCAACGAACACCTACGAACAGTTGCTCGCAGAATTCACCAAGTTCGAAGAAACGCTCTAAGCGTTTTTACCATGGCTGAATTTTCGGAACATGACATCGCACTTCTCGCTTCGGCGGAAGTGCGTTCTTTTTTGTGCGAAGCCTTGAAGAAAAAGACAGATACGCTCAAGGCTGCAGAAAAACTAGCAAAGCTATATAGCCCAGAAGACCGCAAGACGATTCTTGATTATTACGGGCTGCTTCCCAAAATTTGCGAAAAGTTCCTTGGCCACGAAATCCAGTTTAGCGAATTTGTACGAAATCCAAAATTTTTGATTTGCGACACGCTCGCCTACGAGCAATCTACGGCGAGCGACCTTGGCATTTTTAAGCAGACACTCTGGCAAGGTTTTGAAGGTGAAGTCGATGACCTTTGCTGCGGCATGGGCGGCGATTCTCTTTACATGCCTGCAAGCCTGCAAGTTCGCGGAGTTGACCTCGCAGAAACGCGCCTTGCCATGTACCAAGAAAATGCAAAAGTGCTCGGCATTGAGCGCAGCACCATTTGCGCAAATGTCTGCGATGTAGCAACGAACGCAAAGTATTTTACCATTGACCCGGCAAGGCGCGCAAGCACAAGCGAAAACCAGCGCGACATGACAAACCTTAGCCCAAGTTTTGACGAGGTTCTTGAAATTGCCAAACGCTACGAAGGCGGCATGGCAAAGTTGCCGCCGGCATTCCCGGCGGCACTGGTTCCAAACGAAGCAGAACTCCTGTACCTCGGCGGCCACGCCGACTGCCGAGAAAGCCTCGTCCTGTTCGGAACGCTAGCAAAGAACCCAGGCACCGTGCGAGCGGTCATGGTGAACAAGAAAGGCGAAGCCGAAGCGGAATGGCGCGGACTTCTTAGCGAAATCCAGGCA
Organism: Fibrobacteraceae bacterium; assembly: GCA_045615885.1. Taxonomy (GTDB): domain Bacteria; phylum Fibrobacterota; class Fibrobacteria; order Fibrobacterales; family Fibrobacteraceae; genus UBA1765. Next base: position 19,855 of record JAZLFR010000039.1, read on the forward strand.
GTTTCAAACAAAGATGCCGAAAAGGATTTGCCAGGTTGCGAACGCTCGTTCCGCAACGCCACCAGCGAATCTGATTTGCCAGTCGGAGAACTGGACGCCTACCTTGCAGAGCCCGCAGCCCTCCTGATACGCAGCCACCTGTTCGGCAACGTCGCATTGCAAGCCGCCCCGGACGCGCACCTGATTTCAGAAGGCATTGCCTATGTCACTAGCAGCAAGCCTTTGCCGGCCCTTGCTTTTGCAAACTTCAAGGTCATCGCTTGCTGCGACATTGCGACGAGCGCAGTTCGGAACATGCTCAAAGAGCACGACATCGGAAAATTGACATTGAAGCTCCGCGGCGTAAAGCTCGACCCAGATGCAGAAATCAAGCGTCTAAAGCCAAAGGGCAAACAATCCGCCATTCTTTTTTACACGCGAGCAGCGGGCGAAAAGATTGCTATTCTTGCAGAGAGAATGTAAAACGCAAATGCAAGACAAAACGCAAGCGAGCTTTGCTACAATTATCAAGAGGTTTTTATGGCTGTCAAACTTGAAGAATCTTGGTTGAAATTGGTTGGCGACCAGTTCGAGCAACCATACTTTGCAAAGATCAAGCAAAAACTTGTTGAAGAAAAGGCGCAAGGGAACGCTGTATACCCGCCAGGCCCACGCATTTTTGCAGCCCTCGACCTGTGCCCCGTTGACAAGGTAAAAGTTGTCATCATCGGGCAAGACCCTTACCACGGCCCGGGTCAAGCTCACGGCCTAAGTTTTTCTGTGCCATTCGGCATACAGCCGCCTCCATCGCTTGTAAACATTTACCAGGAACTTCACAACGACCTGGGCATCACTCCCCCGCTGCACGGCAATCTTGAAAAGTGGGAACAGCAGGGAGTCTTGCTATTGAACGCCTCGCTCACGGTGCGCGCCTACACGGCAAATTCGCATTCGCAAATCGGCTGGCAAATTTTCACGGACACAATCATCGAGCGCCTTTCACAGACTCGCGAAAACCTCGTGTTCATGCTTTGGGGGAGTTTTGCAATCAACAAGAAAAACCTTGTAGCACCGAACCGCGGCCACCTTATTCTAACAGCCCCGCACCCGAGCCCGCTCTCAGCCTACCGCGGCTTCTTTGGCTGCAAGCACTTTAGCAAGGCCAATGAATACCTAAAGTCAATGGGTCTGGAACCAATCGACTGGATGCCGTAGCAGGTAATTACATGAAAAAGACCATTGCAATAACTTCCGTTTCGTTATTCCTATTTGTCATTTCACTCCTCATAACCATACACCATGTTCGTGGAATGGTCATGGAAGATGCAAAAATCACGACGCAGAAATTCAATGATCGCGCGGCAACCAGCCTAGAAAGCATATTGACAAATGGTCAACGCGTAGCATACAGCATTCTATCAGGATATTTTTTCAATGATATCGACAGCACTCTAAAAAACAGCACCAGCCAGGAACTGCTGAAACACTCCCGCTTTCTTATTACAGAAAAAGATCGCAAGCTCTTAACCATCGAAGACCTTTACCTTACGCTAGAAGATTTCGTTCGCGTAAACCCATCGTGCCATTCTGCAGCATTTTACATGGAACCAGACGCCTTCCCCAATGAACCCGAAAAATACAGAGGGCTAATGGTATTTCGCAACTTTGAGCCAAACGAAACCAAGCATCTTAAAGAATACGAAAAAAAAGGAATCAAGCGAACAGATTATCACGACATCTTTGAATTTGAAAAAAGTGATTTCTATCAAGAAGCAACCTCATCGGGTTACCAAAACCTTTGGCGCAAAAATTCGTGGTCAAATGAAAAAAACGGTTTTCTAATTTCTTATTACGCACCAATCATTCGAGACAACGGCAAAACACTCGGTGTATTCGGAATGAGCATTCCACTACTCGACTTTGCATACTACATTATCGAAAAAGGCCTGCCCTATCAAAACAGCCACATGAAAATTTACGATAAGGACGATGTCCTTATTCTTTCAACGGCTACGGCAACAGCCGATACTTTGGAACACTTGAGTTTCAAAACCACGGTAGCAAGCAACGATTGGAAAATCGTCACCTATATTTCAGAAAAAGAAATATATGCTGCGGCACAATATGTTCAAAAAATACTGTGGATCATGAGCATTCTTGCCATAGTCTTTGTATCCATTGCAGCGGCAAGCATCTCACGTTTTTTAAGAAAGAACCTCAAGCAAAAAGCGCTACTGACAAGCGAGCTGAAGCTTGCCAACAAAATTCAGATGGACATTTTGCAGCCAAGCATTCATGAAGCAGAAAAGTTCAGCTTGAACGCCGTTCTGCAACCCGCCAAGGATGTTGGCGGCGACCTTTACGACTACCACATTCATAAGGCCCAAAACGAAAACGACCACGACACCCTCTACTTTATAATAGGGGACGTATCGGGCAAAGGCATGCCAGCAGCATTGATGATGACTCAGGTCTGTTCCTTATTCCGAAACATAGTCCGTCAAAAGCCCACTCCCGAAGAAATTCTGAAGGGAATAAACAATGTGCTTGCAGAACGAAACGACCTTATGATGTTCTGCACCGCTTTCATAGGGGCAATCAACCTGGATACGCTAGAAATGCATTACGCTAACGCCGGCCATGACATGCCAGTGATCACGCCCGGTGTAGACGGAGTCCCAGACAAGGCCAACGCATACTATCTTAAAGTAAAGCCGAATGCTCCCGTGGCGATCATGGAAAACCGCTCTTTCGAGGGTGACTTCATACAACTGCAAAAAGGAAGCCAGGTTCTTGTTTATACCGACGGCGTTACAGAAGCGATGAACAAGTCCCACGAACAATTTGGCGAAGAAAAGCTTTTAAGCGCGGTGCAGCACGGCGATTCACTATTTGATTCCGTCAAAGCGCACGCCCAAAACGCAGAGCAGAGCGACGACATCACCATCTTGAAAATACAGCTTTAGCACTAAGCCTGAAGCGCCATTTCATTTAGAGTCATTCGACTCCTTATTTTTATAAATCGGACTAACCGTTTTCTAAGAGGTCGTTTGCTAAATACTTTGGAGATAGATTGACGATTCCATACAAACCTTGTTCAATCTGCTTCGCCAAGTTGCTAGTATAATTGCAATTTGAGAGGAATGAAAGCCTTGACCAATATGATTAATTATGTTACATTTATATAGTCAAAATTAAAAATAACGATATGAATGTAAAATGAAACTAAACGAACTGATAAAAGAATGTGCCGATAGACAGAACGGATTTTTGTCCGCTGCAGATGTGGTTTCTATGGGTTTTTCCAGGAACCTGCTGTCTGTCTATGTTCGCAATGGGTTGCTGGCTCGTGTGAAGCAAGGGCTTTACTCTTTGCCTGATTCTGTGGAAGATGATATGTTTTCACTTGCCGTAGGTTATCCGCGTCTTGTATTTTCGCATGAAAGTGCGCTTTTCTTAAATGGGCTTTCTGATCGTACTCCGTTTATGCATTCGGTCTCGATTCCGAAGAATACAAGCCTTTCTGCAGTGCAGCGAGAAAAGTGCATTTGCCATTATGTGAAACCGGAACTGCACGGCTTGGGAGTGATCTCTTGCCAGACTGTTTTTGGAAACGAGGTTCGTTGCTATAATGCAGAGAGAACTATTTGCGATTTGGTCAAGGCCGGGAACAAGACTGATGTGGAAACATTGACCGCTGCCATAAAAAACTATGCGGCATCAAAGGACAAGGATGTTGCTTTACTTGGGTCTTATGCGAGTAAACTGAAAGTTCTAAAAGAAATTCAGATGTTTATGGGGGTGCTACTATGATGCAAAGCAAAGAGGCAATGAGCTTAAAAGCACACATTTCACAACTAGCTAAGAAGAATAATATAGCGGCGCAGGCTGTTCTCCAAAATTTTTTCTTTGAGCGTTTCCTGGAAAGGCTATCCCTTTCAAGATATTGTGATAAATTTGTGTTAAAGGGCGGGATGCTCATTGCAGCTATCGTCGGTATAGGGACACGTTCTACCATGGATATGGATACGACACTTCGCAATATGCCACTGAACGAAAAATCAGTGATGGATGCCGTTCGCGAAATTTGTGAAGTTGAAATAGATGACGAAGTAACTTTTTCGGATTTTGCATTTGAACCAATTCGAAAGGATGATGTCTATGGTGGGTATCGGTTAAAGTTTAACGCCTGCTTTTTTACCATCAAGAGCCCCATGTCTATTGACGTTTCTACAGGGGATGTCATAACTCCAGAACCCATAGAATACAATATACAGGGAATTTTTGAAGATGGCAAAAACATTAAGGTTTGGGGCTATAATGTAGAGACTATCCTTGCCGAAAAGCTGGAAACAATTCTCAGCCGTGGTGTTGCCAATACCCGCCCTCGCGATTATTATGATGTTTATGTCCTACAGAGGAAAAAACATATCAACGTAAAGAAACTACACGCCGCCTTGGAGGCGACGGTAGAACATCGCAATTCCTTGAAGTCGCTTGAAAAAATAAATTCAGTTTTGGTGGAAATTACAGATAACGCGTTCTTGAGACAGCAATGGGACAGGTATCGTAAACAGTTCTCTTATGCTAAAACGCTGGAATACGAAACAGTTGTGGAGGCAGTGTCGCAACTGTTGGAAATTAGTGGCTTTCTAAGATAGCGTTTGGATATAAAATGTCCCTGATGCCGATGTAAGGCCAGGCGGGGAGGGTGTTTTTGCCTCAAAAAATTATTCCTTGAAGGAAAGGTAGTCCTGGTATTTTCTTAGCATAAGGTTCTTGATGTATTGTTCCATGTATTCGTAATCGGGATTGCCTTTGGAATCGATTGGGAGCATGATGTTTTGCGAGGAAAGCCTTTCGGTTCCCATTTTTAGACTATAGTTATATTTTTCTTTTTGCTGCATGATTTGAGTAGTCATGAATAGATAAACATATTTGTTTTTGAAAGGTTCATTTTCCTTTAATTTCAACTTTCGACAATCATTTGAATATAGGGCTGTATATTGGTGATAAAAGGCATAGCCTACAGACCCATTTCTATTGACGGAAATCGCATTTGAATCTATGGATTTATTTTTATTGGAAATAAAATATCCGATTCCATTGTTTACAGCAGAAGATGTTATGTATGGTGTTAATCCGTTTATTCGGTTATTTTCGTATATGTCGCAACCGGATTCAATAGAGAATATATCTTTGATGCGAAATGGCTTCCAGGTCTTGTTTTGTATTTTGGAAATTTGTTTGAATGTTAGATTGTCTTTGCCTTTTCCCTCAAATAGATATTTTCGATCTTGCATAATCATGGAAAATTCAAAAGTTAAATAATCGCCAACAACTTTTTCAAAGTCTGCATCTGAAGGGATTTCTTCATTGAAGTAGTAGAAACTGTGGAGCCATTCATCTTCGGCTTTTATTGTTGATTTTACACAGAATTTATTTTCCGCATCAATACGATTGAACCAAACATCTAGTAAATGCTGTTTTTTGTCTTTGGCAGAATCTGTTTCTAGAAGACCAACGTGTGGCGAGACTTTGTAGCCGTCATCTTCAAAGTTGATGAATTTGCAAAGTTTGTCATTTGGATGCTTTTCTCCGGCAGTAAAGATTGCTATGCAAGGAATCACGCCGACTCCATAAAAGGTGTCCTTTTGTAGCATGATTACGCCTTCTAAGGTATGCTTCTTCAAAATACTTTGTTTTATGGCAAGTTCTTCCTTGCTTTTTCCTGTCATAGAACTTTGAGGGACAATTACGGCGCAACGAGCTCCTTCTACAAGAGAATCTAAAAGATGCTCGGTGAAAGCTATTTCATACAAGTCGGGTGCTTGCTTAGATCCTTGGCTATAAGGAGGATTCATCATTGCAACGGTTGCGCGGATGTTCTTCTGTAATTCTTTAGGATTTTGCAAAAGAAAATCTTCACATTGAAGATTGCTTTTTCCATCTCCACGAAGAATCATGTTTGTTGTCGCGATAGTGAACATGTCAGAACGAATTTCTATGCCGTACAATTGGTTCTTTCGAATTTCGTTCTTTTCGCTTTCTTTGCTAGTTTGAGATAACATTCGATGAAGAGCCGCGACCAAGAAACCCGCTGTTCCACAGCAAGAATCAAAAACTCTATCGTTCTTTTTTATATCAAGTAAATCACAAAACAATTCAGTTATGTGACTAGGAGTCAAAACGATACCAAGGGTTTGACCGCTTCCTCCAGAATAATGCATAAATTCGCCATAAAATCGTCCAAGAAAATCTTCTGATGTCTTGCTGTATTTTATGGATCTATACAACTTTTCGTCGAGAAATTTTGCAAAGAACTTTAGAGGGGTTTCTCCAAGATTCTTGTTGACTTCATTCAGCTTGGTACTATCTTTGATAATGCTAAATTGCGAAAGAATTTTATCAATCTTGGTGACTGGAGATAGGTTTGCCCTGTTGAAGCTGTCTTTAATGGCTTCGTAGATTTTTTGTCCATCCGTTTTGGATGTATCGCCGTTTAGTGAATCTATGCTGAAGTTTTTCTTATCACGTTCGCGTAAGGCAAGGAGAATTCCAGAAACAATCAAAGGCTTTTCTTCATCTTTCATGTTTCCGTAATTACGGAGGTGTTCATGAAGTTCCTTCGCATCATCTAGAATGTCTTTAAGTTCTTTTTCGCTGTCCGTTTTTTCCTTAAGAACATCGCGATGGTAATACTCATCGATATTTTCTTCGTTAAAGGAAATAAAGGATTCGACATCGTCCAAATAGAAAACATTGCATCGATCATCTAGAAAAATGGGAGTGATTCGGTGTTTCTTTTCTGAACCAGAGACGCCGATTGCAAAGACCTTTTTGTAGGTCGTATTTTGAATCAAGTGTCTTCCATAAAAGAACGCTCCGTTCATGGCGTATTTTTGAACGTTCTTTGGTTCCATTGAATATAGGTTGTCGTCATCCCTTAATTCATGATCTTGTAAAGAGGCTTTATCTTCAATGACAATCAAAAAGTCCTTGACAACACCAATGTATTCAGGATACCCTTTTTTGCCGTTGCCTTTTTTTGAAGCTGTTTTTAAAGCATCATCGAGTTCTTTAATAGAGCTGCCCTGAGCGTCAAGGTTTATTGTTGCTTCTTTTAGTAGGTCGCGTACCCAAAAATCCGTATTTATTTCTTGCTTAACCATTGTGTTGCCCATCCAAATAAAAGTGTTTTCATTTCCACTCAAATTCGAAAGGACTCCGGCTTTGCAAACAAAAAAGGCGTGGCGCCGAAAGTGCCTATTAGCCCTGCGGGTCACCACAACCCTTCTGCACAATAAGCACAAACGACCCACGCCCCAAAGGGACGTGAGCGCTTGCCTCATTCTCGTGCATACTTGAAGTGGTGAATTTCAGGGCTGAGAATAAGAGCAAAAACTCTATAAATCCGGTCGTTCAGCCTCGCTTTCGCAAGGCCAAACTATGTCAGGAATGAATATAAAAAATCAAAATTCTTTGGTCAACAAAGGTCTTCGGTTCCAACTTCGAATCAGCCTACAAAGTCCTCACCGAAAAGCTCCGCCCCAAAGTCTATGAATACGGTTTCTTGAAATAAACCGCATCAGTCGCTGTTTCCTACAGTTCTAAGCAATCATCCCGCAGAAGAAAATCAAAGATGCTCATGACTAGCACTCCTTTATCGTTGCGCCATACAGGAGCGTCATTTTGAGTAACAATGATTTTTTTGAAGCTATCCGGGATACGCAAAAGCGAATCTTGTTCCTGGTTCATTTTTTCTTCATCAGGAATTGCAAACGCTGATTGAATGTAATAACGTTTGCCGCCTAGGTTTGCTACAAAATCGACCTCGGTGGTAACGCGAGCGACCTTTCCAGCGTCATTTTTTCTAGTGTACTGAACAACACCCACGTCGACAGAATAACCGCGAACAAGTAATTCATTATAAATGATATTCTCCATCAAATGGGTTTGTTCATATTGTCTAAAATCTAGGCGGGCATTCCTAAGGCCTGCGTCACAGTAATAAAACTTGTACGGTGAGCCAATATATTTTCGGCCCTTCACATCAAAGCGAACCGCCTTTGATACCAAAAAAGAATCTTCCATAAAGTCAATGTAAGCGCTTACGGTCTTGTCTGTAACACCTTTCAATCCCTTACTTTCAAAGGTCTTGGAGAGTTTACTAGGGCTAGTCAACGATCCTACCGCAGATGCAATCACATTACTCAAAGCCTCAATAGCCTCGTCGCCTTTCAAATGATTCCTATTGACAATGTCATCGATATACACTTTCTTGAAGACATTTTTAAGGAACGTCGATTTCTGTTCATCGCGCTTTTGTAAAAGAATTTGAGGTAAACCGCCATACAAGCTGTATTCCTTCCACGCTTCGACAGGAGAACCTCCAAACACAGAAAAAAACTCTGAAAAGGACAACGGATAGACTCGCACCTCATCGCCCCTCCCACGAAATTCAGTCAAGATATCGGTAGATAGAAATTTGGAATTACTCCCCGTAACATAGATATCCAAATTTCCAATTTTTAAAAGCCCATTCAGAACTTTTTCAAAGCCATCCACCATCTGAATTTCATCAATAAAAAGGTAGTATTGCAAGTTGTCTGCGATGCGTTCGCGAACATACGCCCCCAGTTTTTTCCGATCGAGCAGTTCCTCAAAATCCTCGGAATCAAGAGGGATCCTTATAATATGGGAATCATCAATTCCCTGACTTTTCAAGTGGTCCTTGAACAATTCAAAAAGCAAAAATGACTTACCGCAACGTCTTATGCCGGTAATGATTTTTACCATTCCATTATGCATTCTGTCAATAAGACGATTCAAATACAGGGGTCTTTCAACACGCATAGTTCACTCCGAAATTTTGTATTTTTATACCTTTTCTCGTAGTAATATAGATAAAACATACAAAAATGCAAAACATTCAACTCCGAAATTCTGTGTTTTCACACATTTTTTCGGAGTATATTACATTTTTTTATTCACTTCTTCGCTTTTACTTCTTGCTGCTTTTTTGCAATGGCATCTTCAAAGCCGCGGAGAGCCGCAAACGGGGCAAAGATTTTTGCGCGGTCCTGCATGCTCATGCGAGGGTGCTTCATTTCGAAGTTCCAGTCGCGGCGAGGGTACTGCATGTTTATGATGTCATCGTATTTAGACATGGTGCCCTCCAATCTGCGAATTGCGTTCCTTCGTGGTTGCGCTTTCTTCAAAGTCCATGCCTTTTAAAATCGCATTCTTGCCAAAGCGCTGCTTAATCAGTAGTTCCGCTTTTTGGCGTTTCTTTTCGCGTTCGCGCGCTGCAACATCGGTAAACAAGTCATATTGTTCCTGACTTTCGTCAAGCACATCGTTTGCCGTCAAATTCAACTTTTTGATAGTGAGCAATGGGTGCGCTATGCGGTCGTACAATTCCATCACGGCCTTTGAAATCACGTCGTTCGATGAAGTATGATTGCTAAGAGTCGTCTTGCCGTGGGCTGGCTTTGGGACTCTGCGACCATAAAAATCAGTGATGGTTTCGCCATGCCATTTTCCATTATCGACGCTCTCGCGGTCGTATGTGATATCTAGCGTCAGGCAGTTTGTAACAAGCCCTTTATCTACAAGATCCAACACAACCAAGTCTACCATTTCGCGAACAACGATCCTCGCCTGCTTAACATCGTAAGGGTGGCTTAGCACTTGCCCGCCACCAATGCTGTTTGTACGCGGCTTGAATTTTTTGATATCAGCAATCGTGCAAGGTTCATAACCCCAGGCATGGTCAATCAAAAGTTCAGAATCTACGCCAAGCATTTTGTAGAGGCCTTCCGGATTCTGCACGCTCACGCGGGCAAGTTCACCCATGGTAAAAATTCCACGGCCATCATGCAGGCGGCAATTAGCAAGGCGTTCCGCAATGCCTCTGCCCACGCGCCAGAATTTTGTAATCGGCGTATAGTCCCAGAGTTTTTCTCGAAAGCTCATTTCGTCAAGTTCTGCAATGCGCACGCCATCGGCATCGGCGTCAACATGCTTTGCAACAATGTCCATTGCGATTTTTGCAAGGTACAAGTTTGTGCCAATTCCCGCCGTTGCTGTAATCCCTGTTTCCTTTAGAACATCCTGGATCATTTTTCGGGCAAGGTCACGCGCGCTCATTTTATAAAGGCTCAAATAATTTGTGACATCAATAAAGCATTCATCAATGGAATACACGTGAATGTCATCGGAGCTCACATATTTCAAATAGATAGAATGGATCTGCACCGAGACTTCAATATACCTCGCCATCTTTGGCGGCGCCGCAATAAAAGGGATTTCCTTACCGGTCTTTCGCTTGATTTCGGCAAGTTTCTGCTTGACCTCAAAAAGCCTTGCGCGCCCAGGGATTCCATAGGCCTTTAGCGAAGGCGTTACGGCTAGGCAAATTGTCTTGTCACTTCGACTTTCATCGGCAACGACCAAGTTGGTCTTGAGCGGGTCAAGGCCTCGATCCATGCATTCCACAGAAGCATAGAAGGATTTCAAGTCAATGGCGATGTAGGTTCTCATTTTTGGAAGACAGAATACAGGAGTCAGGAATTGTTTTTTTGTCTAACCACTAGCCCCTCCCCTTCTTCTCGTTCCTTGCGTAGGCGCCGCTCAAACTGCGGGCAACACCAAAGAGCGCGCCCATTTCATTGCGCGTCGGCTGCACTCGCTGCAAGAACTGATGTACAAAGGATTCCATCCAGGTCTGGTTCTGGTAACGGCCCGTCATGTGCTTCATCAAAAATTCCTGGAACTTTTCAATCTGCTCGACCGTTGCCGGAGTATCATCTTGAATCGGCCTATGCGCGCGACCTTCGTTATCAAGCAAACCTTCACGTGCAAGTTCATAGCAGCCAACAGAAACTGCCTGGGCAAGGTTCATGCTCATTAAACCAGGAACCGGAATTTCGCAAATCAACGCACAAAGGTTGACCTCTTCCATAAAGAGACCCTTGGACTCACGGCCAAAGACAAGCGCAATTTTACCATCGCCATCGAGAGCCGTTTGCGGAATTGCTGCAGGGAGCTTCGGGAGCATCACATGCGGCAAAACGCTATTGAAAACGCGGCGGCTAAAGGCAACTGAAAATTGGCAATCGGCAAGGGCTTCAGAAAGCGACTTGCAGATTTTTGCATTGTCCAGGATTTCCTTGGAATTGTGAGCCGTGTGATACGCATCCGCAGGGACTTCATCAAACTTTTCATAAACGATGCGAAGTTCCGTGAGGGCGTTGCAACGCATGGCACGGCAAACAAACCCCACGTTATGCGGGGTTTCCGGTTCTACAAGAATTACAATAAACTTGCTCATGGCAAGCAATTTAGAATTTTACAGGCAATTCACAATCACATCTACCATTACTTCTTTTTCTTCGGGCCTGGATTCTGCAATCATAATGGTCAAGGCGACAAGAGTTGCATCATCAATCGTCTTTTCACCATCCTTATAAAGCACTCCATTTCTATCTAAAAAGTAAAGGAACATGGTGGCTGCGATGCGCTTGTTTCCATCCCAAAAGCTATGGTTCTTTGTAACAAAGTACAAAAGATTCGCTGCCTTTACCTGCCAAGACGGGTAAAGTTCAATTCCGTCAAACGTTTGGTAAATATCGCCAATGCTACCCTTGAAAGAATCATCCTTTTCTTTGCCAAACACATCGGATTTTTCCGAGAAGCTCATTTGATCAATAACCTGGCGACATTCCTCATAAGTCAAGACATAGGTCGGAGCTTCTCCACTAGGGCGAACAAGTGTCTGGTGATCATAGGAATCCAGCAGATCAAGGGCTTTTCCATAATTTTCAACAACAGAAAGCACCTGCGACGCATCCAAGGAATTCTTCGTGCGTTTCAACAGCTTTACGACCTGCCCTAAATCCTGCAAGCGCTTCTGATTTACAGCATAGCCTTTCAGCAAGTATTCCTTCAACACGCTACTAGCCCAGCGGCGAAACATAACGCCTTGTTTGCTTTTTACGCGGTAGCCTACGGAAATAATGACGTCGAGGTTGTAAAAATTGACCTCATGAACCTGAATTTTTCCAGAAATAGCGCCATGTCGAGTGGTAGTCTCAAATTTTGCGACAACCACTTCATTTTGCAATTCTTCCCTTAAAGCATTGTCAATATGCTTACGGATAGTCTTTGTATCACGACCAAATAAAGTTCCCATTTGATCGGCCGACAGCCACACCGTATCGCTTTCAAGACGAACATCCAGCTGGGTAGAACCGTCAGCAGTTTCGTAAATGAGAATGTTACCGTTACTATTCATACTATATCTCCTATAAAAAAAGAAAAACACCTGTTATTCAGGTGTTTCGGAGACTATTCGCAACGCAGGAACATTTATAGCAATAATGCAAAAAGCTGTAAAGGCCCCAATTGTTAAAGTTTTGTAAAAGCTACAACTTCCAACTAAAGTCTTTTCCGCGGATTTCATTTTGCAAGGTCTCCCCCGCATTCACGACTGCACCAGGCAAAAGAATCACATTATCTAGCTTTGCGTTTTCGCCAACAACTGCACCGGCATTTACAACGGTACCATTTTCCGCAGAGAAATTCTGTGTAACGTTTGCATCAATCCAGTTTTCAACCTTGAGTTCAGCAAGGCGAGCATTTACGGCATTTCGCAAGCCCTCAGGAGTGCCCATGTCGATCCATGTCGCATTCGCATCGCGATTAATGCAAATGAAGGGCCCTCGCCCTGCTTGAATCATGCGTTTCCAAAAGTCACGCACATCGCGTTCTTCTGCTCTGATTTCTTGCAAGACCTTTTTGCTGTACCAGGAAATTCCAGAGAATGTAGCCGTTTCGTCGGCAGCATCGCTTCCAAAGTTTTCGGCAAAGGTAAAGCGATTTGCAATGCCGCACAACTTGCCGTTACGAACTTGCAAGGTATTGACCTTGTTGAAGTCGCGAGCAAGAAGTGCAAATTCTGCGCCTGAATTGCGGGCCGCATTCACAAAGGCGTTCAAGTCAAAATTGCAATAGCAGTCGCCGTTCAAAATCAAAAGTTCATCGGCATCGCCTTCCGTTGCAATGCGATGAATCGGGCCACCTGTACCTAAAATTTCAGGATACTCCACCCAGACTTTTTTAAAGCCAAGCTTTGCGCCTGCGGCCTCCAGTTGCGAAGCCAAATGGTGTGCATTCGCATGGAGTTCCACATTGCCAAGAGTTTTAGCAAAGCGTACCTGATGCTCTAAAATAGAGGCATCGACAACAGGGACCAAAGGCTTTGGCATTTGATCCGTCAATGGGCGGAGTCTTGTGCCAAGGCCCGCAGCGAGAATGAGGATTTGCATAATATTTAATATTCCAGATTTTTTTCAAATTTAAAAATTTAATGTATTCAAAAAAAAGAAAGCCCCTTATTGAACTGACCCCAAAAAGTTGGACAGTTTAAAATTAGGATAAAACAGCGTAATGAGTCCGGTATCTAACCGGGCTCATTCCTTTTAGGCGTGATTTAATCCGTTTATTGTTGTAGTACTCGATGTAGGTTTTGAGTTCC
>JAZLFR010000040.1:0-19391 GCA_045615885.1 Fibrobacteraceae bacterium
GGAATCAGTAGGAAGACGGAAGATGGAAGAATGAAATTATTAATTATTAATTGATAACTCCATTAATATGTCGCTCGGTCATGTCAGCTCGAGCAAGCTCGGCTGCCGCGACTCTCGCTTGTTATTAATTGAACATTCAGATGTCAGCCTACAGCCGACACATTGGAAAGTAACATTCCTCTCGTCTATCCTAACCCCTAGATCCTAAAAACACTGAAAATCAACATTCCCTATCCCCTATCCCCTATTAAAAACTATGGATTTTAACAGTGATCTTTCGTCTCTCGTCTCTCGTCTTTCGTCTCTTTTACTACATTATCGCCCGAAAACTTTATTTACTACTCAAAAGAGGTTACACAATCATGGGTATGAATTACTTCAATACACTTCCGCTGCGTCGTCAGCTCGAAGAACTTGGTCATTGCCGTTTCATGGAAGCTTCTGAATTTGCTAACGGCACAGAAGCTCTCAAGGGCAAGAAGATTGTTTTCGTTGGTTGCGGTGCTCAGGGCCTTCACCAGGGTCTCTGCCTCCGTGCTAGCGGTCTTGATGTTTCCTACGCTCTCCGTAAGGAAGCTATCGAAACCAAGCGCAAGTCTTACTTGAACGCTACCGAAAACGGTTTCAAGGTCGGTACTTTCGAAGAACTCATCCCGCAGGCAGACCTCGTTTGCAACCTTACTCCGGATAAGCAGCACCACAACGTTATCCCGACTCTCATGCCGCTCATGAAGAAGGGTGCAGCACTTTCTTACAGCCATGGCTTCAACATCGTTGAAGAAGGCCAGCAGATCCGTGAAGACATCACTGTTATCATGGTTGCTCCTAAGGGCCCTGGTTCCGAAGTTTGGACTGAATACCAGCGTGGTTTCGGTATGCCGAGCCTTATCGCTGTTCACCCGGACAACGACCCGGAAGGCAAGGGCTGGGACTATGCCAAGGCTTACGCAGTTGGCCTCCATGCTAACCGTCCGGGCGTTCTTGAAAGCGCATTCGTTGCAGAAGTTAAGTCTGACCTTATGGGCGAACAGACAATCCTTTGCGGTATGCTCCAGACCGGTACAATCCTTTGCTTCGACAAGATGGTTAAGGAATTCGGTGTAGAACCGGCATACGCAGTCAAGCTCATTCAGTACGGTTGGGAAACAATTTGCGAAGCTCTTAAGCACGGTGGCATCACCAATATGATGGATCGCCTTTCTAACCCGGCTAAGATCCGCGCAACTGAACTTGCTGAAAAGATGAAGAAGATCATGCGTCCTCTCTACCAGCAGCATCAGGACAACATCATTTCTGGTAAGTTCTCCAGCACAATGATGGAAGACTGGGAAGCTGGCGACAAGGACCTCCTCGCATGGCGCGCTGCTACTGGCGAACTCGAATTCGAAAAGGTTGCTGCTACCGACAAGGCTATCAGCGAACAGGAATACTTCGACCGCGCAACTCTCATGGTTGCTATGATCAAGGCCGGTGTGGAACTTGCATTCGAAACCATGTGCTCCGTTGGCATCAAGCCGATGAGCGCTTACTACGAATCCCTCCATGAAACTCCGCTCATTGCAAACCTCATTGCTCGTAAGAAGCTCTACGAAATGAACCGCGTTATCTCCGATACCGCAGAATACGGTTGCTACCTCTTCGCAAACGCTTGCGTTCCTCTCCTTAAGGATTTCATGAAGGAAATCACCAAGGAAGATATCGGCGCAGTTTATGGCGAAGGCAAGACCACTGCAGTTGATAACGAACAGCTCATCAAGGTTAATGCTAACATCCGCAAGCACCCGGTTGAAGAAATCGGTGCATGGCTCCGTGCTCGCATGACCGGTATGTCTGAAGCACTGAAGGGCGCAGACGTAGCAATTTATCACTAATAGTGATTCAAGGTCACTGAGCTTGTCGAAGTGACAACTACAATCGCAGTTCCGGGCCGCAAAGACCCGGGACTGCTTTTTTATGGAGGCTAATATGGCTGAAAAAAATCCAAAGAAAATGTCCCAGAAAACGGCAATCATTTTGATCATTGCCCTTTTGCTTCTTTGCAATGCAATCGTTTTGGTTGGAACGCACATGTTGTGATACAATTAAAACAATACGGCCTTTTTGTATTGATTTATTGTCTACGATTTTTTGGAAAGAGTGTTATAGAAAATCAATTTCTGTAGCTAAATTTGTGATAGTTGGTTAGAGAATAAGGGATTTTCTATGAAAACACGTTTTTTTTCGACATCAGTTCTGAAATTTTTGGCAACACTTTCGCTTGGCATGGTGTCTTCTGTCTTTGCTGCTGACTTGCCGACAGCTGGTGAAATGTTTGAAAAAATGGGTCTTGGCATTAACATTGGCAATACCATGGAAGTGCCGAGCAACCCTACCTGGTGGGGCAACAAGTTTCCGACCGAAGATTACATCGATACGGTAAAGGCAGCGGGCTTTAACACCATTCGAATTCCGTGCGCATGGTATAGCCATTCTAACGCATTGAGCCGTGATTCAAGCCAAACAGATATTGTTCCAGGCGGCAGCAAAAATGAAATAGCCTCTAGCTGGATGGATTCTGTTCAAACCGTGGTTGATTACTGCATGCGCGCAGGGCTTGTTACAATCTTGAATATCCATTGGGATAGCGGCTGGCTGGAACACAATCTGAACGATTCTGAAAAGTCAAAGGTCACTGAACGCCAGAAGGATTTTTGGACACAGATTGCAACTCGCTTTAAGGATTACAACGAGAATCTTCTTTTTGCAAGTGCAAACGAGCCCGCGACAACTGATGCAAACTATAAGCACGAGTCCCAGATTCTTCAGGGATATCATCAAACATTTGTTGATGCTGTCCGAGCAACGGGCGGCAACAATGCTAGTAGAACCTTG
This sequence comes from Fibrobacteraceae bacterium, assembly GCA_045615885.1. Classification (GTDB taxonomy): domain Bacteria; phylum Fibrobacterota; class Fibrobacteria; order Fibrobacterales; family Fibrobacteraceae; genus UBA1765. Next base: position 2,872 of record JAZLFR010000040.1, read on the forward strand.
ATTATTCAAGGCCCGTCAACGAGCATCGACCGTTCCGTTGAAGCTTACCCGGTAAGCATGATGCCGAATGATGTTATTCCGAACCGCTTGATGTTTGAAGTTCATTATTATGACCCATCACCTTATACAATTGTTGGTGAACCTGTAAACTGGGGTGTTGTTGTGGAACCTCAATATTATTGGGGTGTAGAAAATTACGCAACTGGAGCAGACATTGTTCACAACTGCGGCTACAACCCTTGGGGCGGCGGCATGGGTACACCCTGCAGTGCCGATGACATAATGAAAGCCTTTAAAAAGATGAAGGATAATTATGTAGATAAGGGCGTTCCGGTGATCATTGGTGAATTTGGTGCCAACGACCGTGTAGGAATTTTGACTGGCGATAATTACGCAAGGCACCGCAAGGGCCGTGTCGGCTGGTACGAAGCTGTCGCGAAAGCCGCCCTTGCAAACAAGGTCGTTCCGATTGCCTGGGATACGGGTCACGAAGCAGAAAACAACATGACTATAATTCAGCGACAGTCTGTAGATGCGGCAGTTTTTGATGTTGAAGTGCTTAACGCTATGCGTAAAGTCTATGGCATGGGCGATTACGTTAACAAGGGCGTGGTTCATGTAGAAAACTTTAAGAGTGAAGGCGGTTCCGAAAGTGGCGATCCAAGTGCAGTTTCTGCAATGGCTCAAAAAGCTGGAACTACGCTCGTTCGCCAAGGTAACTTGCTCATGGCCGAAAAACCTAATGCAATAACTCTTTTTGATATGAATGGCAATGTTATCCGTAAATCGGTCCAGTCCATGAATCTGGATGGAATTCGCGCAGGCGTTTACATAGCAAAATGTGGACTTTCGACCGTTCGCGTTTCTGTAAAGTAATTTCAAATGCGTGTTTGAGGTCTAGTTCTAGCATTTATAAAGTCAATAACTTGATTTCATTTTGAAACGGCCCCGAAAAGAGATTTTCGGGGCCATTTTATTTTGAAGCAGGGGAGCTTTGAAATTTGCTGAAAAATCGTCAAATTACCCGAAAATTATGATTTAAAAGCAAATGCGCATTTTTTTAGCAACGCAAATAATTCTTGGCACTCTTTTTGCTATTTATACGGCAAAAAAGAGTAGAAACAATTGATGGAAGCTTTTCTTTCGTCTTTCGTCTCTCGTCTAACACATAGGAGATAACAATGGCAACCGAAAAAATGGAATTCCAAACCGAAGTCCGCGATCTTCTCAACATGATGATCAATTCCTTGTACAGCAACAAGGAAATTTTCCTCCGTGAACTTGTTTCTAACGCTGCCGACGCTCTCGACAAGCGCCGCTTCCTTTCTGTTTCTGATTCGAACTTGCTCCCGGTGGGCACGCAGCTTCGCATAGACATCAACGTGTTCAAGGATTCCAAGCGCCTGGTTATTGAAGATAACGGTATCGGCATGAACCGCGAAGACTTGATCAACTGCCTCGGCACAATCGCACGCTCCGGCACCAAGCAGTTCATGAAGAACCTGAAGGATTCCGACAAGTCCAGCGTTGAACTCATCGGCCAGTTCGGTGTCGGTTTCTATTCCGCATTCATGGTTGCCCGCAAAATTGAAGTGCTCACCAAGAAAGCTGGCGAAGAGCAGGGCTACCTCTGGACTTCAGAAGGCACTGGCGAATTTGAAATCTCTGAAGCTCCCAAGAAGGATGCTGGTACAAAGATCACCTTGTACTTGAAGGACGATGAAGATGCCGGCGAATACGCAGACGAATGGAAGGTCAAGAGTGTTATCCGCAAGTACAGCGAATTCGTTTCTTACGGCATCTACTTCCACCCGGAACCGAAGAAGGACGACAAGGGCGAACTCCAGATTCAGGAAGAAGAACGCCTGAATAAGGACCAGGCTCTTTGGCGCCAGAGCGAAAAGGAAATTACAGAAGAACAGTACAAGGACTTTTACGGTGTCGTAAGCCACGATGGCGACGAACCGGCTGCCTGGAACCACAGCCACGCAGAAGGCAACCTGGAATTCTGGAGCCTCATCTACTTGCCGAGCAAGGCTCCATTCAACATTTGGCAGCAGGACCAGCAGCATGGCCTCAAGCTCTATGTGAAGAAGGTCTTCATCATGGACGATTGCAAGGAACTTTTGCCGCCGTGGCTCCGCTTTGTTCGTGGCGTCGTTGACTCGGAAGACTTGCCGCTCAATGTTAGCCGTGAAATCTTGCAGTCCAACAAGATCATTACAACAATCCGCAAGCATGTTATCAAGAAGACTCTTGAAACCTTGAAGAACCTTGCCGACAAGGACCCGGAAAAGTACGCCGCCTGGTGGAAGGAACTTGGCATTGTCTTGAAGGAAGGTTTCTACATGAACTGGGAACACCTTGACGAACTCAAGGAACTTCTGCGCTTCAACAGCACTAAGACGGAAGCCGGCAAGTATGTAAGCCTTGCTGAATATGTTGCAAACATGCCGGAAGGCCAGAAGGACATTTACTACCTCGTTGGCGACAAGGCAGAAACCGTTAAGCAGAATCCGCTTCTCGAAGCATTCCGTGCCAAGGGTTACGAAGTTCTCTTGCTCTCTGACCCGATTGACGAATTCATGGTCAGCTCCTTGACCGATTACAAGGAAAAGAAGTTGCACGACATTAGCCGTGGCGATGTCGATTTTGAAAAGACCGCTGAAGAAAAGAAGGCTGAAGAATCTTCAAAGACCGAATTCAAGGGCCTTTGCGAATCTTTGCAGAAGTTGCTCGACAGCGATCTCAAGGAAGTGCGCGTATCTAGCCGCCTGAAGGATTCCCCGTGCTGCCTCGTTACGGACGAAAACGCAATGAGCGCCCGCATGGAACGCATGATGGAAGCCATGGGCCGCACGGGCATGGAAAAGTCCAAGCGCATTTTGGAAATCAACCCGACGCACCCGATTTGCGAAATGCTCAAGAAGAAGAGCGAAGCTGGCGAAGATCTTGGCGAATGGCCGAAGGCTTTGTATGGCCAGGCACTTCTTGCCGAAGGCTCGCAGCTCCCGGACCCGGCTTCCTATGTGAAGGCGATCACGCAGCTCTTGACTGCGGTAGCTAAGTAAATAACAAAATTGCCCAGTGTTCTGGGCGACTTATAGAATTGCCTCCTTGTTAAAAATTCCCAGGGCATTTGCCTTGGGAATTTTGTATACGAAATTTATTTCCGGGTGAATTTCGCGCCGAGCCATAGTGAAGTGAACAATCTGCTACTTTCGTCTTCGCCATAGACAATTGGAGCGTCTAGTGCAGCGGCGCATCCTATGCCAATACTCCAGCGGTCGCTAACGCTCCAGACATTTCCCAAATCTAATTTTACAGAGAAGCCTTCGTTGTTGATGTCGGAACCGTTTTGTAGCAGGTCGGAGCTACCTTCAACAGCGAAAATGCCTAGCGATGCTCCTGCGTAAAATCCGTGCATTGCTGATTCTGGATTTCGGAATGGAATCATAGACACCGGCAAACACGGTTGCCACAGATGCCAAGACAAAACAGTAGAGCTTTATTCATGTTGTAAAATTAGAAAAAAGAGTTTTGTTTTTTAGGATGGTGAAATTTCTATGTTCTATGCTTGATTTTTTTTAGATTTTTAAAATCCGTGAAAAACTAGCCAAAAAGATTTTCATTTTTCGTGATTTTTGTTAAAGATTTTTATTTTTTGTGAAAAAGTAAGCGAAAAGATTTGTATATTTCGGTATATGAATCTGCATAGAAAGTTCTACAATAAGATGCTGGAATGGAAAAAGGGCAACGGAAAGTCGGCCCTGCTTATTGAAGGTGCCCGCCGAATCGGCAAAAGCACCATCGCAGAACTTTTTGCGCAGAACGAGTACGAAGATTACCTTCTTCTGGACTTTTCCGAAGAGGAAGAAGATGTCCTTGAAAATTTCAAGAACATCGGAAAGCCGGACAAGTTCTTTCAGAATCTCTTTATGCTCAAAGGCAAGGAGCTTCCTCCACGAAAATCTGTCATCATCTTTGACGAGGTGCAACTTTTCCCGAAGGCACGACAGGCCATCAAAAAGCTTGTAAAAGATGGACGCTACGATTATATAGAAACAGGCTCCCTCATTTCCATCAAGAAAAATGTAAAGGACATTCTAATTCCATCGGAAGAGCATCTCCTGAAAATGTACCCGCTGGACTTTGAAGAATTTCTGGAATCCACCGGAAACTCCGTGGCTTACAAGAACATCAAGGACGCTTTTGAAAACAGAGTTCCTCTGAATGACGCCATTCATCGTCGAATGATGGAACTATTCAGAACGTACATGGCTGTGGGAGGAATGCCCCAAGCCGTAGTCGCCTACATCGAAGGAAAGTCCTACGCGGAAATAGACTCCATCAAGCAGGACATTCTGACGCTCTACGAAAACGACCTAAAAAAGTATGACTCTGAAAATCGAGAGAAAGCCTCTGTGGTTTTCAAGGTGATTCCTGAACAGCTGGCCAAGCGGAATGCGGTCTTCAAGTTTTCGTTGATAGACAAGAACGCCCGTTACCGGAACTATGTTGACGCTGTTGACTTTGTTGCAGAATCCATGATTGGAAACATCTGCATCAACGTGACCGAACCCGACATGGCCATGGAACTGAACGCAGACCGAAGCAATTTCAAGCTGTACCTTGGTGACACAGGGCTTTTTGTTACCCAGATGATGAAGATGGAGAACAAGGAAAACTTGTACAAGAACATCATCTTCGACAAGATTTCTTCAAATCTCGGAATTCTCTACGAAAACATGGTGGCGCAAATGCTTACTGTGGCCGGGCACAATTTATATTTTCATGAATTTATGTACCAGCCCGAAAACCAGGTGCAAGAAAAGAAATACGAAATTGATTTTCTGCTGACCCACAAAAAGCGAATCGTGCCTGTAGAGGTAAAGTCTTCGGACTACAGGCAGCACAAATCTATTGACTATCTAAAGCAAAAATACCCCCAGCTAAAGCTGAGGGACAAGTTCATCATTTACACAAAAAATCTTGAAGTTAAGGATGGATTCACCTACCTGCCGGTATACATGGCGGGATTGTTTTAGAATATGATGCAAGGCTTTGCCTTTGAAAAAGTTTGTTCTATATAACCGCAAAATGTTGTTTTATAAAGAACAAGTTGTAAAGATGGAATTGAAAAAATGTCCTTTTCTTGAAAAAAATAAAGAATTTTGTTTTATAAAGTATTGATATTTTTTAATAAAAATTTTATTATATCCACAGGATGAAACCTGTTGTTGAATATATTGATTATCGCCAATATCTTTTGGATTATTATGCAGAACAAAAAAGATGTTCTGGTTTTACATGGCGTGCCTTTGCAAAACAGGCAGGCTTTTCTTCAGGTTCCTATTTAAAGCTCGTTTGCGATGGGAAAACCAGATTGACTGTTGAAGGTGCTACTAAAACAGCTACAGCCATGGGACTTGCTGGTTTTGAACTTCAATATTTTTTGTTGATGGTTGATTATAACGATTCAAAGGATTCTTCAAAGAAGAAAAAAGCCTTTGATGCCATGATCGCTTTTGCATCTTCGCATAATGTTCGAACAATGGATGGGAATGCCTTTGCATATTTTGATTCATGGAAAAATCCGGTGCTTCGCGAATTGGCTGTAGCCATGCCGAATGCGAATTTTTCTGAAATGGCTGAGCGCTGCTATCCAGAAATCACTCCTTTGGAAGTTGCAGAAACAATTGCTTTTTTGAAAGACAATAATTTACTGGTCCAAGATAAAGAGGGCCATTATCATTGCATTGATCGAGCCATTACTACAGGAAATATGCAATCGGTGCCGGAACCGGTTCATTCAATGCAATTGCAAATGTCTGAGTTGGCTATTGACGCCTTGAAAAAGTTGCCTGTTGCTGAACGCAATTTTAGTGGCGTTACCATGGGTATAACAGCAAAAGCTTATGAAAAAATTTTAGCTGAAATGGCAAAATTCCGCCGTCGGGTGTTGGCGATTGCTACAGAAGACGAAGAAACGGAGCAAGTGTATCGCTTGAACTTGCAACTGTTTCCTTTGACAAAGCCTTTGGCAAGTAAGAATGATAATTCCTCAACGGATGAGATGAAATAATGAAAAATACAATAAAAGAAAAATTGTCTGCCATTGCAAAATTTGCAATTCTGGGCATCTGCTTGTTGTGCTTTGCTTCGTGCAGCGATTCTAGCGATGGTGATAAAACCACTGGAGGCGCGACCGAAGAAACACAAGGCTTTGCCATAACGGACAAGGTCGTTGCGGGAGTGAGCCAGAAGGGGCCTTTCGTTAACGGGTCCAGTGTACACCTGTATGGTCTCGATTCTGAAACGTTGGGCCAGTCCGGCTCCGTTTTCACGGGAAAGATCGCAAGCGACAGGGGAGACTTCAAGGTCTTGGGCGTGAACCTGACTTCCCAATACGCCTTGCTGGAAGCGAACGGCTACTACCGTAATGAAGTGACTGGTGAAAAATCAAAAAGTCCAATCATGCTTTATGCTATTACTGATTTAAGTGACCGTGAAAATGTGAACGTGAATTTGCTGACCCACTTGGAATATGAGCGAGTCTTGAAATTGGTCTCTGATTCCGTTAATGTTCGTGATGCAAAAAAAATTGCGGAAGAGGAAATTTTGAAAAATTTCTACGTGAATCTCTATGTTGAGAGCTTTGAAGACTTGAACATTTTTAACGGTGGTGAAGGGGATGCTGTTCTCTTGGCAATCTCTGTTTTGCTGCAGGGGGATCGTTCCGAAGCAGACTTGAGTGAATTGCTGGCTAATTATGCCATGGATATTGAGACGGATGGAAGGTGGGATGATGACCAGATGAAATCTTCAATTGCAGACTGGAGTGAAGCCAAGTTCTTTGAGGATAGGTATGGTTCTATCCGCAACAATATTATTGGCTGGAAATTTGGCGATGTTCCGGAGTTTGAAAAGTATGCGATGAATTTCTGGTGGCAAAATTATGGATTGGGTTCCTGTACCGGGAATCGACTGGGCGAAGTGAAGAAGAATCAAGATAGCTTGAGTGTAAATAAGGATGTGTTCTATATTTGCAAAAATCTATTGTGGGAACGTGCTACGGACACTGAGAAGGATACCTACCTGTGGGAAAAGGGAAATGACGGTGACGTCAAGACAGGTTCTGTTATTGCTTCCAATTGGTATGTATATGATGAGTCGGAAATAGTCTGGCGACAAGCGACAAACGAGTTGGATTATACAAATGGTTTAGGAGGCTGTACAGTCAACAGAGCAGGCGTGCTTGCAGTTGGCAGTCGCAATATTAAGTATTTGTGCTACGACAAGAGCTGGCGCAAATTTTCGTATGGAGTGTGTGACGCCGAACTTGAAGGTCGCTTTGCTGGTGTATCTTCTGGAAACGATTCTCTTTTGCAATGCAACAATGGACGTTGGGAAAAAATAAATGGGTGCACTGCCGAGAAAGAAGGTTATTGCTATGATCAATATTTTATCTGTCATGATGGTAAATGGCTTGGTGATTGGAGATGCAATGAAATGGGCCCTTGCAAAAAAATTGGCAAAAAAAAGGAATACGGCGGAGAGTATTTCGTGTGCGACGATATTGACTGGAAAAAAATTAGCTCGGTAGTCTATCATTATGGTGAATGTACCGCAGATAATGCCGGAGAAAAGCAAAAGTTGGAAAATGAATACTATATCTGCGCAGATAATGAATGGAAAAACATTAGCGAGGTTGCTTATGAATACGGAGAATGTGCCGGGAGCTTAAACAATACTGCGGTGCATTTAGGCGATAAATATAATGAAGGATTTTATACATGCAGAAATGATAAATGGTCTGAATCTTCGTTTGTTGATTACGAGCTTGGAGTTTGTTCCAGCAAGAAATACGGCGAGCGGGAAAAATTGGAAAAAACTTGTTTCTTGGACATGTATGGAAGGGGTGGATGTTCTTTTAATGATGATTATTATAGTGAATATCTTTCTCCTGATTATTCTATTCAGCGTGTCGATGGTATGGTGGCCACATTGTTCCGTGGGTATTTCATTTGCAAAAATGATGAATGGCAAAAAACAAGTGAACCTGTCTATGAGTTTGGGGAATGTACTGGGGATAATGCAGGCGAAAAGCATCTGCTGGGTTCATCCTATTATATATGCAAAGATAAGGAGTGGCAAAAAACAAGAGAACCTGTCGATGAGTTTGGGGAATGTACTGGGGATAATGCAGGCGAAAAGCATCCGCTGGGTTCATCCTATTATATATGCAAAGATAAGGAGTGGCTGGCTATAACAGAAGAGGAATACACCCTGGGTTTTTGTACGGCAGAAATTGAAGAAAAAATGGATCAATATTCTGGTAGATATTTCATTTGCCTGGATCAAGAGTGGAAGAGCATTAGCAAGGAAACGTTTGACTTGGGCCCCTGCACCAAAGATATTGAAGGAATTCACAATGATATGGGCAAGGATTATGTGTGCTATAACAGAATCTGGTTTGCCGAATTATCATACGAGTTCCCGAAGGAGTACCTGTTCAATCCTTCCGTTGAATACAAAACCTTTACTGATGCACGTGATGGAAATGTCTATAAATATGTTACTATCGGTGGTAGGGAGTGGATGGCAGAAAACTTGCAAATCGAAAATTCGAATAACAACAGGTTAAATAAATGTTATGTTGATGAGGCGCTGTTAGGTTATCACGGAAGTGGTTGTAAATATGCTGGTAGAGTCTATACTTGGACATCGGCCACTAATCTTCCTGAAAGATATGCGAGAAGTTCTTATGGTTCTGATGAATGGCTGCAAGGAATGTGTCCGGATGGCTGGAAAATTCCTTCTGCAAAAGACTGGGAAAATCTATATGCTGCGGTAGAAAAAATTCTTTCTGCAAAAGACTGGGAAAATCTATATGCTGCGGGAGAAAAAGATCCTTCTGCCTTGATGTCACGTACATTGATGTCACGTACAGGCTGGATCTTCGCAACTACGGATGCAAGCGGATTCTCTGCAGTTCCGCATAAGGTGACTAGTTTGGAGGACGATGAACTTGATTTATACGGAACCGGGATCTGGAGCGCATCTGATCGTTTATACGGAACCATGTTCTGGAGCGCTACAGAATCTAATCGCAGCATTGCCGCCGAGGCCTGGTGCTTTGGTTGCGCTGACCTTAGAAGTGCCGGACTTCTCGAAGTCGATAAGAAAATGATGCTTTATGTACGTTGCATAAAGAACTAGTTTATCATTTATACCAAGAACCAGGAAGTCAAGGACTGATTCTCTTGCTTGCCGGAATACATGGTGGGAATGATTTAGAATCTAAAAAAAATAGACCTTGTTTTGCAACAAGGTCTATTTTGCGTTGAACAATAATCTTTCGATTAGTCTTCTTCGACTGGCTTCTTGGAAAGCTGCTTTCTTCTGATCGGGTCGAGTTCGGTCTTGCGGAGGCGCAAGATTTCCGGAGTGACTTCGATGCATTCGTCTTCGTTGATGAAGGTTACGCATTCTTCCAAAGTCAAGCGGCGGTACGGAGTCAACTGGATCATGTCGTCAGCGGACTTGGAACGCATGTTGGTAAGGTGCTTGCCCTTGGTTACGTTCACTGTGATATCGACATCGCGGTTGTGTTCACCAACGATCATGCCCGGGTAAACTTCTGCGCCCGGTCCGATGATGAGGTAGCCACGATCTTCAAGGTTGGAAAGTGCGTAGCTTGCAGCTTCGCCCGGTTCCTTGGCAATCATAACGCCGTTGATACGAGCCGGGATTTCGCCCTTGTACGGTTCGTAGCCCTTGAAGATGGACTGGCTGATTGCGTAACCCTTGGAGAGGGAGAGTAGCTTTGGACGAATGCCGATGAGGCCGCGGGAAGGAACCATGAATTCCAAGGTGACGCGGTCGTTGTCGTCGGTGAGCATGTTTGTCATTTCGCCCTTGCGCTGCTGGATTTCCTGGATGCAGGCGCCACTGAATTCGCTTGGCACTTCGACCTTGAATTCTTCGATCGGTTCAAGGAGCTTGCCGTTTTCGTCGTTCTGGAAAATGACCTGCGGGCTCCCGATGGTGAATTCGTAAAGTTCACGGCGCATGTTTTCGACAAGGATCGTGAGGTGGAGAATGCCACGGCCAGAGACCTTGTATGTGGAAGCGCCGTCTGCCTTTTCGACGAGGAGTGCCGGGTCGGCCATGTGTGCGCGTTCCAGGCGTTCCTGGAGCTGGTTACCGGTCATGAACTTGCCGCCGTACTTGCCTGCGAGCGGGGAAGTGTTCACCGTGAACATCATGGAGATTGTTGGCGGGTCGATATGGATGCGCGGGAGTTCGATCGGATTGGAAACTGCAGAAAGAGTATCGCCGATGTCGAAGTTGTCGAAGCCTGCAAGGAGGACGATGTCGCCCGGGCCAGCTTCTTCTACCGGCTGCGGAACGAGGCCTTCGTAGCGAAGCACCTTCTGGAGGCGGACATTCTTGAACTTGCCTTCGGCGGTGGACTGGGCGATGGTGAGGCCCGGCTTGAATGTGCCCTGCTGAACACGGCCTACTGCCAAGCGGCCAAGGAAGCCGGAGTATTCGAGGGAAGCGATCTGCATGAGCGGTTCTGCGCTTGCGTCGCCCTTAGGAGCCGGAATGCGTTCGATGATCTTGTCCATCAAGATGCTGAAGTCGCCGTCCGGGTCTTCCATTTCGGCCTTGCAGATGCCCTTGCGGCCGGAGCCGAATACCTTGTCGAAGTCGAGCTGTTCTTCGTTAGCATCGAGTTCGCAGAAGAGGTCGAATACCTTGTCGAGTGCGAGTGCCGGTGTGCAGCCGTCGCGGTCGATCTTGTTCACGACGACGATCGGGATAAGACCCATCTGGAGTGCCTTCTGGGTCACGAAGCGAGTCTGTGCCATCGGGCCTTCGAAAGCGTCAACAACCAGGATAACGCCGTCAACGGTGCCGAGAACGCGTTCCACCTGGCCACCGAAGTCGGCATGCCCCGGAGTATCGACGATGTTTACGCGATAGCCCTTGTACATGACGCTCGTGTTCTTGGAGAGGATTGTGATGCCGCGTTCGCGTTCGAGGTTGTCGGAGTCCATTACGCGTTCGTCGACTTCTTCGCCTTCGTGGAAGGTGCCGCACTGCTTGAGGAGCTGGTCCACGAGGGTGGTTTTACCGTGGTCAACGTGAGCGATAATGGCAACGTTTCTGATTTTAGATTGATCCATATTTATCTCTTGATGAATGGAATTTTACATTACGGGCGCAAATTTAGTAAAAATAGGGTGTAGGGTCTAGGGTATAGGGTATGGGGGAATGTCAAAAAACAATGTTTTTTTTGCATTTTGGGGTTTTAGGGGTGCCCCCTAGGCGAGGGGGTAGTGAAAGACTCTTTGAGGCTTGAACGAGGGGGAGGCTTCCCCCTTTTATTTACTATCATTTACCCCATGAATTTTTTCGCCGCATTCCTTGTGCTTGCCGTTGCTTTTATGCCGGCCCTTGCCTATACGGGCGAGGGGTGCCGCGAAGGCGTGCCTGTTGGCGAAATTTCGTTCAATGGCTTGACTCGGACAAAGCCGCATGTCGTGGAGCGGGAGCTTGCGCTCAAGCCAGGTGTTGCCTACTCCGATTCGCTGTTTACGGCCGATGCTCGCCGCCTGGAAAGCCTCGACCTGTTTTCTGACATTCGCTTGAGCTGCTTGCAAAATGGCGAAACCCAGAATGTGGCTTTTACCTTTGCCGAGATTTTCCCGTTCATACCGGCTCCTGCTGGCAAGAAGACCGATCAGGACGGCTGGATGCTCGGGGGGGCGCTTGCCTACCTGAACTTTTTTGGCGAAGACATTCGCGCGGAATTCCAGTACAGGACTTCTGTGGACCCGTTCTTTGACAACAACGAGTATGCTATCTATGCTTCTTCGCCGTGGCTGTTTGGCCTGCCGGTCGGCTGGAATGTGGAATTGCTGCGCACCGACAGTTACGACGAACTCCGCAATTTTGCAGAAAAGTCGTGGCTTGCCGATGTGGACTTGGAATGGGATTTTGCTAAGCCGTATGCGCTGCTCGTGAGCGGTGCGTACCGCTACATGGAAGGCTACGGGCATATTCCGGAGGGTGGCATTGGCCTTGCCCTGGATACGCGCGATTCCCCGCTCGATGCCCGCCGCGGCATGTACGAAGAGGTAATGGTGACGCGCGTGGGTGCGCACGAAATGGCAGAAAACTATGTGGAATACATGGCCGACATGCGTGGCTACTATACCGTGAACCGCTTTATTTCGGGCGCATCTGCGCTCTTCCGTTACCGCCCGGGCCGCGTGGAGTTTTTTGACCGCTACCACCACGGTGGCGCAAATACGTTCCGCGGTGCCGAGTCCGATACGTCGAGGCATGGCGAAAGTGAAATGCTTTTGAACTTTGAGGAGCGCTTTGTGCTGCTGGAACGCCGTGCGGCAAGCATTGCCGGTGTGAACTTTTTCTATGGCCTGCAGCTTGTGGCCGGCCTGGACGGCTCGTTCCTGTGGAACGACAAGACGCCAAACTGGGACGATTTTTCGGGAGCAATTTACGGAGGCGTTCACCTGCTGATACCTGCGCTTGACCGTTTGAGAATCGAAGTTGGCTATGCTCCAGATACGAAGGAGCCTAAGCTTTATGTTGGACTCTACGAAAAGAATGTTAGCCAGCGCTGGCGTTCCAGATAATTTTTGGAAAAATCAACAAAATTTTACAAAAATTACCCTTTTGTTAGAAAATAAACTAATTTTGTGGTAATGTAATATTAACGAAAAGTGATTGAAAGATGCCTATTAACTATTTGAATTTGCCGATTGGCAGCAAGTATCCCTACGAAGTGGATTGTGTCGTAGAAATTGGTAAGGATACAAACGTTAAGTATGAATATGACGAACACCTGCATGTGTTCCGTCTTGACCGTTGCCTGCTCTCTTCCATGAGCTACCCGTGTACATATGGTTTTGTGCCGAGCACTCTTGCCGATGATGGCGACGCCATTGACATGCTGATTTACGATTCCGCCTCGTTGTTTACGGGCTCTGTCGTTACCTGCCGCGTTGTCGGCGCGCTCGACATGACCGATGGCGGCAAGAAGGATTACAAGGTTCTTGGCGTTCCCGTATATGCCCCGCGCCCGATCCGCGATATCAATGACGTGGACCCGATGTTTTTGAAGATTACCCGCAACTTCTTCCAGTATTACAAGGAACTCGAAGGCAAGAATGTGGAAATCGGCGAATGGCAGAACGCAGAATTTGCACGCGAAAAGGTGATTGCCGCTCACAAGGCTTTCTTCCAGCGCCAGGTGCAGATTCCGGAAACCTGCTACCAGGAGCCGGAAGTGGACGAATCTGCCGCATACGCACACCCGATGCTTCTCTAGGCGTTGCTAGCGTTTTTTAGAGGTGCCCCTTTGGGGGCACCTTTTTTGTTGTAAAAAAACAGCCCCGAAGCAAAAGCTTCGGGGTGTTCTTGCGTAGAACTATTCTACGCGGGATGTGGGGATTGGGGATCGTTTGCGCTTAGCGGGCAATGCGGATTGTCTGCATTTGCTTGTTTGCGCGGGAGCGGATGCAGTAGACACCGCTCTTCAAAATGTTGCTGTCCTTTACGGAGGTAATTGCATCCTGAATGTTGTATCCGCTTACTCGGCCCATGAACATGCCGTTTACGCTGAATACATCGTAGTGGATGAGTTTCGGGGAGTTGTAGTTCAGGTTCATGGAGATTGCGGTGAGATCGTCGCCGCTGTCGTCACCAGTATCGCCCTTGTCACCAGAGTCGTCACCGCTATCGTCGCCATTGCTCGGGGTTTCGATCGGTTCTGGGTCTGTTGCACCCTTACCTTCAACGAATGTCATGTAGTCAATATCCATCCAGTCACCTTCAATAGAGAGACGGAGAATATGCTGACCTGCAGAAAGGGCAACTTCGGCAGAGACCTTTCCAAATTCTTCGAAATCACCTTCGCCTTCAACAGTCTTAGGAACTGAAATCTTGCTTGTAACATCCTTGCCATCTACAGAGAGCTTAAAACCAGCATCATCATTGTTAGAAGCAACAGCTGCAAAAACAGTGTATGTACCAGCCTTTGCCACATTTACAGTATATTCAAACCATTCACCAGTTTGATTATAACCAATGACCTTGCCAAACTTTTTCTGATAAATATCTACGCCAGTGCCCTTGCGGTAATCACTGTCACCGTGATTTTCAGAATCTTTATCATAGTAAGAATCGTTACCAGTACCTACGCCCGGGACATCAAAGTTTTCAGCTTCAATCTTGCCAGGAATTGCCCATGCCTTGCCGCCGAACGGTGTCTGCGGTTCCGGTTCTACAGCGATTCCGCCTGTAAGGCCGGTAGAGTTCTTGCCCTTGTTCTTGGCAAGGTATTCCTTGAGCCAGGTCATTGCTGGACGATCTTGGCCATCCTTGATAATCCCGGAGTAACCTTTTCCATCGTTAGTCCAGGTATGTCCATAAATGGAACCCCAAAGGGTGATTCCTGCTACATATTCGTCTTCCATCCAGTAAGAAATCTGTTCCTGGTAGCACTGCTTCTGAATAGCATCGTCGGTAGTTGCAATATCGTATTCGGAAATGTAAATAGGAATGTTGTTGGTTTCTTTATGGATTTTTTCCATGGAGGCCTTGAATTCGTTATAGGGGAGGCAATTACCGCCGCCTCCAGTACCATTGGCGTTACCACCTACAGTTTGCAAGTCATGTGCTTGAAGACCATATGCGTCAATGGGAGTATTGTTTTTCTGGAGGGTTTGAATGAGGGCGATGCCCTTGTCTCGGTCCCACTGGATCGTGTTGTAGTCGTTATAAATCAGAACTGCCTTTGGCCAACGTTTGCGAGCCATCTCGAATGCGGTGGTAAGGAACTTATAGTCGTTATTGTCGCCGCCCAATGCTGGGATAATATTGGTTTTGTGATAATTAGAATGGTAGCTACCCGGAGAGTTGCGGATGGCTTCGTTAGCCACATCAATCATATCGGCATCAGGATAACGTTCAGCAACGGCATCAAACCAGGTTGTAATAGCCTTTTTTGTTTCATCAACGCTCAAACCTTCAAGCCAGCTAGGGTACTGTGAACCCCAGAGAAGTGCATGGAATTTAAAGTAACCTCCATTCTTCTTTGCCCATTGGTAAGCGGCGTCGCAGCCTTCCCATTTCCAAACGTTTCTGCCGCCATTCCAACCACCCTGAACGGATTCCCACTTACATCCGTTTTCTGCTGTGGCCTGGTTCCAGAGTTTGGTGAACTGGTCATTAGCACCAGGAGCCGTGTTGGACTGGGTAATGTTACCCACGAACTTTGCTGCGCCATCAGCTAAAGCTGCATTGGACATTGTTGCGGCAGCTAGGCCAGCAACAGCGAGAGAGATAAACTTGTTCATACATCCATCCTTTGGGGGTATGCCCCTAATCCTTTTGTACCAAAATTATCTTCCAAAGTGGACTAATAGCCACACTTTTGACAAAGTTCTATGGATAAAATGTCCATAACGGGATGTTTACAATGGGGGAGAGGCTTTCTTAACTCATTGAAATTCAATGGATTAGGCATTTTTAGTGTTTTTTGCAAGGTCGTGGACAAGTTTTGCAAGTCTAAAAAACTTTACTTTTTTGGCGTTTTTACCCCTTAAACATTGCAATTTTGTCTATATTTGCGCAAGTTTGAACGAAATAGAAAGATGGTTTTGAAAATGACAACTATGCTCAAGCACTCTCACGCAAAGGTCTGCAAGGCAGTCGGCATTTTTGTTTCCGTTTCTGTTTCTCATTTGAGTTTTTAAATCAGTCGAGCCGTTTTGGTTCGACATTTTTTTTGTGGAGACAAAAATGAAGATCGAAGGTATCGATAAGGTTCTCATCATCGGCTCTGGTCCTATTGTCATTGGCCAGGCTTGCGAATTCGACTACTCTGGCACCCAGGCCTGTAAGGCTCTGCGCGAACAGGGTTACAAGATCGTGCTGGTGAACTCTAACCCGGCAACCATCATGACCGACCCGGTCATGGCCGACGCCACTTACATCGAACCGCTGAATCTTGAACGCTTGGAACAGATCATTGCCAAGGAACGTCCCCAGGCATTGCTCCCCAACCTCGGCGGTCAGACTGGCTTGAACCTGTCTTCTGCCCTGAACAAGGCTGGCATTCTGGACAAGTACGGCGTGAAGGTCATTGGCGTGAACCTGGACGCTATCGAACGCGGCGAAGATCGTGAAATCTTCAAGGCTACCATGCAGCAGCTGGGCATCGACACCCCGCGCTCCGGCATTTGCCACTCTGTTGAAGAAGCCGAAAAGATCGTTGCTGAAATTGGCTACCCTGTGGTGGTTCGCCCGGCATACACCATGGGTGGTGCAGGTGGCGGCTTCTGCTACAATGTGGAAGAACTCCGCACTATCTGCTCCAACGGTCTTGAACTTTCCATGACTCACCAGTGCCTTATCGAAGAATCCATTCTCGGTTGGGAAGAACTGGAAGTTGAAGTGGTTCGCGACTCCAAGAACCA
>JAZLFR010000041.1:0-70392 GCA_045615885.1 Fibrobacteraceae bacterium
GAAGATGGAAGAATGAAATTATTAGTTGATAACTAAGTCGAGCGTCGCAAAAATAAACTTGTTTATTTTTATGACCGAGACGCATTATCAAGAATAACGAAGTTATTAATTGAACATTCAGATGTCAGCCTACAGCCGACAACACTGGAAAATAACATTCACTATACCCTACACCCTAGCCCCTGTTCCCTAAATATTGGAAATTAACATTCCACTAGATCCTAGCCCCTAAATCCTAGATCCTAATAACCCCTCTCGTCTCTCGTCTGTAGGCACGCTGTGCCGTTCTCTCGTCTATTCTATAGACCCCTAAAACACTGGAAACCAACATTTCTCTCGTCTATCACAGTCTCGGCAGTCTGAGCGTTTGCCCGGCTTCCGGGTGTTCCACGGATACGCCCGGGTTGAGTGACTGCAAAACGGAGAGCGCATAAAAGCGGGGGAGTGTCTTTGCTTCCTTGCCGTAGGTACGCACGAGGGCTGTCATGGCGTCTTCGCTGTCCTTAACCGTGACTGTGATGTACAGGCTCCTGTTGCTTGGGTCGGACTGCCATTTGGAGATGGCGCTTGCAAAGCGTTCGGCGAATGGCTTTGTTGCTTGCTTGGGTTTGTCTGCGTCTGCCGGTCTAGGCTGCTTTGACTTTTCTGCCTTGGCCTGCTTGCCTGTTTTTGGCAGGGCAAGGGTAGGGGCCTCGAAGGCGTTCAATGAAATGTTCGGGCGCGTATCGACGGTGTCTTTGCGTAGTGGTTCGGCCTTAAGTACGGAATCAAGGGAGGCTACGTAGGCGCTGTCGGGCCATTCCAGGAGCACATATTTTTTGCCGATTTCTAGATGCTCGAAAGAGGAGTCGTTACTGCAGGCTACTAAAAATGTTAAAACACCCACAGAAACCAAAGCTCTCCAAAAATTATGTGTTTGCATAAAACGAAACCTCTATATGCTTGGCAATACTTTCTTTAAAAGATAGAATTTAAGAATCTCCCCGAAATAGTTTTTTTTGTAAGAAAATGTAGTTGTAAAAAATGTTGTGCATTGATTTTATCATTTTGGGCTGGTGAAAATATCCTTTGAACAGCATTTTATCTTTATTTTAGGCAGAAATTCTCCCATAAAATATTGTTTTCTCTAGTTTTCTTGCCCTTAGCCTCTAGATCCTAGCCTCTAATCACTTGCCAAAACACAAAAAATCTTCTACATTTGGCGCACCGACACTATCTTACATAGGAATTCAACATGAAAGAAGGAATCCATCCTAATTATAATCCAGTTGTGTTCGTCGATGCGAATACGGGTAAGGAATACATCACCCGCTCCACGAAGTCTTCCGCTGAAAAGAAGACAATCGATGGGGTCGAATATAGCGTGATCTCTCTCGAAATTACTGCTGACTCCCATCCGTTCTGGACTGGTAAGCAGCATCGCGTTGACACTGCTGGCCGTATCGATAGCTTCAACAAGCGTTTCGGCGGTGGTGCTAACATCACTTCTGCAAAGCGTAAGACCCGCAAGGCTGTTCCGGCCGCTGCAGAAGAAGCTAAGTAATTTAGCTGGCTTTAACCCTCCCACAGGGAGGGTTTTTGCGTTAAGAAGCAATCTCACTACTGGAGTTCAGCAACAGAGTATTTTTTGCGATGTATTAGGAATGTTTTTTTGCAGGGCGCTCGATTGCAGCTGTGAAATGCGTTTTCGAAAAATCTGTTTTCTGTCCTCTATCTTCTTATTTCTTAATTATTGGAAATAACTAGGGAACCTTATGAAAAAGCAACTTACTATTTGCGCAGCCGCTTTGATCGCACTCGCTATGACTGGCTGCGAAACCAAGGGTGACGTCGAAGGCGTCGTCATGGATCCGTTTACTGGCAAGGCTGTTGAAATGCCGACCGTCTGGATGGACTCTACAGTGTTCTCCACCCAGAAGGAAAAGTATGAATTCAAGGCTGAACTCAAGAATGGTACCTTCAAGTTCGTTGGCGTTCCTGCCGGTGACTACTTGATCAAGACCCGCCGCAACAAGTATGTTCTTGGTCAGCAGCGTTTCTCTACCACTGCCGAAAACCCGAACGCCAAGCTTACTCTCTATAGCTACAGCGACCAGGTGAAGCCGGGCCTTTACAAGGAAGGCGCAGCTGAAAGCGCAGACAAGGTAGAATCTGCAAAGATCAGCAACGACCACGTTCTTTTCTCTGCAACCTGTAAGGAATCCATTGCAGGCTACCGCCAGACCATGCCGAACACAGCAAAGGATGCCAAGAAGGGCTCTACTGTAGATCTCCCGGCTCCGACCGTTGTTGACGCTGCTATCAAGGTTATTTACCAGTTCAAGAGCTCCGTGACTGTTCCTGTCGAAGCATCTGTCTTCCCGGCAGTTGTTGCTCCGGTTGCATCCCACAAGGATTGCTCTGGTTTCGATGCAAAGGACAAGAACGGCGTGTTTGCCAAGGCTGACGCAGGCACCAAGCTTAACGTGGCTTACCTTGCAGAAGGTTTGTTCGAAATCTCTGGTACCCTCCCGCAGGGCAAGCAGATTTTGCAAATCTCCCAGGAAGGCAAGACTCTCCAGACTTACTACTTCGAAGTGAAGTAATATAAGCTTGTGAAAAGCAGACTCCCCGCGAAGCAGAACTTCGCGGGGGAGTTTTTTTATACCCTAAAGTTGCGCTTTGCATTTGCCTTGGTTGGCGAATTTCAAAAATTTGTCTAGTTTTTTAGCATTGAGTTTTAACTTTATATTGGAGATATGAACGTTTACTTAGTGCAGATGGATATCGCCTGGGGCGATAAGCAGAAAAACTTCGAAAAGGTGCGGAGCCTTCTGGATACGTGTGCCGTTTTGCCGGGCGGCTTGATTGTGCTGCCTGAAATGTTTGCAACAGGCTTTATGCACGCCCCGCGCGAAGATGCTCCGGAAGATTTTGACGACGAAGATTCCGAGACCGTGAAGTTCCTTGCGCAGCTAGCAAGGGATTATGGTTGCGTTGTGCAGGGCGGTGGCATCGCTGCCGAAAAGAACCGCCTAAAGAATCACACTGGCATCTACTTTCCGGGTGAATCTGTTGAAAATGTCGGCTACGACAAAATCCATCCATTCCCTAGTGAGCGCAAGAATTTTACGGCCGGTGAAGATGTGGAAACATACCCTGTCGAAGATTTGAAGGTGTCTCCGTTTACCTGCTATGACTTGCGTTTCCCTGAACTGTTCCGCGAAGCCGTTGCTGTCGGTGCGCAGGCTTTTAGCATTGGAGCCTCTTGGCCGGTAAAGCGTCAGGAACATTTTGAAATTTTGCTGCAGGCCCGTGCAATTGAAAATCAGGCGTACGTGTTTGGCGTGAACCGTGTTGGCCGCGATCCTTACGCCGATTACGTTGGCGGTTCCAGGATTATTTCGCCTACCGGCGAAATTTTGGCCGAAGCTGGCGACGAAGAATGCGTTGTGACTACAGAAATTTTTAGCGAAGCTGTTATCAGCTGGCGAAACGAATTCCCCGCATTGCAGGATGCGGACTTGATTTAATTTGGAGATTGTTATGTTGCCACTTCTTGTGACTATCGGTGACCCGAATGGCGTTGGCCCAGAAATCAGTGCCATGCTCATGAACATGAAATGCAAGGTGAAGCACCCGGTTGCCCTGATGGGCGACATGAAGGTTGTTCTTGCAGCGCTTGCCTCCACCGGCATCAAGCGTGAAGTCGTTAGCATTGAAGACCCTTCAGAAGCGGCAGCAGCCTGCAAGCGCGGCATGATTCCTGTGCTCAGTGCAGGTATTGAATTCAAGGAAAAAATTCAGCCGGGCAAAATTACAAAGAAGGCGGGGGCTGCTAGCATTGGCTGGGTTCGCGCCGCCACGCAATACTGCCTCGATGGCAAGGCCGCTGCAGTCGTAACTGCTCCGCTTTGCAAGGAAGCTGTAGAAAAGACGGTTCCCGGGTTCCAGGGCCATACGGAATTCATTGGCGAAATGTGCGGGGACCCGCGCCCTGTGCTTTGCCTTGTGCACGGCGACTGGGTCGTGGCGCACGTGAGTACTCACGTATCGCTTCGCGAAGCTTGCGATCGCGCGAACAAGGAACGCATTCTCAAGACGGCAAACTTGCTGAACGATTTTTTGAAACGCTACAAGGGGCTTGCAAAGCCGCGCCTTGGCGTTGCCGGCTTGAACCCGCATGCGGGCGAAGGTGGCCTTTTTGGCGTTGAAGAAATTACGCAGATTGCCCCGGCTGTGAAGGAACTAAAAAAGAAGAAGATCAATGCAACCGGCCCGCTCCCGGGCGATGTCGTGTTCCCGCAGCTTCGCAGTGGAACTTTCGACGGCGTTGTCGCCATGTACCATGACCAGGGCCACGTGGTTACAAAGACTATGCTCTTTGACCTAGGGCAAAAGCGCAAGACTTGCGGCGTGAATACCACGCTTGGTTTGCAGGTGATTCGCACTAGCGTTGACCATGGTACCGGCTTTGACATTGCATGGCAAGGCAAGGCCGACCCGAATTCCCTCAAGGATGCTTTGGAACTTGCCGACAAACTGGCTAAATAAAAAAAAGCGGAGGCCGCCTTTATGACCTACACATTCTCTCCAGAAATTGCAGAAGCTGATCACGAAGCAATTGTCAATTCTTCATTGTTTAAGGATTGGCTTGCAAAGGCTTCGGCTAAGTTCAATGTGACGGCAATCCATTTTTCGTCTGTCGATTTTCGCTTTAACGGCAAGGCTCCACTCTTTATAAAGCTGCGTGCTACGGCGACTCTCCCTGATGGTAAGCCCGTGCATGGTATTGTGCTTGTGCGTGGTAATGCAGTTGCCGTGCTGCCTGTGCTCTGGTGCGAAGGCAAGCCGTACTTGCTGCTTGTGCGTCAGCCGCGTTTCCCGATTACGGAAACTGCCTCCCTTGAAATTCCGGCAGGCATTTTGGATTGGTCTGGCGATTATCGCAAGGTGGCTCTTTCTGAACTCAAGGAAGAGGCCCAGATTGAGGTGGATGATTCCGAGCTTATCGACTTGACCGGCTTTTGGCATGAGCCAGGTGTAGAAGGCTTTGCCGCAAGCTGCGGCTTGCTTGACGAACGCATTCGTTTGTATGCAATCGAACGCAATGTGACCCGCGAAGAGCTCGAAGCGATGAACAACAAGGAACAGAGCTACACCGAAGAAGAAGAATGGATTCGTACAGAAGTTTTGCCGTATGAAGAAGCTTCTCACAAATTTGTAGATGGCAAGAATTTGATTGCCCTGTTTATCTACGAACGCTGGCTGAAAGCCCAGGGTCGAAGCTTGTAAAAAAAACACGATTTCTATATTTTTGCATTATGAAAATCTACGCCGTACAAATGCATATTGAGCCGGGGCACCCGGAAAAGAATTTTGAAACCATGCGCAAGGCGATTGCCCGTGCAAAGGACGCGAAGGTTGACCTTGTAGTGTTCCCGGAAATGGCTTTGCCGGGCTACTTGATTGGTGACCTTTGGGAAGAAATTTCTTTCGTGGAAACCTGCGAAGAATATGGTCGCAAGGTTGCGGCTCTCGCAGATGGCATTGACATTTTGTTCGGCAATGTGGCCCGTGATGGTGAACGTGGCGAAAGCGGTCGCCCCAAGCTCTACAATGCCGCATTCTATGCAACGAAGGGTGAGTTTGCAACGCTCGTGAACATAGGCGATGTCAAGCGCAACTTTTTGCCCAAGACCCTTTTGCCCTGCTACCGCGAATTTGACGAACCACGCTATTTTTCTGACTTGCGAAAGCTTGCTCAAAAAAATAATCTGCGCATTGAAGATGTTTTGCAGCCTTATACGCGCGAAGATGGAACAAAAATCGGCATCTTCATTTGCGAAGATGGTTGGGATGACATTTATCCGGTCAAGCCTTCTGCAATTCTTGCTGGCAAGATGGGCGAGGGCGATGTGCTCATCAACATTTCCTGCTCGCCCTATACAATCGGCAAGGGTGCCGCCCGCAATCGAGTGTTCTCCGCACATGCTCGCAACGGCAAGCTCCCGCTTTTGTACCTGAACTCCGTCGGCACGCAGAACAACGGCAAGAACATTTACGCCTTCGAAGGCGATTCCTGCCTGTACGATGCAAGCGGCATGGAAATGTTTACTTTCCCGTCATTCAAGACTGCAGAAGTTGTGATCGAAGTGAACAAGTACGGAGTGCTTGTCGATGGAACTCCGGCTGAGCCGTTCCCGTCTGACATTGCGGAAGTTCGCGCTGCCCTCGTGTACATGATTCGCGAAAACCTGAAGCGTTTCCATGTGGAACGCATAGTCATCGGTGCTAGCGGCGGTATTGACAGTGCCGTTTCTGCTGCGCTTTATTCCGAAGCTATAGGCCCGCAGAACGTGTTCCTTGTGAACATGCCTACAAAGTTCAATTCCGCGACGACCCGCAATGCGGCAAAGGAACTGGCCGATAACCTCGGCTGCCCGTACATGGTCGCTCCGATTTCCGATGTAATTGAATCGGTTCGTAGTACGCTTTCTAAGTGCAGCTTTGAACGCAACGATACCAAGATGGATGTTACAGGAATCCATTTTGAAAACTTGCAGGCTCGCACTCGTTCCGCTAGCATTCTAGCGACGATCGCTTCCGTAGTTGGAGCAGCGTTTACTTGCAACGGCAACAAGAGTGAAGTCACCGTTGGCTACTGCACTCTTTACGGTGATACCTCTGGCATTCTCTGTGCGCTTGGCGACCTGTGGAAAATGCAGGTTTATGCATTGGCCGAAGAATATAATCGTGAACGCAGAATTATTCCGCAGGCAAGTATCGACATTCCGGCAAGCGCAGAACTTAGCGATGCCCAGAATGTTGATGAAGGCAAGGGCGACCCGATTATTTACCCATACCACGACAAGCTCTTTGCATTCTGGATGGAACGCTGGAATAGAAATTCCCTGCAAGATGCAGAAAACGCTCTGGACGACGGCACGCTCTGCGAAAAGCTCGGTGTAGATCCGGAATACTTTGCAAAAATTTTCCCGACCAAGGAAGCCGCGAAGGATGACATGCGTTTGTGGTGGCGCCGCTACAAGGGCATTGCTCTTGCCAAGCGTATTCAGATGCCGCCGATTCTTTCTGTAAGCCGTCGCGCCTATGGTTTTGATTACCGCGAAGCGCAGATGTGATGAGTAAGAATAAGATGCAAGAGCAAGATGCACGCATGGCCGCGATGGCATCCCCTGTTCTCTGTCTTCTTATATATTAGGAGTATGTATGTTTAAAAAGTTGTTGCCAGTTTCTTTGGCGCTCGGTGTGAGCGCAGCGCTTGCAGCCTCCGTGACAGTGAACGTAAATGACACCAAGCAGTCCGTTGTTGGTTTTGGCGGCGGTAGTGTCTATTATCAAAATTGGCTTGCCAATCTTTCTAAAGATGATCAGAAGGATCTTTTTGATACTGCTTTTACAGGTTTGAATCTTTCTTTTCTTCGCATAGCGAACTGGCTTCAAGATGACTCCAAGGATTTGTCTGAAGATGTGATGATCGTAAAGGCGGCAAAGGAACGTCTTGGCGATCATCTGAAAATCGAAATGTCTAGCTGGTCTGCTCCAGGAAGTTTGAAGGGTAGTGGTGGGCTTAATGGGTATGAAGCTGGAGGCGATTCTTCTAAGGCAAGCTTGAAAAAGTCATCTTCCGATCCGTATGGAAAATACGCTTATTCGGAATTTGCAGCATGGTGGAAAAAGTCCTATCAAAAATATTCCGAGTTGGGCATAGCTCCTGATTACATTTCGTTCCAGAACGAACCGGATATGTTTGCAGGTTATGAAGAGACGCTTTTCGATCCGACGGAAAGCGATCGGAAGGCTGGCTATGCACAGGCTTTGAACGCCATGTACGATGCCTTTGCTGGTGTTTCCCCGCGCCCGGCAATTCTTGGGCCGGAACCTCTTGGCATTGGCTATGGAAATTTCCAGAAGTACATGAACGCCTTGGATGATAGCAAGCTTGATGGTTACGCCTATCATCTATACCACGCCAATAACAACTCGTCTCTTCAGCCAAAGGATTATTACCTGGACCCGGAAAGCATTCGCTCGGCTATGTCTTCGATTGGATCTAAGTACGGAACTGGCTCGAAACCTTTGGTCATGACTGAATTTTGCCCGATGCAGGATGATCCTCTTGAATCAGACATGGTGGGCCTTGCTCACATAATGCAGATCGGTTTTACGGAAGGCATGCTGAATGGATATATTGCCTGGGAATTGTTCTATGGCTATCACAGCCAGATGATTGCCATTTGCCCGGGGAAAGGTTGGGATTTGACTGGGGAAGGCAAGTTTGTTTGCTCGGGAAAATACATCAAGATTAATCCGGAATACCACGCAATGCGACACTATTCCAAGTTCGTGAATCCGGGCTGGAAAGTTGTTTCTGCAAAGGCTGACGAATCTGCTCTGAAGACGGTGGCCTTCAAGAGTGCAGATGGAGATTCTGTTTCTGTAATCGTGATCAATACCGGCAACGCTGCCGTTAACCTCGATGCGCCTGCATTTGACGGTTACACAGCCGTTCATGCAGTGCAGTCTGTTGAAAACGGCGAAAAGAGTTCTGCCATGAAGATTGCGGCTAGCTATGCTTTGCCGGCCAGATCCATTACGACGCTCGTATTCTACAATCCTGCTTTGTCTGGCGTTAGGGTGGCCCCGAAGTTTGCTTCTGAAATTTTGCAGAACACGAATGTTGTCGTATTCGATTTGAACGGTAACCAGGTTTGGAAAGGCTTGCAAAGGAATGCTATTGCTGCCGATGGCTCGCTCAGGCTCGATGTTCGCCAGGGCATGTACATTGTAAAGAGCAAAGCCGGCATTGTGAAGGCAATCAAGAAATAAAAATTTCTTATATTTCGCTAGTCTATGAACGAAGAGTTTGAAACTGCCGAATATGCGGGCCGTGCCCTGCCGCAAGCTGTTGATGCTGAAATTTACCTTTTGGGCGGTCTTATCCAGGACCCGACAAGTCTTGACGACATTGTTGGTCAGAAGGCAGTTGATTCTGAGGATTTTTCGCAGGCGCGCCATCGTGTAATCTGGGATGCCATCGTATCTCTTTACGACAAGAGTTCCCCGATCGACTTTGTAACGCTTGCCGCCGAGCTGGAACGCAATGGCAAGTTGAACGACATTGGCGGTAGCGACTACCTGATTCGCCTGGCCGACTCCGTTCCGTCTGCTGCCAATGCCCAGTATCACGCCGAGCTCTTGCGTGAAAAGTCCCTGCTCCGCAAACTCATCTCCATTTCTAATGAAACAATCCGCGGCGCGCAGGACCCTGCTGCAGTTTCCCAGGATGTGCTGCAGAAGACGGAATCCGAGGTTTTCAAGCTTGCCGAAAAGCGCGTGCGCGATTCCCTGCACCCGATCGACTCGTTCCTTGCCCCGCTTCTTCAAAAGATCCAGACCCGCAAGGAAGGTGTTACCGGCGTGCCGACTGGCTTTGCAGACCTTGACGAACTGACCGGTGGCTTGCAGCCTTCTGACTTGATTATTCTGGCTGGGCGTCCGGGCATGGGTAAAACTGCATTTGCGCTTTCGCTTGCGGCTAACTCCGCCATTCGCCACAATCGCAAGGTGGCGTTCTTTAGCCTTGAAATGAGCGGTGACCAGCTGGTGCAGCGTGTGCTCAGTGGTGAAGCCGAAGTGGATAACTTCAAGATCCGTTCCGGCAAGCTCAACCGCGAAGAAATGAACAAGATCAACCTCGCTTGCGAGCCGATTTCGCAGGCGGCGTTCTATGTGGACGACAACTCCGACCTTGGCCTTTCGGAACTCATGAGTAAGACCCGCAAGCTCAAGTCGCAGCTCGGCCTCGATTTGATCATTCTCGACTACCTGCAGTTGATGCGCACCGGAAACGAAGAAAGCCGCTCCGTTGCTATCGGCAACATTTCGCGCGGCCTAAAAATTTTGGCTAAAGACTTGCAGGTGCCAATCATTGCGCTTGCCCAGCTTAGCCGTAAAGCCGAAGAAAAGGGCCGCGAACGCCCGCAGCTTAGCGACCTTCGCGAATCTGGCTCTATCGAACAGGACGCCGACATGGTGTGGTTCGTGGAGCGCCCGTTCTACCGCACGCACGATGAAACGCAGAAGAATGCGGCGCAGCTGCTCGTTGCCAAGCACCGTAATGGTTCCGTCGCCGATATCGACATGGTGTTCCGCCCGGAATTTACCCGCTTCTACGACGCTGTTCCCGGCGGTGATGAAATGGACGACGGTGGCTTTGGCTCGCCGTACATGGGTACGACCGACTTTGGCGAAACCGACTTTACCTCGGGAGGCTTCTAATGATTTTGTTAGCTCCCGTAATGTGGCTCGGCAAGGTCATTGTTTCTGGCATCCAGAATGTCGGCGAAATCGTCATGATTTTGCTCTATACACTTCGCACATTGCCCTACATCTTTAAGCATTCGAATCTGGTCGTCAAGCAGATGATTGAAATCGGCGTGTCGTCGATTCCGCTTTTGTTCGTAACTTCCATCTTTACCGGCATGGTGGCTACCGTGCAGGCGGAGTTCCAGTTCCGTGACCTTGTTGCCGACAAGTTCGTGGGTACTGCAGCTTGCAAGATGGTGCTCCTTGAACTAGGGCCCTTGCTTACCGCACTTGTGCTCGCTGGTCGCGTGGGTAGCGCTCTTGCCGCCGAAATCGGTTCCATGCGCGAAAAGGAAGAACTCGACGCCTATACGGTGCTCGGCCTTGACCAGTACCGCTACCTTGCCATGCCGCGCTTTGTTGCCTTTGTTACGATGATTCCGAGCCTTACTGTGATTTCAAATGCGCTCGCCTTGATTGGCGGCTGGATTGTTTGCGTGCTCGCTCTCGACATTACGACCTACACATATTATACCGGCATGCAGTACTTGTTCAATACGATGGATTTGTTCACGGGCGTGATAAAATCGTTTGTGTTTGGTGCGGGAATTTTTGTGCTCGGTTACTACCATGGAATGAATGCTGGCTCCGGTGCGAAGGGTGTCGGTATCGCGACGATGAACGTTGTTGTTGCTAGCTGCCTTATGATTCTTGTCGCGGACTTTGTGCTTGATGCTATCATGTTCTATTAAAAGACAGAATATAGGAGTCAGTGACAGGAGTCAGGAATGAAGATGCATGAGCCAGATGTAAGAAAGAGGACAGAAAACAGAGTACAGAAATAAGAAATTTAAGGAAATAAACAAGTTAGATTATTTAAAGTAATGACAGAACGCAGGATTTTTGATGTCTGATATATTCTTTCGTCTTTCGTCTTTCGTCTTTCGTCTAGAGAAATCCTATGCCTAACGTAAAAATTGACCCGAATGATGTGATGATTGAGCTCCGTGGCTTAAAGAAGAGCTTCGGTCGCCAAGATGTTTTGCTTGACGTGAACCTCGACATTCGTCGTGGCGAGACGATGGTTGTCATTGGTCAGTCCGGTGGCGGTAAGTCTGTTATCCTCAAGCACATGATTGGCCTTTTGCAGCCGGATGGCGGTGAAGTGAAGGTCGATGGTGTAACGATCAGTACCCCGAAATTTTTTGACACGCATACGATCCGCCGCAAAATGGGCATGCTGTTCCAGATGGGAGCCCTCTTTGACTCCATGACGACTGGCGAAAACATTGCGTTTGCTCTTCGCGAACACCACCCGGAACTTTCTGAAAAGGAAATCCAGGACGCGGTTACGGAAAAACTTGAAATGATCAACCTCAAGCCGGAATTCCGTACCAAGATGCCGTCTGAACTTTCTGGTGGTATGCGCAAACGTGTGGCCCTCGCACGAGCCATTGCCTTGAAGCCGGAAATTCTCTTGTATGACGAACCGACTACAGGCCTTGACCCGATTACGAGCGACGTGATCAACGATTTGATTCTTGACATGCAGAAAAAACTCGGCGTGACATCTGTCGTGGTTACGCATGACATGGTGAGCGCCTTCAAGGTTGCGGACCGCATTGCCATGCTCTACAAGGGCAGAATCATTGAAGTCGGCACCGTTGATGAAATCAAGAATACGGCAAACCCGTTTGTGCACCAGTTCATTACGGGTCAGCGCAAGATGAACGTAGAAGACCAGTAAGCTTGTTGAATGTGTTTGCAAAAGGCCCCTAATCTTTGATTAGGGGCCTTTTATCTGTAAAATCCAATTTATTCTTTTATGTGGCTCAGAAAATTCGCATATTTATATCGTGAAATTGTGGGTGTTGGCTTTAGCTCTGTTTTTCGCGGTTTCTTCGTTTGCCGATGAAACGGTTAGTGCCGGTGTTCCGACGAGGCAAGAGCAGGAGTCGCTCCCGGGCATTGTCCCGTTTATCGAGGTTTTTGCCCTCAATGCGTTTGTTTGGGGCTGGGACCGCTATGTGATTGACAAGGATTATGCGGAGGTGACCCCAGAGATTTGGCAGCGTAATATGCGCGAGGGCTGGCAGTGGGATGACAACCATTGGGGCATAAACTTCTTTGGGCACCCGTACCAGGGAACCTACTATTTCGTGGCGGCGCGCTCTGCCGGATTTTCCTTTTACCCGAGCTTTCTGTTTGCTGCCCTCGGTTCCTGGGAGTGGGAGCTTTTTGCAGAGCGGGAATACCCGGCTCCAAACGACTTTATAACGACGAGCGTGGGCGGCGCTCTTTACGGTGAAATTCTCTTTAGGCTTTCCCGCCGACTGCTTGCAAAGCCCGACCCGACATGGTTTGAACAGGGGGCGTCCTTTGTGCTGCACCCGCTCAGCTATTTTCATTGGAAACTAGATGGCGAGCGCCCGAACAATCCGGGCTATGTTCCCCTTTCGGGTTCAGTGACGCTTGGCGGTGGCTACCGTTTTGGCAGCGATTACCGTTACGACAAAAACGCGTCGGACCGCCTGGATAACGAGTGGAATGAATTCTTTGGCTTTGGCGCCTTTGAAATTGCATACGGCAACCCCGACAGAAAAGTCAAGGAGCCTTTGCAGCAGTTCAACATTTATGCGCATTACGAGCATGGCCAGGAAGAAAGTTTTTTCAACATGAATTCTTCAGGCAAACTCTACAGCTTTCACAAATCGGACCACGAAGGTACTTGGACGGATGTTGCATTCATGCTCGATTTTGATTCGTTCTATGGGGACCTTGTGCAGATGGGCAACCTTGCGCTAGGCCTTGGGCTGGACATTCGCATTCCGATGAGCGATTGCATCTGGTTGCGCTATCTTTCTGAACCGGGCTTCATCTTTTTAGGCTCCGCAGATTTCAATTACGATGAGTTGCTTGCCGAAATTGACGCAAACTATGAAGTGACGCGAAACTATCAATACAACTACGGTGCCAAATACACGACTATGTTTGAAGTTAGCCTGTACCACCGTTTTTTGGTGCGTGAGCGCTTCAATGTGAATTTCATGAAGACGATGCCGGGCACGGAACCGCACTATGGTGCGCACGGCTACGATATTGTTGGCGTGAACGAACTCGATGCCGAGGCGAAAATCACTAAGCGCGTGAATTTTGGAGTGCGCCTTTACACGTATTTCAAGGTGGCTGCCTATACAGGCGAGTATTTTGAGCCTATGTCGCGTATAATGCATTCTGTCGGGTTCTACAATAAGGTTGATTTTTAGGTAATCTCCGGAAACTTTATATCCCCACAAAAAGAGTGTGGAATTTGTTTGAAATTTTTATATATTTCAGTGCATGAGAATTTCGACGAAAGGCCGCTACGCATTACGCGTTATGATTGAACTTGCAAAGAACGGCAACAACGAGTATATGCCGTTGCACATGCTTTCTGAACGCCAGGGGATTTCTGAAAAATACCTTGAGGGAATTTTGGGCATTCTTGTGCGTGCGAAGGTGCTTGACGGTGCGCGCGGCAAGGGTGGCGGCTACCGCTTGAATGTGGACCCTAAGACTTGTTCTGTGTGGGATATCCTTTCGCTTACCGAAACTTCCGTGTCGCCGGTACAGTGCCTTGACGATGCAGAGAACAAGTGCGAACGCGCGGGGATTTGCGTGACACTCCCGGTTTGGAAGGAGCTGGATAGCATTGTCAAGAATTACCTAGGGAGCGTGATGCTTGAACAGTTTATTAGCGGGCAGGACAGGGGCCAAATGCCTGGCGGCGAATGGAACTGTGGACTGTAGGTAGGGTTCTCATCGCACATCGTTCACAGAGGCAAAAGAGCTCCCTTCGTTCGCGCTTTTGCCGAGAGAGGGATTGCCCAAACCGGTCACTTTGTTCCCGGTTTGCCCTCCGGGCGCCTACGGCGGGCTAAAATGCGCTTGGTTCACTTCGTTCACGCGCATTTTATCGAACCCTCTCCGAGGGTTCGTTAACCACCCTTATAGCATGCAAAAGTGCTCTCTTCGTTCGCACTTTTGCCGAGAGAGGGATTGGCCAAACCAGTCACGTTGTTCCTGGTTTGCCCTCCGGGCGCCTTCGGCGGACCAAATTGCACCCAAACATTCGCTTCGCTCATAGGGTGCAATTTGTCGAACCCCGCACCCATTCCGAGGGTTCGATCCACATTTCCACTTGAATAAAAAACGCACCCTTTACGGGTGCGTCTTTTTATTCAAAGGAGAGAGAGGGATTCGAACCCTCGGACCCGTGAAGGTCTCCGGATTTCGAGACCGGCCCAATCGACCACTCTGGCATCTCTCCAATAGTTTGCACAATTTAATAAATCTTTTAAAAGTTGACAAGATTGTGGCGTGAAATTTCTATATTTGCGGCCACTCAAAGAGTCCTCCTATGTTTCTTTCGTGTGAGGCGCAAAGTGTGCGCCCGTAGTTTGGGGCGGGGGCTCTCACATTGGGACTTGTGTTTTAGTCCCCGAAGGTAACATAATGAGTGAAGAAATTTTGACCAACGGCGAAGACGCCGCTGAAATCCAATCTATTAATATTGAAGAACCTGTGGGTCCGCTGTTTAGTGAGCTAGGTCTTTCTGAACCGGTGCTTGCTGCTGTTTCTGCTGCAGGTTACGAGGCTCCGTCCCCGATCCAGGCCAAGGCTATTCCAGTCCTTTTGCAGGGCAAGAACTTGCTCGGCACCGCCCAGACTGGTACAGGCAAGACAGCGGCCTTCTCTTTGCCGATGCTTAGCCGCCTGGACTTTAGCGGCCCGACGCCTGCAATGCTCGTGCTTACGCCGACCCGCGAACTTTCAATCCAGGTTGCTGAAGCTATCCAGAGCTATGCGGTGAACATGCCGAAGATCCACATTGTGCCGATGTATGGCGGCCAGGACATTGGCGTGCAGCTCAAGGCTTTGAAGCGCAACGTTTCTATCGTCGTTGCAACCCCGGGCCGTTTGCTCGACCACATTCGCCGTGGCTCCGTGAGCCTTGCTCGCGTGCAGTCCATTGTTCTTGACGAAGCGGACGAAATGCTCGACATGGGCTTTGCCGAAGAAGTGGAAGGAATCTTGAAGGAAATCCCGGAAACTGCACAGCGCGCCTTGTTCAGCGCAACCATGCCGGACGCCGTGAAAAAGATTGTTGACCGCTACCTTGGCATTTACGAAGAAGTTCGCATTGAAGGCAAGACTGCGACCGTCGAAAATATTGCCCAACGCTATGTGATGGTTCGTCCGGAACATAAGATCGAAGCGCTCTGCCGCATTTTGGAAGGCGAGAATTTTGATGGACTTTTGATCTTTGTCCGCACCAAGCAGCAGACCGCAGAACTTTCTGAACGCCTGGAAGCACGCGGCTTTAACGCGGCTCCGTTGAGCGGCGATTTGGCCCAGGCACTTCGTGAACGCACCATCAACCGTTTGAAGACTGGCAAGCTCGATATAGTCGTTGCAACGGATGTTGCT
This sequence comes from Fibrobacteraceae bacterium, assembly GCA_045615885.1. Lineage (GTDB taxonomy): Bacteria > Fibrobacterota > Fibrobacteria > Fibrobacterales > Fibrobacteraceae > UBA1765. Next base: position 15,781 of record JAZLFR010000041.1, read on the forward strand.
GCTCGCGGTATCGACGTGGACCGCATTACTCACGTTGTGAACTACGATGTTCCGTACGATACGGAATCCTATGTGCATCGTGTTGGCCGCACAGGCCGTGCCGGCCGCACCGGCAATGCAATCCTCTTTATTACGCCGCGCGAACGCCGCCTCTTGAAGATGATCGAAAAGGCAACTCGCCAGCCGATTTCTCCGATGGACATGCCGACCGGCGAGCAGATTAGCGAAAAACGCGTAGCAGCATTCCGCAAGAAGGTTTTGGATAAAGTAAACGAAGGCGAACTTGACCAGTTCCGCGATTTGATCCAGAGCCTAGCCGAAGAATCCGAAGTGCCGATGGTTGACTTGGCCGCAGCACTTACAGCACTTGCACAGGAAGGCCAGCCGCTCTTCCCGGAAATGGAAGATTTGCCAGCCCCGGCAGAACGCGGCAAGGGCTTCAAGGCAGAAAAATCCTTTGGTCTTGGCGCAAGTGACGAACCTCGCAAGCCGCGCAAGGAAGGTGAGAACGGTGTGGAAGAAGGCTTCCTCCGTTACTATCTTGGCGTTGGCCGCAAGGACCATGTTAGCCCGCGCGATATCGTTGGTGCCATCGCAGGCGAATCCGGCATATCGTCTTCTGAAATTGGCCGTATCAAGCTCTTCGATAAGTTCAGTACCGTGGAACTTCCGCAGGATGTTCCGGAAGCATTGCTCACGATCCTTGAAAACATGAGCATTCGCGGCAATCCTTCTCGCTTCCGCCTGATGACCGACGAGCCGCCGCAGGGTGGCCGAGGCGGTTTTGGCGGCGGTGACTTTGGTGGCCGTGGAGAAAAGAAGGCTCACCGCGGAGGCCGCAAAATTCGCGAACGCGAAGGCCGTGCAGGCTTTGATGGAGAACGCCGCGACTTTGTCCGTGGTGGCGATGACCGCCCGTTCCGCCGTGCAGAACGCAGCGAAGGAAGACCGTTCCGCCGTGACCGCGATGACAGACCGCGCGAAGGCCGCCCGTTCCATGGAGGCGAACGCCCGTTTGCTGAACGTGGCGACAAGCCGTTCCGCAAGACCCGCCGCTTTGGTCGTCACTAGGTCTTGTAATCAGGTCTTAGAAGCAAGTCTTGAATTTGCATAATAAGGGAGCCGTGTTGCTCGGCCCCTTTTTTTCAATAAAAATTTATATTTATTTGGAAATGCAGAGATTCTTTTGTTTACTTGCAGTTGCTTTGCTGTGTGCCTGCAGCTTGTTGGATTCCGATTCAAGCTCCGAATTGGAAGATGCTGCCGTTCATGATGCAAGCAATAGGGAAGGCTATGCAGATTTTATAGATTCAGCAACTGTTTTGCCAAAGTTCTTTTTGCCAAGTGCGGGCTTTTATTCTCCGTTTGTTTTGCGTGCGCCAAAAGCGGAAGCCGGGGGAATCGTACGCTGCACATTTGACGGTTCCGAACCGACTACTAAAACACCACTTTTCGATTCCCTTTCTGTAAATACATCGACAGTTGTTACATGCTATGAATTTTTGAATGATTCGATAGCCATCAAATCGACACAGACCTACTTTATAAACGAATCTTTGGAAATGGCAGTCGTGTCGATGCGAGTGGACCCGGAATACATGCGGGAATATCTGGATTATCCGCCTTGTTCTCAAGGTGTTTGTGAGCGGTTTAAGGATGAAACTGAGTATCCAGTGCATCTGGAATTTTTTGCCAATGGCAGTTCCTCTAAAATGAAAAATTTTGAATTCGATGCGGGAATAAAAATTGCAGGCGCGTCTTCTAGAAATCGTCCAAAAAAGTCTGTTGCCGTTACGATGCGCTCGCAATACCAGAAAGGCCGTTTACACTATCCATTGTTTAAAATACGCAAGAATGACGATGTTTTTAAGTCCCTGTTGTTCCGTAATAATGGCACTCGCTTCGACATGGATTATGTCGCCGATGCTGCAGCCTCTAGTTTGGTGGAAGGAACTGGTCTTGATTATCAGCGCTCTAGGCAAGTCGTTGTTTTCTACAATGGAGTGTTCCATGGAATTTATGATATGCGAGAAAGATTGAATGAACATTTTATAGAAACAAATTACGGAATTGAAGCTGACAAAGTGGATTTCTTGAAGCTTATAAGCAATCGAGTTTACGTGGCGAATGGTTCGGATAATGCTTATAGAGAGCTGCAAAATTTTATTTGGAATAATGATTTTTCTCAGCCAAATTCCCGTGCCTATGACTCGCTTGGCTTGATGATGGATCTTGATAATTATGCCTATTATATGGCCGCACAAATTTATTTCCGCAATTTTGACTGGCCTCAAAATAATGTTCGTGTTTGGAAAGCGTTAGATGGTCGCTGGAAATTTATTTTATACGATCTAGATGCTGGGATTGATTGGAATTGGGATGTAATACTTGAAAAGATGAACATTTTTGATTGGATAAGACGCGATGAAGGAGACCTTCAATATGCTGGAGTTCCTTTACCACCTCTTCCAGAAGAAATTGTAAAGAAGAAATTCCATTACATTTATAAGGTCTTGAGTAAAAATCCTGATTTTAAAAGAAAATTTATAAACCAGGCCGCATTGTTGTATGGCTATTATCTAAATTCAGAAAAATTTTCGCAAGCGGTTGATCGTATGGTTGCATCTTTGGGTGAAATTGAAATTCAAAGGGACCTAAAACTCTATCCAAGGGGTGGACCGAAGAATAATTGTGGCGAAAATTTCAGTGTTTCGGGATCTTGCATGAAGCTTTGGGTTCGTTACAGAGATGCCTGGGTTAGACAAGAATTCAAGGATGAATTTGGACTTGGCGCGGATATTCAAGTGACGATAGGTTCTGTTGGCAATGGTATGGTTCTGTTGGACGGAGTTCGTTTGCCTGAGATTCCGTACACGGGCTCGTTTTTTGGAGGCAATGCAATGCTGCTGACCGCTACCCCCATGGGCGGGGCGACATTTGTTTCTTGGGAAGACGGCTCCACTGAAAATCCAAGACTCGTGCTGCCATCAAACGGCTCCACTTACCAGGCTTCGTTTAAATAGCGGATATGAATAAACTTTTTGCATTGTTGACTACCTTGCTGCTTTTTTCATGCAGCTTGTTGGATTCCGATTCAAGCTCCGAATCGGAAGATGCTGCCGTTCATGATGCAAGCAATAGGGAAGGCTATGCAGATTTTATAGATTCTGCAACTGTTTTGCCAAAGTTCTCTTTGCCAAGTGCGGGCTTTTATTCTCCGTTTGTTTTGCGTGCGCCCAAAGCGGAAGCCGGGGGAATCGTTCGCTGCACATTTGACGGTTCCGAACCGACCGCTAAAACACCACTTTTCGATTCCCTTTCTGTAAATACATCGACGGTTGTTACATGCTATGAATTTTTGAATGATTCGGTAGCCATCAAATCGACACAGACCTACTTTATAAACGAATCTTTGGAAATGGCAGTCGTGTCGATGCGAGTGGACCCGGAATACATGCGGGAATACCTGGATTATCCGCCTTGCCCCAATTATGAAGATTGCATGAAGTTTTGGGCAAATGTAGAGTATCCGGTGCACCTGGAATTTTTTTCCAATGGCAGTTCCTCTAAAATGAAAAATTTCGAGTTTGAAGCAGGAATAAAAATCTCTGGGGCGTTTAGCCGAAATTTGCCAAAAAAATCCGTACTGGTGACAATTCGAAAACAATATCAAAAGTCGCAGCTGAAATATCCTCTTTTCAAGACGCGACCGGAAAACAGTAAATTCAAGGCATTGGTTTTTCGCAATAACGGAGGCCGCTTTATTAGCGACTTTATTGAAGATGCTGCGGCGACTAGCCTTATGGAAGGAACGAATGTTGATTACCAGCGCTCACGTCAGGTCGTTGTTTTTTACAATGGCGTATTCCACGGCATTTATGACATGCGTGAACGCTTGAATGAACATTTTGTAGAAAACAATCATGGAATCAGTGATGATGAAGTCAATTTTATTAAACATGTAGAAGACGGAATTTATCCGAGCAACGGGACCGAAGACGATTATTTGGCTCTTTTGAAATTTATCGGAGCCAACAGCTTTGAATCGGAAACTTCTTCGGCGTATGATTCCTTGAAAAAATGGTTGGATGTAAGCAATTATGCAAATTATATGGCTGCGGAAATTTATTTTCGCAATTTCGATTGGCCGCAAAACAATGTCCGTGCTTGGCGTACTCCGAATCTTCCTTGGCGTTTTGCTTTTTTTGATTTGGATTTGGGCATAGACTGGGGTGGAAATGTTAGTGAAGGAATCGATAATTATTTTGATTGGATAAACAAGGGTGCCCGTATCAGTTACGACAGCTCCAAAGATGTCGACAATCCGCTCTATTTTCATAATGTCTATAAAAAGCTTATAAAAAATCCAAATTTTAGAAGGCTGTTCATAAATCATGCCGCAGTCCTTTTTGATTACTATTTGAACGGCAGAAATTTTACGAAAGTTGTTGACGAAATTGTTGCTTCCCTTGGACCGTCTGAAATTCAACGTGATTTGGCTATGTATGACAGGGATCCCTACAGGAATGTCTGTGGAAATGGCTTTAGTATTTCGGGTTCCTGCATGAAACAGTGGGTGAATGAAAGAGACGCTTCTGTTCGCAGGGAATTTCAGGAAGAATTCCATTTGGCAGGTGACATCCAGGTTACCATTGCTTCTAACGGTAATGGCCGCGTATTGCTAGATGGCTTGAAATTGCCGGAATCTTTTTATACAGGGAAATTTTTTGGAGGCAATGCAATGCTGCTGACCGCTACCCCCATGGGCGGGGCGACATTTGTTTCTTGGGAAGACGGCTCCACTGAAAATCCAAGACTCGTGCTGCCATCAAATGGCTCCACTTACCAGGCTTCGTTTAAATAGCGGAAATGAATAAACTTTTTGCATTGTTGACTACCTTGCTGCTTTTTTCATGCAGTATGTCGGATTCCGATTCAAGCACCGAATCGGAAGATGCTGCCGTTCATGATGCAAGCAATAGGGAAGGCTATGCAGATTTTATAGATTCGGCCACTGTTTTGCCAAAGTTCTCTTTGCCAAGTGCGGGCTTTTATTCTCCGTTTGTTTTGCGTGCGCCAAAAGCGGAAGCCGGGGGAATCGTACGCTGCACTTTTGACGGCTCTGAACCGACAGCCCAATCGCCTCTTTTTGATTCCCTGGCGATAGAAGCTTCGACTGTTGTAACGTGCTATGAATTTTTGAACGACTCTCTAGCCTTCAAATCGACTCAGACCTACTTTATAAACGAATCTCTGGAAATGGCCGTAGTGTCGATGCGCGTGGACCCGGAATATGTGGAACATTACTTGGATCATCCGCCGTGCAAGCCTGATCCGTGCGCCTGGTTCTGGGATGATGCTGAATACCCGGTACACCTGGAATTCTTTTCAGATGGCAGTTCTTCGAAAATGAAGAATTTTGAGTTTGACGCAGGGATAAAAATTGCCGGTGCGTCTTCTAGGAAACGAAATAAAAAATCAGTTGCCGTTACGATGCGCAAACAATACCAGGAAGGTCGTTTACGATACCCTCTGTTTAAGGAACGCAAGGAAGATGATATTTTTAAGGCCTTGCTGTTTCGCAATAATGGAAGCCGATTTGACATCGACTATGTCGCAGATGCTGCGGCAACTAGCCTCGTTGAAGGCTCGGGATTGGATTACCAGCGCTCAAGGCAAGTCGTTGTGTTCTACAATGGCGTGTTCCATGGCATTTATGATATGCGCGAACGCTTGAACGAATATTTCGTGGAAACCAATCATGGTTTGAATTCCAATGATGTGAATTTTGTAAAGCATTTTAAGGATGGAATCTATCCGAGTAACGGTACTGATGCCGCTTATAGGAACATGTTGGAGTTTGTTGCTGCGCATGACTTTTCTCAGGAACATTCCGAGGCTTATGATTCGCTGTCGAGCATGATGGACCTTTCCAATTATGCAGACTACATTGCAACCGAAATTTTCTATCGCAACTTTGACTGGCCGTACAATAATGTTCGTGCGTGGAAGGTTTCACAAGATCGTTGGAAGTTCGTTTTGTACGATTTGGATTTAGGCATGGACTGGAATCAGTCTGCAGAACATAGAAATATGGCCTTTTTTGAATGGATGAAACAGGCTGGAATGGATGAAAATCCTTTGGCAGATAGAATGCATTTTCGTCACATATACATCAAATTGATTCAGAATCCAGATTTTAAGAGGATGCTTATTAATCATGCCGCGGTTATGTATGGTTATTATCTGAATTCAGAAAATTTTTCGAAAGCGGTCGATCGCATGGTTGCTTCTTTAGGTGAACAGGAAATTCAAAGAGATCAGGAACTATATCCGAGAATAGAACGAGTGAACAGCTGTGGCGAAAATTTCAGTGTTTCGGGAGCTTGCATGAAGCGCTGGGTTCGCGGTAGGGATGCCTGGGTTAGGCGGGAATTCAAGGATGAATTTGGACTTGGTGCGGATATTCAAGTGACGATAGGTTCTATTGGCAATGGTACAGTTCTGCTGGACGGAGCTCGGTTGCCTGAGATTCCGTACACGGGCGTGTTTTTTGGAGGCAATGCGATGCTGCTGACCGCTACCCCCATGGGCGGGGCGGCATTTGTTTCTTGGGAAGACGGCTCCACTGAAAATCCGCGCCTTGTGTTGCCTAGTGACAAATCTGCGTATACGGCTTTGTTCCAATAGCAGGACTTCGCCTTTTATGAACCCCAAATATAGAAATTTGTGCAACTTGTTGAATGTCAATAAGTTGTGAAAAATATGTGCGAATGTGCATAGAAAGTTTGTTCACAACTTTTGAAAATTGCGACGATTTTATATTTTTGTTACATACTGCCGAAATTTTGCGAAAAAGGGCATTTGGACAAAAAAAAGAAAAAAGCGCAATATGTTGGGGTGTACAAGATCCAAAAAACTATATATATTGTAGGTGTTCTTAAAGAGGAAAGGTAAAGATGGAACAGGAATTCGAAAAGATTGGTGAGGGAGTGAAATTCGAAAGAATTCGCCGCATTACAGGTTATTTGGTTGGTACATTGGATCGTTTTAACGATGGCAAGAAGGCTGAAGTCCGTGATCGCGTAAAGCATCAGGTCACTGCAGCTTGCTCCTGTGTCGCTGAAGAAGCCGCCTAAGAGTTGAAAGGCCTGGTCAAACGACCAGGTTTTTTTATTTTTGTTCTATGCCTTTGTTAGAACTTTCCCCGGCGTTCCGCAAAGAAAATGTGATTGTGTGGAATGCGGCCCTGCCAGAAGCCCATGCTTTCGGCTATCTCTTTGATGCCCTCGTGAATGGCCCGGTCAAGTTTGACCCGATGCCGGTCTGGACCGACATGCAGAAGAGGACGGCGATGGGAGTGTATATGGGGAATGGACTTTTGCTCCCGCATGCACGCGTAAAGAATCTTGAAATGCCGCTACTTGCCGTTGGCATTTGCAATGCGGGCATTTCCATGGCGAAGAATGCGAATGGGGAAGTTCCAAAGCTTGTTGCCATGGTGCTTTCGCCAGAGGAATCCCCGGCTGCCCATACCCGCATGGTCGGTGCGATCGCGAAGCTCATATTGAACCAGGAATTTGTGCAAAAGCTGCTTTCGGCCAAGACCCGTGACGAAGCCTTTAAGCTGATTGCCGCCTGCTAGAAGTATCGCTGGCATCTCCGAAAAATCCGATTTTGACAGGGCACTTTGCTAAGCGCCGATAAAAAAACAGAAGGCTTGCCGCCTTCTGTTTTCTATTTGACTGATACTCGGATTATTCACCAATTTGGCCGTTGCGCAGGCGGTCGAGGAAGTCCTTGGTTTCCTTGGCGACGATGCCGCTCAAGAGGATGAGGGCCACGAGGTTCGGGAATGCCATGAGACCGTTGAAGATGTCTGCACAGGTCCATACGGCGCTGACAGTAAGGTACGGGCCGATGAAAATTGCTGCAACGTAGAGCCAGCGGAAGGCAAGAATTGCGCTCTTCTTTTTGCCGCCCATCAGGTACTGCAGGCATTTTTCAGAATAGTAGGCCCAGCCAAGGATTGTCGTGAATGCAAAGAACACGAGGGCGATGGCTAGGAAGTACGGAGCGATTGTTGCACCGCCCGGGAAGAAGGCGAGACCGCGCGCGAAGGCTTCCATGGTGATGTTTACGCCTTCGAGGCCGAGCTTCGGGTCCCAGGCGCCGGTAACGACGATTGCAAGGCCCGTCATTGTGCAGATGATAATTGTGTCGAAGAAGGTGCCTGTCATGCAGACGAGGCCCTGGCGGACAGGTTCATTTGTCTTTGCCGCTGCGGCTGCAATCGGAGCGGAGCCGAGGCCGGCTTCGTTACTGAAAATGCCGCGTGCAATGCCTTTTTGCATGGCGATGAAGATCGTGCCAACGACGCCGCCGGTTACGGCGCTCGGGTTGAATGCTGCGCGAACGATGGTTTCGATTGCTTCGGAAATATGGGAGAAGTTCATTGCCAAAAGGAGCATGCAGGCAACGATGTAGAGAATTGCCATGACCGGCACGACATAGGTGGAAACTTTAGCGATGCGCTTGAGGCCGCCAATGATGACGAATGCAGAAAATGCTGTGACCAATGCGCCGGCGATAGCGGTTGTGTAGCTGATGGATGCGCTGCCGATCTTTACGAATTCACCTGCGTTCGGGGTGAGGCGAGCCATTGCAGACGTAATGCCGTTCACCTGCGTGATCGTGCCGATGCCCATGAGGCCTGCGCAAACGCCAAAGATTGCAAAGAGCACTGCGAGCCACTTGAAGTTGAAACCGAAGCGTTCCTTGATGCCTGTTTCAATGTAGTAGAACGGGCCGCCGAGAACCTTGCCGTCCTTGTCGACGGAGCGGTACTTGACAGCGAGCAAGCCCTCTGCATACTTTGTTGCCATGCCGAGGAATGCTGCAACTTCCATCCAGAAGAGGGCGCCTGGACCGCCGGTACCGATTGCTGTTGCGACGCCTACGATGTTGCCCGTGCCGATTGTTGCCGCAAGGGCAGTGCAGAGTGCGCCAAAACTGGAGACTTCGCCTTCGCCGCCCTTTTCGTTGTGCAGCATGTAGCGCAGTGCATTCGGCAGGTTCATCACCTGGAGGCAGCCGAGACGGATGGTAAGCAAAAGGCCTACAAAGAGAATGATTACGATGAGCGGGATACCCCAGACGAGGTCGTCAACTTGCCCTAAAATTGCGTTTATATCCATTTCGGTTCCTTTTCGCGGGACGTTATTTGGTGAAAAATCAGTTCAAAAGAAAACGGACCCTTGGGGTCCGTGACTTTTATTCTACGAAAGAATACTTGCTCTTGTAATACTCAAACATTTCTTCGATGCTTGTGAAGGCGCCGTTTCGTACCGCTTCACGTACACTCGGGTCTTGTTTAGCCATGCTGCGGAGCTTTTCGTTCACGTCCTTGAAGAACATGTCGTTTGCGGCGTGGTTCACTTGCTGCTGTGTGTAGTTGGAGTGGTAGCGGCGTTCAAGCTGCTGGAACAGATCGGTCTGGCACTTTGTTGTCGGCGGGTTCTTGTACACGACCGGGGTATAGCACTTGTCGATGTATTCCTGCTTGAGGCTTACGATCATGTTGTCGATGGCCGGAATGTTGCGATTGGCTTCGTGTTCGGCAAGTGTCGCTTTTGGGATTGTGATGGAAGAACAGGCGGTAAGGCCTGCGACGATAAGCGACAACGCGATGGCGCCAAAACGCATAGACGGCTCCTTGATTAAAACTCAAAGCGCAATTTAATAAATTTGCCCTTGATTGTAAATGTTTTTTTTGTTACGGTGATAGTTATCACATGTTTTGGAGTGTTGTATTGGGTGAAGGGGAGGATCTAGGTACAATTACCTCAAAGTGAGCGCAGCGAACGACCTCACGCCTCAAGCACCGAAGGTGCGACCTGATGTCTGTACTCTGTCTTCTGTTCTCTCCTAACTTGTCATCACGAGCAACGCGAAGTGATCCAGAATATGGTAAGTTACAGTTCCTTCCGTCTTCTGTCTTCCTACTGACTCCTGATTCCTGTCACTGACTCCTGACTCCCGTATTCTTACTTGTCATCACGAGCAACGCGAAGTGATCCAGAACGTAGTCCTGGATGGCCGCGCTCCGCTCGCCATGACACGGGAAAATACAATTCTCTGTTTTCTGTCCTCTCTTTACTTGTCATCACGAGCAATGCGAAGTGATCCAGAATATGGTAAGTTACAGTTCCTTCCGTCTTCCGTCTTATGTCTTCCTACTGTCTTCTGTACTCTGTTTTCTGTCTTCTGTTTTCAGTCCTCTCTTTACTTGTCATCACGAGCAACGCGAAGTGATCCAGAATGTAGCCCTGGATGGCCGCGCTCCGCTTGCCATGACACGGGAAAATACAATTCTCTGTTCTCTGTCTTCTGTTTTCTGTCCTCTGTCTTTACATTCATGGCTTCGCCATAGAGGCTACTCATTCGCCAAGTGAATTTGAGCAAGCTCAATTCGTTTGGCTCATTTCGGGCGCATTCTGCCGACAGCCGACTGACTACTAACTTCCGTCTTCCGACTTCCTTCTGACCCCTGTCCCTGATTCCTGACACCTCTTTTTTCTACATTATGTCCATGCGTTTTTTGTTGGCTTTGATATTTGCGCTCTGCGCAGTTGCCTTTGCCGCCCCAGTTCCTTCTGGAGCGGTGCTTGCTGGCGGCAATGTGGCCCGTGATGCGGCTCTCGATGAAGTATCCGATGTTGTGCGTCCGGGGGCCATCGCCTATGTTACGCTTGGTTCCTACTGGCTGCCGCACCCGCGCCAAACGGCGCTGCGTTCCGACCTGGGTGTTCACGACGGCTACGCCTTCAGGCAGCGCCTCGGTGGTTACTTTTCTGCCCCGATCCAAGGCACGGACTTCTTCCTCGGCTTCATGTGGTTTGGCGAACGTTTGGGCTGGGATTCCGAAGACTTTCTGTTCTGGCCGTATTACGGCAGGTATGCCCTGATACAGAGTGTACAGACTGCTGGAGCCACAATTACTTCCGAAAGATGGAATTCCGGCATTGCTGGCGGTATCCAATATTTAAATCCAGAAAAGGTTTCTAGAATCCATGGCGACGAAAGCGATTCTCTGTATGGCTTTGCGCATGTGTTTACCGGTCCGCTTGCTTTGCAGGGTTCCTTTGGCGATGGAGGCTGGAAATCTGCCCGTGCATCGCTGCATTTCGAAAGCAAGGAATTGAACGGCGGCGTGTCTCACGGAATAGCCACATATTTGCCGAACTTTGATGTCGTGGCATACCGCGATGCGTCCGATTCCATTCGCGTGACTTATGAGCAGAACCTGTATGGCCAAATGCTTTACGGCGAGGTGACCGCATTTCTCACGGATTACGGCTTCTACTCGGCGGCACTCAAATATTACCCGGACCCGTCAAGAATAGCTTCGTTCGATTTTACATGCTACCGCGATGAAAATGGTGATTTCAATTTTGGTGGTGGCTTGAATGTATTCATGATTCGACTGGCCTACAACCATGCGGCAGATTACGAAAACTTGTTCCATGCCAAGCGCGTTTTTGTAGTAGAGTTGAACTTGGCGCTCGGAGCAAAGAATGGAGCTTTCTTCAGTCGCAATGCTGCAAAGGCAGCCCCCGTGGAATCTACAACGAAGGTCATTCACGAAAAGAATTCTTCGTATAGGGGCAGTAAGGAAACCACCAATAGCGATGGCGTGAAGGAAATCACTGCGACTGGCATTAGGAGGGAAAAGAAATGAGAGCTTTTGCCTTGGGATTGCTTTCCCTGCTGTTTACAGGTTGCGTAACGCATTATGTGATTGAAGGCACCTGCCGCCTGCAGGTTGGCAACGACACTGAAAACTACACGGTGCAAAAAGTGAGCATCGTCTCTAAGGATTCAAGCGAAACTGTCTGGATCAGGGACGAAATTCTGCCGGGTGAAAAATCCAAAGTCGTGGAACGCGACCTGGTTGGGAATTTTACCGTGCACGTTCAAATGGACGCTCTCGATACCATGTTTGAACAACGCTTTGACGCTGGCAGCGTCTTCTTGCAGATTCGTGAAAACAAGGGCGTTGTTGAATTTGAAGTAAGGTAGTTGCCGGCAACCTATTTCATCCAAGGTGGTACGCGTTTTGCCTTGGGCTTTTCTTCTACGATTTTAGGAGGGTAGAGCACACCGAAGCGAAGCCCTGCCGTGCTGATTCTGAACGATTCCGCATGCAGTTTTTCGAGCAGGGTGCGCAGCCAGAAAAGACCGCAGATGATGACGTCGGAGCGGCCGCCGCCAAGGCCCGGAAGGGCCGCGCGAAGTTCCTTGGAAAGGTTCACGATGCGGGTAATCGTAGTTTCGAGGTCAGCCATTGTCATTTCGAGGCCTTCGAGCTGCTCGTAGTTGAACTGCGGCGTGTTGAGGAACACCATGGCAAGCGCAGTCGCCGTGCCGCCCACAAGGAACACCGGCTTTTTGGCAAATGGCTTGACCGGGTTGCCTAGCAAAGTTTCCTTGACAAAGCCCTTGTATTCTGGGCCTGGGATTGCGCCCATTTTCTTGAACAGGAAGAGTGCGCCGACCGGGAGCGAAATGGCATTCTTGCCGTTGCAAAGTTCCGTGGAGCCGCCGCCAATGTCGATTGTCGTAATGTCTTCGCCGTGCCATTCCGTAACGGCGCGGTAGGTGTATGCGGCTTCTTCTTCGCCGCTAATGATGCGTGGGCGGGTCCAGATTGCTTTTTCGACCGTGGCAATGACTTCCTCTGCGTTGCCTGCCTTGCGCATGGCTTCGGTCATCACTGCTTCGTTGATTTCTGCACCGAGTGCGTGGGCGTCGCTGCGGAACTTCGAAAGAACCTTGAACAGCTCCTCCTGCTTTTCTTTAGAAATATTGCCTGTTTCGTAGATGTCTTCGCCAAGGCGGCAAATTTCCACTTTCTGGATTTTTGGAACAAGCTTTTCTTTGCCGGTTTCGTCAGCTTCGAATGCGGCAATCAAAAGGATGGATGAGTTGGAACCGATGTCGATGGAGGCACGAAGATTTTTCATAATTTGGGGATTTATAGGATCTAGGATTTAGGGGCTAGTGATTAGACGAAAGACCGCTTCGCTGGTAGACGAGATGTGTGCAAACGAGTGTCGCGACCAAGCTTGCTTGGGGATGACCGAGTGCAGCCACATCCTATGGCGATGCCATGAAAGACGAAAGAAGATTGTTAAATTCCATTGTTTTAGAGGATAGGGTTCAGGGGATAGGGGTTAGTGAATGTTGATTTCCAGTGTCTAGGGTATAGGGTTCAGGGTGTAGGGTATAGAATAGACGAGAGAACGGCACTGCGTGCCTACAGACGAGAGACGAGAGGGGTTAGGAAATTTCAGAATTAAGAATTTTAATTATTCCAAATACCGACTTCTAGGACTTCGCTCGCCAAGACACGGTAAGCAGCAATTTCTGACTCCTGACTCCTGTCACTGATTCCTTTCTTCCATCTTCCGTCTTCCGACTTCCTACTACTTTCCGTCTTCTGTATTCTGTTTTTTAAGCAGGGATTCCTTGATCTTGTCGGCGAGCTTGCCTGGGTTCAGCAAAAATTCCTTGGCGCTTGCAATAGCCTCTTCGACTATGGAATTCGGGAATTTTTTTGTCCATTCCACAACAATCTGGCCCGATTCGGAACCGAGTTCCTTGCCTTCGCGAATTTCCTGTGCCATCTTGAGCGCAAGCAGCATGCCGAGTTCAAAGGCGCGCGGGCTTTCCTTGCCTTCGAGCATTTTTTCGATTCGTGAAATTTTTTCGTCGAGGGTGGTGTTTTCGGAATCTTTCAAATCTTTTTCTGATATCATGCCGGTAAATTTAGAAATGTAGGTTGAAATGAATGCTCGAAAAGCAGAAAGACCCAGGCTATTGCCTAGGTCTTCTGTAGTAGCGGGGGCAGGACTTGAACGCTGCGACCTCCGGGTTATGAGCCCGACGAGCTACCAACTGCTCTACCCCGCGTCGAATGTGCCACCATATATAGTAAAGTTTTGTTATAGTGGCAAGGGTATTAGACTAAAAAAGCCTAAAATTCTTCAAGACCGCCATCTGCGGCAAGAATTACCTGGTCGCACATGCCAATGAAAAGTCCATGGCCAACGATGCCGACGATGCCGTCGAGCTTTGCGGCAAGGGCTGCTGCATCGTCGATCGGGCCGAACTTTGCGTCTGCAATCAGGTTGCCGGAATCGCTAATGACCGGACCGTCTTTGCCGGGTGCGCCCATGCGCACCGTGACCGCGCCACCGAGAGCTTCCACTTTCGCGGTCACTACGCCAATGGCGTTCGGCAAAATCTCAAGAGGCACAGCGAACTTTTCGCCGAGCTTTGAAACCTTCTTGCCGGAGTCTGCGATGATGATGTAGCGGTCGGCCATGCTTGCAACGATTTTTTCAAGAAGGTGTGCCGCGCCGCGGCCCTTGATGAGGTTCTTTGCCGGGTCGATTTCGTCTGCACCGTCAATGGCCAGGTCCAGGTGGCTAACTTCGCCCATTTCCTTGAGAGGAATGCCGAGCTTGCGGCACTGGAGCGTCGTGCTCCAGCTGGTGCTTACGCCAGTCACCTTGATGCCTTCTTCCTTGATGCGCTTGGCGAGGTGTTCCACCATGTAGGCGGCGGTGCTGCCTGTGCCAAGACCGACGGTCATGCCGTCCTTGATTTCGTTTGCTGCGCGAACGCCTGCAGCCTTTTTAAGTTCGTCGAGAGTTGCCATTAGAACCATCTCCTTGAATCTTTATCAAAATCGTCGCCTTCCGGGGCGTCAAGTTCGTCCGGGAAGCCGCTTTCGAGCTCTGTGAACGAAGGCTCTTCTACAGAAAGAACTGTCACCTCGAAAATCAGGTCCATGCCCGCATACGGGTGGTTGCCGTCGAGCACAACGGTCTGCTCGCGGATTTCCTTGATGGTGTAAAGTTCCGGGCCGTCGCCTTCTTCATCCTGCCCGTTGTTGCCGATGATGTCTTCCGGGTATTCCGGCACCTGAAAATCTGCCAGGTCCTTTTCACGGAACATTTCAAGCTCCATGCCAATCCAGAGTTCACCGACATCTTTCAATTCTTCTTTCGGCACTTCAATGATCAAATCGTTGCGGAACGGGCCGTAGGCATCGGCGTAGGCGAGCGTCACAGTGAACTTTTCGCCGACTTCACGATTTTCAAGCGCCCTTTCGAGCCCCGTAATGATGTTGTTGTAGCCGTGAATGTACACAAAAGGCTGTGTTGCCGGAATTTCTTCGAGTATCTTTCGGCTCATGTCGCGCACAATGTATGCGATGCGCACCTTCTGCTTGTCTTGTACATTTGTCATCGCGCTCAAATTTAGTAAAGAATTTAGGGTATAGGGAGAGTGCCTGGCTCTCGATGCGCATGATTACATTTAATAAAAATTTACGTTCGGGACTTTGCTTGAATGCAAGAAGTATATATGTAACGTTTTTGCCAAAATTTGTATATATTTCGCCCATGCTCTACGGAATCTGCTCCGACATCCACTCCAATGCCACGGCTTTCAAGGCTGTTCTTGCCTCAATGGAAAGTTACGGCGTTGAACGCCGCATTTGTCTTGGCGACCTTGTCGGCTATGGTCCCGATGTCAATGAATGCGTAAAGCTTGCCTCCGAAAACATGGACGCCTGCATAGTGGGGAACCACGATAGCGTTGCCATGGGCTGGGAATCTTGCGCTGGCTTCAACCCGTATGCCCGCAAGGCCATTGAATGGACGCAGAACCAGCTATCCATGGAATCCAAGGAATATATGGGCAAGCTGCCGTATATCTTTGAAGAAGATGAAATCTGCTTTGTGCATGCCTCCCCGCTTTCTCCGGCAGACTGGGTCTACATAACAGATCTCGAAGATGCCTTGGATGCGTTCGACCATTTTTCTGGCAAGTACTGTTTTGTCGGCCACACGCATAGTCCGGTAATCGTCGCCATGTGCGAAGGCGAAACGGCCATACCGAAAGTCGTCGAGGACTTGCACTACACACTGGAACCGGGGGAACGGCTTCTGGTGAATGTGGGCAGCGTTGGCCAGCCGCGCGACCGCGACCCGAAGGCTAGCTGGTGCCTGTTCGATACCGAAACAGAAACTGTCCGCATAATTCGCGTAAAATATGATATTGCCGAAACGCAAAACCGCATGCGTGAACTGGGCATTGCAGACTTCCTTATAGAACGCCTTGAAGTCGGGCGCTAGGAGCTAGTCTTGAAACTTTACCTGGCTGTGTTTGGCAAGGCCGGATCGCCGTTTGTTGCCGACGAAGTTACTCGTTATGTAAAGCGCCTGAAGCCGACCGCGACGCCGCTCGAAGTCGTAGAATTCAAGGAAAGCAAGCGTGACGACCGTGCGCGAGCACTTGCCGAAGAGGCAGCAGAATTCGAAAAGAAATTCCCCAAAAAAGATTTTGTCCGCATTATACTTTCTGAAGAGGGCAAGCTCTTGGCGACCGTGCCGCTAGCCAACTTTTTGGGGCAAAAGCTTTCGCAGAACATCGTGTTTTTAATCGGGTCCGCCTACGGCATAGACGAAGGACTGAAAAAGACGGCCGACCTGCTGCTGTCTTTGTCGCCGCTCACATTTACGCACGACCACGCGAGGGTTATTGCTGCAGAGCAGCTTTACCGTTGTATGATGGTTTTAGCGGGCCACCCTTATCACCACGTTTAGCGTATTTTTCGAGTCAGGATATTCGCTGACTCCGTTCGGCTCCTGGCGTCGCCTCGCTTGCGCTCGACTCACTCCGCAGCGAACACCCTGACTCTAGCACCCTAGTATAGCAATGTTATGATAAGGGTGCTTTTTCGTTTCCGAGCGGGTCACCCTTATCACCACGTCTAGCGTATTTTTCGAGGCCGGGGCCAGCCTTTTTATTTAGCGGCGCGTTCGGCCATTTCCCGGCCCTGACGAATGCGGTCGGCCATGCCGATGCCGCCAACTCCGTTACCGCCAAGAATCAAGCCAGCAAAACGCTTTTCTGCTTCGGCAAAAGCGGCAATGCGCTTTGCGCTTGCCTTGTCATATTGCGGGATAGCGTAGGCGTGGCGAGTCACCTTGAAAAGGTCCGGCTTAAAGTCCGGCACGCAGAGGGCGTCGCAAACATCTTTTTTGACCATTTCAAAAATCTGTTCGTCACTGTAGTCCAGGTATTCCGGATGGCGTTCACCGGCCATGAACACGGAAAGCATAGCGCCGTCTTCCGGGGCACGGTTCTTGAATAGCGATGACATGAACAAAATGCCGAGAGTTGGGCGCTTTTCCTTGGAGGGCATAAGCACGCCAAAGCCGTCGAGCGGGCGGCCAGTCCATGTCTTGAAACCGACAGCCGCTTCTACGACCTTGGTGTAGGTCACGTTGAACGCATCTTCCAAGCCTTCGTTTGCAAGGAACGGGAACGCTTCTGGCAGGCGGCGTGCGCTGCCGCTGAATATGACCTTGTCAAAGCTTTCTTCTTCGCCCTTAAAGTGCACATTGTATTTTGAGCCTTCGCGAAGCACGAACAGGTTGTCGCAGCCGAGCGATATGTTTTCGATGCCGATTTTTTCGACAAGCGCATTGATCAGGTTTGAAAGTCCACCCTTGGCAGAAAAAATTTTCTTTGTCGCCTTGCGGTCACGCTCGGTCTTTGGTTCCTTCATCTTGTGGATCGAACCCTTGATGAAGCTGCCGTAATTTGCTTCCAGATTGTAGAGTTTTGGCAACGCATATTTCGGAATGATCGTATCAGGATTGCCTGCATAGACTCCAGAAACAAACGGATCTACCGTGTAGTCCAATATGGATTGGCCCAGGCGGCGGCGCACAAAGCTTGTCAAATTTTCTTCTGGGTCGGTGCCCTTTGGGCGGAACGGTTCCAGCGGGAGCGTGAGCTTGTCGCGCCAAGAAAACAGCGGCGTCAAAAGACCAGAAACAAGGCTGTTCGGAATGGCGTGGATCTTGGTGCCCTTCCAAATGTAGCGGCGGCCAGAAACGCTGGGTGCTGTTTCCAGCAGATTCGGGTTTACATCTTCAAAAAGTTCTGCGACTTCCGGCTTGCTCACGGTGCCTGTGCTCGGGCCGGTTTCCCAAATGAAGTCGTCATTTTTTTCGGTGCGAATTACGCCGCCAACGCGTGTGTTCGATTCGAATACGCGAAACGGAATGCCTTGCTTTTTAAGATAGAATGCTGCGGTGAGGCCAGTGATGCCTGCGCCAATGATAGCTACGGAATTTGCCATGGTCAAAAGTTATTGAATTTTTGTTTTTATACAAAATAGAACTTTTGTGCGGATTTGGCTTTGTTTTTACCGATTTTTCAGATAGAAGGCTTTTAACGCATCTTGACGAGGGCCCAGCCTTCGTCATAGAGTCGGACTGCATCGCCCGGGAACACAAGACGCTCCATGGTAGCTTCGTCCGGGTTTATGACCTTGTTGTTCAGGTATGTGGAATCGAGCAGTTCAAGAGCAGCCTTGTTCGGTGTCGCGTAAGAAATGTATTTGGCAAGTTGCGCGCCGTTTTGCGCATCAAGAATGTAGTTCATGAATGCGTATGCGCCTTCCGGGTTCGGGGCGGCTGCACTCAATGTCATGAGGTCAACCCAAACAAAGGAGCCTTCCTGCGGGATAGCGTATTGCAGGGAGGAGTCTGCGGCGATGGCAGCCATGGCTTCGCCGCTGAACACGAACGAGGCCCAGGCTTCGCCGCTAAGAACCTTGTCTTTGCCGACAACGGAACCTTCAAAGCTCACAAAGTTCGGACTGCGTTTTGCGTCAACCAAAAATTGCACCGCTTTGTTGATGTCGTCAAAGTTTGTTGCGTTAGGGTCCAGACCGAGCGCAAGCAGGGCAATGGAAATCATGGACCTGCTTTCTTCGAGCAGCGTGAATTTGCCGCGCTGCTTGTTCTTGTCGAATACAAGGGAATAGCTGAACTTGTTCGGGTCAACCTTGGAGTCGCGATAGAGAACGCCCGTGGAACCCCACAGATACGGCCAGGTGTAGGTACTGGTCGGGTCGTAAATGGCGTGCTTGAATTTTTCGGCTACATTCACGCGGTTTGGAATCTGCAAGCTGTCGATGGAAGTGATGATGCCCTTCCGAATCATCTGCGGAATGACCACATCGCTAGCAATGATCACATCGTACTGGCTGTTTGCCGATGCCACCTGCAGCTTGCCAAGCATTTCTTCCTGCGCTTCGTAAAGGTCCAATTGGAGCTTGTAGCCGGTCTTCTTTTCAAAGTCTTCTATCATTGCCGGGTCAATGTATTCACTGTATGTCATTACAGTGACGACCTTCGGCTTTGCAGGTTCTTCCTTGCAGCCGGTAAAGAGCGTAAGCGCGAAAAGCGAAGTGAAAAGAAGGCGTATGCCGAAGCCGTTTTTCAATTTCAAATCCAAGTAAGCATTGATTTCTTTAACAAAAATATAATAAATGTCTGAGTTTCTTTTTTTTCGAAAAACAGTTTGAAGCTACGAATGCATAAAAAATGGTGGCTTCGCCAAAAACGAAACCACCATAGTTCAAAAAAAGCAAATTTGTTAGAAATTACTTCTTCGGTTCGATGACTTCCATGCCACCCATGTACGGGCGGAGCACTTCAGGAATCAAGAGGGAACCGTCCTTCTGCTGGTAGTTGTCGCAAATGCCAACCATCACGCGAGGTGTTGCAAGGCCGGAACCGTTCAAGGTGTGAACGTAAACGTTCTTGCCGCCGATCTTTGTCTTGATGTTTGCACGGCGTGCCTGGAAGTCTTCGAAGTTGGAGCAGCTAGAAACTTCGAGCCACTTCTTTTCGACTGGAGCGTAAACTTCGAGGTCGTAGCACTTTGCAGCGCCAAAGCCAAGGTCACCCTTGCAGAGTGCAAGTCGATGATACGGGAGACCGAGCTTTTCGAGGAGCATTTCGCCGAAGCGTGTGAGTTCTTCGTGGTCTTCGTAGGAGCGTTCCGGGTGGGCAAAGTAAACCATTTCAACCTTGTTGAACTGGTGCAGGCGGAGAAGACCGCGTGTGTCCTTGCCGTAGGAACCGGCTTCACGACGGAAGCATGCGGAGTATGCGCAAATGCGCTTCGGAAGTTCAGATTCCGGAATGATTTCGCCGGAGTAGAGGTTTGTAAGAGGAACTTCTGCTGTCGGGATGAGGAACAAGTCGTCGTCCTTGTCGCAGCGGTACATGTCTTCTTCGAACTTCGGGAGCTGACCGGTGCCACGCATGGTGTTGCGTGTTACGAGGTACGGCGGGGTGAATTCTTCGAAGCCGTTCTTCATGTGTTCGTCAAGGAAGAACTGGATGAGAGCGCGTTCGAGGCGGGAGCCGAGGCCACGGTAAACAGGGAAGCCGGAACCGGAAATTTTTGCGCCACGTTCAAAGTCGAAAATGCCGAGGCGTTCGCCGAGGGTCTTGTGGTCGACTGTAGCAAAGTCCTGCTTGCTTACATAGAAGTCAAATGGAACCGGGCCGTCCTTTTCGACAACGTTGTCGTCGGAGCTTTCGCCTTCCGGGGAACGCGGAGCGATGTTTGGAACGTGCATGAGCATTTCTGTCTGCTTGTATTCCAAGTCCTTGAGCTTCTTGTCGAGTTCGTCAATCTTTGTACCGAGTTCGCGAGTTGCTGCCTGGGCTGCGTCTGCGTTTTCGCCCTTCTTCTTGAGTTCGCCAATCATCTTGGACTGGGCGTTGCGTTCGCTCTTGAGGCGTTCTACTTCGGTAAGGAGCGGACGGCGTTCGTTATCGATTGCAAGAATGTCCTTAAGGCTTACTGTTGTGCCTTTCTTTTCGGTTTCAGCAATGTAGTATTCCGGATTTTCACGGATTTTCTTAATGTCAAGCATGTTTTGCCTCTTTAAAAGTTTTGCGACTAAATAATAGCTAAAAAAACAATTGTTGGCTTGATGGCTATCGGCAGAAAAGTTAAAACGGAGGACAGGAGGAAGTAGAAAGACATAAGACGGAAGTTAGTAGTCAGTCGGCTGTAGGCAGAATGTAAAGACAGAGGACAGGAGTCAGTGACAGGAATCAGAAATTGTAACTTACAATGTCATGGCGAGCGGAGCGCGGCCATCCAGGGCAATGTTCTGGATCACTTCGCGTTGCTCGTGATGACAAGTAAGAATACGGGAGTCAGGAGTCAGGAATTGTAACTTACCATGTCATGGCGAGCGGAGCGTGGCCATCCAGAAAAAGAAATGAGGTCGCACCTTCGGTGCTTGAGGCGTGAGGTCGTTCGCTGCGCTCACTTTGAGGTAATTGTAATTACAAAACCTCACACCTCTCAGTCGACAGACGCTAGCCCACGACCATGCCCTCGGGAATGTTGTGGAGTGTTACGGCGTTACTTTATCTAGAATGAATAGGAAAAATATGCCTGCCCAGAAAGCCGTCGCGACATGCTCTCCAGACATTTTGCCCAAATGTGCAGTCGCCTTCATGGCTGGCAGCAAAAGGCTCCAGATCGCAGCAGATGTCATGATGCTTGCCGCCCCGAGAACTGTGCCCGCAAACGGAATTGCAAGACCTTCGATAACCTGGCTATCATGGCTAATCCCTATTTCCTATTTTGCAACTTTTACTATATTATATCAAAACTTCATTTGGAAACAGAATGGCTTTTCAACGCGTTATCCTTTTTTTGCTTCTTTCGGGTGCAGTGTTTTTTGCAGCTGCCGAAGGAAAGAAATTCGATAAAAACTACAAGGGCATATCTTCGATTCAGGCCGTAATCACTACGGACGAAGGGAAAATCGTGCTTGACCTTGATTTTAAGGAAGCCCCGAATACCGTTGCGAATTTTGTCGACCTGGCTCAGAAGGGCTTTTATGATGGTTTGACTTTCCATCGTGTAATTCCAGGTTTCATGATTCAAGGCGGCGACCCGGAAGGCAAGGGCACGGGCGGTCCTGGCTACACGATTGACGAAGAACCAAACAAGCTTACGCACGAAACTGGCGTTATTTCCATGGCCAACCGTGGCCCTAATACGGGTGGATCCCAATTCTTTATCACGCATACCCCGCAACCACATTTGAATGGCAAGCATACCGTTTTCGGTCGTGTTCTTGAAGGCCAAGATGTTGTGTGCCGAGTTGATGCCGGTGATAGAATCTTGAAAATTGAAATTGTCGAAAAGTAGGGAGTGATTATGGCTGAAAAGAAAAAGACTACTGCAAAATCTTCTACAGATAAGAAAGAAGTGAAGAAGGCTCCGGCACCGAAGGCTGCCGCCAAGCCAGCTGCAAAAACTGCCCCGAAAAAGGCGGATGCCAAGAAGGCAGACGAAAAAAAGGCCGATGCAAAGAAAGCTCCTGAAAAGAAGGTTGCCGAAAAGAAATCTGCAGCAAAGCCTGCAGTGAAGGCAGATACCAAGAAGGCTGCTCCGAAGGTAGAAAAGAAGGAACCTGCAAAGGCAGAGGCCAAGAAGGCCGAACCAAAGAAGGCTTCGAAAGTTGATACCAAGGAAACTGAAGCCAAAAAGGTTGAAACGAAAAAGGTTGTTGACCCGGCAGAAGAAAAAGAAGTGAAGACCTCTGTAAAGAAGGGCGGCAAAAAGCAACCAGATATAGATGAAGAAAAGTCCGTAGCAGTCGCTTTCGATTACACTCCGCTTCTTATGCGTGGCGTAAAGAAGCTTCGCGCTCCGTTCTTTACCGAAGTGAATGAACAGGAAGAACGCTCCAATAAAAAGAAGGTTTCTTCCGAAGTCAAGGCTGCCGAAAAGCCGACCCTTTCACTCCGTCACAAGGCATCCCTTGCCGAAGAAACTCCGGAAGAACTGCATGCCCGCGTGATTCGCGAACTTGAGGAAGCAAACCGCCTGTTTGAAGCCGAAATCGCAACACAGATCTGCACACGCTGCTGCATCAACTATGTGTCCCCGGAATTCCGCGTAGACAAGGACCTTGGCTATTGCGAAGAATGCGCTACAATCCTCAAGCTTGGCCAGTCCAAGGAAGCTCGTCAGACGGAATACAACATGAACTTTGCCCGCGGCGATGACGAGGACGAAGAAGATGAAGACTTTGACGGACCGACCGACGAAGACCTCGCCAACGAAGAAGACCTCGACGAAGATTAGTTCAATTTTAATTTGTTTACAAAACAGAGAACCCCGCGCTTTAAGCGCGGGGTTCTTTGCGTTTTACATATTCTTGCTAGAGTCTAGCTTTACTTGGAGGAAAGTGTCTGCAAGTAGAATTCGCAATCTTCCATAGCTTCCTTGTAAAGATCCTCGCGATTCTGGTCGGTCAGGACCTCGTCAAGATTATCCATGTGGTAGTCATTCATCCAAACTTCATGCTTGACTGTAGTTTCGTCTTGCCAAATGTAAAAGTTGCGAATGCCCATAAATTGTTCGGAATACTTCCAAGTATCGCATTCTTTTTTAAAAGAGCAGCTGGTGTCGTCCCCCGAGCCGTTTTTGGGGCAGGCACTTGAGGCACCGCCGTTTGATTCGCTGGATTGTGTTTTGCTGGAGGAGTCGTCAGTCGCGGAACTGCTGTTGGAATCGCTACCGCAGGCAACAAACAAGGTGGCTGCAGAAAGGAATAAAATGAATTTCTTAAGCATGAAATCTCCGTTCTAGGGCATTTTGTAAATCACTTGCAAAATCTAAAAAACAAGCCCTTTGTTGTTCTGGATAGATTTGAATAGAATTTAAATATTGTATGGATAGAGTGTCTCAGGGCCCAACCTCGAAGAAGGCTTGAATGCCCCTGGAACGGAAGATTTCCTAAAGAAAAGGACTTGAGATGAACTCAAGTCCTTTAATGCTTTAGATTGCCACGGAGGCTTTCGCCTCCTCGCAATGACATGCGAGGCGAGAGCAGCGACCATGCTTGCATGGGCATTGCCGAGCCGATGTTGTTATGCGCTCTGCGCAATGACACGCAGAGAGCTTTTTTATCCTGCGTTCCTCTCGTCTATTTGACAATGTGACGATGATATTCCTGCAAGCTGCAGACTTCGAATCTGCCGTAGTCGTGCTTGTCCATGAGGCCTTCGACGGTGGAGGTGAGGGCGGCGATGGTGGTGGTGATCGGCACGCCGCTGACCACTGCCTTGCTGCGCATCTGGATTTCATCGACCATGGCTTCGGCGCCGGTCTCGCTGGTGTTCACGATCCACTGGACTTCCTTGTCGTGGATGAGGTCCAGCAGGTTCGGGCGGCCGCGGGAAATGCGGAACACGGCGCGGGTCTTGATGCCTTCGTTGTAGAGCATGGTGGAGGTGCCGCGGGTGGCGTAGAGGCCGTAGCCCAGTTCCACCAGCTGACGGATCAGGGGCACTGCGCGGGCCTTGTCCTCGTCCTTGAGGGAGACGAAGATGTTGCCCTGGCCCGGAATGCGGTTGCCGGAGGCCAGCTGGCTCTTGAGGTAGGCGAGGCCGCGGTCGCGATCCAGGCTCATGACTTCGCCGGTGGACTTCATTTCCGGGGAGAGGGTCACGTCGACGCCCGGGAACTTCACGAAGGGGAACACGGCTTCCTTCACGCTCACGTACGGAACATGGACTTCTTCGGTGAAGCCGATTTCTTCGAGGGTTTCGCCTAGCATGCAGCGGCTTGCGTAGCTTGCCAGAGGCACGCCGATGGACTTGGAAACAAACGGCACGGTGCGGGAGGCGCGGGGGTTCACTTCGATCATGTAGAGTTCGCCATCCTTGACGGCGAGCTGCATGTTCATGAGGCCCACCACATGGAGTTCCTTTGCAAATTCCTTGGCGTAGCCGCGGACTTTTTCCTGCAGGTCCTTGCTGAGGGTCATGGGCGGAATAACGCTTGCGGAGTCGCCGGAGTGGATACCTGCGGGTTCCACGTGTTCCATGATGGCGCCAACAACAGTGTGCTTGCCGTCGCTGATGCAGTCCACGTCAAGTTCGGTTGCGTCTTCCAGGAAGCGGTCGATAAGGATTGGCTTGCCTTCGCCGATGGCTGCAGCCTCTTCCACGAACTTGCGGAGGTACTTTTCCTTATAGACGATCACCATGCCGCGGCCGCCCAGCACGAAGCTGGGGCGCACGAGAACGGGGTAGCCGATCTCTTCGACGATGGCGAGGGCTTCTTCCACGTTGTGGGCGATGCCGGAAGCGGCCTGCTTGATGCCCACCTTGTCAACCAGCTGCTTAAAGAAGTCGCGGTCTTCTGCAAGGTCGATATCCTCGGGGCTTGTACCCACCACATTGGCGCCGGCCTTTTTGAGGCGCATTGCAAGGTTCAGCGGAGTCTGGCCACCGAACTGCACGATAACGCCGTAGCAGTTTTCGCGTTCGTAGATGCCCATGACATCTTCAAGGGTCAGCGGTTCAAAGTACAGCTTGTCAGAAGTATCATAGTCCGTAGAAACGGTTTCCGGGTTGCTGTTCACCATGATGACTTCGTAGCCCTGCTTCTTCAGGGTGAATGCAGCGTGGCAGCAACAATAGTCGAATTCGATACCCTGGCCGATACGGTTCGGGCCACCGCCCAGCACCATGATGCGCTTTTTCTTGTCGCGGTTCGGAACTTCGCGGACGGGCTCGGTGTGGTCTGCATAGCAGGAGTAGTAGTACGGAGTGACGGCTTCAAATTCGCCGGCGCAGGTATCTACGGAGTAGTAGCTGGGCTTCAGGCTGATTGCGTTACGTGCGGCCATGACTTCTTCCGGAGTCTTGCCGAAGATGTAGCCGATCTGGATGTCGCTATAGCCGAATTCCTTGGCCTGGCGGAACAGGTCCTTGTCCTTGCAGAGGGCTTCGAGGGAGCCTGCGGCGCGGATTTCGTCTTCGAACTGGGCCAGTTCTTCCAAATGACGCAGGAAGTAACGGTCGATCTTTGTGATTTCGTAAAGCTTTTCAACGTCCCAACCGCGGCGGAAGGCGGCGTAGACCACGAAGATGCGTTCTGCACTGGGGCGGGCAACTTCCTTGGCCAAGGTCTCGTCGTCGTAAGCCAGGAACTGTTCGCACTTGGCGCAGGCGCCGAAGCCGCCGAAACCAGTTTCCAGGGAGCGCAGGGCCTTCTGCATGGACTGCTTGAAGTTGGAGCCGATAGCCATGGCTTCGCCCACGGACTTCATCTGGGTGCCAAGAGTGCTGTCTGCCTTGGGGAACTTTTCGAAGGTAAAGCGAGGAACCTTGGTGACGACGTAGTCCAGAGCCGGTTCGAAGCAGCTCGGAGTAGATTGGGTAATGTCGTTCTTCAGTTCGTCGAGAGTGTAACCCACAGCGAGGAGTGCTGCAATCTTTGCGATGGGGAAGCCGGTTGCCTTGGAAGCAAGTGCAGAGGAACGGCTTACGCGGGGGTTCATTTCGATAATGATGCGGCGGCCGGTCACGGGGTTGATGGACCACTGAACGTTGGATCCACCGGTTTCGACGCCGATAGCTTCCATGACCTTCAGGGAGTCGTCACGCATGGCCTGGTAGGCGCGATCGTCAAGAGACTGGATTGGGGCCACGGTAATGGAGTCGCCGGTGTGAACGCCCATGGGGTCCAGGTTTTCGATGGAGCAGACGATAACGGCATTGCCCTTCTTATCGCGCATGACTTCCATTTCGAATTCCTTCCAGCCCAGGAGGGATTCCTCGATCAAGACTTCGTTGTTGAGGGAGGCGTCGAGGCCGCGGTTCACGATGGCTTCGAATTCGTCTTCGCTGTGTGCGATACCGCCACCGGTACCACCCAGGGTAAAGCCCGGGCGGATAATCAAAGGCCAGCTGCCGATGGTCTGGGCGATTGCCTTGGCTTCGCTCATGGAGTGTGCGGAGCCGGAGCGGGGGAGGTCCAGGCCGATGGAGAGCATGGCGTCCTTGAAGAGCTTACGGTCTTCGGCGCGGGCGATGGATTCGGCCTTTGCACCGATGAGTTCCACGTTGTAGCGGCTGAGAATGCCCTTTTCGTGGAGTTCCATGGCAAGGTTCAGGGCGGTCTGGCCACCCAGAGTGGGGAGCAATGCATCGGGACGTTCGCGGCGGATGATTTCGTGGAGAATGTCCACGTTCAGGGGCTCGATGTAGGTACGGTCGGCCATTTCCGGGTCGGTCATGATGGTTGCCGGGTTGCTGTTCACCAGCACCACTTCGTAACCTTCGCGACGCAGCACCTTACAGGCCTGCACGCCGGAGTAGTCGAATTCGCAACCCTGACCGATAACGATCGGACCAGAGCCAATGAGCATAATCTTCTTGAGGTCTGTACGCTTAGGCATTCTTTGCCCCCTTAAATTCTTCAATCATCTTCTTAAATTCTTCGAACAGGTAGTAGGAATCGTTCGGGCCCGGAGCGGATTCCGGATGGTACTGCACGCTGAATGCAGGAACGTCCTTGCAGCGGATGCCTTCTACGGTGTTATCGTTCAGGTTGATGTGGGTGACTTCCACATTGGCCGGCAAGCTTGTTTCGTCGATGGCGTAGTTGTGGTTCTGGCTGGTGATTTCCACGGCGCCGGTCTTCAGGTACTTAACCGGATGGTTGCAACCGTGATGGCCGAACTTCAGCTTGGAAACCTTGGCGCCCAGGGCGAGACCCAAGAGCTGGTTACCCAGGCAGATGCCCATGAGAGGATACTTGCCAAGGAGTTGCTTTACGAGAGCTGCAACCTGGGGCAGAGAGTTGGGGTCGGCAGGACCGTTGGAGAGGAACACGCCATCGGGATTCTTAGCCTGAATCTGCTCGAAGGTTGTGTTGATGGGCATGACGGTCACCTTCATGTCTTGGCTTGCAAGGTCGCGAAGGATGTTGGTCTTGATACCGAAATCCAGAGCCACCACATTGTACTTGCCCTTGGTAGAAAATTCGTAACCGTTGGGGTCGCTGACCACAGAAGCGTAGTCCTGGCCATCCAGGCCAATCCATTCTTTAGCCTTCTTGATGGCGTCGGCTTCGCTCATTTCGGTGGCTTCCACATGGAGGTAAGCCTTCTGTGCGCCGTTGTCGCGGAGGTGCAGCGTGAGGGCGCGGGTATCGACACCTGCAATGCCCGGCTTCTTCTGGGCCTTCATGTAGGTGTCCAGGGATTCTTCGCCCACGTTTTCGGAAGCGTCGCAAAGGTCGTTGATGACGATACCGTTCAAAAAGACCTGACGGGATTCGGACTTTTCGCTCTTGGCGGAGTAGGCGCCCACTTCAGCGGTGGTGAACACCACGAACTGACCTGCGTAGGAGGGGTCGGTAAGAATCTGCTTGTAACCAGCCATGCCCGTGTTGAACACAGCTTCGCCTACGGTGTCCTTGGCGTCGCCAAATGCGTAGCCATGAAAAACCGTGCCGTCAGCCAAGGCCAAGAATGCCTTGCGCTCGCGCTTTGCCTTCCAATTGAATTTATCGTTCATACGTTTTACCTTTTTAACTAATTAACTAAACTCGTGCTCCCGCGACCCCTTTGGCCTCAGGACAAAAAAAGAGGCAAAAGCGAAATGCCTTTGCCTTAAAAATTGAAAAATCAAAAACAGAAACAACTTGCTGAACAAAAATGAAAACTTTGTGCCCCGCAGCCTTTTGAATGGCCTGAGTTGCATTGTGGAATGCGACCTGAACACACTGTTGCCCTGTTCTCTTCATCGGGGGCAATTATAGTAAAACGGCCCCTTTTTAAGCAAAAAAAAGGTCCAAAAAACTTCAGCTTCTAAAAAAAATTAGAATAAAATGACAAAAATGTAACTCATTTATGCTAACACATTGTGTAGCAACAACTTAACCTATTTTGCCGAAATAAACAAAAATGTATGGATTTGGGGCGCTTAACGGGGCTTTGCCGTATCAATTTGCCTTGACGTTCGCTTCTGCAAAATCCCAAAGCTCACACGGCAAATTGTCGGTTCAAAAGCGGCAACTTCCGCTAGGCGGGCCGCTTTCGAATGCCTCCGCACGGCACCCCCTGCGCTAAGAATTCTTTTTGATATAAAATACAGAAAAAATGTTTTTTTAGTCAAAATTTAAGATTGTTTAAAGAATGAAAATTGTGATTCCAGACGACTTTTACATTGTTCATTGAATGCAAAATTTCTATTTCTTCTTTGAAATCGTTTTCCAATTCCTTAAATGCAATAACCGAACATTTAATGTTTTTAAGTAATTTAACGAAATTGGAAATGTCAAAAAAATAAAGATCTAAAATTAGATATTTGACTTGCTTGTGATGTTCTAGAAAATCGTTGACGATTTTGGCTGAATGATCTGGGGACTTATATAGATTTGCGTATACAGCTCTTGTTGTAATAGTTGCAAATTTTTTGTCTTTTAAAATGCTACAAAAGGACCATTTTGGGAGTCCATTTTCAAATTTTGTTAACCTATAAAATTCATCTTTTAAAAATGTTTGTTCAAAATTAGCAAGCCATTCTAAATAATTTATTGGCATTTCGCTAGCCATTTTGTAGTTTGGATAATTAGTGAAATGCAAATGGAAATCGTCATTGATAATATTCTGAAATCCACTTGCAAAATTTCTAACAGTGTTTTTTTTGAATGTTTCAAAACCTTCTAAATCATTTAATTTTAATGGTTCTTCGCAATAAAAAAAAGTTCCTGCTAATCCATAGGTACCAGCATATTCCAAATACTCAATTTCTTCTATTTGGGTATATCCCCATAAAAAATAATCCTTACATTTCTTTTTTGCTTGCTTGATGCCTACAATCATGTAGACTTTATTGCCTTTTTGTTTTAAAGCCTCTCTTTTCTTTGTGTTTATATAACCTGGAAAATCATCTAGCCATTCTGTATGACAGTGGTCAAAGGGAAGGTGCATTCCTTCATTTTTGTTGAAATCATGATATTGGATATAACAAGATTTTGATAAAGAAGTTGAAATAGGCCACATTCTGTCAGCGCTTGGGGCACATAACATTCTATTGTATTCTGGTTTTAATTCATTAATTAAAGTGTATTCGTTTTCTGTCAATAAATCTTTTGAACATTCTTTTAATATTTCAAATTTAAAATTGCCATAAATACCTGGTTGCGAAATCTGTTGGGTTAATCCATATTTTAGAAAAGCTCTTCTTAAGGGATTTTCGTTGTCTGGATTTTTTATTAGTCCTAAGGATTGTGTATGTTGTTTCCATCGGCTAAAAATATTAATAGATTGGCCAATGTAGGATTTGCCATTGACTAAATTTGTGATTTTATAAATTCCGCAAATACAATTCACTGTAACTCCAATTTATTTTCGCTAATGTATTTGTTGTGGAAATTTGCTTGTTCTGTACCTTAGATTCTAATAACCAGCAACCAACAACCAATAACTAGTAACTAAATCCCCTTGCACTTCTCCCACACGAACTTGTTATGGTTCCCTTGAATTTTGGCAATGCGTTCGTCACGTAGGCATTCTTCCTTTGTCACAGGGTACATTTTGTCCCATGCGGTAAACAATTGCCTGTCCTGCTTCGAAAGCTTGATGCCGTATGTATCTTCCATGTAAAAGCTTGCGCGAGCTATGATGCCGCGTGCTTCCGGGCGTGGCTGCGCCTTTTTCATTTTAAAATCAACAACGGTTTCGCAAGTGCCGTACATCAGTTCCGGCTTGTTGGACCATTGTGAATACATGAAGTTGTTGCGGTCTGCGTTCACTTCGCCAATGGCCGGGTACAGGTTGTGCATGTCGCCTTCCTGGTACTTGAACTCGTCATCGCTTGCACTGCAATTTTTGCGACCGCCGTTACGCCAGCATTCCCTGAAATGGCCCATGTTGTGCGCCGTTACAATGTGTTCCCATTCAATGCGATGTGCGCGCTCCAGGCTTTTGCGCTTCGGATTTTCACGCGGCTCGTAGCCGCAGGTAGAAAAATCAATGTCGTGCTTGTTCTTGTAGGCGCAGCCGCAGTACAAGTCCTTTTGCAGAATGTCTGCATATACTTTCGGCAAAATTTTCCCGACTTCCTTGTAGGTATATTTTTTAGTCGGCTTGTCGGAGTTTTCTGCAAATGTGCAGGCTACGGCGAATATGCAAAAAAGTGGAATTAAAAATTTCATTGGTTAAAATACTTCTACTTTGTTACGGATTATATCTGCAAAATCCAGGTTCCGTTCTATAAAGATTGCTAATCGTCTGGGTCAGGCCAATAGCGGAATCTGCCTGTAACATTGATAACGCCGTCGTCATTGCAGACATCGCCTGGGTTGCATTTCGGGAAGTACAAATCAAAAAATCCGGTCCATGTGGAATCGTCTTTTTGATCGAATGTAACCGAGCTGGATTCGGGGATTACGTTTTTTCTAGCCC
Source organism: Fibrobacteraceae bacterium (assembly GCA_045615885.1). GTDB lineage: Bacteria > Fibrobacterota > Fibrobacteria > Fibrobacterales > Fibrobacteraceae > UBA1765. Next base: position 46,970 of record JAZLFR010000041.1, read on the forward strand.
CGAATTCCTGTTGAAACCAGGTGTAATCAACTGCGATGTTATTCTTTTTGCCTAGCTTCGGGTCTGCCACAAGAAATGCGATGCGGTCGCCGCGCGAACTGGAATCTTCGTTTGTCTCTAGGCTAAAGTAATGGTTGAAATAGCTCGGGCGTCGCACATCATTTGGATCAAGGCCTATTGTGTATGTAGAACCATTGTTGACTTGGTATTTCACATAGCCGCCGCCAACCTCTTCCCAACTATCGTTTATGTCGGAACAGGCAAAAAATGCAAAACCCGAAACCAGAGAAAAAATAACCTTGTAGCTGTTATGCAACATGGGCGTTTTGAACTTTCAAGAATTCCAGGGCCATTTCTGGCGGGAGCGGCTTGCTGAAGTAGTAGCCTTGAATGCAGCGGCAACCCTCACTGTAGAGGAAGTCTAGCTGTTCCTTTGTTTCAACGCCTTCTGCAATGATGTCGAGGTTGAGCGATTTAGCAATGCCTATGATCATTTTGACGAATGCAGCATCCTCTTCCTTTTCTGCTAGTGTATCTACAAAGGACTTGTCTATTTTAAGCGTGTTCACCGGGAACTTCTTGAGGTAAGAAAGAGAAGAGAATCCCGTGCCAAAATCGTCGATAGAAATTTCGAGCCCCATGCTAGTCAGCTTGCGCATGAGTTCCACGGTCTTGTCTGAATCGCTCATAGCCGTGTATTCGGTAATTTCGATTTTCAGGTTGTGCGGGTTCAGCTCGGTTTCGTTCAATATTTCTTGCAGGTTGTCTATCAGATTTTCCTGGGCAAACTGCTTTGCCGAAAAGTTCACGGCAATTCGCAAATCCTTGAAACCCTGGTCGACCCAGCGCTTTGCCTGCTCACAGGCTTTTCTCAAAATCAATTCGCCGAGCGGAACTATGAGTCCGGAATCTTCTGCAAGCGGAATGAATTCGGACGGTGGAACCATGCCGCGTTCCGAGCTGTTCCAGCGCACGAGCGCTTCGAAAGATACGACTTTGTTGTTGTCAAAAATGTCGACGACCGGCTGGTACACAAGTGTGAAATCCTTGGCAAGAATGGCCTTTCGAAGTTCGATTTCCATCTTGTAGAGGTTCATGGCCTTTTCGCGAATGCCACTTGTAAAGAACTTGATTGTGCCGCTGTTTTCGCTATTCTTCAAGTTGTGCAAATGCACCATTGCGTTCGAGAATAGGCTATCTGCGGTTTCCACATCGCTACTCGTAATTACCGATATGGATGCACTAAGCAGAATTTCTTTATCTTCAAACTTTACCGGAGTCTTGATTTGATTTTGAATTCTTTGAACCTGCTCGACAAGTTCGTTCGATGGCTTACTTTGCAAATCATGGATGATGACGCCGAACAAGTCTCCGCTCAGGCGGGCTACGCAATCATCCTTCTGAGAAATGCAACTGATACGGTTGCCGACAATCTTCAAGAGTGCATCGCCGAACTTTTCGGAATACATGTTGTTGATTTGCCCGAAATGCTCGATGTCTATGAGGACGAGCGCAAAAACTTTTTCCGGATGGTTCTTTGTGTTTGCGGCTTCGTTTGCCAAATGGTCCTGGAAATAGCGTCTATTGCGAAGACCGGTCAGTTCATCTTTGTAGGCACTTGCCTTTTTTGTTTCACTGATTTGCTTTAACGCTACGGATCCAAGAACGCGAATCGGGTTGCCTTTTTCGTTGCGCTGCGGCTTGCCGGTGATTGCCAGCACGGAATCGGAATAAAGGGTGCGCATGTCGGCAGTGAATTCCTGGTTCGTATCAATCGCCATGTTCATGGTTTTTGAAAAATTTGCCCAGTCCGATTCGAAGAAATAACTTTGGATTACGCTTTTGGGCTCGTCCATGCTTTTGGGCGGTAGGCCAAGGAGCTCGGCCACTTTCGGTGAACATTTGATTTTGCCGGTCGGAATGTCGTAAACCCAGAAACCGCTGGAGGTGGAGCCGAGGACGAGGTCGAAAATTGCAGTCTGTTCCTGCAGCTTGGCTAGAATGCCTGTTGTGTCGGGAATGTTTTGCGTTGGTGCTTCGATGTCATCAACGTCCTTGCGCATTCGCTTTAGCGAAATCGGAGAACGGAAGGAATAGAAAAGAGCTACGCAAAAAAGGAATGTGATGCCCGCGCTGTATGGAATCAGCAAAATGCGGTGCACTTCGATTGTTACGAGATCACGCTCAAAAAGCGCAAAAAGGGCGCCCACAATAAGCAGGAGCACGCGCAATACGACATGTTCATCAAAAAGTTTCATACCCAAAACCTATCCAATCTAAAAAATACATTCAATTTGATAAAAGTGTTAGTGAAAAATAACTTGGATTATTCCAATTTGAAACAGAAGACTGTCGTCAGACGTCTGTCGGCTGAATTGGTCGGTCACTTCGTTCCCTTGTAGGTATGGAACCTATACCCTAATATTCTCTAGTAACTCCCCCTATTTAGTCTTCTTCTTCCTTCTTCCGTCTTCCGTCTAATATCTATTTTACTACCTTTGGTCTACTATGTTTTCACAATTGACTGACTCTCTAGAATCTACTCTCAAGAACCTGCGTGGGCAGGGCAAGCTTACCGAAGAAAACGTTGCGGAATCGCTCCGTGAAGTGCGTCGTGCATTCCTTGAAGCCGATGTCAACTTCAATGTGACTCGCGATTTTGTCAAGGCCGTTAAGGAAAAGGCCCTTGGCAGCGATGTTTTGCTGTCTGTGACCCCGGGTCAGCAGATTGTGAAGATCATTCATGATGAACTTGTGAACATTATGGGTGGCGAAACCCGTGAAGTGCCTTTGACCGGCAAGCCGCCGGTCGGCCTCATGATGGTTGGTTTGCAGGGTTCCGGTAAAACGACTTTTGCAGGCAAAATCGCCCTCTACATGCGTAGCAAAAAGAAGCGCAAGCCGCTTCTTGTTGCCGCAGACGTTTACCGCCCGGCAGCTATCAAGCAGCTCCAGGTGCTTGGCAAGTCCATCGGCATTCCAGTTTACGACGAAGGTCAGGGCAACCCGGTCGAAATCATCAAGCATGGTTACGAATATGCCAAGGAAAACGGCTTTGACCTTGTGATTTACGATACTGCGGGTCGTTTGCAGATTGACGAAGAATTGATGGTGGAACTTGAACAGGCCCGCGATGCCGTTCACCCGGACGAAATTTTCTTCGTTGCCGACGCCATGATCGGTCAGGAAGCGGTGAATGTTGCAGAGACATTCTTCAACCGCTTGAACTTTACCGGTGTCTGCCTCTCCAAGATGGACGGCGATACCCGTGGCGGTGCTGCCCTTTCTATCAAGAAGATGACGGGCGTTCCTATATGCTTTGTCGGTCTTGGCGAAAAGCTCCCGGATATCGACGTGTTCCACCCGGACCGCATGGCAAGTCGTATTCTTGGTATGGGCGACGTGGTTACGCTCGTCGAAAAGGCCCAGGCAGTCATTGACGAAAAAGACGCCAAGGATTTGAAGAAGAAAATCTTCAACAACACATTCGATTTGAACGACTTCTTGAACCAGCTCCGCACCGTCAAGAAGATTGGTCGCTTCAAGGATATCTTGAGCCTCATTCCGGGCCTTAACAAGTTGCCAATCGACCAGATTGACGAAAAGGAACTTGTGTATGTGGAAGCTATCCTTAGCTCCATGACCCCGAAGGAACGCAAGAAGCCGCAGATTATTGACGGCAGCCGCAAGGCCCGCATTGCAAAGGGTTCCGGCACGAGTGCGCAGCGTGTGAACCAGGTGTTGAACCAGTTTGAGAACATGAAGGAAATGTTCAAGAAAATCGGCCAGTTTGCAAAGAAGCAGAACGGCGGAAGCAATGTAGGTTCTAACTATACTCCTCCTAAAAAGAAGAAAAAGAAATAGCATTTCTGCTCAAACAAAAAAGCCGGGTTACAGCCCGGCTTTTTTGTCAAGATATGTTAAACTGCAATCCTTGCATCTATTTCAAAAAGGCAAAGAACACTGCAGCGACGATAAGCGCAAATGCAACAATGTGGTTCCATTGCAAAGTTTCTGTGTGGAAACAGGTGACTGCAATGACGGTGAACACAGTAAGTGAAATCGCTTCCTGGATGATTTTCAATTGCATCAGGCTGAATGGGCCGCCATTGATTCTAGAACCAATGTTGTTTGCAGGGATCATGAATACATATTCAAGAAGCGCAATGCCCCATGATGCAAGAATGATTACTATTAGCGGCCAGTTGGTGCTAATATTCAGTTCTTTCAATTTCAAATTGCCATACCATGCAAATGTCATGAATATGTTTGAAATAAGAAGTAGTAGGATTGTAAAAATTCCAGCTTTCATATTATTGAAAAATAGATTTTTATTTGAATAAAAGTTCGTTTTTTTTATTACAAGTTGGAATTATGTTCTTTCAGTTTGGCGCGGCGTTTGGCTTCGTTTTCTTTTTGCACTTCGCCGCGCAAACGGTAAGGCTTGCCTGTTGCGTTCTGGTAGGCCAGCTTGCGGCGCACTTCTTCGAGGTACTTGATGTAGGTTTCGCTTTGGTAGTCGCGGTAGGTCCAGTCAAAATGGTGAAAGTGTCCGTCTTGAAAATAGAGAGTCGGTTCAACGAATATGCCGTCGCGCACATACACGCGCTGGCGCTGGTCCTTGGTCGTAGCCAAAAAGAATTGCCCCATGGTCATGTAGCCAGGGTCCAGATTCACTGGGCGAAGTCCCGGCGTGCCGTTCTGCTCTGCTATCTGCAGTTCCAGGTCGTTTGTCCAAAGCTTGATTTCGGGAATGCGTTCGCGATCAATTAGAGTTTCGTAGCTGAGGAACGCGCGCTTAGGTGCTTCGCCGATTTCATTGATGTAGTAGTTTGTGAACTTGAAATCGAACGGTTCCAGAACGAGTTCTTCTTCTCCGAATTCCTTGCGTAGAGTTTCGCGCACGGCATGGAACGATTCTGCGTCTTTAGAAAGCACGCCTATGATAAGTTTGACTTTTGCAATTCTTCTAATTCCACCCATGCTTTTTAATATAGAAAACAGAGGACAGAGTACAGAATCAGGAGTCAGGAGTCAGGAATTGTAACTTACCATGTCATGGCGAGCGGAGCTCGGCCATCCAGAGCAATGTTCTGGATCACCACGCCTACGGCTCGTGATGACAGTTAAGATGCAAGACAGAATACAGGAGTCAGTAACAGGAGTCAGAAATTGTAACTTACCATATTCTGGATTGCTTCAATCCTACGGATTTCGCAATGACATTCCATTATTCATTATTTATTAATTAAACAATCAGACAACAGTCGTCAGCCTACAGCCGACGCATTGGAAATCAACATTCCACTAACCCCTAGATCCTAAATCCTAGATCCTAATAACCCCTCTCGTCTATTCTACACCCTAGACCCTGTCCCCTACCACTGGAAATTAACATTCCACTAATCACTAGCCCCTAAATCCTAGCCCCTAATTTTCTATTTTCCCATGCATGACTTTTGCAACACTTTTGGCTGCTGCGACTTTGCAGACTTTTACCGTTATTGATTCCATTCCGCATGCTCCTACGCACTTTACGCAGGGGCTTTCATTTGATGAAGGTAAATTGCTTGAAACTACCGGGCAATATGGAGAATCTGCAGTCTATAAATATGATGAAAACTTTAAGATTGTAGATTCCTTAAAAATTGATAATCGTTATTTTGGTGAAGGCTCGCAGGCTCTGGGCAACGATATTTTCTGGCTCACCTGGAAATCTGGAAAAGTTTGGAAAATCAACAAGAACACGATGAATATCATCGGGGAATACCGCATTCCGACAGAAGGCTGGGGACTCACTTTTTACAAGGGCGAGTTTTTGCTGAGCGACGGCTCGAACGAAATTTTCCGAGTGCGTCCAGATGATTTTCAAATTGTCGGCAGCTTTAAGGTACTTGATGGCGGCCGGCCGGTGAGCAAATTGAACGAGCTTGAGGTTATTGGCGACAAACTGTATGCAAACATCTGGTTTAGCGATTCCATAGCAGTTATCGATTTGAAACAGGGGAGCCGAGGCACGGTACTGAACTACATAGATTTTTCTAAACAGGCTGCGGGCGTTCGCAAGCGCAGTGGCAAGGCCGAAGTTTTGAACGGCATTGCACATGACGGAAAATACCTTTGGGTCACTGGCAAATGGTGGCCTGTCATGTACAAATTGAAAATAGAAGATAAATAATTTCTACCTTTGGGCGCGTATGAAGGTAAAACAGAAAAATATCCGCAATTTTAGCATTATTGCCCACATTGACCACGGTAAATCGACCCTTGCCGACCGCATGATCGAACTTACGAAGACCGTATCTTCCAACGAAATGACTGACCAGCTTTTGGATGACATGGATTTGGAACGCGAACGCGGCATTACGATCAAGGCGCATGCCATTCGCATGGTATATACGCGCCCGGATGGCGAATACATCTTGAACATGATCGATACTCCGGGGCATGTGGACTTTACTTACGAAGTCAGCCGTTCCCTCGCTGCTTGCGAAGGCGCAATTCTCGTTGTGGATGCAAGCCAGGGCATTGAAGCCCAGACTCTTTCGAACCTTTACCTTGCCATCGAAAACAACTTGGAAGTGATTCCTGTTTTGAACAAGGTCGATTTGCCGGGTGCTGACCCGGATTATGTTGCAAAGCAGGTTGGCGACCTCATCGGCTACGATCCAGAAAAAATTCCACGCATTTCAGCAAAGACCGGCATGAATGTGGAACAGGTCCTTGATAAGATTGTCGATGAAATTCCTGCTCCGGAAGCGGAAGAACCGGCCCCGCTCCAGGCACTCATTTTTGACTCCGTTTACGACTCCTACCGTGGCGTGATCAACTATATCCGTATCGTGCAGGGCTCTATCCGAGCTGGCATGAAGATTCGCATGATGAAGACCGGTGCCGAATACATGGTGACTGAAGTCGGTACGTTCAGCATGCGCCGCGACCCGCGCCAGGAACTCACTGCAGGCATGGTTGGCTATGTGCTTGCAAACGTGAAGACAATTAGCGATGTGAAGATCGGCGATACGATTACCGATTCTGCAAATCCGGTTGCTGAGGCTCTCCCAGGTTACAAAGACATTTTGCCGATGATTTATTCCGGTATCTATCCTGTGAATCCGGAAGACTACAAGAACTTGCGCGAAGCACTTGAAAAGCTCAAGCTGAACGACTCCGCAATTTCTTGGGAACCGGAAACTTCCGAAGCGCTCGGCTTTGGTTTCCGTGCGGGCTTCCTTGGCCTTTTGCACATGGAAATCGTGCAGGAACGACTTGACCGCGAATTCAACGTTGACATCATCACGACTGCGCCGAACGTGGAATATCACGTGTACATGAGCGACGGCTCGATGGTTAAAATTGAAAGCCCGAGTAAGCTCCCGGATGCTAGCCGCTACGACCATATCGAAGAGCCGTATGTCAAGGCACAGATCTTTACGCCAAAGGATTATGTTGGCGTGATGATGAAGCTTTGCGAAGAAAAACGCGGCGAATTCCAGAACATGGAATACCTTGACGAGCAGAAGGTGATTTTGAAATATGAATTGCCGCTTGCAGAAATCATGTTTGACTTCTACGACCGCCTGAAGTCGCTCAGCCGTGGCTATGCTGGCCTTGACTATGAACCGTCCGGCTACCGCAAGAACAACCTTGTCAAGCTCGACATCTTGCTGAACGGCGAACCGGTGGATGCCTTCTCTGTGATTATCCACCGCGAAAAGTCGGTGACTTACGCCGGTGACATTTGCAGCCGCTTGAAGGACCTTATTCCTCGCCAGCAGTTCGATGTCGCTATTCAAGGCGCCATCGGTGGAAAGATCATTAGCCGAAGCACGGTGAAGGCCGTGCGCAAGGATGTGCTTGCAAAGTGCTATGGCGGTGACATCACCCGTAAGCGCAAGCTCCTTGAAAAGCAGAAGGAAGGTAAGAAGCGCATGAAGAGCATTGGCTCCGTGGAAGTGCCGCAGAAGGCGTTCCTTGCAGTGCTTTCCCTCTCTGACAAGGGTAACGAAGAGTAAAATCGTCGCAGCCCTCGGCACTTGTTCTATAGATTGTAAAATACATGAAGAACGCGAAGCGAGAAATCCGTAGGCTTTTGCATCGTGCGTCACCAGCACGTCTAGTCATGCTTTTTTTGCTCGTGTTTGCGATGGTGCCTGTTTCTGGTGTAATCCGCTACTATGCCGTGGAACCAGTGCTCCTGAAAGATGCTGCCCTCGTGCCAGAAATTGCGCCTGGCACTTGGACGTTATTCTGTAAACTAGCTTCCTGCAAAAATACAATTGGAAGGGGGGATTTCGTTCTGTTGAAAATGAACGATGGTTCTTCTGTCGTCCGTCAGGTTCTGGCTGTTTCTGGCGACCATGTAAAGTTTACTGCGGGTGGCTTTGTTTCTGTGAATGGAGATGTTCCGCTGCATTTTGAAAATGAAGGCGTGATGATTGCGGACCGCGAGTTTACGATTCCGCAAAGAGGCGATACTCTTGCTCTCGATACACTTTCTGATATCGAATTCGATTATGCCTTGAATCTTTTGAAGCAGCAAAATATTGCGTTCTATACAGAGGTCCAGCCGTTTGCCGGCGAAGATCCCCTGCCGCTTGCCACTGCCGGCAATACACGCATTGGCAGCCGACCGACTAGCGTGCGTGAATTGCCTGGCCTACCTTGGCAGGAATTGTTTTTGATTGCGCACCAGATTCGTCGCAACATGCATACGACGCAGCATGTCTATTTTAAGCGCCTAGCTTTTTATTCAGTGAAATCGGTGAAGGAACAAATTAACTGGGAACCAGAATATTTGCGTGAGTACCCGGATCTTGAAGATCTTATGGCTCAGGATTCCAGTGCCATGGATTCCCTTGTAAAAGAAGATTCAATCCCAGAAACCGTAACAAAGCTAGATACGCAGCTTATGGCAAATGTCGATTCGCTTGAGGTTGAAACCATTGATTCCGCCGCATTTGCCATGCCGGAACGCGTGAATGGCGGCCGCATTGAAAAGATCGCCGTTTCAGAACCGCTCTACTATTTGATTACGCCGCAAGTGGACCGAGCCGCAGATTCTCGCGAGTTCGGCTACATTCCCAAAAGCAAAATTGTCGGCAAGCTTGTATTCAAGATAAACGAATTTTAATTTTTGAAAGCAAAAGTGCCCGCGCTATGCGCGGGCACTTTTGCTGTATAGGCGTTTAGCTTAAACCTTGTCGAGCGTGTGCACGAGCAAACCGTCGCGGAGCTTCGGTTCGAACCATGTGCTCTTCGGCGGCATGATTTCGCCTGCGTCTGCAATTGCCATGAGCTGGTCAAGCGTTGTCGGGTACATTGCAAATGCGCATGCGCATTCACCAGAGTCAACACGCTTTACGAGTTCACCGAGGCCGCGAATGCCGCCGACGAAATCGATCTGCTTGGATGTGCGCGGATCGTCAACGTCGAAGAGAGGGCCTAGAACATTCTTCTGGAGAAGTGCTACATCAAGGCTATCGACCGGGCCGAGATCCTTCAAGAGTTCCGGACGGAATGTGCAAGCGTACCAAGTATGCTCGATGTAGAGGTTTACCTGGTTCTGCTTTGCCGGGCGCTGCATGCTGTCGAGCTTTTCGATGGTGAAAACCTTTTCAAGTTCTGCCATGAGTTCAGCCGGAGTGCGGCCGTTCAAGTTCTTGAGGACGCGGTTGTAGTCAAGGATCTTGAGCTGTGTGCTCGGGAAGAGAATGGCGAGGTAGCGTGTGTATTCTTCTTCGCCCTTGAAGTTCGGGTCAGCTTCTTCGCGAGCCTTTGCTGCGCGGGCGCCAGCGGCGCTGCGATGGTGACCGTCTGCAATGTAAGTTACAGGAACGGTTGCGAAGCTATTGCGGATTGCTTCGATTTCGGCATCGTCATCGATGATCCAAACGGTGTGACCGAAGCCGTCTGCTTCAGAAACAAAGTCGTAGAGCGGCTTGCGTTCACGGACCTTGCCGAACAGGTCGAACTGACCCTGGTCGCGGTAGGTAAGGAACACCGGACCGGTGTTTGCGTTTGTGCCAAGCACATGGCGAAGACGGTCTTCTTCCTTGTCTGCACGGGTGAGTTCGTGCTTCTTGATTGTGCCGTTGAAATAGTCTTCTGCGCGTACGCAGGCTACGAGGCCGTACTGTTCACGACCTTCCATGGTCTGGCGGTAAACATAGAAGCATTCCTTCTTTTCGTAGGCGATAACGCCGTCGGCAATCATCTTGTCGAGGTTTGCGCGAGCGTGAGCGTAAACGCTCGGGTCGTAAGCGTCAAGAGCGTCGTCAAGTTCAAGTTCAGATCGTGTTACGCGCAGGTAGGAGTGCGGAAGGCCCTTGGCCATTTCCTTTGCTTCGGCGCGGTTCATCACGTCGTACGGGAGCGCAGATATTGCGCCAGCTTCTGCCGGGTCAACCGGGCGGAGAGCCTTGAACGGATAGATTTTCATCATATCGCTAGTTTTCCTTTTTTGTTTTTGCAATGTCAGCTTCTTTACGAACTTCGTTCAAAAGTTCAGCATCTTCTTGCATCAGGTTTTTGATAAACTTGCTTTTTGTTTCGATGTGTCTTTTTTGGCGGTAGGTCACTACGCCGTAACCGATCCAAAAGAAGATAAAGCCGCCGATGGCAGCCATGATCGTAATGCCTATCATGAATGCAACCAAGTGGCCTGCCGCATTAGTCCACAGGTCTCCAAGAATGACAGTCAAGTTGTTCCATGAAAGGTCTTCGAATTTTTCGAGAAAGTCAAAGTCGATTGCTTCCGGTTGCAAAATTTTGCAGCCGAGCATATAGCCGGCGGGGTAGAAAAAACCGAATTGGGTCACCGGGTTTGCTACGAAGGAAGAAACCACGCCTGGAATTTTCGGGAGCCTGAACAGGGCGCAAAATGCAACTGTCAAGATGATTGCCACGCCGATTGTTGGCCAAATGCCAATGAAAACGCCTGCGGCTACAGAAAATCCGACTTTGAGAGCATCTTGACGAACCGGGAACATTCGGTTGAAATATACTCGTCTAATGCGTGTAAATCTCGAATTCGGGTTTGGTTTTCTTTCTACAGTCATTGCGCTACAAGATAGCAAAATAAATTTATGGGAAATAGAAAATTTCTGCAAAATGCATCTTGATTTATGGGTGTGTATGTTGAAAAGTAACAAAGAAATTTTTGGCTTTGAAAAAAATACTTTTTATGCTATTTTTTACTTGAATAGAAAGAGGTTTTATGCTTCAAGTTTTAGATTATCAAGATTATCGAAAGTTCATGCAAGACTATTATACAATGAGAAAGCGTACATCGGCTTTTTCTTGGCGTGAATTTGCGAAGGACGTCGGAGTTTCCTCACCAATCTTTTTAAAACTTGTTTGCGACCACAAGGCTAATCTCAGTAAAAAAACGATAGATAGGGTCGCCGGAGCAATGGGCCTTAAAGAATTTGAATTGCTTTACTTTAGGGCTCTTGTCTATTTTGACCAAGGCAAAACCGATGCCATCAAAAAAGCGGCCTTTGCCGAAATGCAGCTTATTGCCAAGGCCAATAAGGTGGCTCTTTCTGGTGTCGACGCTTATCGTTATTACGAAAACTGGGTGAATCCGATCGTGAGGGAACTTGCAGTAGCCTTGCCCGGAGCATTGCCCAAAGACATTGCTGCGTTAAGCCATAATGAAATCTCTGCTGTGCAAGTTAGGGAATGCTTGGCTTTTTTGACCAAGTCTGGCTACTTGGAAGAAACAGAAAAAAATACCTACAGACAAACTGAAAAAATCATAGCAGGTTCTGCGGCTTCCATTCCTTTGGCTATTCGCTCCATGAATCGGGAAATGGCCCGTTTTGGTGCCGAAGCTATAGACAAATTTCCTGTTTATGAACGCTATTTTGCCGGTGTTACCATGGGCATTCCTGTCCGCCTGTATGATAAGGTGGTTGAGTGTATGGAAAAATGCCGTAAAGAGGTTCTGGATCTTATCGATGACAAAGACCCGATTGAACAGGTGTTTCGTTTGAATTTGCAACTCTTCCCACTTTCAAAAAAGGTTGCCGATTCTGAAAAAGGCGAGTAGAAATTTCTACATTGTATTTTGTGAATTTATTTCGTATCATATTATTTTTGATTGTCTTTTCTGCCTTTTCCATTGCAGCTGTGGAAGAAGCGGATTTGCCCGTGCCTGTTGATTCGTTGCAGACTTTTACTGTCGATGCCGTTGAAATTGAAATTGGTGATGCATTCGATGATTCCAAGGCGCATACTTTTTTGGACAGTGCCCTTTATGGCATTTTAAATGTGATCCATGTAGAAACTCATGAAGCTGTAGTCCGCAAGCTATTGCTTTTTGAACCGGGCGATACAGTGAGCCTTTACCAGCTGATTGAATCGGAACGTTACCTGCGAGACCAGCGTTACATTTCTGATGCTAGCATTACCCGCGAAGTTCGTGATGGTAAAAATGTGATGAAGGTTAAGACGAGCGACAACTGGACGCTTTCTATTCCAGTCGCTCTAGAGCACCCAGGTGACGAATGGTATTACGGCATTGGTATTCAAGAAAACAATTTCCTGGGCTTTGGTCAGACCGTTGGCGTGTATTATTCGCACGACGAGTTTCGAGACATGTTCCAGGGCATGTACGAAAACTCAAATTTCTTTGCTAGGCACAATCATTTCAAGGGGCTCTACAGCTACAACACAGATGGCTACACAGCCTTTGGGCAAATGAACCTGCCGTATCTAACGCGTACCAAAAATCAGTGGGCATATACCATTGAAGGTTTAAGCTCGGAATCGGACGTCACTTACTATGCAAGTGGCAAGCTTCCGTATGGTTCTGCACAAATTAATGCGGCCGATTACATAGATGTTGATCCGGCTTGCGACTTGAAGGCTGGTGGTTGCGCAAAAGATGAAATGGCTGCAAAGGATACCTTGTTGGAACGTGCCGGCAAATTGAATGATGGCAAAAAGGCCCTCAAGGTCATGACTGTAAAACGCATGCGCGAAGATTCCTTGAGCTTGCGCCTTGGCCATTCGTTTGGCAATTCGCTTTATAAATTCTATTTGACTGCTTCTTACGACTACCACGATTATGGCAATGACTATTCCAAGGTCAATCGTTATTTTATAAAAGATGATGAAGAAGTGTATGCTGTTCAGAAGGAAGCGTTGCCTGTTTGGATTCCTTCGTTTACGGATTCTCGTTTCGGCATCGCGGCAGAAATTTCAAGAATTCGCTATGACCGCATTCTCAATTATCAGAATGTGAAATGGATTGAAGATGTGGATCGTGGCTATTCCGTGAAGGCGAAAATTTCAAAGAACTCGGAACAGCTCGGCGCAAGCGACAACGACTGGCGTTTGGATTACCGCATTAAGCTAGCTCTTGGCGGTAATGTGAATCATCTTTCGCTTGGCGTAAATTCCTTTTTCTATTTCGACGAAGAAGCTCGCCGCGACATTTATGAAAAGGTCTCGATGCAGTACATTTTCAAACCGACTAATTTCTATTCCACAGTGTTTGAAGGCCAGATGGATGCGTACAAGCGAGCTGCCCTTGGTAAGCAATTGACCCTTGGCGGCATTGCAGGCATGAACGGACTGCCGACGGCAATTTTTGCTGGACAAGCCAGGTTTTACGCCAATCTGGAACAGCGTTTTTTTCCGCCTATTGAAATCGGCACCGTAGTGCCTGTTTTTACCGCTTTTGTTAGCGCAGGCGAAACAACAACTGCGCTGCACGAATTTGAACCGCGCGATTTGCAATACCTTGCTGGTATCGGCGTGCGCTTTGGCATGACAAAATCCATTGTCCGAGCAGTGAACCACATCAATTTAAGTTGGCCGGTACACGGTCCGCTAGAAAAGAACACGACACCACGAATTTCAATCATTGGCAAGTACAATTTGTAGAAACAGAGAACAGAGAACAGAAAACAGAAGAAAGACGGAAGACGGAAGACGGAAGGCTAAAGCGAGCAACTAACAACTAATGACTAACAATTCTTTAGAGACTAGGTTCTAGAAACTAGAGACTAGAAACGCACATTTACATTCCCTAACCTCTAGCCTCTAAATCCTAGATCCTAAAATTCTATACCCTATACCCTGAACCCTATCCTCTAAAACAATGGAATTTAACAATCTTCTTTCGTCTTTCGTCTACCAGCGAAGCGGTCTTTCGTCTAATCACTAGCCCCTAGATCCTAACCACAATCTTATGCAAAATCTTCTCCGTCGCTTTTTAGTTGTTGAACTCTTTGTTGGGGTTCTTGCGGTAATCCTTGGCATCGTGCTTACGGTTCTCGTTTGGGATACCGGCTATTACCCCGGTGCCATGATGCTCATCGTCACGGGTGCGCTCACGCTTACGCTCAGTTCCCGTGAATTGATGCACCCGACTCCAAAAGAAGAAAAGAACAAGTTCATGAACTTGCTTTACACCATGCTTCGCCGCGCATTCTTCTTTTTGAACCTGATGCTTTCAACACTTGTTTTTGGAACACTTACAAATCTTCTTTATTAAGATAGAATTTGGTCAATAAGGTGTTCTAGGGAACGGTTTGCTGCATGCATGTGGCGAGCTGCTTTTGATCGAATATCACGAATATCTTGAATGAACATTCCTGTTTCGACAAGTTCAGCTCCGCAGTTCTGGATAATGCTTTCCATGCTTTCGGGAGTTGTTTCTAGATGGTATTGTAACCCGTAGGAATTTCCCAGTTTAAAAGCCTGGTTCTTGCATGCAGCACTGCTGGCCAAAAGCGTTGCGCCTTCGGGCAAGTCAAAGGTCTCGCCGTGCCAATGGAATACGGTTTGTACTTCCCCTGAATTTAAGTGCGTAATTGGGTGCCAGCCAATTTCCTTTTCTTCGTTTTTCTTGATGGCCGCCCCATGGGCATTTGCAATCATTTGTGCTCCAAGACAAATGCCAAGCATTGGTCTTCCAAGGTAGGTGAGTTTTCTGCAGAATTCCTTTTCGTCTACAAAGTATGGATATTCGCTTTCGTCAAGGACACTCATTGGTCCTCCCATCAAGACTGCAAAATCAACTTCTGCAACATCAGGGAGCGCGTCCCCTTCGTAAAGGCGAATGATATGGATTCTGTGACCTCGTTCCTTTAGAATTTCAAGGATCTTCCCTGGTCCTTCAAATGCAACGTGTTGTAATATATAGGTCTCCATATTGAACTAATATATCATTTTCAATAAGGTCATGACAAGATAAAATCGTTAAAAAAAAGAAAATGTACCGATTGTACAAAACAAAAAGAGCAAACCTATTAGGTTTGCTCTTTTTGTTGCAATTTTAGAACTGATTAAAGTTCCGGCTGCTTGCCAGTGAGGCGAACGAAAATTTCGATGTACTTGTTGAGAGTGTTCTTCACAACATCTGCCGGGATTTCTGGGCCCGGGTAGCACTTGCCCCAGTCGAGAGTTTCGAGCCAGTCGCGAATGTACTGCTTGTCGAAGCTTTCCTGGTTCTTGCCGACTTCGTACTTGTCTGCCGGCCAGTAGCGGCTGGAGTCCGGAGTAAGCACTTCGTCGATGAGGATCGTTTCGCCATCGATTTCGCCGAATTCGAACTTGGTGTCAGCAAGGATAATGCCCTTGCTTGCGGCGTAGTCGCGAGCCTTGGTATAAATGTCGAGGGACATGTTCTTAAGGTCTGTTGCAACACGCTCGCCAACAATGTCGAATGTCTGTTCGAAGCTGATGTTTTCGTCATGGCCTACGTCTGGCTTTGTGCTCGGTGTGTAGAGCGGCTTTTCGAGCTTCTGGCAGAGCTGCAAGTTTTCTGGGAGAACGTGTCCGCAGATCTTGCCGGTCTTCTGGTAGTCCTTCCAGCCGGAGCCAACGATGTAGCCACGGACGATACATTCAACGGAATGGCGGTGTGCCTTCTTGACGATCATGGAACGGCCACGGAGGTAGTCGGCGTGCTTCTTCAAGACTTCCGGATATTCATTCACATCTGCTGTGATCAGGTGGTTCTTCATGCCGAGCTGCTTGAACCAGAACAGGGAAAGCTGGTTCAGGATTTTGCCCTTGCCAGGAATCGGTGTCGGGAGGACAACGTCGAATGCAGAGAGACGGTCGCTTGCGACCATGAGGAAGCTGTCGCCGAGGTCGTACATGTCGCGTACTTTACCTTGGTGGAACAGCGGGACTTCAGTAATCGGGGTTTCAAATTTTAAGCTCATAGTGCCCAAAATTTAGGCATTTTCTTTGAATTTGGCAATTCGAGGCTGCATCTAAATACAATTTCTTAAAACAAGTTTCAACAAAGGATAGAATGACTCGCAAAAGAGCGACGGTAAGCAAAAGATAAGTTCGCTGTATAGATAAATATTTTAGATTATACCCCGGATTGGATGGTCATTCATAAAAAAGGAATTATCTATGACAAAGACCAAAACTGTTTTGAATGTAGCCATGAGCCTTTCTGCGGCCTTGGCCTTGACTTTTACAGCTTGCTCTTCTGATTCCAGTAGCAGCAGTAGTAACGGCAATGGCGACGAAGAAATCAGCTCTTCTTCAATATCCGAAGAAGATATCTCGTCCTCCTCTTCCTCTCGAGAAAAGGGTAGTTCCAGCTCCGTCAAGAAAGAAGAAGAAAATCCTTCTGATGACGATGGCAAGTCTTCTAGTTCCAGAAACTCTGTCAAGAGCTCCAGCAGTTCCTATGTTTGGAACCCGACTGTTCCGACCGAAGCTCCCGCAACGACAGCCGACCCTAAGAGAACAATTGATTTCTACAAGACTTGGAAGGAATTCTTTGTAAGAACCCTCTCTGAAGAAAAAGCTGCATATCCGGAACTTGGCCAGGAATTTAACGAAGTTTTTGGTAGCTATGTGAAGGAAGGCTGGGACCCGGCTCGCGTAGTTTGGCAGGTTTCCAACGATTCCAAGTGCATTATTGAAGAAGCCGAAAGCACTCCGATGTACAAGCGTGGCTGTACAGTTTCTGAAGGCATCGGCTACGGCATGATGATTTCCGTTCTCATGGAAGACTGGGCTACATTCGACGGCATCTGGATTTATAGCAAGGCTTACCGCGAATCTCCGTATGCAGGCCACACCAAGGATAATCCTGGTCTCATGCCTTGGCTCACAAGCACCTTCAACTGGGGTGGCAACGGTGTGCTCGATGAATCCAGCGCAACCGACGCGGACCTCGATATTGCAACATCCCTCATTCTTGCCTACAAGAAGACTGGCAAGACCCAGTACCTTGACGATGCAAAGAAGTTGGTCAAGGCTCTCTGGGAAGATGAAATCAACCAAGAAAATCTCTTGATCTATTCTGGCGATACTCCGATGTGGCATACCGCGGACCCGGTTTACAACCTTTGCTACTTCTCTCCGGTTGCAATCCGTCTGTTTGCTGAAATTGACCCGAGTCACGATTGGAAGGGCGTTCTTGATGCTATGTACACTTACATGAAGAAGGTCCAAGACGGTGGTACGGGCGTGTTCCCGGACTGGAGCAATACGGCCGGTGTTGCCGTAGACCCGAAGAACGGTTCTGCTACCAAGACCTATTGGACATTCAACAAGGAATCTGTACGTATTCCATGGCGCATTTCCTGGGATTATCTCTGGTATAAGGATGAACGTGCTGGCGAAATTTTGAAGACATTGAACACCTTTATTTCTGAAAAGGCTGGTGGCGATGCTCACAAGATTCCGGCAACTAACTACTCCTGGAGTTTGGATGTAGGTGCTGACATCACCAATAACACTTTGTCTGCCCAGTGGCAAGCCGCATGGTGCGCTACCGGTATTGGTACGAATGCTACCTGGCTTGATGCTTGCGCTACAGACTTGAATTCTGCAGAAATGAAGACTAGCGCGTCTAGCTACTTCACCAACATTTTGCAGATGATTTACAGCCAGTTGATCAACGGCTGGTTTGTAAAGCCGAACTAAACTGTTTGGCTAAGCGTATAAAAGAGCGCCCTGCGGGCGCTCTTTTTTGCTTTGTAGTCGTAAAAAATGTATATTCGAAATATGAACGCAAACATTATTCCGTTTAAGGGCAAAAAACCAAAAATTGCCGAGAGCGCATTCATTGCTCCCGGTGTGTTTGTCGTTGGCGATGTTGAAATTGGCGAACAGTCTTCCGTGTACTACAATGCCGTTTTGCGTGGCGATCTTTCGTACATAAGGATTGGCGACAGAACCAACATTCAGGATAATGTGACCGTGCATCTTTCTTCGGATCATGGAGTTACTCTCGGTAACGATATTACGGTGGGGCACAATGCCGTTTTGCATGGCTGCACTGTAGAAGACGGTTGCACCGTTGGCATGGGTGCAATAGTCATGGATGGCGCGCTCATTCGCAAAAATTCGATTGTCGGCGCGGGTGCCGTCGTGACTGCCGGCAGGGAATTCCCGGAAGGGGCTTTGATTCTTGGAGTGCCGGCAAAGTTCGTGCGTGAACTTACGTTAGACGAAATCGCAAAGAGCCACGAAAATACGCGGCACTATGTGGAACAGCTGGGCGAGCAGGGGTAGGCGGCATGTACAAGTTCTACTTTTTGATTAATCCGGTCAGTGGCGGTGGGCAGGGAAAACAAATTTACGAGTTTCTGCCAGAAATCATGCGCTCCATGGATTTTGCAGACGATGACTGGCACGCCGAATTTACCACGAAAGATGGCACTCGCGAACAGATTGCAAAGGCTCTTTCTGAAACGGAGACTTTGGTTGCCGTCGGTGGCGATGGCACTGTGTCTGCCGTGTTCTCTGAAATGATGCACCACCCGCGGCGCTTCGAGGCTAAAATCGGTTTGATCCCGCTTGGCACTGGCAATGACCTTGCTCGCGTTTTGGGCCTTTACAAGCCGTTTGTCGACAAGGGTCTGCTCTACCTTGTGCGCCGCTTGATTCTGGCACCGGCCCGCTCCTTTGACATTTGGAATGTGAACGGCAAGGTTGCCTTTGCGAACTATTTTTCGGCTGGCATTGACGCTCGCATTGCCCACGATTTCAATGCAGAACGCAGTTCTGGTAAAATCAAGTCAAATTCCGTTGTCGTAAACAAGGCGCATTACGTCAAGAGTTTTTTTAAGGATCGCAACTATTGCCTTAAATCGGGTTCGATTACTTTTGTTGACCAGAATGGCGCTCCTCGCACAATTGACTTGGCGAACCATCGCACGGTAATCATCGGCAACATTCCTAGCTTTGCATCGGGTTCCAACCCGTTCTATAAATCCAATAGCTCCGATGGCTTGCTCGAAGTGGTTTGCGTGCCGAACATGGCTTTCTTCCTGCTTTCGATTGCTGTTGGTACGGTGCCGCTTGTGGGCTACATTTTCAAAAAATATTTCTTGAAATCTTTCAAGGCCCGCAGCATAAAACTTTCACTTGCACAAAATGAATTTTTGCAGGTAGATGGGGAAGATGCCACAGGCACCTTCGGCTCGGATGTTGATGTGGAATATGGCTTTTCGGTCCGTATCTTGAGCTTGCAGGAATAAATTTATTGTCCAATGTATTCCGTTTGCTAAAATGTTAGTTTCTGAATTGGCAAAAAAATTTGACGCCCACTTTGTTGGCGAAGATTTTGAAATTGAAGGCGTTGCCGCGCTTTCAAAGGCTTGCTCTGCGGAACTTTCCTTTTGGACTGCAGCGAGCGTGAGCGGCGAGGCGCGTTCGACTAATGTCGGTGCCGCTTTTGTTCCAAAAAATTTTGAAGGCAAGCTTGGCAACGCCCGTGCTTTGATTTTCGTTGCCGACGCGTATGTGGCGATGGTCCGCTATGTAGAAGAATTTATTTTGCCTATAGAATATGCGCCTTCGCAAATTGCAACTACGGCGCAAATTCACCCGAGCGCTGTTGTCGAAGGCGTTGTTGGCGAGAACGCCGTTGTAGGCCCGAATTGCACCGTGATGCGGGGCGGGGTTGTAGGCGAAGGAACGGTTCTTGAAGCGAATGTTACCGTGTATGGTGGCGCTCGCCTCGGCAAGAACTGCGTTGTGCAGGCCGGCGCTGTAATCGGCTCGCGTGGTTTTGGCTTTTATTTTGAAGATGGAACGCGCAAGCCTGTGCCCCATGTTGCTGGTGTCGTGATTGGCGATGGCTGTGGCATCGGTGCAAACAGCATTGTAGCTGCCGGGTTCCTTTCGCCGACCTGCATTGGCAACAACACGCAGCTAGATACGCTCGTGCAGATTGGTCACAACTGCACTGTCGGTAACAATGTCTACATGGCTTCGCAATGTGCTCTCGCCGGTACGACAGTCGTAGAAGACGATGTCGAAATGGGTGGTGCGGCAAAAGCTTCTGGGCATTTGACAATCGGCAAGGGCGCGCGCATTGCCGCTAAAGCCGGTGTAACCCGCAGCGTGCCGGCGGGCAAGATGTATGCCGGGTTCCCTGCGCAGGAAATTTCTGAATGGCGCAAAGGAATTTTGGAACTTCGCAAGTTGACGAGGAAATGAAATGCAGACTTTTTCTTCACCATCGCTTTCGTTTGCAAATACAGAAACCTCTGTTTCTGTAACCCGTAACAAGAATCTTTTGGAACCATGCGTAGAATGGTGCGTGAATGGGGAGTTGCTTTGGAAAAGCTATGACAAGGCTCGTTTTCAGAATTTAACTGTAGAGACTCCGCGCACCTTGAAACTTGGAAACGGAAAACATTCCCTTTCAATGCCGGAACACCTTGCTCCGGTGCTTTTGCTGTGGCCTCATGTGCAGTTTAAGGTAGATGTTTCTGCAAATGGCGAATTGCCCTTGCTTGATGGCTGTGCAAGGCCTTGGTTCGATGCCCTTGTAAAGGAAGCTAGGCACCCGGCAAACCTTTGCTTTTACGATGCTCCGGTCAAGTTTAATTTTGAATTTGAAGGTGGCTATTGCAAGGTGGAACCTAGCGATACGTTTGAAGTGGAATACTCCATGGAACGCGGTATTTACAAGGACGATGTTTGCTGGAGCATTTACGAGGCTGCCGATTTGTTCCCGCTGTTTGATGCGCGCACTTTTATTTTTGAAGAAGATTACGAGGCAGTGCGCAAGGCAGGGCTTTTGAACGGTGCTTCTGAAAACTGTGGCTTGTTGCTTCGTAAACTTGGCGGAGCTCAAGTTGAAGTGCTTAACGGGCATTTTTTAAGACATGCCCAGGAACCTATGCTCCATAAAGTTCTAGATTTGGTTGGCGATTTAACGCTTTTGGCACCGGCACTCCCGAATGTCAAAATCAGGATTCACAATGGTGGGCACGCCGCGCACCGCAAAATACTTGAAAGGTTGGTACAATATGTCCCTTCTCGATACACTCCCGAAGTCTTCTAAAGATGGCGTTATCTATGACGCTGAAGTTGTACACGGCTTGCTCCCGCAAAAGGATCCGTTTGCATTCGTAGACGAAATCAATGAACTCTACGAAGAAGATGGCAAGAAGGCTATCAAGGCAACCAAGTACATTCTCGGCACAGAAGGCTACTTCCGTGGTCACTTCCCGACAGAACCTGTGATGCCTGGTGTTTTGCAGATTGAAACCATGGCTCAGGCAGGCAACTTGCTTGCTGCACTTTGCTTTGAAGAAGAAGTGAAGGGCAAGCGCCCAGCATTCATGGGTGTTAACGGTGTTCGTTTCCGCCGTGCCGTAAAGCCGGGTGACGTTCTTAGCATTCACGCAACTCTTGAAAAGTTCCGCCGCGGTATCATGGTGTTCAAGGCAGACATCACTTGCAATGGTGAACCGGTAAGCAGCGCTGAAGAAGTGACTGCGATGATGGTTTAATATTTACTGTTTGTTGTATGGCCAGCCCTTTTATGGGCTGGTCATTTTTTGTAGTCAAAAAAAAACATTTTCGTTCTTCTCTTTTTTAGAAAATCTAAGATAGATTTCTAAAAAATAGGAGAGTATTATGACCGCGCTAATGATAATACAGTTGCTAGTAGTTTTACTAGCGTTATATGTGGGGTCTCGTTATGGGAGCCTTGCTCTGGGTGCAATTTCTGGAATTGGCCTTGCTATTTTGGTGCTTGGTTTTGGCATGAAACCAGGTAAACCGCCTACAGACGTGATTTATATCATTATCGCGGCTGTGACATGTGCTGGCATTATGCAAGCTGCAGGCGGTATGGATTGGCTTATTCAAATTGCTGAAAGGCTGCTCCGTAAACACCCAAACCAGATTATTTTCCTTGCTCCGCTTTGCACATTCTTCTTGACTGTGCTTGTCGGAACTGGTCACGTGGTTTACACTTTGATGCCAATTATCTGCGATATTTCACTTAAAAAGGGTATTCGTCCGGAACGCCCGTGCGCTGTCGCTTCAGTTGCCTCGCAGGTGGGCATAACGTGCTCGCCAATTGCTGCTGCTGTTGCAAGCTTTGTCGTGATTTCAAATGCAAACGGTTTTGAAATCAATAACTTGCAGGTGATTGCTGTTACGATTCCTGCTTGTATCTGTGGTTTGATGGCTGCTGCTTTGGTAAGTTATAAGCGTGGTCTTGATCTTGATAAGGATCCTGCTTTCCAGGCACGTTTAAAAGACCCGCAAATGAAGGAATATATGTACGGAAATACAGCAAGCCTTTTGGGCAAGGAAGTTCCAAAGGAAGCAAAGCGTTCCGTATATGTCTTTTTGATTGCTCTTGGTGTAATTGTACTTTTCTCTGTTCTACAAATTATCGGTCACGATATTCGCCCGCAGATTCCTACCGGCAAGATTGTTGATGGTGTTGAACAGGTCAAGCCACTTGCAATGAACATTATCATTCAGATTGTAATGATTTCTGCAGCTGCGTTCATGATTATTCTTTGCAAGGCTCAACCTAAGAAGGCTGTTTCTGGCGCAGTTTGGCAATCTGGCATGGTTGCTGTTGTCGCTATCTACGGTATTGCATGGCTTGCCGATACTTACTTTGCAAATTACATGGATGTGATGCAGGGTGGCCTTAAGGACATCGTTCAGCATTATCCATGGGCTATTGCATTTGCTTTCTTTGCAGTTTCTGTTCTGATTAATTCCCAGGGAGCAGTTGTTGTTGCAATGTTACCACTTGCTTATAGCCTTGGCATTGAAGGTGCTGTACTTTTAGGCGTTTTGCCAAGTGTGTATGGATATTTCTTTATTCCGAACTATCCGTCCGACATTGCAACAGTGAACTTTGATAGATCTGGCACGACTGTTATTGGTAAGTATCTATTGAACCATAGCTTTATGTTGCCTGGTATGACAAGTGTTATTGTTTCGACTATTGTCGGTAGCCTTATTGTGAAGGTGTTCTTTTAAGTTTTTTTAATAACTTTAAGAATTGCAAAGTCCCTTAATATGATGTGAACCCCGAAAGTTGGACAAAACTTTCGGGGTTTTCATGTATAAAAAACACACAAAAGAAGAATGGGCAAAAGCCTTGGAGCTCTATCAAGCTGGATACACATCTGTCGCAATAAGTCGAAAAACAGGTATCG
>JAZLFR010000042.1:0-15972 GCA_045615885.1 Fibrobacteraceae bacterium
GCATCTTGCATCTGGCTCTTGCATCTTAACAGTCATCACGAGCAACACGAAGTGATCCAGAATATGGCAAGTTACAGTTCCTTTCGTCTTCCGTCTTACGTCTCCTGACTCCTGTCACTGACTCCTGATTCCTGTTTCAGGATGGCCGCGCTCCGCTCGCCATGACACGGTAAGTTACAGTTACTAACTTCCGTCTTATGTCTTCCTACTGTCTTCTGTCCTCTGTTCTCTGTCCTCTGTTTTCTATATTTTGACTATGAAAAACTTAGACCTCAAAGAAATTGTTTCCACCGTTGAACCTGTAGTTCGTGAAGCAGGCATTACGGCGCTCAGCCTTCAAGACAATCTCGGCAATGTCCACTACAAGACTCCAAAAGACGTAGTAACTGCAGCCGACCTTGCTAGCGAAAAACTGATCGTCGAAGCATTGCAAAAACTTTTCCCCACCCATTCCATTCGCACAGAAGAAGCTGGCCGCATAGCAAAGCCGGAAGCAGATCCTGACATACTCTGGGTCATCGACCCGGTCGACGGCACAGTAAACTTTAGCCGCGGGCTCCCCTTCTGGGGCGTTTCTGCAGCACTTCTTGTAGAAGGCAAAACTGCTGCCGCAATCTGTTATTTGCCTCGCTTGAACGAAATGTATGTAGCCTATAAAAATGGTGGAGCATACAAAAACGGCGTGCAGATTCATGTTAGCGAAACTAACGAGATGATGCACGCAGTCGTCACGAACGGAGACTTCAATGTCGGCGTAGCCGAAAAGATCAACGCGCAAAACTCCAAGAACTTCGCAAGCGAAGCCAGTTCCTGCATGCGCGTAAAATGCTATGGTTCTGCGGTTGCAGAAGGCTGCTCCCTTGCCCGCGGCTGCTTTGACGCTTTCGTAATGACAATGAGCTACCCTTGGGACATCGCAGGCATTGCCTTGATAATTGAAGAAGCCGGCGGACGCGCCACGCGAATCGACGGCAGCAGCATCCTTTTTGAAGATGCAGAACAGGTGCTCTTCAGCAACGGCAAGCTGCACGATGAATTTGTGAAAATTTTAAACTAGCGCATGTTGTTTTCGTCGTAATTGCCGGTTTCACTGTTCAAATCAGAGTAGCCTGCATTTGCGCGAGCACGCGTTGCATCTTCGTTTGCAGGCGGATTTGAAGCACATGCGGCAAGCATAAGACCGAACAACATAGCCATGGCTGCAAATTTCTTCATATAGAACTCCTTATTGCATTGAATTTGTCAATAAAATAAATTTATTCGAAATTTTTTTTTGTTTTTTTCTGAAAAAAACTCCAAATGACAACATTTGTCAGCACAAATTGCTAATTTGAGCACCATGGCAAAGTTAAAAACAAATTTGGAGTATGTTTGCCGCGAATGCGGCTATGTGACCTCAAAATGGGCGGGCAAGTGTCCGTCCTGCAACGCATGGAGCACGCTTGAAGAGCGTGAAGTTGTTGATACTGCGCCCAAGCGTGGGCTTGGCGATTCCCTTACGAATGGGGGCAAGGCAACCCCTCTCATGGATATAGCAGTAGAAGACACCAAGCGTTTGAGCACTGCAAACTCTGAATTTGACCGCACTCTCGGTGGAGGGCTTGCTCCAGGTTCTCTCGTCCTCATCGGTGGCGACCCTGGCATCGGCAAATCGACACTCGTTTTGCAAACACTTGCAACCATGGCTGCTGCAGGCGTAAAAACGCTTTACGTGAGTGGCGAAGAAAGCGCAGTTCAAGTAAAGCTCCGCAGCGAACGCCTTGCCGTCGCGGGTTCCAACCTGATGCTCCTTTGCGAAACTAGCCTTGAAAAAATTCTGGAAGAAGCAAAACGCCTGCAGCCGGAAGTCATGGTAATCGACTCAATCCAAACTGTATACAAACGCGAACTGCAAGGCACTCCGGGCAGCCTCACGCAGCTCAGGGAATGTACGCTCGACTTGATGGTCTTTGCAAAGAACACTAGCTGCATTACCTTGCTCATTGGCCATGTCACAAAAGACGGCCAGATTGCAGGGCCACGCATTTTGGAACACATGGTCGATACAGTCGCTTATTTTGAAGGCGACCGCAACCACCAATACCGCATTTTGCGCACCATCAAGAACCGCTTTGGCGCAACAGACGAAATCGGCGTTTTTGAAATGACCAGCAGGGGCCTGGTTCCCGTAGAAAATCCGAGCAAAGTCTTTTTGCAAGAGAATCCGGAACAATCTCCGGGCAGCGTAATCAGCTGCACCCTTGAAGGCACCCGCGCAATTCTCTTTGAAGCGCAGGCACTTGTAAGCCAAACGAACTTTGCAGTTCCTCAGCGAGTTGCTGCAGGCATCGACCCCAAACGAGTCACCATCATCCTAGCCCTGCTTGAAAAGTTCGGAGGCATCCAGGTTGGAGCTTGCGATGTGTTTGCAAGCATCGCTGGCGGCATGAAAATTAGCGATACAGCAACGGACTTGGCACTGGCCATGGCAATAGTCTCTAACCATTTGACAATCCCGATGCCAGAACGATCCCTAGTCATTGGCGAACTCGGCTTATCGGGCGAAGTGCGAGGAGTCAGCTTACTCGACTTGCGCGTCAAGGAAGCTGCAAGACTCGGTTTTAAAACGATCATTGTGCCAGCACTTGGCCGCATTCCTGAAAACTTGAAAGGTATTGAAATTTTACGCGTTCATAAGCTTTCAGAAGCCGTGCGCTGGCTAATGGATAAGAGATAAGTTATCGTGGTTACCTCTTACAAACCTTTAGCTACAGGATTTAGACGAAGGTTGCCAGGTATTCACCGACAGAAGTCCTGCGTTCTGTCCACAATCTTCTGAACTCGAATTCCTAAATTACTACATTTGTTCCTGTATTTAATAGGGTTTGCCCCAAAAGGATAATAGAATGAAAGTCTCTATCAGTTGGTTGAAAAGGCATGTAGATTTGCCGGAATCCGTTGAAGAAATCGAAGCAGCTCTTACCTCCGTTGGTCTTGAAGTCGAAGGTAAGGAAGAACCGGGCAAGGTTTACGACAAACTCGTAGTTGCAAAGGTTCTCACCTGTGAAAATCATCCAGATAGCGACCATTTGCATATCACAACAGTGAACACCGGTAATGAAACTGTGCAAATCGTTTGCGGCGCCCCGAATGTTGCTGCAGGCCAGACTGTTGTTGTCGCTCCGATTGGCGCGGAACTCCCGATGCCAGATGGCACAAAGCTCAAGATGAAAAAGGCTAAGATGCGTGGCGTTGAAAGCTTCGGCATGATCTGCGCAGAAGACGAAATCGGACTTTCCGACGACCACGGTGGCATCATGGTTCTTGACGATTCCATTCCTGCAGGTACACCGTTCGTAAGTCTTGGCTACTACGATGCAGTCCTTGAAGTGAACGTTACCCCGAACCGCCCAGATGCTCTTAGTCATCGTGGCGTAGCCCGTGAACTTGCAGCAAAGTTCGGCCGTGAACTTAAGCCACTCACCTACTCCCTCAAGGAAGAAGCAAAGGCAGCTTCTGAAGTGATGAAGCTTGAAGTGGAAGCTGGCGCTGGTTGCACCCGCTATACAGGCCGCGTTATCGAAGACGTCAAGGTTGGTCCGTCCCCGAAGTGGATGAGCAAGCTCCTTTGCGCAGTCGGTCTTCACAGCATCAACAATGTTGTCGATATTACAAACTTCGTTCTCATGGATGTTGGCCAGCCACTCCATAGCTTTGACCTCGGCCAGCTCAAGTCCGATACCATCAAGGTTCGCAAGGCTCGCGTTGGTGAAAAAATCCAGACAATCGACCATACCGATCACGAACTTACAGTTAACGACCTCGTCATTTGCGATGGCGACCGTCCGGCAGCAGTTGCTGGCGTCATGGGTGGCGTAGAATCCGAAATCATTGATTCTACAACTCGCGTATTCCTTGAAAGCGCATGGTTCAACCCGACTGTTGTTCGCAAGCAGGCAAAGCGCCACGGCCTTTCTTCTGATTCCAGCTACCGTTTTGAACGCGGCATCGACCCGTCCGTTCAGGCAGAAATGAACGACTACGCTTGCGCACTTATCCAGGAACTCGCAGGCGGCAAAGTCCTCAAGGGCATAGTTGAATACACCGCTCCGGAACACAAGAACAGCCCAGATCCAATCGTTCTCCGTGAAGAACGCGTAGAAAAGGTTATCGGTTGCAAGATTCCAGCTGCAGAAATCAAGCGTTACCTTGAAAGCATCTGCATCAAGGAAATCGAACCGGGCAAGTACCAAATCCCAGGCTTCCGCCCGGACCTTGAACGCGAAGTGGACTTGATTGAAGAAGTTGCTCGTCTCTATGGTTTTGACAACATTCCGTATAGCTTGCCAAAATTCACCATGGCTCCAAACGAACTCCCTGCTCAAGAACGCTTGAACAGAAAGATCCGCACAACCCTTTCTGCAATGGGTCTTCACGAAGGTCTTTCCCTTCGCTTTACAAGCAAGGCATTTACAACGGCTCTCTTTGGCGACAATGTAGAAGGCGACGATCGCAGCCGCCCGGCAGCGCTCATGAACCCGCTCTCCGAAGACTGGGGCGTGCTCCCAACATCCCTTATGCCAAACCTCTTGAAGGCCGTTTCTGAAAATGAAAAGAACCGCCCGACATCCGTGCGCTTGTTCGAAGTCGGCAAGGGCCAGTTCAAGCAGGCAGAACGCGTTGATGCAAAGGACACTGGCTTCAAGGAAAAGACACTCCTTGCAATCGTTTGCGCAGGCGACTGGAACACCAACCCGCTTAACGAAAAGCCCTCTCCAATCAGCTTCAGCGATTTCAAGGGCCTTGTACTTAGCTTCTTCAAGCGCCTAGGCCTCACAGTAACAGTTCGCGTTCCTGAAAAGCTCGAAATGTTCCTCCACCCGGGTCAACAGGCAGAAGTCGTTGCTGGCAAGACGGTCCTTGGTACAATCGGCGTTTTGCACCCGCAGTCTCAAAAAGCATTCGATATTGACTTCCCGGCTGTCTGCGTTGGTGAATTCAACCTCGACGTTGTAGAAGCTGCTCGCAAGACAGGTGTCACATTCCAGATGTTCAGCCGCCAGGTTCCATCTAGCCGAGACATTTCCATCGAAGTCGATGCAACAATGCAGCACGAAGAAATCTTGAAGCGCATCAAAGCCTTGAACCCGAAGAACCTTGCAGACATCAAACTCAAGAGTCTCTACCAGGGCGACAAGATTGCCGCAGGCAAAAAGAACCTCGTTTACTCCCTCGTTTACCAGGCTAGCGACCGCACCCTTACGGACGACGAAGTGAACAAGGCTCACAACAAGCTTCGCGAAAAGATCGTTGCCAACGGCGACATCGTACTTCGCTAATTAGAATTAAAAAACGAAAGACCCGGGCAAAGCTCGGGTCTTTCGTTTTTTTAGTTAAGAGGTCGTTCGCAGAGGCTTCTTTGAGATACAAATGTGATGCGCCTCTGTACTTGAGCTGTGGGGACGGCAGTGTTTTGTAGACGAAACAAAATTCTAATTAAGCATTCAGAATTCTTAATTTTGAATTAACTAGCCTCTAACTTTCCTTCTTCGGGGCAATCATCAAAACCTTTTCCATGCGGGTGCCATCAACCTTGAGCACACGGAACTTGTAGCCTTGAATTTCAACTTCGGTGCCCGCGACCGGGATTGTTCCAAGCGTTGCCTGAATCAAGCCAGAAAGCGTTTCCACATGGGATCCTTCCGGAGCTTCAAGTTCTACGCCGAGTTCGTATTCCATGTCGGAAAGCGTCATGAGCGGGTCCAGTATATAGCGACCGTCCTTCAGCTTCTGCACATCTTCGTCTTCTTCGTCATCGTCTTCGTCGCGGATTTCGCCGACGATTTCTTCCAAGATGTCTTCAATCGTAACAAGACCTGCAGTGCCGCCGTATTCATCGACTACGATAGCAAGCTGGTTGCCGCTGCGGCGAAGTTCCGTAAGCAAATCGTCAATCTTCTTGTGGTACGGCACAAAAATTGCAGGCATCACAAGTTTTTCAAGATTGAATACTTCACCATCCTTGCGGCTGGTGTACCATTCCAAAAAATCGCGGTTCGAAAGAATGCCGACAATGTTGTCTATGCCTTCGCTATACACAGGAAGCCTGGAATGGCGTTCGTTGTTCAAAATCTCAATGGTCTTTTCGAGGCTCGTCTTGACATCGATGGCGCACATGTCCACTCGCGGAGTCATGATTTCACGCACCGGAGTTTCCACAAAATCAAAGATGTTCAAAATCATCTGGCGGCCATCTTCTTCAAGCGCAGACTCTTCCTTGTCGGTCGTCATGTCAGCCTGCATGGCCTCACGCTGTTCTTCAGAAAGAAAGCTGAGCTTTGGATCGTAGCCAAACAATTTCAAAACTTTGACATACAAAACGTTCGCAATTTTAGCCGGAATAATCACCGGCAAGCGCAGATATTTGTAGAGTGGCAACAGAACCACAGAGAGCAAGCCCGGTTTCAAGTTGCCAACTATATTCGGCACAAGTACAGTTACAAAATAGATGCAGGCGCAAATTGCAAGCCAGTAAATCAATTCAAAAAGCCAAACTCTATTCAGCCATTCGGGGTGCTGCACGAGCAACGCAAGCGAAAGCTTAAAGCCGACGACGCCGATGCCCACATTGCAAAGAATACGGCCAATGGAAATGGATTCGCTGAACCCGCCAGCATCTACGAACTCAATGATTTTTTCGTCACGCGCATTCGGTTCACGTTCGGCGTGGCGTTTCATGAACACGACTTTTACGAGCGAAAACAAAGCAGAGCAAATTGCAAAAATGGCGAGCAGCCAAGCGTAATTACTGTTCGTCATTTATCTCCCTATCCTTGTAGTAATCGATTCCAAGAAATTCACATTCACGCTGACGCATCTTTACACGATCAGCTGGCTTCATGTGGTCATAGCCGGAAAGATGCAGCAGTCCGTGTACATACACACGCTTGAGTTCAGCATAGTAGCTGTTCCCGAACTTTGGAGCCTGACGCTTGACCTGGTCGCGCGCAATGTAGATTTCGCCGAGCAAGTACGGTTCATGCCATTCAAAAGAAAGCACATCCGTCACCTTGTCTAAATGGCGATAATCACGATTGAGCGTGCGCACCGTTTCGTCGGAGCACATCACTACATTTACATTGGTGTTCTGGCCTTCTTCAAGCAGAAGCTTGCGGCCTAGAGCATTCAAGCGCTCCGCCCACGGGAATGTTTCTTCCGGGTTTTCGCAGAGGAGCGAAATTTCAAAATTTTGACAACTGGGGTCTGGCATTAAAGTTCGTACCACTTCTTAAAAATTTCAATCATTTTTTCTGCCTGAGCCTTGTTGCTCACATTGAACTTGCTGCGCTGTCTAAATGTGCCAGCAACCTTCTGGAAGCGACGGATAGAAACCTTCGGTTCAGAAAATTCGCCATCGGCGCCCTTTTCCTGGTAGAGGAACATGATAGTCTGCCAGGCACCCTTGGTAAGATATTCCTTTGCAAGTTCCTTGACGGTCTGTTCGCCGTTTTCATCAAAAGCTTCTACTGTTGGCTCCAAATTTTCATCCATAATTTTACCTCTATTTCAAAAATAACAAATTATAAGATTCTCTCGTTTTTCATTTTTCATCTTTCATCGGTTTTGGGGACGCCTTCGTAAAGCAGGTAGCCACCCTCGTCGCCACCGACCGGGCCAAGTTCCACAATCCAGTCAGAAAGTCGAATGACATCCGGGTGGTGTTCCACAATGATGATTGTGGCGCCACGGTCCGAAAGCTTGCGGAGCAAATTCCACAGAATCTGGATATCCTTCAAATGCAAGCCGGAAGTCGGTTCATCGAGAAGGAACACCGTATTTTCGCCAGGCGTTGCAGAAAGTTCCGCAGCAAGTTTCAAGCGTTGCGATTCGCCGCCAGAAAGCGTGGTCACGCTCTGTCCAAGGCGCAGGTAACCAAGGCCGACATCGTCAAGGGCCTTCAACGGCTTCAGAATCTTCGGCTGATCCTTGAAGAATTCAATGGCCTCCACAATGCGCATCTCCAACACGTCGGCAATGGATTTGCCCTTGAACTTTACAGACAAAGTTTCCTGGTTATAGCGTTTGCCTCCACATTCCTCGCAAACTTCCCACACATCAGAAAGGAAGTGCATTTCTACAGAAATGGCACCGCGACCTTCACAATGCGCACAGCGGCCTGCACCAGCATTGTAGCTGAATCGACCGGCATTGAAGCCCTTTAGTTTAGACTGTTCAAGCTTTGCAAACAAGTTACGAATTGGGTCAAGAATTTTGCAAAAGCTTGCAGGCGTTGAACGCGGCGTGCCAGAAATCGGAGACTGATCTACAAGTTTTACCGTGCCACTCTGCTTTTTGCGACCGCGGGCGGCAAAAGTCTTTTCGAGAGTTTCATAGACATCGCCCATGACAAGCGAACTCTTGCCGCTGCCGCTCACGCCGCACACCGTAGAAATCATGCCCTTCGGAAACTTTACAGAAATTTTCTTCAAGTTGTTGTTCGTGAGATCTGCAAATTCAAAGAACTCGGTTGACTTGTCAATGACCTTTGTAACCCCAGGGTTAAACACGGGAATGGAGCCGTTCAAATAAGGCACAGTCACACTCTGCGGGAACTTTTCAGAAGCATCGGTTTGCGAGAGTTCTGACGGCGAACCCTGAGCCACGATTTCGCCACCGAATTCACCAGCATTCGGACCCATGTCAATGATGTGGTCTGCGGCACGCATCATTTCGATATCGTGCTCCACGATCAAAAGCGTATTGCCCAAGTCGCGCAGGCGGTAAAGCGTATCAAGCAGCTTTTGCGTATCGCTCTGGTGCAAGCCGACGGTCGGTTCGTCCAAAACATAGAGCACACCTTCAAGGCCAGAGCCAATCTGCCCGGAAAGTCGAATGCGCTGCGCTTCGCCACCAGAGAGCGTGTCTCCGGTTCTATCAAGGCCTAGGTAGCCAAGGCCCACGCCAATCAAGAAGTCAAGACGCCCTACAATTTCTTTCAGGAGCGGAGCAGCAATCGTTTCACGGTCTTTATCAAACTTCAAATTTGCAAACCATTCACGAGCATCGGCAATGCTCATGCGCGAAGCTGAAATAATGCTCTTGCCAGCAATTTCAACAAGGCGGTATTCGCGCTTCAAACGGAAGCCATGGCATTCCGGGCAAACATGCCCCGGGCGGTCTTCGCCTAGGCCCAGGCAACGCGGGCAAGCGCCCCAGTGCGTGTTGAAACTGAAGTTTTTTGGATTGAGCGGAGCTGGCAAATACCAACCGCATTCGGCGCATCCAGGCAACTGCGAGTATGCACGCATTTCGCCCTTTTCACTCCGGACAAACAGGCGACCTTCACCATCTTTGCAGGCGCGTTCCAAGCCTTCGGTAAGGCGGCTCGCCGTTTCGTCCTTGACTTGCAAATGGTCTGCAAGCGCATAGAACGGCCCCTTGCTAGAAGCGAGTTCTTCGGGAGTGATCCATTTTTTGCCAGCAAGAATTTTTCGGTAGCCCCGGTCAATCAAAACCTGCTTGAGCGTATCAGCCTTTTTCAATTCAATCGGAGCAAGAATGTCAACAAACTTGCCCTGTTCCTTTTGGAACGTTTCAGCAACAATCGCGGCAACGCTATGGGCAGAGACTGGCTTGCCGCATTTGGCGCAATGCAACTGCCCGGCACGAGCCCAAAGGATTCGGAAATAGTCGTAAATTTCAGTGAGCGTGGCCACCGTACTGCGAGGGCTGCGGCTTGCGCTACCCTGGTCAATCGCAATGGCAGGAGCAAGGCCTTCAATGTAGTCGATACTGCCACGGTCCAAGCGCCCTAGGAAGCGGCGGGCATAAGTGCTGAGCGTTTCTACAAAACGGCGCTGCCCTTCTGCAAAAAGCGTGTGGAAGGCAAGGCTGGATTTGCCGGAGCCAGAAACGCCCGTCACGACAGTCATCTTGTGGCGAGGAATCGTCACATTGAAGTTTTTCAAGTTGTGCTTGCGCGCGCCGTGCACTTCGATATCCAAGGAATAGTCCTTGCCTGCTACCGGATGGTGGAACGGCCTTGTAAGGGAATGCTCCCCTGCCAAAATTTTCGCGAGGTATTTGCCGGTATGCGACTTGCTGCACTTTGCAACCTTTTCGGGGGAACCCGCAATCAAAAGCTTGCCACCCTTGTCACCCGCTTCCGGGCCAAGGTCAATGATCCAGTCGGCACATTTCACAACATCCAGGTTATGTTCAATCACGACAATGCTATTGCCAAGGGAACGTAAGCGGTTCAAGCATTCCAGCAAACGGCGGATATCTTCAAAGTGCAAACCCGTTGTCGGTTCATCGAGCAGGTAGAGCGTTTTGCCAGTGCCCGGGCGGCGAAGCTCGGAACTGATTTTCACACGCTGCGCTTCGCCGCCAGAAAGCGTCGTTGATGGCTGGCCCAATGTCAAATAGCCAAGGCCAACTTCACGAAGCACTTCGAGCGGCTTGGAAATTTTTGGCAGGTCCTTGAAAAATTCGCATGCATCGTCAATGCTCAAATTCAAGACATCGTTGATGTTTTTGCCCTTGTAATAAACTTCTAGCGTAGCTTCGTTAAAGCGCTTGCCATCGCACACATCGCATGTCACATTCACGCTCGGCAAAATGTGCAAATCTACTGTTTTTACGCCAGCGCCTTCGCAAGCCTCGCAACGGCCCCCGTGCACATTGAAACTAAAGCGGCTCTTTGTATAGCCCCGGGCTTTAGACTGCGGCAAACTAGCAAACAGGTCACGGATATCGTCAAAAATTTTTGTATAGGTTGCCGGGTTAGAACGCGGTGTGCGGCCGATTGGCGTCTGGTCAATTTCAATGACCTTGTCGATGTTTTCAAGACCATCGATCTTATCGAAATCGGCACGAGGTTCTTCGGAACCATAGAAATGCCTAGAAAGTTCGCGACGCAAAATGTGGTTTACGAGCGTACTTTTGCCACTTCCGCTCACTCCAGTAACCACAGTAAAAGTTCCGTCCAGCGGGATTTCGACTTTCAAATTCTGCAGGTTGTGTTCCCTGGCACCGACAACGGTAAGCTTGGGCGTTTCTGCGGTGACCTTTTTGCGGGTCTTCGGAATTTCAATCTGCTTTCTTCCGCTCAAATACGCTCCGGTCAAGGAATCGGGATTCTTTTCCAAATCATCAACGGTCCCTGCAGCAACTATTTCGCCACCTTCCACGCCAGCACCAGGGCCAACATCAATCACAAAGTCAGCCTTGCGCATGGTATCTTCGTCGTGTTCCACAATCAACAGGCTATTGCCCTGCGAGCGAAGTTTTTCGAGCATTTCAAGCATCTTTTCGTTATCGCGGGAATGCAAGCCGATGCTCGGTTCATCAAGAACATAGAGCACGCCCTGCAAGCCAGCGCCAACCGCCGCGGCCAAGCGAATACGCTGCGCTTCGCCACCAGAAAGAGTCGCGGCGCCGCGGCTAAGCGTCAGATAGCCAAGGCCGACACTGCGCAAAAATCCAAGGCGGCCACGAATTTCCTTGAAAATTTCACGACCAATCAAAAGTTCCTTTTCGCTAAGTTGCAAAGTGTCAAAAAATTCCGCCGACTTTTCTACAGACCAGCCACTGATTTCGTGAATGCCATGCCCATGAAAGCACACTGCATTAGCAACAGGGTTCAAGCGCGAACCACGGCAAGTCGGGCAAACGCCAATCTGCATGAACTTTCTAAAGTGCACAATGTGCCACATATCCCAAAGTTCCTGCATCACTGGAATTACACCACGTTCATTACCTGACGGCGGTCCATACAGAACAGCATGCTTTTGCGCATCCGACAGATCCTTCCATGGTGTTGTCATCTTGAATTTCATTTCTTCAGAAATTCGGCGCAAGTTTCGCCAACCGAAATCAGAGAAAATCACATCGCCATCTTTCTTTTGGCATTTGAGCGCACCCTGGTTCAACGAAAGAGAATCGTCGGGCACAATCAAATTCGGGTCAAAAGCAAAACTTTCGCCAAGGCCCTTGCAATCGGGGCACTGGCCATGCGGATCGTTGAACGAAAAAAAGCGCGGTTCCAGTTCCGGAATGGAAATGCCGCATTTTACGCAAGCGCGTTCCGTGCCCTGCATAATGTACTCTGTCGAGCCATCCTTCTCGACCAAGAACGAAACAAGCTTGCCTTCCGTTTTTTTGAGGGCCCCTTCCACAGATTCTCGAACACGCGAAACATTCTTCTTTTCTAAACGGATTCTGTCTATAATAGCTTCGATCGTATGCTTTTCATAACGCACGAGTGCGGGTACCTCGTCGGTCCTGTAAATAGTGCCATCAACGCGCACGCGGGCAAAGCCGTCGGCAACAAGTTCTTCCAGTTCCTTGCGATATTCGCCCTTGCGTTCCTGCACAATCGGAGCCATCACGATTACGGAGGAATCTTCATGTTCAAAGTAAAGATTATCTACGATATGGTCAACAGACTGCGCTTCAATCGGGCGCCCACATTTAGGGCATCTCGCCTCGCCAAGGCGCGCAAACAAGAGTCTGTAATGGTCCATGATTTCGACGACAGTGCCCACCGTGGAACGCGGATTCCTGTTCACCGTTTTCTGGTCAATGGAAATCGTCGGCGAAATCCCCTGCACACTTTCTACGTCGGGGCGCTTCATTGTGCCAATGAACTGGCGAGCATACGCAGAGAGTGAATCCACAAAGCGACGCTGCCCCTCTTCAAAAACAGTGTCGAAAGCAAGGCTCGACTTGCCCGAGCCAGACACCCCCGTAACAACGACTATGGAGTCGCGCGGAATGTCTATACTTACATGCTTCAAATTGTGTTCGTGCGCATCGCGAATTTTTACAGACTGAGTCATAATAACCTAAAATTTTTAACTGCACAAAATATAGCTAATTTAATTTTTCATTGAAAGGTCCTTTCGAAAAATATCGTCCAAAAGCACTCCATTAAAATTCAAAT
This sequence comes from Fibrobacteraceae bacterium, assembly GCA_045615885.1. Classification (GTDB taxonomy): domain Bacteria; phylum Fibrobacterota; class Fibrobacteria; order Fibrobacterales; family Fibrobacteraceae; genus UBA1765. Next base: position 12,926 of record JAZLFR010000042.1, read on the forward strand.
TCATTTGCCTTGTCCAAAGATTTTGATATATTTAGTTCCAAAGGAATTTTTATGAACAAGATCTTTCTCCCTATTTCTGCAGTTCTCGCTTTCGGCCTGTTCGCCTGTGGCGAAGATACTTCTTCTTCATCTGCCGTAGGTACATCCGACGCCTCCCTCTACAATCATTCCGTTTCTGTAGACAAGGCAAACCAGATTCTCTATCATTTCACTACGCAAAAAGGCATTTGCTTGCTAGATGACTATAAAATCTCCTGGAATTCCAAGCCTATCGCAGAAAACACGGCCTACAAATACGAAATCAAGAACGACACGCTTCTCTTGTTCCCCCGCTCCTTAGATGACAATTCCACAGAAAGCAATGGCTACGTTCTCACAGGTTCGTCCAAAGACATCTATGGAACATGGACTCTCGAAAATTGCTCCGTTTACAGGAACGGAGACTCTCGTGAAATAACGTGCTATGATCTCGAAAATTATGCATTCACACAAACCTTGAAAATTTCAGAATCAAGCATTATCCAAGACATCATTTTCAACAATGATTTCAATTTCGCTTATTCAGAATTCATGCACGACATCTTTGAGATTCTTGAAGGAAAAGGCGCTCCAACCACAATGTTTGGCAGCAATTTGTTCCAGAGCCAAAACGAATATGTTGAAGAATTCAAGACATTGCACAACAACAATTTCACAGTTCTCAACAACAAAAAGAGTGCTTTCGATTACGGAACAAACCATTTTGAATTCGTCGTCGACACAACATACCTTGGCATACCGGCAAAGGGTGCTGAAGTCCGCCTTATCACAGGGGCTGACACTTGTGCATTCCATTATGAAGAAGATGTAATGACAAAAAAATTCTGCAACGGTAATTACTCTCAAGGTTTCATTACAACGGCTTATTATGACGCAGACAATATTGAACATCTAATTGCATCTGATTATCTCAACGAGAATTTGCAAGAATTCACCAAATGCTTACAAAAGTATGCTCCGGAACATACGCCGCCATCTCCGCCTAAGCCAACTGCAGTAGCAAAGAAGTTCGTAACAAAAGAAGCTACAACAAGCTACCACATGCAAACACTTCCGTTCTAAGCATTTTCAGACAAGCACAAAAAGAGCCGCTATAAGCGGCTCTTTTGCTTTTAATTTTTGAGTTATGGAGGGGTTCCAAGGGGTTTACCCCTTGCGGCACAACTATAGTTCCCCTTGCGTCATTCAACGGAGCTTCTTGCGCCCAAAGGGCGGCAAGAAGCGACGCGGATCTAGTGCTTGGCGCGAAAGCGACCAAGTGCTAGAACGCGGGGGTTCCAAGGGGGTTACCCCTTGCGTCATAATTACGTCGTGTATTCGGCGTTGATCTTCACGTAATCGTAGCTCAAGTCGCAGGTGAATGCGCTTGCGCTTGCGTTACCGATGTTCAGCACCAGGCGAACGGTGTATTCCTTCTGGCGCACAACGGCGTGGAGTTTATCCTTGTCGCAATCGAGCGGGCGACCGCCTTCAAGAACCTTGACATCGCCAAAGTAGAGGTCAGTGTGTTCCGCTACCATAGGGCATTCGCTTGAACCTGCGCTGCTGAGAATACGGCCCCAGTTCGGGTCTTCGCCGAACATGGCGCACTTGGCAAGGTTACTTGTGCCAATGAAACGAGCCATCTTCAAAGCATCTTCATGGCTTTCGGCCTTTTCAACGCGAAGTTCAATGAGCTTTGTAGCACCTTCGCCATCGCGAACGATGCTCTTTGCAAGATGCTTCATCACAAGTTCAAGACCAGCACGGAATTCGCCCTGTTCAGAAAGGCTCATGTCGCTGTAGTTGATGCCGCTCATGCCGTTTGCAAGCATGATGCAGGTATCGTTTGTACTTGTGTCGCCATCAACTGTAATGGCGTTGAAGGAGTCGCTGATGTTTGCACGGAATTCGGCAAAGAAATCGATCGGCATGCCAACGTCTGTCGTAATGAAAGCAAGCATGGTAGCCATCTTCGGGTGGATCATGCCGCTGCCCTTGCAGGCACCGCCAATGCGAACCGGGCCTTTTTCGGTCTGGATTTCAACGGCGATAGACTTGAGTGCGAGGTCGGTAGTGAGAATTGCGCGGCCAAATTCTTCGGAAGCATCTTCGTGGAGAGCTTCGGCCAAGCGAGGAATGCCAGCTTCGATCTTTTCCATCGGAAGCGTGTGACCGATTACACCGGTAGAGCAGACAAGAACACTCTTCGGAGTAAGCTTCAAAACTTCTTCTGTAAGCAATGCTGTGCGTTCCGCATCAGCGTAACCCTGCGGGCCAGTGCAGGCATTTGCGTTGCCACTGTTCACGATCACTGCAGAAGCAAAGTGGGCGTGTTCAAGAACGGCCTTGTCGTAAAGGACCGGAGCAGCCTTCACCTTGTTCGTTGTAAACACGGCAAAGCAGCGAGCCGCCTTTTCACTCTTCAAGAGCGCCATGTCCGGGTTGCCACTGACCTTGATGCCAGCACAGATGCCTGCGGCAGAAAAGCCCTTCGGGGAGCAGACGCCGCCTTTTTCAAGCACAGAGTACATAAAAATCTCCTTGTAAACTTACAGCGCAAAATATATCTAATTGGAGAAACAAAAGTAATATGCAATATGCGAGAAAAAGGATCCACAAGGCATGTTTACGCTCTAATTGGGGAGACAGCTCCTATTTAAGCCCCAAAATTTCAAAAAAGACTTATAAAATTGAAATTTCAAATCATTTTATAAGCAAATATTGACAAATTGTGACAATAATTAAAGAAAAAAGCAGTCAAAAAGGGATATTCGTCGTCAAAATTGCATCAAAACATGCTATCGAGGTGCTTTTTCCACCTTTTAATCACAAAAATTACTTATAAAACATAATTCTAAACATATTTTATAAGCGTTTTTTAATGAAAGGCTCTGTCCCCCCAAAGTGTTGAAACTATAATTAAAATCTAACTCATATCAAAATATAGTTATATTTATAAACTAGATATTGAGGTAATAGTGCTATTATGTTAGAATATCTAGACAAAGAAAATGACTTGTTATTCA
>JAZLFR010000043.1:0-2943 GCA_045615885.1 Fibrobacteraceae bacterium
ACGCATACATGGCGCCTACGCCCACTCCGGCGCCCAGGTATAAAAAACCCGCCATCATGGTGCTTGGCACATATTGCATCAGAAGTTTTGAAATCGGCGTACTTATGGCATAAAACACAGCAGCCATTAGCGCCAGTAAGATAGCTCTTTCCTTTTTTCGCATACACTCACCGTTTTTTATTTATTAAGAGTGAATTTCTCTCCATTTGGAAGTAACTCCCATGTTGAGTCTGTTACGGTTAATACTTTTGTATTGGTGTCAAATGTGAGTTTCATGTCACCTTCGTTTGCATCTTTAAGGGTCATGTAAACGACACCGTCTTTAACTTCGGTAACTTTGCCTTCCATGCTTGTAAGACGGAAGATGCCTACTTCTGCAGCTCCATCTTTCTTAATTACAAGGGAACTGGAATCCTCTGCGGTATAAGTGCCTGCAACATCAGCAATCTTGTCATCTGCCTTTGTGGTTTTTGCAGTCGTTGCCTCCTTGGTGGTTTCAGGAGTGGAAGCAGCTTTTGTGGCAGCGACAGTTGTGCTTGATGTTACTTCAGTTCCCGGTGTATCTTCTGCAGCTTTTTCTTTCTGGCAACCTGCAAAAGCGAAAACCAATACTAGTGACATTATAACAGCTAATACTTTGTTTTTCATAAAGAAAACACCTCTTTCATTTATTCTACGCACACACTACTCTTTACAAACAGGGAATACAATATGTATTCTCCATTTGGAATTGATTTGTAAATAGTTGTTACGAGGGCGTCATTTATTGTTAACTTGGCGACATTTCATAACACAAATAGTTGTTCCTGTTGTACACTTCCAGTCAGTCGGGTATAATTGAAAACAGCGTTTTTCCAACGACACAAAAAGGGGTTTATTTAATGGAAAGAGAAAAATTCAGTTCCCGTTTGGGCTTTATCCTTGTCTCTGCCGGATGCGCAGTAGGACTTGGTAATGTCTGGAAATTCCCATATATCTGCGGACAGAACGGTGGAGCACTGTTTATCCTTATTTATCTTGGATTCCTTGTAATGCTCGGCTTCCCGATTCTCATGTCTGAATTCGCAGTTGGTAGAGGAAGTGCCAGAGGTTTCGGTGGCTGCTATGAAAAGCTCGAAAAGCCGGGCACACAGTGGCATCACTTCAAGTGGTTTGACTTCGCAGGAAACTACATCCTTATGATGTTCTACACCATGGTAGGCGGATGGATGCTCTACTATGCATACAGAATGGCAACAGGCCAGCTCGCCGGCATGACGCCGGACGAAGTCGCAGGCGCCTTTGGCGGCATGCTCGAGAGTCCGGGTACACTTACAGGCTGGATGATCGCTGCTGTATTCATTTCATTTGCTGTTGTTGTCATCGGACTTCAGAAGGGCGTTGAAAAGATTACCAAGGTAATGATGAGCCTGCTCATTGTACTTATTATTGTGCTTGCGGTGCATTCACTTATGCTCGATAATGCATCAAAGGGTATCTCATTCTACCTTGTTCCAAGCCTCGATGCAGTACATGAACGTGGCCTTGGCCCGGTCATCTTCGACGCTATGACACATGCATTTTTCACACTTAGCGTAGGTATTGGTTCAATGGAAATCTTCGGTAGCTACCTCAGCAAAGAGCGTACTATCGCAGGTGAGGCAAAGAATGTAATCATTCTTGATACATTTGTTGCCCTCATGGCAGGATTCATCATCATTCCTGCATGCTTCGCATACGGCGTAGAGCCGGACGCAGGTCCGTCTCTTCTCTTTATCACCCTTCCAAATGTATTTAATCAGATGGTGGGCGGTCGCATCTGGGGTACTGCATTCTTTGTATTCATGTCTTTCGCAGCGCTTTCAACAATCATCGCTGTATATGAAAACATTGTTTCTTTCTACATGGACTATCTTGGCTGGTCCAGAAAGAAATCTGTAGCACTTAATATTGTTCTCATCAGCGTGCTTTCAATGCCATGCGTACTTGGCTTCAATGTGCTTTCAGGCATCCAGCCAATGGGCGCAGGATCAGGCATCATGGACCTCGAAGACTTCCTTGTTTCTTATAATCTTCTTCCTCTCGGCTCAATGGTATTCGTACTGTTCTCCGTTAGAAAGAATGGTTGGGGATGGGACAGCTTCATTGCCGAGGTTAATACCGGTGCAGGAATGAAGCTCCCAAAGAGTGCAATTCTTAAGTTTTACATGACTTACATCCTGCCGGCAATTATCATCGTGGTTTACTTCAAGGGCTACTATGATACTTTCAAGCCAATGGGGACACCAACTCTCGTAGGATGGATGCTCTTTGGATGTTTACTTGTATCAGCCATACTCGGCGTTGCCTTCTATGGCGGAAAGAAGAAATCGGAATAAGAGGGCGCGGAGCGCCACTTGAAAAGCCGGGAGCGGCATGCGCTCCCGGCTTTTGTTATTATAATTCCCTCGCCGCAGGGGTGGTTGCAACTCCGCACTGGTGGGCTGGTTGCAGGCGCAGCGCGTGCCACTTGTGAAGCCGGTTGGTCGTGTTCTCGCACTGGTGGGCTGGTCGCTGCGAATCTGATTGGTCGAACGTCCGCACTGGTGGGCTGGTGGCAGGCGCTGGTGGAAGGCGCAGCGCGTGCAGCTTTTGGAGCCGGTTGGTCGTGTTCTCGCACTGGTGGGTCGCTGTTAGTTCAGCGCCCGCGGGGAGGGAGCTGCCGCAGGCCCGATTTCTATTGAAACCGCGCCCGCGAGCCTGCTTCAAGTAAAACTCCGCGCCCGCGAGCCCGATCCAAGTTCAAATCCGCGCCCGCGAGCCCTTGCTGGTATGATCTCGCTGCCGCAGGCCCTTTTTTCGCCCGAGCCGGGGTGGAATTCCGCACGGAGCGGGGAAAATGGGATTCGTGCAGAAGTTTTTGGCTGGAATTAGGGCCGGTTTCTGCACGAAATGTAAAAATGGGAATTTGTGCAGAGTTTTTTT
>JAZLFR010000044.1:0-125722 GCA_045615885.1 Fibrobacteraceae bacterium
CGAAAACATTGACCCGGTGGGCGTTCATACTGGCGACTCCTTCTGTGCCGCTCCGTTCCTCACCATCGACAAGAAGCTTGAAGAAAAGCTGAAGACCGACGCCTTCAAGATTGTTGAAGCTATCGGCGTGATCGGCGGTACAAACGTTCAGTTCGCACACGACCCGAAGACTGGCCGCGTGGTGATTATTGAAATCAACCCCCGCGCATCCCGTACCGTGCCTCTGGTCTCCAAGGTCTGTAACACTCAGATGGCCCGCCTTGCAACCCGCCTCATGATGGGTGAAAAGCTGGAAGATTTGAAGCTGAAGGACAAGAAGTTCAAGCACCACGGTGCCAAGGAAGCTGTATTCCCCTTCGACAAGTTCCCCAAGGTTGACCCGGTTCTCGGCCCTGAAATGCGTTCCACCGGTGAAGTGCTCGGCCTCTCCGAAGACTTCGCCCTGGCTTACTACAAGAGCCAGGAAGCCGCAGGCTCCATCCTGCCTTCCAGCGGTGCAGTTCTTATCAGCTTGTCTGACAAGACCAACCTCTGCGACCAGGCTATCGAAGTGGGCCAGCGTTTCCAGGAACTGGGCTTCAAGATCTACGCTACCGAAGGCACCGCCAAGTTCTACGAAAAGGCTGGCGTCAAGTGCGAAGTGGTGAACAAGATCGCCGAAGGCCGCCCGAACGTTCTGGATGTTATCCTGAACAAGCAGGTAAACCTCATCATCAACACCCCGTGGGCTCGCCGCGACGCTGTTGCCGATGACAAATGCACAAGGCGAATGCCGCGACAGAAAACTTGTTTTCTGGCATGGCTGAGCCAAGCATTTGGGCTATGCCCATGCGCCATCCGTAAGGCTGCCATCAAGTACAAGACTCCTTACATCACCACTTTGGCCGCCGCTCTCGACACCGTCAAGGGCATCGCCGCCGCCAAGGCTGGCAAGGGCGAAGTGAAGTCTCTCCAGGAATACCATGCAAGCATTGAAGAGATTTAACGTAGTGAAGAGTCTGCAGGAGTAGCGTGCAAGCCGAAAGTCGTGCCCAAGCTTGCTTGGGTATGACCGAGGTGAAGCAGCTGACGCCGTAGGCGTCAATACCACGCAAGCATTGAAGAGGTGTAAAGCGTCATTCCCACGAAAGCGGGAATCTCCCTTTTCAAAGAGGACTGCTTAACGGCAGTTCTCTTTTTGTATGGCTATAGTTGAGCCGCATGGGTTTCTGTAATCTCCGCCTCGCAACGCCTGAACTCTATTGCAAAAATGTAATTCCGCATTTGCACTAAATCGTTCCATAGCATTTTTTTGAAGGCTATGTTCTACTAATGTGTAGGACTGCCATTTTATGTTGAATTTACTGAAAAAATACTAAAAAATGGTCTAACCCAACAAAAATTAGGTTAGACCAAGTTTCTAAGATACAGTTTTTAGGTAGGTAAATCTCAGTTTCTAATAGGGTGTGATTTTTAGATAGTTATATTACATCTACACTTTGAAAGAACATAGCCATAAATTATGTAGATAAAGATGGAAACCTCGCCATACCAATTGTTATAATTCTTTTTTTATCAACTATCACAGTATATGTAACGATTTGTCAAGAACAAATATTTAGTTTTTTGACTGGATTAATTTCTGGTTACGATAGCGGTCATGGCCCTGGATATGATGGCAAGGTAGATTTTTGGGGATTTGTTGGTGCTGAAATTGGGGCTAATGCACACAATATTGTTGAATCTGACGAATTACTTCACGAAACGTTATTGGGTAATGCTGCAAAAAATTTAGAAAATGGTCTAAATTCTTTTGTCAAAGGCTGGAAGCAAGTTGGAATGGCTATGGAAAATGGGATTATTTATCTCACAATTTCAAGGGACCTCATCAGGATTTCAACCGACTAATTTGGTAATTGGAACTACAGCCCCCAAAGATCTTAATAAGAGCACTTCCTATAAAAATTATTCTTATGAGTATGAAAGAAATATTAACACTACAAACACGGATTTTAATAAACCTCTAGAACAAGTTCAACATAGTATCGATCAGGTTCAAAATACAACAAATCTTCAAAATCCAATAAACAATATTGATATTGAAATCCAAATCCCTGAAATAAAAATTGATAACGATTATCAAGATATTATGAATGGAATAAACTCTGATCTGGAAAATATCCGACACTCAAATAAATGTTATATTGGATGTAATGGATATACAAACTTTTAAGGGTAAACTATGATTTGTCCAAAATGCAATCGAAAATATGAAGATGACATGCCTCGCTGCCTATGGTGCGATGCCCCAAATTTGAATTATGGGAAGAACGAAAAAGAAATCCCAGCCCATGAGGAATTGAAACCGACTGTTTTAGAACAAAAAGCCTCATCGAAAGGAACTCTTGTTTTTTGGCTTACCGTTTTTGGTGGTGAATGTGGATTGCATCATTTTGCGACGGGGAATTATTTAAAAGGAATCGCCTATCTTCTTTTTGGAATTTTTACCTATTCGTTTTTGAATGGTTACTTCGGAATGTTTGCGTTCCCCTTGCATTTTTATCTTATTGCTCCCGCTTTCGTTGTGACAATCAGGTTCCTATGCTTTTGCGATTTGTGGAATATTAGCCAGGGGAAGTTTTTTAACAAGAGAAAGAAAATTACATACGGTGCTGCCAAATGGATGAAGATAATGGTCCCTGTCATAGGTTGTTTTTATCTGCTGGTTTCGGCGGGGGAGTGCTTAAATCAACTTGCAAATTACAGAATGATTGGTCAAAAAAGATTGGAAACCATTATGCAGACATATGTTGATTGTCAAGAAAAATTTTTCACGCAAAACAAAAAAATGGGAACTGTTGACGAAATTGGTTTTGCTTTGACGCTTGATATAAACACAAACTATTTTACATATAAAGAAATTGAAAACGGAATCGAAATTGAAAATCAGACATCCTACGGAACATGTCACAGCAATTCCAAATGGACTATTACCGTAAAATCTAGTGAAGACCTAAATTGGCAAGTAAATCTACCAGAAGAAATAATGTGTGAAACCATGTTCCCTAAAATAACGGAATATAAAAAAAAGATTGGAGGTCCTTAAACGGCTTCGCGAATTTGGTTCTATTTTAATCTCCGTTACTAGAAGTCCACATAAAAATAGCAAAATACAAAAGGTATGTGAAAACTCTCCATAGCATAGATGAAGTATTTGCTCCTCATTTTAATAAGTTTCTTTTTGGTGAATTGTTCTCTATGCAACGCCCTGCTTTGAGTCCTGGCTGTTGTTGATGCGCCAAAACATTGCCAAATTTACACACAATATCGCTGTTACTGCATATCCAACACATCTTGTTTTTTCAATCCGCATGGCAAATGATTTTCAACAATCATAGCCTCAATTTCATTTTCTCTCAATTTCTTTTTGGAAAGATTCGTAATTGCCGTGAGCGCAGTCACCTTGTCTGTTTTGTTGTACTTTGTGAAATAACATGGTTAAATATGAGGAAGCCTCAAAATGTCAAATCATCCATGGAAGCCTTTTAGCCTCCTATTGCTTTTTCAACAAACATTTTATTATATTGTTCAGAAATGAGGAGGCCTCTATGACATACTCTTTGCTTGAATCAAAAATAAGAACCGTGCCAGAAGAATATTTGGCGGTTATTGACGCGTTTATCGATGGGCTTTTGATTCGCAACAGTATTGCCGAAAAAACTCCTGAACCAAAACAGAAAAGGACGCTAGGCTTGTTAAAGGGCAAAGCATCCGTCAAGTTCGCCGATGATTTCGAAATAAGCCCCGAGGAAATGTTGGGGCTTTAATATGAATATTCTGCTTGACACTCATATTTTGATTTAGTCTATTGTTGATCCGGACCAAATTTCAAAGCCGATTCTGAACAAGATAGAGGACTCTGGCAACAAGGTTTATGTTAGCTACATAACATTGTGGGAAATCGCCTTGAAGCAATCTATTGGAAAACTGGATTTGAAAGGTTTTGACATAAAAGACTTGTCAGATTTTTGCATTCAGCAGGGTTTTGAATTCATATCTCTGGAATCCTCTGATTCACTGGGAATTTCCAATTTGCCTTCAAAAAGAAAATCATCGTGATCCGTTTGATCGAATGCTCATTGTTCAAGCAAGGAATAGAGATTATTTCTTTGCGAGTGTTGACGAAAAGATGGAACAATATAGAGCAAATGGCTTAAAACTGTTGAACTAGATACAAACTCAAGGATTGGACCGCCTAAATTTAGCCATGTCGGCAATCATTTCTTCCTCGGAATTCCATCCTTTATCAGTCTCAAAGAGCGCTTGAATTTCTTTTAGTGTATTTTGGGCGTACCTGTCGTCGCGCCAAGACGCAAGCTCTTTTTCGTCGTCAAGTTCTGGAGCTGCCTTGATGATTCTTTCTAGGGCGTCAAAGGCTTGATCTTGAGAAATCTGTTTTTTATTCGCATTGTTCATTGACTATTTCTTCAACAAATTAGAGTGGTTACCTGTACGGGTAAGCGTTAATCTTTCAATTCTTCCATGGCTTCGCTAAAGGAGTTGTATCTCTTGGCGTAGATATCGCCCTTGGCAATGGCGCGAGCCTCTTCCATAGCTGCGACTGTTTCTTCATTGAATTCTTCTGGTTCTTGAGTTTGAATTGTCGCCGTCATACTACCACCTCGTTACTAAAATAGCGAAATATATTTGAAAAAGCAATGGCGTTGCGCTTACAAAGCATCTATAGACTCGCATTTCTTGAAATTCCCCAAAAGAGGAAAGTTCTATGGAGTCTTGCTTGAATGCTTTGAATTTTTTTTATTCAATGGTCAAGCGGAAAGTTTTACGATTTTTTTGCCTTTACGAGCTGTAAGTTCGTACCCTAAAGGTGTAAGGAGTGCAGTTAATGTCTTTAGTGTTATATTGACGGGTTGCATTGCACGTAAATTCTGTATGACCGATGTTGAAATTCCAGAAAGATTCGATAACTTACGAACGCTAATTTTTTCTTGGGCCATAGCATCTAAAAGCAACTCCGACAAAAGAAAGTTGGCATATTCCTTGTTGAAAGCTTCTTTTTGCTTTGGATCTTCCATCATTTTTTCAAAAGTTGATTTAGACTTTGGCATAATATGTCCCACCGAAAACTCGTTGTTCGTAATTTTCCTTTCTATTTAAAGCTTTTTGTTTTTCTTCCTCAGGGAGCTTTTGACATTTTTTACAAAAGGCATTTGTTACAATAATTTTTTGACCGGTATAGAAAAATGACAAAAATCTATTTGGCTGGGGTTTGAAGGCGTAAATTTTATCACCCTCATTACGGAATTTGGTAATGTCTGAAATTCGGCCAAAATCTCCCATTCGTTTGAAAAGCATCATTACCTTTCTTTTGTTAACATCATCAAGTCCATTGAAAAAATCTAAGGCGTCGCTTTTTCCTTGTTCATCATGTATGCAATAATCTCTTCCAAATGTATCTCCTTTTTGATACAGTGTCAAGGCTTATCTAAAAAAATGATACTTATTTGATAATTTTCAATTGTGGCGAGTTCGCCATATAATTAAAATGAGAATTGTCACGTATCTTTTTGTATACCCACAATGTTTAAATCCAACCCAAAAGCTACCCCAAGTTTACATTTAGGCGATTTTGGGAGAATTTGCGCTTGAACTGACCCAGGTTGACCGCTGTTTGATTGCTGATGGTCATAAATACCCAAAGTATACAGTGTCTCCGAAAAAACTGTTCAAGATCGGCGTAAGCTTCGACGAAGGAAAGCGCACTCTTGGCGAGTGGAAAATCGTGGAAGTCTGAGGCAGTCTCAAATTTCTTCACGCCAAGAGGCCAATTCCTTTTCATCATCTGGTTCAGGAGCTGCCTTGATTATCTTTTCAAGCGTTCGGAAAGTTTATTTTCTGGATTTCAGCGCTTTTGACTTTTTCTCTTGATTGAGCTCGATTTGACTTAAATCTAATAATTCAGAAAGGCTTATGTTCAAACCATTTGCAATTTCTATCAATGTAATGAGACGAGGATTCCTAGAGCCATTTATGGCGCGTGTTATGGTTGATTTTGTTAGACCATTCTCGTAAGCAAATTTTTCAATAGTTACATAACCTGCATCCTGTATCTTTTGACGGATGTTTTCACGAATGTGCTTTATAGTCACTTCGGGGTCTAGCATAATTTACAAAACTAGCGATTAGACGGCACCAGTTCGTTGCCGTACGGCAACATATTTGAAAAAGTACCTTTGTGATGTGTGAAAATTCCCCTGACTGGCAGTTGCCGTTTGGCGTCTTTAGGTCTAACATTCGCTATTAAAAGTATGGGATTTTCACCTAATTATGTAAACTAGCAGTTGCCATTTGGCAACTAATTTTATATTTTCGCATAAAGAACCGCCTTTATAAAAAGGAGATTAGCACCACATGTTAGACTTCAAATTAAAAACTGAATTAGAAAAAATGAGGCTTTTGGAGCTAGAACTTTTCGTCATCGAGTTCAATAGGGCTTCTCAATTGGATAGATCTATTTCGAAAAATTCTCGTAAGCCGAAAAGAGGATTCCGCGAAGCCTTGTTAAAAACATGCTTGACTTTGATAAAAGAAATGGATGATAATACATTATCTAATGTAAAAATACGGAAAGAAATCAAAACATTGTCAATGAGATACGATGTATCTTATGGTCAAGCTCAAAAGGTTGTAAATGTCTGTTTGAAACAATATATGTTCCTTACGCAAAAATATGAATTTGCAAAGGAACTAGATTGTCCTTTAGATTCAACTACGATGAAAGGATGCAAGATTTCTCATAATAGAATGAGTTCTGTTAATGTATCAGATTATGAAAAATATCAGGATTTGTTTAGTGAAAAATATGAATTGAAACTCTTAAAGGACAAAGAATATGATAAACAGAGGATTAACAACTATCTAAGGAGCGAAAAATGAAATTATTTAATTTGGTTATGGGAGTCATGTTTTTTTCGTTTGCTGCTTTTGCACAATCGGAAACAGGGAAGAAAAATTTTGAATTGATTAAGGAGAAATCGGGACATCTTTTTTATGAAGGTAAAGATTATAAAACAGTCAAGATAGGTAAGCAAGTTTGGTTGGCTGAAAATTTAAATTACAAGGCTCCGTCAAGCAAAGGATCAAATATTTGTGCTGGATGTAGTGATTTTGGACGTTTGTATACTTGGAATTCAGCCATGGCGATAGAACCAGAGGTGAAAAAAAATTATGAAATGGAAACTCGAGCCGAAAATAGGCCTATATCCCCAAAGCACCAAGGTATTTGTCCTACGGGGTGGCATATTCCAACAATAAATGATATGAGAGAATTGCTCATTTTTATCAATGTCAAAGCATTAAAAGATGATGGCTCTTGGAAAGATTATTTCTTAGATTTTCTTAAAGATGATATTGAACAATTTATTTTCCCTAGAGATGGCGGAAGAAGCCCGTCAGCTATACAAACAATGGTGTATAATGGAAAATCTCTATGTGAACAAGGTTGGTGGGAACGTGCTGGCAATGGAGAAGAAATTTGTGAAAATCTTTTTGGCTTGAACATCCGATCTTCGGGAACCGGTGAATATAGAGAATTGGAAAAGTGTGATAATATGCTACCTCAAGTAGATTTTGATACTGGCAAAAGGCTGTGTTGTAATAAAGGCTGTGCTGGAGATCATTTTGCCATGTGGCTAGCAGAAGAAAATACTTCTTGTCAGGATAAAGTACAACGAGGACGTCATAGTTGCGTGTATGAACCTAAAGCAGCTGTATTTAAGTTTGAGCAATGGAATGGCGTATTCTTCCAAGATATTGGCTGGGAATATAAAAATTCGTATGCTTCAGTGCGATGCGTAAAAGACTAGATGCAAATCAATGAACTGCCAAAAAAGTGAGGATGATTTACATTCAACGGACGGACAATCCGTTTTAAGGGACCATATAGTTTGATGAGGTTCAACAAGGTTAAAGATTTGGAAAATGTTTATCTTGTGGTGGATGCTTTTTTCTTGAAATCCATCAAAAAAGTGAAGGTCCGTTATGTCTGAAGACCAGCTGAAGGACCTTCTCTTTTTTTACTGCAAAAACAAGTAGTTTGATCTATGTGTCAAATTGAGAAATTGCAAGAACTGTATGATGAATGCAAGAAGATTAATTTTGACGAAACTTCTGACATTCTTGAAAAGGCTCGTTCTGAAGAAGAAGCCCATTTCTTTGCGTTGGTGTGTGATTTAATTTTGCAGCAGAAGCAAGAAGAAGTCATCGCAGCAAAGAGGTTTTAATCCGCGACCTAAGTGATTTGCTATGACTCGCTCATTGCTAGAAATAAATACAAAAACCGTTCCTAACGAACGATTGAATGCACCTGCCCCAAAACAAAAGCGGAAACTTGGCTTGTTAAAGGGCAAAGCATCCGTCAAATTCGCCGATGATTTCGAAATAAGCCCCGAGGAAATGCTGGGACTAAAATGAGGTGATTTCCTGTATGGGTAAGCGTTAATCTTTCAATTCCTCCATGGCTTCGCTAAAGGAGTTGTATCTCTTGGCGTAGATATCGCCCTTGGCGATGGCGCGTGCTTCTTCCATGGCAGCGACAGTTTCTTCATTGAATTCCTCTGGGGCCACAGCCTCAAAGGGAATCTTGCGCTGGATGACGGCCTGGGTCAAGAACAGTCTAATGGCTGCTGTGGTGTCTAGTCCAATGGCGGCAAACAGGGCATCGGCCTTTGTCTTGAGTTCTGCATCTACTCGAGTTTGGATTGTTGTTGTCATATTGCTACCTCATTGCTAAAATAGTAAAACATACATGAAATAGCAATAGTTTTGTGTTTAAAATATGCCTATAGACCCGACTTCTTTTCCCCTCCCAAAAAAGAAGTCTATGGAATCTTGCTTGAATGCTTTTATACAGGATTAGGGATGATAATCTGGCCGGTCACGTAGCGATGCACTAGAGAATTCAAAAGCGTCTGGTACGGGATTCCTGCGGCCAAGGCTTTTTCCTTGAACTTTCGCATGTCTTCTTCGTCGGGCAAAAATGATACTTCTACCATTCCATTTGAAGATAGCTCTTTTTCACCAATAAAATCCATTTTAAACTCCTTATATTGTGTGCTATTATTTCGAGAGATTGAAGATTTCAACATTTTCAGTTTGTTCCTGATAAAACCTTTTCTGCGATTCTATCACATTTTTAAGTTCCTCTTCTGACGGCGTATATGTCATATCCTTTGCCTAACTCCAGAATAAATTGCTGGAGATTGTCAATCAAGGCTTGTTCTAGCTGAGTTTCTGTATATCTTGAGTTTTGATGAAACTGCAAAAAGTCTGCTATAAGAGGATTCTTTATAAAATTTTCAGGAGATTTTCTCGCATCTTCCTTCGTTTTTGCCGAGGACTGATCTGCTTGCCCCTCATTGATGATGCGACAAATATCGTCGACAAAATGAGAGTCGATGATTGAATTGTTGAGCTGCAAAAGAATATAGAAAAAAAAGGAACCCATGCAGGTTCCTTTCCGACTTACTTGGCGATGCCTGCTTTCCAGGCTTCCAGGGCTTCGTTGGAGGTATCTACGCCCCAGTCGGCTTCGTAGCTCTTGCTTTGGCTGAAAATGACTAGGCCTTTGATTTTCGGGAATTCTGTGGGCAGAACTTCGAACATGTTCTTGAACCATTCGGCCTTGCTGCCGCCGTGTTCGGTGCAGGAGAATTCTGCCAGGAACATGGGCTTGTCGTAAGCGGAGAGTGCGTCGTAGGCGGGCTTGAATACCTCGCTGAAGCTTTGCCAGTGGGACCAGTTTTGTGCGGAGCCCCAGTTGTAGCCATCGATGGAGGTAAAGTCTACATAGTCGTCGCCGGGGTAGGAGCCGGTCAGTGTGGCGCCTGCGCTGCTGCCGGCGTTAGTTGTCCAGACCCATTTGACATTGGTTACATTTTGGGCGCGGAAGCGTTCTACGATGTGGCGGAATGCCGCGGCCACCTTTTCTTCTGCATTCTTTTCTGGATCCTTGCCTGTGCCCCATGTGTACCAGTCGCCGTTGGATTCGTGCAGCGGTCGCAGCCAAATTTCTGCGCCGAAGGCCTTTACACCCTTGGCAAAGTTATCCAGGTAGGCGTCAGTCTTGCCGTCAAGAATGTCTTGCGCGGTGTAGGGCTGAGGCATCCAGGTAATCATCATGATGGAGCCGCGTTCCCTTGCCATTTCGGCGTAGGGTTTTGTCCAGGCCCAGTCATTGTACTGCCACAGTACAAAATGGTTGATTACGTCGAGATGTCGCCCCTGCAATTTTTCGAAGGCCTCCACGTTAGCTTCCGTAGGCTGTGGAATTTCTTCGGGGCCGCCAACCCAGGCGCCAATGAACAGTGGATTGAAATTGTCGGAGGAAGGAGCTGGTTTTGTGGAACTGCAGCCTGTAGCGAGCAAGCATGCGGCTGCAAAAATCATGGCTTTGGAAAAGTTGAGCTTCATAGTTATTCTTGAGTTTTTTAAGAAGCTGTTCCGTTACGCAAATTCCGGGAACAGTTCCTGAATGTAGTCTTCCAGGTGGTTGCTTTCGATTTTCTTGGCAATGAGGCCCGCGGCCTTGCCTGCGGTTATGTTGTCGTCTGCATCGTCCAGGTAGAGGCTTTCTGCGGGGTTGACGCCGCTAAGCTCAATAACCTTCTGGAAAATTTTTGGGTCTGGCTTGCAGACTCCCAGATGGTAGGAGCAGAAGCAGTTGTCGAAACATTCTTCTACGGGAATGCCAGCTTCGCGCGCCATGCGCTTGGAGGCTTCCCAGTGGATGTCGCTTATGTTGCTGAGCAAATAAACTTTGTAGCGGCTGCGGAGCTTTTTTAGCAGGGCAAGCCTGCTTGCCGGAACATGCAGCATGCTTTCGTAGGCGCGAATGATTTGTTCGTCGGTTACGCCGGGGTGTAGCTGCGGGCGCATGATTTGCAAGAACTGTTCTTTGTTGATTGCACCTTGGTCCATTTGCTGAATGGTTTTGGCGAGCGACAAATCAATTTCTTGAATGGGGAACCCGAGCCTGTTGAGCGCAAGGAATGCGTTTTCTCGGTGCAAATTGAAAAACACACCACCCAAATCAAAAAAGATGTTTTTGAATTCTTGCATTGGATTAGTCTTTTATGCAACGGATTGAAAAAGCACTATTCTTTTTAATGACGGAGTAGGCACCAGAGGATAGCGTATTGACGATATTTAGGCGATAGGTTCTGTCTGCTAAATTGTAGCTTGTGTTCGTAGAACTCCAGAAATTAGTTGATTGTCCCATGACCATGAAGGAACCAGTTTCTGCATACAACATGCCGGATGCCAATGCAGAAAAACCATAGGAGTCTTCGCCGTTAATATTTGTATCCCAACATTTGTTTGCTGATTTTAAACGAACACCTGCATTTGCGTAATCGAGATAAGATATTTCATCTTTGACTCCCGAAGAAACTTTATTCAGCAATACTTTCCAGTCATTGTCGGAGGGTACGTGCCAACCTTCTGGGCAAATACCTTTAGTATAAGCCTGAGATTCGCCTAGATAGTAGCAAGTTTTTTCGTAGCCGCATTCTTCATTTTGTGTGTTGTAAATTTCGATGGAATCAATTGCCGCAGCCCATGTGTACAAGTGTCCGTATTTATCGCAGTTTTCTTCGTTGTTGCCGTAACAAAATGTTTTGCCCTTCAAGCTAGGCGTTTTAATACTGTCTGCATAGTTCAAGTTTTGTGCCATCCATATTTGCGTTCCGATTTGGATTGTGCGGTAAACCTGGTTGTCTCTTGTGTCAAGAAATTCTCCGTAATCCATGTTTGGATTTAGGCAGGCCGTCTGTACGCATTTGTAAGTGTTGCAATCGTAGTCCTTTTCTGGAAGGACAGTAGGGATGAATGCGTTAGAACTGGAACTTTCAGTGGAGGAACTGCTTTGTTCGCTTGAACTGCTAGACACATAGAGAGGGAAATTGTAATTTTTTATGCAACGGACTGATGCGCCTGTGATTTTGTGCCCGTTGTCCTTGTTGAACGTATAGTCTTTGTGAATGTACCATGCCCAGGCATATTCAAAATTGTACCTTGTGCCCGTTGCGTCATATTCTGTGGATGACCAGTAAGTTACTTCTTCGTCAATAGACCTGTAATAGCCACGGTAATCGTATGCACCGGCGAGCTGGTTCATGAAATCTGCCATGGCAGATTTGTCTTGGTTGATGTGAAAATAAAGATATTGCCATTCATCAAAATTTGGCAAATGGCTTCCGTCCGGGCAAATGCCCTGGTGTGGTAAGGATACCGGTTTTGCCTGAGTTTCATTGTATATGCCGTTAAAGCCCATTGCAGCAGCCCATGTGTACAAACGGCCATATTTTTCGCAGTTCGTTTCTTTGTTGTCGTAGCAGTAACTGCCGTCAACCTCAACGTCCAAATTAGATTTCGTCCACTCAAGGGAACCGATGGTAACGAATTCGAGGTCTTCTATTTTTATTTGCTTGACGCTGGAACTTGACTCGGCATCGCTAGAAGAGGAGAACAGCTCTTCCGTGGAACTAGAGCTAGCATTTTCTTCGGAGTTAGATTCTCCTATGGAACTAGAACTTGCTTCATTCAAAGAGCTGGAACTTGTATTGTCTTCAGGGGGTGGAATCGGTTCTTCTAAAGAACTGGAACTCAATTCTTCTATGGAACTGGAACTAGGAATTTCTAGATTCGGATTGAAAGTTGGATAATCACTGACGCTGGAATCATCGCTGCAGCTTGCAAAGAATGCCGTACCTAAAATTGCAATTGAGGAGACAAACTGCCTTAAACTAAACATTTTTTTCATGGGATTATCCTTAATTATGGACTTGCTTGGACATATATAGAAAAATCGAAGGTGAAAACAAAATAGCTTGCGTTTTTGGCTAATTTTAAATATATATTGCTCTCTGACACGCCAGCAACTGCCGAAGTTCTGGAAGAAATTGTGCAGGCTGTTAAGGGCCGTGCGAAGGCAATGATTTATGACTGAAAAAGAAAAGATGTTGGCTCAGAAACTTTACGATGCCAACTATGATAGGGATTTGGAAAACGAACGCCTGGAATGCAAGGCACTTTGCCAGGAATACAACAACCTTCCCATAAAGAATTTGGAGGAGCGCCACCGCTTCATCAAAAAGATTCTTGGAAAGACGGGGGAGGCGGTCCACATAGAACCAAACTTCTGGTGTGATTACGGTTACCTCATAGAAGTGGGGGAGAACTTCTATGCAAATCATGGCCTTGTGATTCTGGATGCGGGCAGGGTGACTTTTGGCGACAATGTTTTTATTGCTCCTTGTTGCGGTTTCCATACTTCGGGGCACCCTATCGATTTTGATCGTCGCAATAAGGGTCTTGAATATGCTTACCCAATCAAGGTGGGGAGCAATGTTTGGTTTGGCGCCGGTGTTCAGGTAATGCCCGGTGTAACCATCGGCGATAATGTGGTCATTGGCGGCGGCAGCGTGGTGGTAAAGGATATTCCTTCCAACTCCGTTGCTGTAGGCAACCCTTGCAAAGTCATTCGCGCTATTACCGATGAAGACAAGAAGAAGTGCTGGGATAAATAAAAAATGCCGCCCCGCGAATGCGGGGCAGCACGGATGGTGTGATTTGGAATTTGTTGGGCCTATGGCTTGACGCGCTTTATGAAGCTGCCCTTTGGCGTTTTTACAAGGTAGATGCCCGGCTTCAGAGCTGTGGCTGAATTGTTGACCAGTTTCCCGCGCATGTCAAAGTATTCCACTTTGTTCATGCCCCGCTGGCTAGTAAGAGTTCCAATGCGAATTGCCGAAGGTTCTTCAATATCTTCGACTTCAATCTTCTTGAATTCCACATAGTCGATGTCGATCCAGGAGTTTGTAATTTCAAGCTTCAGTTCGTGTTCGCCCTTCTTCAAGGTTGCCTTGCCGCCGCTTACGGTAGTAAATTCACCAAAGCCCTTACCTTCATTGACTATGTCTTCGCCAATTTTTTCATCGTCGATGTAGAGGGCGAAACTTCCGGTTCCGTTTTCGCCAGCTACCAAGGCAGAAATTTCATATTCGCCGTCTTCCTCAACTTTGACGGAATACTTCATCCAGTCGCCCTTTTCGCAGTAGCCCACGACAATGCCCATGTCTGGCTGGTAGATGTCTACATCGTCATTACGGAGTTTACCACCTTCATTCCCCTTGTTGCCGTCGTGATAGGCAACTTCGGCACCGCCCCTGTTGTAGTTTTCTGCCTGAAGCTTGCCCGGTATTGCAATGACGTCTACATAGGGGCCGTATTCCTCTGGTGGTTCGTCGGGGACCACGGAATTTTCCGGATTCACCAAATCTACTGGAGGTGCAGTGGGGTCGATTCTCTTGTCGATAAGCTTCAGCATTTCAGAAGCATAACGTTTGCCCAGTTCAATGACGCCTTCACGACCAAAGTGGTAGGAATCCACTCCGTTCCCTTTTAGGCCCTGAGAAGAGGCCAGGCCAAACTTCTTGAAATTGTTCTTGAGCAAGGCTATGCCCGGATTCTTGCTAGAACAGCAGCTGCCCTTGCCTGAATTACCTGTAGGGTCATTCATCATTTCGCCTGCCACAAAAGGAACATCGTTTTCGTTCAGGCCAAGAGCGTCGATCACGTCCTTGTAGGTCTTGTAAACGGTTTTGCGCCAGTTGTCGTCGATGCCGTCGGATTCACCCTGATGGAAAATGAAACCCTTGATGACGCCCACCTGCTGGGCCTTCTTGGCAAGTTCCACGATACGTCCCGGAGGATTGTTGTCATAATCTTTTGGCCAGCCCCAGGACATGATGTCCTTGCCGTCGCCTTTGAAGTAAGATTCGTACTGGTCCTTGTCGAAGGCGCGGATACTTACGGCACCGATGGCCACTGGAATAATGCCCACGGTTACGCCAGGCAGGGAATCTACCATGGCACGGCCAAAGTAGTCTGCCGGGGAAAGCTGTTCAAAGGCATGGAACATGGGCGGTATTGCCGGATACCATTCGCCCATCTTGATGGACTGATTCGTTTGTCCCTTACGGCTGCTCGCGTTTGCCGTGTGGGAGGCAAGCATCAAAAAATTCTTTGGAGGCTGAGCCTGGTCTACTGCCGGAACGATTTCGCCGTTGCCAGCCATGTTTGACTGGCCATACGCAATGTAGATATGGAAATTCGGATTCGGGGCGGCAAATGTAAGAGCCGCTCCTGCCAAAATGCCTGCAATGATTTTTTTCATGGTTTCAATCCTTACTTTGCCGTGTTCACCATGAAGGACTTCGCTCCCTTCATGCGGATCATGTATACGCCCGGCTGCACGCCTGCATTTTTCAATTCAGAGGCTGCTTCGTGAACATTGTTCAACTTGATGGTAGTAACCATTTTTCCATTCAAGCTAAATACATGTGCCGTCGACGGTGCTTTTGAAGCGTTGAAGCGAACATTGAAGATTGCCGTAGGGTCTTCTGGATCTTCGGTGATTTCCTCTATGGGGTCCGTATCTTCGGCGTCTTTGCCAGCTACAAAGTTGATATAGTCAATGTCAAACCAGTCGCCTGTGGCGGTCATGCGCAAAACATGTTCGCCTGCGGGAAGCGTTACATTGGCCTTGACTTTATTGTAGTCGTCAAAATTTTGCTCGCCGTCGTCCTTCTTTTCGTTTGGCGGAACAACTACATCTTCGGTAATATCTTTGCCGTCAATGGAAAGTTTGAAGCTGGAACCACCGTCGGAAGCAACGGCTGCATACATCGTGTAATCACCGGCCTTGTCGATGTTTACCGTGTATTCGAGCCATTCGCCCTTCTGAATGTAGCCAACGATAACGCCAGTTGCTTTTGCGTAAAGGTCAACGCCAGTATCCTTGCGGTAATCGCTTGTGCCGTGGTTTTCTGCATCGTTGTCGTAGTAGGAATCGTTACCCTTGCCTGCACCCGGAATGTCGAAGTTTTCCATTTCAATCTTGCCAGGAAGCTTTACTGCAGAGCCCTTGAAAGGTTCCTGTGGAACCGGTTCTCCGAATGCGTTTGCTGCAACAAGGGTCATTACGCATTCCTTGTCCATTGTTACGGAGACAACGCCGTTTGACATTGGAACTTCACCTTCGTTCTTTGCGTTCTTGCTTTCGCTTGTTACATACTTAGTCCAAGTAGCACCATCGGCAATTCCTGGAATGGAAATGTTGACTGTTTGAGTTTTGCCCCAATCACGGTTTACAAGAACAACAATTATACTGTCTGCATTTTTATATGCAGAAACATAAAGGTTTGAAGCTGGATTCTTTGTGGCATCTACGCGAACTGCACCTGGGCGAATAAAGCGGGAGAATTGGGACATTAGATAACCGCGCTTGGTAACTTTGCCGACTTCACTTTGGGGAATGCTAGACACATTGTCGCCCATGATTAGACCGTAGCTGCGACGTACATACCACCATGTATATTGGCTAAAGTTACCTTCGACCATGGCCCTGTGAATTTCGTAGGCAACATCCATTGCTCGGACAGTGTCTAGATGAGCCTGGATATCCTGGTCGCCGGTAATGGCAATGCTTCGCCAAAGGTTTGCGCTGTTGTTACTTTCGGTATAGTGCTCTGTCATCCAGCGTTCCACGTTCTTCTGATCAGCAAGAGAGTACTGGAAGAATGAATTCGGCGTGCTGGCGATAGAGCTGTAAAAATGAGCTCCCAAGATGTCGATATTCTTTAAAGCGTCATCATCCTTGAGAATCTGGTCATACATATTCTTTGCGTAGGCAAAAGATTCGGCTGAAATGACCTTGGTCCCATTTTTGCGCAACTGGTTTCCATATTGCTTGGTAAATTTGTACAGTTGGTCTGCAGTCCAGGTTGTCCATGATTCTGCATAGTCGGGCTCGTTTTGAATGCTTATTGCGTAAAGAGGAACGCCCTGGCTCTTCATATGGGCTGCAAAATCATTCAAATGGTTGGCGTAAGCCTGCCAATCTTTTTCTGCCACCATTGTCGTATTGAAGATTTTTCCGTCATAGCGCTTCCAGGTTGCTGGACTTTGGATACTTGTAGGCGGTTTCCATGGGGTGGCGTAAAGAATGAAATCGTTGCCGGCATATTTTTTTGCAGACTTTGCCGCTTCCAATTCATTGTTCCATTGGTTTTGACTTTCGTTTACGGGAATTCTAAGCACATTGAGGCCGATCTGGCCTTCTCCAGTGCCATAAGCGAGCTTTGCATCTGCGTCAGAAAGGCCGCGGCCGCCCTGCCAAGTGTTGTGGACCATGCCGCCAAAACCTCGAATTACCTGATATTCTTTATTGAGATCCACATTTACAGTAGATGCTGCAAAAGCAAGGCCGGTGCAAGCAAGTGCTAGGCCAAAAATTCTAGAAACATTCTTCATAAACCAATCCTCAAATAAAAAAGGGCGGCATTTCTGCCAACCCTTCAAAATTACCCTTTTTCAGTCCGTTTTTTCGAATCTAAAAGCAAGGTTTTGTGGACATTTTATCCATGCAGAAAGTCCTATTTGGCCGTGTTCACCATGAATGCCTTGCTGCCCTGCATGCGGATCATGTAAATGCCCGGCTGCATGCCTGCATTTTTCAAAGCGGCTCCGGCATCGGACGGGTTTTGCAAAGAAATCGTTCCGACTTTTTTGCCGTTCAGGTTGTAGATTTGTGCCACGGAAGAACTTGCAGCCTTTTGAACGAACCGGATTGCACTTGGAGTTTCTCCAAGCGGGTTATCGTCTTCTGCATCCTTGCCTTTGACAAAGTTGATGTAGTCGATATCAAACCAGTCAGCTGTAGCCGTCATGCGCAAAACATGCGTACCGGCGGTAAGGGTAACATTCGCACTAACCTTGTTGTAATCGTCAAAGTTCTGTTCTGCGCCTTCTTCCTTTTGGGCTGCAGGAACTACGATGTCTTCCGTAATATCCTTGCCGTCCATGGAAAGCTTGAAGCTGGAACCACCATCAGAAGCGACTGCTGCAAACATCGTGTATTCGCCTGCTTCCTTGACATTTACAGTGTATTCCAGCCATTCGCCCTTCTGAATGTAACCAACGATAATACGGTTATTGCTCTTTGCGTAAAGATCGACTCCAGTGTCCTTGCGGTAGTCACTTTCGCCATGGTTTTCTTCATCATTATCGCTATAGGAAGCATATTCATCGCCACGGCCTGTGCCCGGAATGTCGAAATCTTCCATCTGGATAATGCCAGGAATTACTGCTGCAGAGCCCTTGAAAGGCTTCTGTGGTTCAGCAGGAGTCTTGCCGCTGCCTTCAAAGCCCCATGCCTTGATAGCCATGGTAGAATCCTGCGTGCCCTTGAACACAAGGAACAACTGTTCCACAACGCCAGAAAGGCCATCTACATCGCAGGAGGTTTCCGCAAAAGTAGCCTTGGAGCCGGTCTTCTTGAGGGTGCATGTGCCTGCTAAGGTGCCGGTTGCGGAGCCCTTGTGGATTTCAATCTTGTTGTTGTCGGCAGTACTTGCAGCTTCTACGGTAAAGCCAGTAGCGCCCTTGCCGAAATCTACGCCGGAGACACGAATCCAGGATTCCTTGGTAGAAAGCGGAAGCAGGAGGCTCCCGGAAACCTTGCCCGGAGTCCAGTTGGAACGGCTACGGATGCCCTTCTGTCTGGAACTGGTCAGTGCCGGATACCAATCGTACGGGTCAAAATTATCGATCTGCTTAGGACCTTCCTTAGTAAAGGTCAGGCTATTCATGGAACCGTCTGCAGCGTATGTAAATTCATCTACGCTCACGCTGCGATGGAATGCCGGAGACGGGTTGGGCATGCCATCTTCTGCAGGAATCTTTTCCAAGCCATCGTAACCTGTAGAAATGCGACGGTCATGGTATACGACATACCAGTGGCCTTTGAATTCGGCAATGCCGTGATGGTTATTGTTGTTGGCATTGATGTTCTGGCCGCCAATGTTTGGGTTGCCCATGAAGATGCCTTTGTAGGTATAGGGACCTGTCGGGCTCTTGGACATGCCGTATGCGATGCGCAAATCAGCTGTACTGTAGGACAGGTAATAATTATCCTTGTACTTATGGATATAAGAAGCTTCCATAGCCTTGGGGCCACCAATCTTCAACTGGGTCGGCTTCGTATCAAAGCCCTTCATATCCTTGTTAAACTTGTAGATATTGAAGATATTGTTGTTATTATCTGCTGCCGGACGGGAATCGCTGCTACCGCCGCCAAAGGTGAAATAGCCTGTACCGTCGGTATCGTAGAAAATCGCCGGGTCAAAGCACCAGCCGATGCCATCGCAATCAGCAAAGCCACCGCCCCAGTTGTTGATCAGCTTTTTGTTGTTTGGAAGGGGATTGGTCCAGGGGCCAGCAATGCTGTCTGCACCGATAAGGCCGATACCGCCGCCACCGCCATCAGGGAACACGATATAGAGTCTGCCGTCGTTAGGATTCTTTGCAATACCAGAAGCCCAGATATCGCCGATGCCGTTTACCTGGCGGGCATCGTAAATGATGCCGAAGTCAGTCCAGTTCTGCATATCCTTACTGCGGAAACCATAGAGAGCCTTAATGTTGTAACCACCATGACCACCCTGGCTAACATCCTTACCGTCAGCATTGTACGGAGCCGGGTCATCGGAGTCCGTGATGATATAGAAGTATTCATCATCGGCGGCGGCTCCTGGGTCTGCCAAGTAATGGTAGGTTGAAATCGGGTTGTAGGCGAATGCGCTTGAGGCAAGCGTTGCTAAACCGAATGTGTAGACAAACTTCTTAAAATTCATAAAATGAACTCCTTGACAACCTAAAATTATCTTAAAAAGTGGGGGAGTGGTAACAAGAAAAAACTGATTCTATGGATGTTTTGTCCATAACAAAAAAACTCCGGCATGCGCCGGAGCTTTCGAGAGAAGTTGTTTAAGTTTTGCTGCTTTTAGCGAAGCGCACGAACCTTCGTGACCATGCCGTTTGTGCGGTTGCGGATCAGGTAGATGCCCTGGTTCACGGCTGCGCCAGACTGCTTCCACATGGCCGTAGCTTCGTCGATCGTCTTTGCCTTGACGCTAGAGATCTTGTTGCCCTTCAAGTCGAAAATGTCGAACTGGGTCTGCACCGGAGCCTGGAACTGGAGCTTGTTTGCAACGGCGGAAAGATCTTCATCTTCTTCAGGGTTTTCTTCGATTTCAGGAGATTTTTCGCCGAGCGGGTCTGAGTCAACGGCGTCCTTGCCAGCTTCGAAGTTGATGAAGTCTACGTCGAGCCATGCCTTAGTGATGGTAAAGCGCAGAATGTGTTCGCCCGCCGGGAGAGTTACATTTGCCTTGACCTTTGCATAATCGTCAAAGTTTTCTTCACCTGCATTGGCAGTCACCATGATGTCGTCGGTAATGTCCTTGCCGTCAATGGAAAGCTTGAAGCTTGCTCCGTCTGCCGTGCCGGTAGCAACTGCAGCGTACATGGTGTAGTCACCAGCCTTTTCGATGTTTACGGTATATTCAAGCCATTCATCGGTGTTGCCCCAGCCAAGAACAATGCGGCCCTTGTCGTCTTCCTTGAGGTCCACGCCAGTGCCTTTGCGATAGTTGCTTGTGCCCTGGTTCGCGTCATCTGTATCGTAGTAGGAATCGTTGCCATTGCCTATGCCTGGAATATCGAAGTTTTCGATCTGGATTGTACCTGGAATTGCATGAGCCTTGCCGCCAAACGGTGTCTGCGGTTCCGGTTCGCGCTTGGTTCCCTGGAATTCCCATTCCAGAATACCCATGGTGGAGTCCTTTGCACCCTTGAATACGAAGAACAGCTGATCTACAACGCCGGAGAGGCCGGACATAGCGCAATCGTTATCCGTGTAGCTCTGCCAACCGCTGGTCTTTGCCAAGGTACATGTACCAGCCAAAGTACCGGTGACGCTACCCTTACGGATTTCAACCTTGTTGTTGTCGCCAACGTTCGCTGCCTTGATGCGGAGGTTTTCGGCACCCTTGCCAAAGTCTACGCCAGTCACGCGGATCCACGATTCCTTGGTTGCAAGCGGTGTCAAAACGTGCTTTACAGCCTGGCCCTTGGTCCAGTCGGTACGGCTGCGCACATTGCGCTGCTTGGAACTGGTGAGAGCCTTGTAGGTGTTGTACGGGTCAAACTTGCCAACCTGAGCCGGGCCTTCCTTTGTAAACTTCAACTTATTGATGGTACCGTCTGCAGCATAGGTGATTTCGTCGATACTTACGCTACGGTGGTTGCCCGGTTCCGGATCGGCAATACCCAAAGAAGCAGGATGTTCCTTGGCACGGACAAGGCGACGGTCATGATAGACCGCGTAAGTCTTGCCCTTAAAATCAGCAAAACCCTGGTGGTTGTTACCGCCATCGCAAGAATGAGTTTCGCAGTCGTTGATCTGCCACACGGCGCCAATGGCGATGCCCTTATAAGCGTAAGGACCGGCAGGATTCTTGGACATGCCGTAGCCAATTTCCTGGCCGCTATTGTTGAAGCTGATGTAGTACCAGTCGCCATGCTTATGGATGTAAGGCGCTTCAAAGGATTTTTCCGCTGAAATTCGAGTTAGAGAATTTTTGTCCAGGGTAATCTTGCCATTACTTTCGGAGAATTTGATAAGGTCAAAGTTGTTTCCAATGGGAC
This sequence comes from Fibrobacteraceae bacterium, assembly GCA_045615885.1. GTDB lineage: Bacteria > Fibrobacterota > Fibrobacteria > Fibrobacterales > Fibrobacteraceae > UBA1765. The sequence goes on from JAZLFR010000044.1 coordinate 21,610, forward strand.
GTTTCTGAGAAGTTGCGGAACCGCCACCGAAAATCACGTAGCCGGAGCCATCGTCATCAAAGAAAATGCCCGGGTCGAAGCAGTGGTCAATATCGTCACAGTTACCGAGGAAGCTATTGGTGCCGCCAGCAATTCGCGGCTTACCATAAGTTTCCATAATGGGGTCGGTATAGGGGCCGTCGATGCTGGGTGCGGTAATCATGCCCACGCCGCTGGCACCATCAGGGTAAACGATAAAGGGTCTGCCGTTACGTACAGCAATGCCCGAGGCCCAGGTGTTGCCCGGGTAAGTGCCGAATTCACGCTTGGACTGGAAAACCATGCCGTGGTCAGTCCAGTTCACCATATCCTTGGAGCTGAAGGCATAGAGGCCGACAATGTTGTAGGCGAACGGATTGTCGCTCACGCACATATCATCGGTATCGGTCAAAATGTAGAAGGTGTCGCCATCGGAAGCGGCAGAGGGGTCAGCCAGGTAATGGTAGCTACTAATCGGGTTTTCTGCGTAGGCACCTACGCCAAAACCTGCACAAAGACCGATCGCAATCGCTTTTTTAAGAGAAAATTTCATACACGCATCCCTTCGGGGTACATCCCCAAATATTACATATACAAAATTACCTTCAAAAACAAAAAAAGTGCCGCTAGGAGCGACACTTTCCATGGATATATTGTCAATGGCTATTCTTCGTCTTCTTCGACATCCATCAAGATGTTTTCCTTGACTCCGTAAAGAACGATGTTGTCGATATCCAGGTAACTGCCGTCCTTGCCGAAGAAGGTAATATTTGTCACACGATCTTTTACAGCATCCCAGCCGATATTACCGCCAATGCTATCTGCCTTGAGAAGACTATTGGTAGAAATTGAGTAATGTTTCCAAACTGTATCAAGCTTTACGTGAATCCATGCCTTGCCGCTCTTGCCGCTAGATACGCTATCGACAAGCCTGTCGAATGCAACGGAAACACCTCCGTTGCCCCTTGCCCAGAATGTGATGGAATCCAGCGTACTAAAGTCGCGTTCGCCGCGGAGCGAGCGCCCCATGAGTGCCCAACCATAGGTAGAGTCGTTGCTGTATTCAAAATGTGCTGATTTGCCGTGGATGTAGCTTTCTGAGCTATCCAGGGTCAATTTACCGGTTGCATACCTGGAATAAGAGACATACCATTCGTCGATTCCGTTTTCAAAGAATTCGAAAGGTAATGTATCTGCGTAAACGATAGGTGTTTCAACTTCTACTGAATCATTGGATTCGGTAGAATCAGCCGGAATTACTGGTGCTATAGTGTCTTTTGTGGATGGATCCGGCTTTACCTCTGGCGTAGACGGCTTTTCAGCCTTGCTTGAAATTGTAATTACAGATGAAGCTTCGCTAATAATCTTGACGCTTACGCTGTTGCTCAACTTATTTGTCTCTGTGTCCCTGTATACTACGTCATGGAAGCCGATTGGGAGCGATTCAAATTCGAAGTAGCCTGTAGAATCAGTCGTGACCTGGTATTCCAGGCCGACGATAGAAACTTGCACGGGCCCCTGCCCCTGGGCAAGTTTCACATAACCTGCCAGACGACCTGGAGCGTGCACCGTCATTGCATAGCTCGACGAGTCCTTGTCCTTCACAGAGAAGCTGGAGGCAGCCTTGAGTGTGTCGCCTCCGCGAACTTCGATCATGTAGCTGCCCTTGGCAAGGTTTACCAATTCAACAACACCGTTTTCGTTGGTCGAATCGTCGGCGAACTGGTTTGCTGCCAAGGAACTTGTTGTATTTGCTATATAGTCTGCCGGGCGCACGAGCACGCGCATGTTTGCTGCCGGAGTACCGCCCGCAAGTTGAATATTATAAGCCACAATGGAGTTCTCGGTCTCCATCGTAGAACTGGCGACACTAGCTTTATCGCCACATGCGGTCAAAGCACCACCAATGGCCGCAAAAAATCCAAACCACACCCAACGTTTCATTTACTGCTTTCCCTTTTTAGCTACTGGATAAAAAGCCATAGACATCTGCATAACCCTGTCAGGGTATTTTACAGTATCGACTCGCTTCTGTACCAATCTTCTAAATTCCTTCAGCATTTCCTGAACATCTTCAAAACCGCTCTGGTCAACAGAAATTGTCAGCGTAGAAATGTTTCTTTCATCAACAGAAATCTCGTCCAGAGCCTTACACCCTAAATTTAATATCTGTTTTTGGAAATTGCGCACTGCTTGAGCTTTTTCTGGGCCTCCAACGGTCAAATGGGCGTCGGTTAGCGCAAGCTTGCCAGATGCCATCTTCTTCAAAAGGCCTACGCTTTTCAAAGTTTCTATGGCTTCGGCTGCCTGTTCCTCGGTAATTGGTGGGCAAATATCGTTTGCAATCTGCTTCAAATTGGCTACGCCGCCGTTCAGCTCCAAATAGGCACGAACCGCTGGAATCCACCAGTTTTCAAGGACTTTGAGCTCGGCTTCCTGCAAGGAGTGGCGTTCCACGTCGCGTAGAGCCTGCGCCTTTGCAGTGAGCATTTCCTTTTTGCCTTTGTCCTTAGACACGGCTGCAGAGTACAAGAGGTCAAAATATTCAGCTTCGCGGCCAGACATTTCGAGCATGTCTTTGGCAACTGGGAGTGCGTGGGCCGGCAAATGCTGCTTTTTTTGCAGCACACGGTATAGATAGCTGGAGTCAAGACCCAGCTTATCGCCCATCATGCGATACGAGTAGAGCGGCATTTCGCTCTTGCGACGCTCGTAATACGCTTTCAAAAAATCGCGGTAGTCCGCTATGCTAGAAAAATTAACCATCAATGTACAATTTAGACTTATATTTAGTAAAAAAGATTGGGTTTGGAAACGATACTATGGATAAAATGTCAACGAGATGCCACCTGCACGAGCCCCTCATAACTCTTTTCTATATTCTAAAGACATACAACCAACAACTAATAGCTTAACATCATGAGTGCAGCAGAAATTAAACAGACGACCCTTTGTTACTTGGAACGTGAAGGAAAATATCTCATGCTCCACCGCACAAAGAAGAAAAATGACGCTAATCACGACAAATGGATAGCTGTTGGCGGTAAATTTGAGCAAAATGAGAGCCCGGAAGAGTGCATGCTGCGTGAAGTTTGTGAAGAAACGGGCTTAAATGTTACAAAATGGCGTTATTCCGGCATCGTGACATTCATTTCTGACGAATGGCCGAGTGAAATGATGCATTTGTTCGTCTGTACCGAGTGGGATGGTGCAGAAAAAGAGTGCGATGAAGGCGAACTTGCCTGGATTGAGCGCGACCAGGTTCTAAAACTCCCCATGTGGGAGGGAGATCGTATCTTTTTGAAGCTTCTGCAGTACGAAATCCCGTTCTTTTCGCTTAAACTAGTGTATTCTGGCGAAGCATTGCAGCAGGCGAAGCTTAATGGCAAAAATTTTGACCCCGCAGACTTGAACTTGTACCGACATTTCAAGGGGAACAAATACCGTCTTGTAGGGGTTGCAAACGATTCCGAAACGCTTGAAGAGCGCGTCGTATACCAGGCCCTCTACGGAGAACGCAAACTCTGGGTACGCCCAAAGCAAATGTTCTTTGAAAATGTAGAACGGGAAGGCAAAACCTTCCCGCGCTTCAAGCCGATTGAGGCTTCGGAATTTTAATACGGCTGGCTATGCCTTTCTAAAACAATCCTTCAGATGCTCCGGGATTGCTATGGGGCGTTCCTTTTCTGTGTCGATCAACACCCATGTGGTTACGGAAGAAAATACATCCTTGCCGTCAGAAACGCGCACGAATTTGCAATAGCGGTTCGTGGTGATTCTTGAATATTCAGGAACCCAGGTCGTGCCGCGAATCACGTCGCCAAGGAACGCCTGCGCCTTGTATTCAATGTGGTTTGTGCGAATCATCCAGCTTGCGCCAAGGCTTTCCATAACCTTCGTGCCGCCGCATGTGTCTGAATGGTGGATCGCGATGTCTTGAATCCACTGCACTCCATACACATTGTTCATGTGGTTGTTGCGGTCTATCATTTCCGGCGTTACGGTAAATTCTTCCGTAAATTCCGTAAAATTCGGTTCATTTTCCATTGCAGCCATTAGAAAATCCTTTTTTTAGAAGAGGGTGTTAGGAGTCAGTGACAGGAGTCAGGAGTCAGTGACAGGAATCAGTAGGAAGAGGGAAGACGGAAGTTAGGAACTGTAACTTACCGTGTCTTGGCGAGCGGAGCGCGGCCATCCAGAAAAGAAATGAGGTCGCACCTTCGGTGCTTTGAGGTGTGAGGTCGTTCGCTGCGCTCACTTTGAGGTAATTAAGATGCTAGAAAGAGGACAGAGAACAGAGGACAGAAAGAAGACGGAAGCAGGAGTCAGTGACAGAAGTCAGGAATCAGTGACAATCCTCTTTCGTCTTTCGTCTAACCACTAGCCCCTAATTCCTATTTCTTCTCCTTGCTTGCAATATAGTCCCTTGTGACCTGCGAAATGCGCATGGAGCAGAAGTTCGGGCCGCACATGGAGCAGAAGTGTTCCTTGTGGTGGCTCGGCAACGTTTCGTCATGGAAACTCATTGCCTTTTCAGGGTCAAGGGAAAGTGCAAACTGGTCTTCCCAGCGGAAAGAGAAGCGAGCGCGGGACATGGCGTCGTCGCGAACCTGTGCTGCGTAGTGGCCCTTTGCAAGGTCTGCTGCGTGGGCGGCAAGCTTGTAGGTCACAACGCCTTCGCGAACGTCTTCGCGGTTCGGGAGACCGAGGTGTTCCTTCTGGGTCACGTAGCAAAGCATTGCCGTGCCGTACCAGCCGATCATTGCGGCGCCGATTGCGCTTGTAATGTGGTCGTAGCCTGGAGCAATGTCTGTAGTGAGAGGGCCGAGCGTGTAGAACGGAGCGCCGTGGCATGCTTCAAGCTGCAACGCCATGTTCTCCTGGATCTTGTGCATTGGCACATGGCCCGGGCCTTCGATAATCACCTGAACGCCATGATCCCAGGCAACCTTCGTGAGTTCGCCAAGGGTGCGGAGTTCGCCAAACTGGGCGTCGTCGTTTGCGTCTGCAATGGAACCTGGGCGAAGACCATCGCCAAGGGATGCTGCGATATCGTACTTGCGCATGATGTCGCAAACTTCGTCGAAATGTTCGTAAATGAAGTTTTCCTTGTTGTGCTTGATCTGCCAGTAGGCCATGATGGAACCACCGCGGCTAACGATGCCTGTGGTGCGCTTCAAGGTCTTTTCTACATGCGGGAGCAAAAGGCCTGCGTGCATTGTAAAGTAGTCAACGCCCTGTTCCGCCTGTTCAATCAAGGTTTCCTTGAAAATGTCCCAGGTCAAATCTTCTGCCTTGCCGTTCACCTTTTCGAGAGCCTGGTAGATAGGCACTGTTCCGATAGGCACTGGGCTGTTGCGCAAAATCCATTCGCGGGTTTCGTGAATGTTCTTGCCTGTAGAAAGGTCCATAACCGTGTCTGCGCCCCAACGCACTGCCCAAGCCATTTTTTCGACTTCTTCTGCAATGCCCGAAGTCACTGCGGAGTTACCGATGTTGGCGTTGATCTTTACCAAGAAGTTCGGACCGATGAGCATCGGTTCTGCTTCAGGGTGCTTGATGTTTGCCGGGAGTATAGCTCTGCCTGCAGCGATTTCATCGCGAACAAATTCTGCTGTAATCGGAGTGCCGGTGCCAAGGCCGAGGTTGTCAAGATTCTGGTTTTCGCGAATGGCGGCGTATTCCATTTCCTTGGTAATGATGCCGGCCTTTGCGTATTCCATCTGCGTCATGTGCTTGCCGTCTTTTGCAATGCGTTCTGCAATCCAGGATTCACGGAGCTTCGGCAGACCCTTTTCAAGGTCGATTTTTGCATCTGGGTCAGCGTACGGTCCACTGGTGTCGTAAACCGGAATCACCGGGGTCTGCGGGTCCTCGATATGGATCTCACGCATGCCAACCTTAATGTCCGGGAAAATCTTGCCCGGCACGTAAATCTTCTTGGAATTCAAATACGGCTTCTGTTCAACTTGCATAAAAACCTCTCATATACCTAGGGAAATGTAGAAATAAATCTACGGAACTTTCCCTTCGAGCTTTTTCTTGGCCTGCGCAATGGCTTCTTTGGCGAGTCCATCTACCATTTCGTTCCATTTGTGGCCAGTGTGCGCTTCGACCTTTTCGAACTGCACGTTGGCAAGGTACGGCTGTATTGCCGATACATATTGCTTTGCAATGTTGCTCTTTGCTTGCCATTCTCCCTTGGCCCAGCGGGCTATGCCTTCGTAATCGTGACAGATTATGCCACTTTTTTTGTTGGCGGCAAGCCAGCGCATCGCCTGGAACGCAGCCATGACTTCGCCATCTATGTTCCTGCTTTCTGCCGGGAATGCAGTCACGCCGCAGGCCTTGGCTAGCACTTCTTCGCCATCGACGGCCACAAAGCCCCAGCCGGCATTCGGGTAGCCCGGGCTGAACGAACCATCAACATATACGCGAACGCCTTCCTTGAGCGGTGCGCTTATGCCTGCACACCAGGCGTCGGCTTCTTCCTTGGTCTTGAATCCTTTGAAAAGAGCGCCCTTGACGCCGTGGGTTAGCTTTTCGCACTCCGGCCAGGATGTCGTTACTGTGCATAAATTCGGGGTTTTAATGGCGTAGAACTTCATGGGGGCAAATGTAGTTAAATCTTTTTGTCTGCTTTTTACTACATTGCAGCTTGTGAAACCATCTCCATATTTTACAGATACCTTCAGCTACTTTTTCAAGCGATTCTCTTCCGAGATTTCGCTCAGAAAGTGGTTTTTGAAGCGTGCCGGTGGAGAAAGTGGTGAATTCCACTACCCAGAGAAACTTTCTGAATTTAAAAAGACGCTTGTATTTTTGCCTACAGATAAAGACTGTGCGCTCCGTTACCTGCGCGCATGCCGCCCGTTTTGGAACAAGGCAAATACGCTGGTCGTGGCTAGCGATGGTCTGCGCGAAATGCTCCTCCGCGAGCAGCACCCTGCAGAAATCGTGTACTTGACCCAAAAAGATTACCGCTTCGGGGAACTGGAATTCAAAAAAATCGACGCCCGCATTGCGGAGTTCAAACCTGAACTCTGCCTGTTTTTTGCGGAACCATTTTTGCCGGCACTCTATTTGGCCCGCCACTCCGGTGCGGTCTGCCGAATCGGTTTTTTGGATAATTGCTACCCGTTCCTGAACATCGGGCTCAAGGCGGCTCCTGCCGAAGAGGCGGCGCTCCTCCAAAAGTTGTACGGGGGCGCAAATGCTTAGTACTACACCGAAGCCAGCAAAGGTCGGTTTTGCCGACCTGCACATGCACACGAACCTCTCCGACGGCGATCTTTCTGTTGAAGACCTCATTGCACTTTGCAAACGCAAGGGCCTTCGCTGCATTTCCATTACCGACCACGACAACCTCGATTCCTACACCCTGGCCGAAGAAAAGGCGAAGGAAGCTGGCATCGAAATCATTCCGGGCATCGAAATTTCTTCCGTATGGCAGGGTAGGGATATCCATATTCTCGGGTACTTTTGCGACCCCACGAACCTCGCCCTGAACATGGAACTCGAAAACTTCGCAAAGCAGCGCGTGGTGCGCGTGAAGGCTATCATCAAAAAGCTGAATGCGCTCGGCATAGACCTCAAGTACGAAAAGGTCGCTAGCTATTGCAAGGGCCGCGTTATCGGTCGCCCGCATGTGGCCATGTCGCTCGTTGACGAAGAATACATTTCGAATTTTGCAGAGGCCTTTACCAAGTACCTTGGCGAAGGCTGCGTGGCGTTTGTCGAAAAGAAGGGGTTGAACCCGCAGCAGACTATCCGCCTTATCGAAAATGCGGGCGGCATCGCCGTGCTTGCGCACCCGTACAAGTCCGGTGTCGATGAAGAGTTCATCAAGGAACTTGTGGAATGGGGCATTCAGGGTATTGAAACATATTCCCCGGCGCAAAAGGGGAGCGTGGCAAAGCGCTTCCGTGAAATTGCTGCACGCTATAATTTGGTTGGCACGGGCGGTTCAGACTTTCATTCCGACCGTGGTTCCACGATGGTGAACTGCATGAAGATGCCTTACACGATTGTTGAAGAATTGAAGGAACGTCGTGAAAAGTCTCGTGCAGAGTGGTTCTAGTATTTTGCTTTTGAAATAGGTTTTTGCTTTATGAGAATGACAGCTGCAGAAGCTTTGGATTTGTTCAAGAACGCTCCGCTTGCAGAACTCTGCAAAATGGCCGACGAAGAAAAACGCAGGCGCCATGGCGACAAAGTTTTTTGGGTGAACAACCGCCAAATCAACTACACGAATGTTTGCGTGCTGCACTGCCGCTTTTGCTCGTTCTCTAAAATCAAGAAGGATAGCGAAAACGCCTACGACTGGGACTTGAATACAGTGCGTGCGAAGGCTGCCGAAGCCGTTGCCCGCGGAGCCCGCGAACTGCACATTGTTGGCGGGTTGCACCCGGACCATCCGTTCGATTACTACATCGACATGCTCGCTTCGCTCCGTGCTGAATTTCCAAAGGTAAACCTCAAGGCTTTTACGGCTGTCGAAATCTGCCACTTTGGCAAAAAGTCCGGCCAGACTCCGGAACAGATTTTGCAGCGCCTAAAAGAAGCCGGTCTCGACGCTCTCCCGGGCGGCGGTGCCGAAATTTTGAAGCAGGATGTTCGCGACAAGATCTGCGGTAAAAAGGAAACTGGCGAAGAATGGCTCGCCGTGCATCGTGCGGCGCACAAGCTTGGCATTCCGACGAATGCGACCATGCTCTTTGGCCATATCGAAAGCCCCGAAGACCGCATTGCCCACATGGAAATGCTCCGCAACTTGCAGGACGAAGCTCCTGGATTTTTTGCGTTCATTCCGCTCGTCTATCACCCGGAATACAACGACTTGCAGCGCCTTGTGCCGAACATGACTAGCGAAGAAGACATTTTGCGCACGGTCGCCGTTGCCCGCTTGTTCCTGGACAACTTCCCGCACATCAAGGCCTACTGGATTCAGTTCGGAATCCCGACTGCGATGAAGGCCCTGCATGCTGGCGCCTCTGACCTTGACGGTACGATCATTGAAGAAAAAATTACGCATGCCGCTGGCGCCAAGGTGCCCGTCGGGCTTACCCCAAGCAGAATGCAGGAACTCATTCTAAACGAAGGCCTGACCCCCGTAGAACGCGACGCCAAGTACGAAACATACTAGCGGTTGGCTGCGGAAAGCAGAATATAGGAATCAGTGACAGGAGTCAGAAGACGTAAGACGGAAGTGGGAAGAAACCAGAAACTAGAACGCGCCCGAAGCGAGCAAAGCGTATGCTAGCATAAACATTTTGCGAGCGAGTAGCCTCTATGGCGAAGCCATGAAACCTGAAACTAGAAACACACTTTTACAATTTCCCTAACCTCTAGATCCTAAATCCTAGATCCTAGATCCTAATAACCCCTCTCGTCTTTCGTCTTTCGTCTTTCGTCTAACTCCTAACCCCTAGATCCTACTCTCACACCATCGTCCTGTAGACTTCTTCCACCTGCTTGTCGTTTAGCGGGTTGAAGTTGCCGAGTTCGCCTGGGCGGCTGCGCTTTGCCTTGCGTGCCATTGTAGGAATGTCCTCTTCCTTGAAACCAGGAATTTCACTAAGTCTGCGCGGCATGCCGAGGCTCGTCCAGAAATCAGAAAGCATCTGGATTCCTTCGAGAGCCATGGCGTTCAGGTCGCTTGATTTTGCAACGCCAAACACGCGTTCGGCAAGCTGTGCCAAGCGTTCCTTCTTGAACTGTAGCTGGTAACGCATCCAGTGCGGGTAAGTGATGGCGAGGCCGGCACCGTGAGCGACATCGTACAACGCGCTCATTTCATGTTCCAGGGCGTGAACGCTCCAGTCTTCTACGCGGCCAACGCCAAGAATGTTCACATGGGCGACCGTGCCTGCCCACAAAAGCGTAGCGCGGGCTTCTTCGTCGTTGATGTTTTCGCGAATCGCATTGCCTGCCTTGATTATGGAACGCAAAACGCCTTCGCACATCTCGTCCGTCAAATCGACTCCGGGTTCATTTGTGAAGTAGCGCTCAAAAATGTGCGCCATCATATCGACAATGCCGCAGGCCGTCTGGTAGAGCGGCAGGCTGTATGTCAATTCCGGGTCGAGCACCGAAAATCGCGGGCGCATGCATTCACCCGTGGCAGAGCGCTTGAGCAGAGTGCTTTCCTGTGTAATCACCGAGTTGCCGGACCCTTCGGAACCAGCCGCCGGAATCGTGAGGACAACACCGACCGGCAAAGCCTTTTGCGGCATTCTTGCGCGTGAGTAAAAATCCCAAAGTTCGCCGTCGTCAACAGCGCCTATCGCAATGCCTTTGGCCGTGTCAATCACGGAACCGCCGCCGAGCGCCAAAATGAAATCGACACCTTCGCGCTTGCAAATTTCTATGCCCTTGAACACCGGGCCGTCGGTCGGGTTCGGACGAACACCGCCGAATGTCAGCGTTTCGATGCCCTGTTCGGCAAGAGAATCGAGCACGCGCTTGAGCAAACCTGTGCGTTCCGCGTGTGCGGAGCCGTAAACGACCATGACCTTCTTGGCACCTTGCGCCTTGGCGAGCGCTCCGGTTTCAGTGACTTTGCCTTTGCCAAAAACAAAACGGGTAGGGGAGTAGTAAGTAAATGAAATCATGATGTGAAAATAGTTTTTTTTATAGGGGAAAGCCTTCCCCTCGTTCGCACTTTGTTGCTCACTACCCCTTCTAACGGGGGCACCCCGTAACGCCCCGAATACATTTGTAAATAAAAGTTTTCATTTTTATGCTGGTAAGGCCTTAAAAAAAATGGCGTAACCACATTGTTGAACTTTTTATTAAATTATGTGGCATAAAACGAGGTTTTTTATATGAATAAAAAATGGATTTTGGGCTTGATTTCTGCCGGCGCTTTTGTTGCTGGCCTTGTAGCTTGCGGCTCCGGCGATCTTGTTGAAGTCGATGACATTGAACGAGTGAATTTGGCTGGCGCAGACCAGGTTATTTCTAATGAAAAAGACAACGCCATGAAGGATTTTGATGCCTGCGTCAAGGCTGGCGATTGCAAAGACGTGGAATCCACAGGCAACACTGGTTCTGACTCTCCGGCAAGCAGTTCTTCTTCAAAGAACAATAGCTCCAAGGATGATGATTCTAGCAGTGCCAGTTCGTCCTCTTCCAGCAAAGCCAAGTCCAGCAGCTCCGCAAAGGTCAGCTCCGATGACGACGATGATGATGTTGGCAGCGACGACGGCAAATCCAGCAGCTCCGCAAAGGGCGGCTCTGACGATGCTGAATCCAGCAGCTCTGTAAAGAGTGACGATAAGTCCAGCAGCTCCAGCAAGAAGGAAGAAGAACCGTCTAGCTCTAGCAAGAAGGAAGAAGAACCTTCCAGCTCCAGCAAGAAGGAAGAAGGCGGTGGCGATGACTCTGACGCTGAGGTTCTTGAAGTAACAACTACTGCTGTGGAAATTCAGCCTGGTAAATACTTGATTAAGTGCAGTGGTGGCGGTGCTTTTGGTTGCTGGTCTAACCCTACGTTCAGTTTTGAGTACGATGGAGCGTCTTGCGAAGCTGTCGGTGGGCAAGGTTGGGGTGCTTGTGGACAAGGAACTTGCAAGGCTGCAGGTGCTGTGCTAGTTACAACCAAACCTATGAGTTGCTCTGCAATGTGGTAATCCCAACTCCCTAGCAAAAGTTTATCCCGCCGCTTAACTGCGACGGGATTTCTTTTTTTATTCCACCTCGATCCAGGTCTTGCCGATGATCCTGGTCCAGAACGCCTGGAACTCGGTTAGCGTAACAGGTTTGCCGTGCAGCAGTAGCTGGTAAGATTCGCCTTGCCACTTGTAGCGGATGTCGCTTTCGTAAAAGCCGTTGCGCTGGTAAAATGCCTTGCGCCGCCTGCGCTGTTCATTGTTGTCTGCCTGTGGCAGTTCGACCTCTATGTCAACGACAATCGTATTTTCGGGAGTGCTTTCGACAATCGCTTTCAGAATTTCAGTGCCTAGCCCCCTGTTGCGGAATCCGTCTTCAACGGCAAAGTAGATGATGTTTGTTATGCCGCCGTTTGCTATGTAGTTTGCAAATCCACAAAACGAGTCGCCTTCGTAATAGGCTATGAACTTGCGCCCTTTGCCCTTGTCTAGTAGGTACGCCATTGGAATGCGTTCGCTTTTCGGGAACGCCCTTTCGTATAGCGATTTTACTTTGTTCAAAATCGAGCTGTCTGCATTGACTTCTTCTTGCCGCAACATGCCCATAACATAGAATTTTCTAACTTTGCTGCCCAACCCTCCATCATCCTTCTTCCAACTTCCTTCTTCCAACTTCCGTCTTCCGTCTCTTACTTATGCTCGAAATGCTTTCTTTTGACTTTATGCAGAATGCGCTTGTTGCCGGGCTGCTCGTTGCGGTTGCTTGCGGTGTTATGGGCTCGTTCGTGGTGGTGAACAGGCTTTCTGGCGTTGCCGGCGGCGTGGCTCACGCGTCTTATGGCGGAGTCGGCCTTGCTTGCTTTTTTGGCTTTTCGCCAATGCTAGGCTCGCTTGGCTTTGCCTTGTTCTGCGCCTTGCTCATGGGCTTTTTGACTTGGCGCGATCGCGACAGGGCAGATACTTTGATTGGCGTAATCTGGGCAGTGGGCATGGCTCTCGGCGTGATTCTGACCGACCTGACACCTGGCTACAGCGGCGACATGATGAGCTTTTTGTTCGGCAGCATTTTGACAGTGCCCACGGAACTGCTCTACTTGATGGGCGGTCTGCTTGCTGTCATTCTTGTGACCGTTTCCGTTTTATTCAAGCGCTTCCTTGCAATTTCCTATGACCCGGAATTTTCGTGCGTGCGTGGCGAGCATGTGCTTCCGCTCTACATGACTTTGATTACGCTGGTTGCGCTGACAGTTGTGATGGCGGTGCAGGCCGTGGGCTTGATTCTTGTGATAGCACTTTTGACATTGCCGGCTTTTATTGCAGAGGTCTATTCCAAGAGTCTAGTTTCTATGATGGTGATTGCGACTGCGATTTCTGCAGTGCTCGTGGTGAGCGGCCTTGTGGTTGCGTATTCGTTCAATCTGGTCGCTGGCCCGGTCATTATTTTGCTCGGCGCCTTGCTCTATCTAGTGCACCTTGCTGTCAAGAAGTGGATAGGATCTAGGGGTTAGGGTGTAGAATAGACGAGAGAACGGCACTACGTGCCTACAGACGAGAGACGAGAGGGGTTATTAGGATCTAGGATCTAGGGGTTAGTGAATGTAAATGTGCGTTTCTAGTCTCTAAAGAATTAGTTATTAGTTACTAACTTCCGTCTTCCGTCTTTTGTCTCTCGTCTCTCGTCTCCTATCTTCCGTCTTCACATTTCTATATTCCCCTCCATGATCCGTTTTTTGTTCCCCATTCTACTTTTGCTCGCTGCTTATTCCCTCGCTGCCGACAAGACGCTCTTTAGCAACCCGGATATCACCACGAGCTATTCAGAACTTCTGCAAGAAAAAAACGCTCGCAATGATTCGCTGCTGCCCGCCCTCGATGGCGACAAGGCCCTTGCCGAAGTGCTCCGCCGCAACCCGAACTTGTGGAGCCTGGAAACGCTCGACAAGCATGGCGGCCAGGTGCTCACGAAACTCAAGGCAAACATCATCTACATCGACGGTATCCATGAAGAACCGTTCTGCGAACTTGAAAAAGGAACATCTAGCAATGCCAGCGAATGGCACTTGCGCATAGGCGTGGACTTTGTTTCTGCTGGTTCCAATACGGTCGATGCCCATGTCGGCCTTTGCTTCAACATGGTCCGCGATGAACTTGGCTACCAGATTTTGCAGGGCCAAAAAGTCATTACCGTGCCGCCAAAAAAGGTTTTGGATGAAATTGCCGAAAACGACATTCCTACGGTACTTGACCTTGAATTGCAGCAGAAGGTCCTTGGCATAAGCGAAGGTGTACAGCTTGATGGCAAGTGCCCCAAAAATATCGAATCCTATTTAATTCTTCGCGATGTTTGGGACCAGGTGAAAAAAGAGAAGATGGATATTGTCGTGTTGAACGATTTTTTGAACCGCAAGCGCAACGGTGGCAAGTCCGTGCAGTCCTGTGCTTTTAGCCGCGAATGGAACAAGAAGTACCAGGAATATGTTTCTTTTGAATGCAACATCGATGAATCCAACTGCGATTACAAGCAGTCCGAAGATGGCGACTCCAAATGGGATTATGTCTTTGATGCAAACCGCTTCGAATACCACAACAGCAAGTTCCTCTTTTTCAATGTTGGCAAAAAGAGCATCCACAAGGGTGGTACCATGATGGATTTGCGCATTGAACGCCTCTCCAAGAATGTGTTCATTGAAGCCTACCTGAACGGCAAGGAAGAACCGATGTCGCTTGGCCTTTTGATAGTCCCCGAAGATGATGATGACGAATGGGAGTATGAAGAGGAAGATGACGGCACGATGATTGAATAATTTTTATATATTTCAAATAAATGACGAGGTTTGTTATGAAAAAGTTTTTGGCACTCGCTTTTGCGGCAGCTGTAGCTGTTCCTGCAATGGCCGATGAATCTTTTGGTGGCATCGGTGTTACAATTGTCCCGGCTCGCGAAGGCGTTCGCATTGTCGAAGTCATTCCAGGTGCCCCAGCTGCGGAAGCTGGCTTGGAAGCCAAGGACCGCATTATTGCTGTCGACGGCGTTGCACTTTCTGCACAGGATTTTGAAGGCTCCAAGAACAAGCTTCGTGGCCAGGCCAACAAGCCGGTGGAACTTACCGTACTTCGTGGCGAAGAAACCCTTTCTATCACGCTTCGTCGCAGCAACTTGCATATCAAGGATCTTTCCAAGGGTTCCTTGAAGAAGTGGTATGGTGAAGAAGTCGCAGAATATTCCGAAGAAGAAATCATTGTTGTTGCAAAGCACGGTGCTTCTGAAGACCAGGATCTTGTGGCTGTTCTCGACAATGGTAGAACCATCAAGGAATCTTCCGATGGCGAAGATGTAAGCGTGGTCTTTGTTGAAAAGGAAAAAGTTTTTGACAAGTCCATGAAGGATAAGAAGCAGAAGAAGACCAAGCTCCGTGGTACGGCTAAGCTCAAGGGCATCAACCGTTCCTCCATTTCCTTCTCTGCAGTCGCTGCTGGCAATGTTCGCATCGTGATTACCGATGCCAACGGCCAGGTTGTTGAAAACAAGCTCGTTGCCGCCAATGCAGGTGCAAACACGGTTGCCTGGAACGGCGAAAGCGTCACAAGCGGCCGCTATACGGTGTCTCTTGAACAGGACGGTTCCGTTTCTACTTACGTTGCTCGCGTAAAGTAAGAACAAATTAAAATTTTGGATTGGGTGAAGGTCGCCTACAGTTTTGTACTGGGGCGGCCTTTTTTTTTGCGAAAAAATGCGGATAGAACTTCCGAAAACGACTTTTAATGTTTTTTTAAGATTTACAATTTGACCTTATTTACTATCTTTGGTGGTGCAAAACATCAAGGAGCAAACAATGCTTAAATCTACATTGCAACAGACCGACCCAGCTATCTATGCCATCATCCAGGAAGAAGCTGAACGTCAGGAATATGGCATCGAATTGATCGCCTCCGAAAACTACACCTCCAAGGCTGTCATGGAAGCCATGGGTTCCGTTCTCACCAACAAGTATAGCGAAGGCTACGTAGGCAAGCGCTACTATGGTGGCAACGAAGTTATCGACAAGATGGAAGCTCTTGCCATCGAACGTTGCAAGCAGCTCTTTGGCTGTGACCACGCAAATATCCAGCCGCTTTCCGGTTCCCCGGCAAACGCAGCTGTCTACATGGCAGTCCTCAAGCCGGGTGACAAGGTCCTCGGCCTCAAGCTCGACCACGGTGGACACCTTTCCCACGGCCATCCGGTAAATTTCTCCGGCATGCTCTACAACTTCGTCCAGTACGAAGTGGACAAGGAATCCGGCCGCATCGACATGGACAAGGTCCGTGAAATCGCTCTCCGCGAAAAGCCGAAGATGATCCTTGCTGGCTTCTCTGCTTACAGCCGCAACCTTGACTGGAAGAAGTTCAAGGAAATCGCCGACGAAGTTGGCGCTTTCACCATGGCTGACATTTCCCATGTTGCAGGCCTCATCGCTGGTAAGGCTATTGAATCCCCGGTTCCGTACTTCGATATCGTCACCACCACTACCCACAAGACTCTCCGTGGCCCGCGTTCTGCAATCATCATGTGCAAGGACAAGATGATCAAGAAGATCGTCAAGGGTGAAGAAAAGGAAGTTTCTTTGCCGAAGGCAATCGACGCCGGTTTGTTCCCGGGCATGCAGGGTGGTCCGCACGACCATATCAATGCAGGTAAGGCAGTTGCATTCCTCGAAGCACTCCAGCCGGAATTCCAGACCTATGCACAGAACATCATCAAGAACGCAAAGGCTATGGCTGACGAATTGATGAAGCTCGGTTACAAGATCATTTCTGACGGCACCGACAACCACCTTATGGTTGTGGACATGACTTCCAAGGGTATCGGCGGTAAGGATGCCGAAATTGCAATGGAAAAGGTTGGCATCTCCTGCAGCCGTTCTACCATTCCGTTCGACACTCGCAAGCCGATGGATCCGTCCGGCGTACGTCTTGGCACTGCAGCCATCACTACCCGCGGCTTCGACGAAAACGATTCCCGCCTCGTAGCCCAGATCATCGACCGTTGCATCCAGAACAAGGACAACGAAGAAGGTCTCAAGGCAATACGCCAGGAAATCGTCGAACTCTGCAAGAAGCACCCGCTTTACAAGTAATTAGGATCTAGTTGCGGGTTAGGATTTAGTAGAAAATTCTGTTCTTTGCAACTCCTATAAAAACACTCGCTCCAAGAAATTGGACGAGTGTTTTTTTGTTTTTCTCACCTCCAAAATTTCACGACTCCGCCGAGCTCCGTGGAAAGCAGCATGCCGTGACCATCGACATGCAGGTAGACGCTGCCGACTTTGGCTGTGTTCAGCCATGGAATGTGGAGTGAATCCAAACGGTCTGTGACAACCTTGTGCGGATGCCTGTACATGTTCTTGCGACCAGCGCTTGCCACGGCGTAGTATGGCGAAACGGCATTCAAAAATTCTACGGAGCTAGATGTTTGGGAACCGTGGTGGCCGAGCTTTAAAAAGTCGACATCTGGAGAAAGAGACGGATTGTTTTGCAGTCGCGCAAGAATTTCGTTTTCGCCTTCTTTAGTCAGGTCTCCTGTCAACAGTGCGCTGTGCCCGAGCCCCTGCACAGCAAATGTCGTGCTTTCCTTGTTTGTTTCGCCACAGCCAAATGCGCTAGAAACTGGGTGCAGTGCAAGCATTTCAAAGCATGACTTTCCAAGGCATTTTTCGCGGTAGTAAAAACCGGCGGAAACATCGCGCACGGGAATGTTTGCCTGGTAGACTTTGCCTAAAACATTTTGCCATTCCACCTTGTTTTCTGTATGCGCGCATTCGCTAATCCAGATTTCATTCACCGGGAATGTCTTGATTAGTTCTGTAAGGCCGCCGTAATGGTCTGCGTCTGCATGCGTGATGATTACAGCGTCTAATGAGCGTATTCCCTTGTGGCGCAGGTGCGGGACGATCTTGTTTTTTGCAGCGTTACTTCGATCGCTGATTTTGCCATGAGTCACTTTGCTGCCGTTGCCTGCGTCAAAAAGAAAGTGCCTGCCTTCGGGTGTTTCTAGCAGAATGCTGTCGGCCTGCTCCACGTCGAGCACGGTAAGTTCCCAATGCGGGTGTAGGTAGAAGTTGGCAACATTTGCGCAAAAATATGTGACAAGTCCGCAGCCGATAGCTATGGCAGCTCGCCTGTAAAAACGGATTGATGCGAGGGGGAGCAGAGCAAACAAAAGGCTTGCAAGGCATAGGATCGGTACGGGGAATGGCCCTATGGTGAGTTGCGTGTTTGGCGAGTCGGAAAGAATTTTTGTGAGAAAGGCAGCTATCCTTAAAAAGAAATCGGCTGCGCTCCCGAAGTTCTGCTGCAAAATTTCAAGAGGAGCGACGACGGTAAAAAGCCCTGCGTACATGGAAAGCGAAACGCAGGGAACGACGATGATGTTGCCGAGCCAGGCTATTGGAGAAATGCTTTGAAAATGGTAGGCTAGGAATGGCGCCGTAGAGAGCGTGGCGCAGAATGTGACGTAAGAGTTTTGCAGAATGTAGTTGTCAAAAAGTTTGCCTAGTGCATTTTTGGAAAGCAGCTTTGAAACGCAGCCGAGCGGGTTTGTCTTTTGGCCTGCTATGATGCCAGCTGTCGCGGCAGCCGAGAGCTGGAAGCCTGGGCTCCAAAGCTCCGAAGGAGCGTAAAGGACAATGGCAAGCAGCGCCACGCCGAGCGAATTTAAACTGTCAGCCTTGCGTTGCAGAAGGGCGCCTGCTTCGACAACGCTGAACATGAGGACTGCGCGGGTGACGGCTGCAGAGCCGCCTGTAACTGGAATGTAGAGGAGCAGTAAAAGGATTGCCGTGACCCGCGCAACATTGTGGGGGAGCCTCAGGCTCTTTAGAAACAGCATGAGCATGCTCGAAAGCAGCACTACGTGAAATCCGCTAATGGCTAGCACATGCACGAGGCCTGCCCGCCTAAAGTCGTTTTGCAGCGTGTCCGAAATGCCGGACCTGTCGCCCGCAAGCAGGCCCATCAAAAGCCCTGTGGCCCCGTTACTGCAAAAGGGGCGTAGCCGCCCTCGCAGCCAAATTCGAAAATTGTAGAAGTATCGCTCGGGCGAATGTCCCTCGCGCAAAATTGCAAAGCGTTCCAGGCTCCCGTAGGCCCGCAATTTTGCGCTCGCTAGCCACTTTGGCGTGTTGAATTCCCCAGGCACAGTCGGTTTTTCTGCACTGTAGTATTTGGCCGTGAATGCTATGGAATCGCCTGGAAGCGGCGGCGTGGAATCTTTGCTGCTCAATCGGATTCGCCCATGTTCCGTCTCTACGATTACGGCGACACCGTTTGCGCGCGGTGTCAATGAAACTACCTTCCCGTAGCCGTTTTCGTTCAAGTTTTCTGTCAGGGCGACCGCATAATCTTTTTGGGCCGAAGTTTCCATGTAGAGTGAAATTCCCGCAATCACCAAAAATACGATGCTCATCTTCAATAGCCATTTTGGCACATGCAAAATCACGAGCAGGGCGACTGGCAAAAGCGCCGCCGCATAGACAGGGTACTCCGCCATAATGTAGAGCATGGCCACAGCGCCAAACACGGTTAGGGCCGGACGCTTGATTATGGGCTCGAATGTGGATTTGTCCATTGAAAATCTCCCGAAAAAAGAGTAAATTCTTGCTATTATATAAAACGCTTTTTTTCGGAATTTCTGGAACTAAAAAATGAAAATTTATTCTTTTTTACAAATCGCAGCCCTGTTTTGTGTCATGCTTGCCGGTTGTAGCTTCTTTGAAGAGGAATCTTCGCCGACGAATTATATAGTGTATCCAAAAACAGATTTACGTTTTGATTTGTTCCCAAACGATGCCGCTATCAGTGATTCCATGTCAGCCAATTTGGCTTATGGAGCTGTATTGCATGTCACTCCTGGGACTTCGTTTAAACTTAGCTTCGATGTCGAAGGCGAGGCCTTGCCGGAAGAATTGCTGCTGTTCAGAAGTTTTGAAAAAAATGGAAATTACTATTATCAGATTGTTCGTCGATTGGAAGGCCGTTTTGAAAATGGCAAAATGACCTATGAGTTCGATTGTGCAGAAAATGTCGCAACAGCGTGGTTTACGGTTCTTCGTGGCGAAGGTGCTTCGTATTTCAACGGCCGCATAAAAAATGTAAAGTATGAAGGCGAGGGCCCCTATCCTGCGACGCTTTCACTGAATCTTGTTGTCGCGGGGGAATATACAGGAACGAAGGATTCTGTTTCGGTCGATAGTTTGGCAAAAGCGCTGAAAAATAAATTCGCCTCGACATATAGGTTGAGTATCGATACCATTTATGTGTCCTATGCGGCCGATCATGCCAATGGAGCCAAGTTTCCCGTTAATCGGCCGTTTGTAGCTCCTTATTCCTTGCAAAGAACCGATATTGACGATGCTCTTAGCAGTCTTTCTGAATGGGATAGCAAAGCTAAATCCGGAGCACTGGATTTTGTACTTGTGCATAGAATCGACGGTGACGGTGTGCTGGGCTATTCACCCCTTTTTGGCGGTAGTACAGGGAATAGCGGCAATGTGATAATTCTTTCTACGCATATTACGTATGGAAGCTCATCTATTGAGCAACTATCTTCAGCAGATATATTGAGGACTGCAGTCCATGAAACCGGGCATTTTTTTGGCTTGCGACATACTACATCTACTTATGCAGATGTTCAAAGCACGCATGATTATAGTGTAAAGGAAGATGGTATAGAAGACACTCCATGGTGCCCGGGCATAGCTTTACGCCAGCTGGGATTGCTTAATGAAAAAGTCAATTCTGGCAATGTCATGTATGGAATCCGTTTAGGGTACACCATATCGTACGAGTGCCCAGATAGTAAAAATATTATGTTTCCTTATGATCAGGAAGAATATGATTTGAGTTTTTCTGCAATGCAGCTTGAAGTGGTTAAGAAGAATTTGACTTTGATAGTGCATTAGATTCTTCTTTGTTGAAATTGAGCAAAACAAAAAGGTGCGGGCTTTGGGCCCGCACCTTTGCTTGTTGCATTTCAAGGATTACTGCATGTTCACTGGAACTGTGAACTTGCTTGCGCCCTGCTTTACAACGAGGAATGCCTTGCCGCGGAACGGTGTTTCGAGGGAAACTTCGTTGGCGCCGATCTTTGTCGTAAGGTTCTGGCGAGCGATAACCTGGCCTGCAGCGTTCAAGAGAGTTACACTTGCACGGTTGGCTGTTGCGCTCTGGAACATTGCGCTTACGCGGCCAGCAGTTACATTCACCTGCATCTTGCCTGTAGCTGCAATTGCCTTGATTGCTGTTGAACCGGAGCTAGGAGCTGTGGAAGTTACGAGCTTGCCGGTAGCAATGCCATCGAGTGTCGGAGTCTTCTTGTCGAAGTCAGAAAGAACAACTTTGGAACCGTCAGACTTTTTGATAAGCACAAGGTTGTCAAAGGCAATTGTACCCTTGAGCTGTGTGCCGTAGAGGTTGATACCGATGGAGTTTACAGACTTTATGTTTTCAATGTCAAGACCATCTGGGCCGAGCGGGACTGTGTAGGTCTTCCAACCAGTGGTAATTTCATCTTCGTCAAAGTTGTAGTCACTCCAAGTCCAGGTGGAACCGCTCATGGCAAAGAGGCTCAAAGTCATCCAGCCGTAGTCTTCACCTTTTGCAGGGCCTTGGCTTTCTACATTAACCTTTGCCTGGAAGGAAATAGCCTTGTACTGGCTCCAGTCCTTGCCTCCGAGGTCGATACGGATTGTACCGACTTCGTTGGAATCGCTAGTTGCAGAAGAATAAGTAACTTCGAGCATCTTGTTGCTTTCGTCAAGGCTTGCGCTTACCTTGTCGTCAATACTGTTGCCGGTAAGGGCGGACATGCCGTAAGCCTTGCGGAGGGCGTTCAAGGTTTCGTAGTCGGTAATATCGCCGACCTTGCCGCTGAACTTCTTGGTCTGACGGCGAATGATAGTGAAGTTGCCGTCACCTTCGTCACCGGTATCCCAAACGCAAGGGATAATGCCGCTAGCCTTTGCAACCTTTGCCACTTCGCCATACCAGGCGGCACGGCCTTCCAAGTGGAGCTTAAGGTTTGCACCGGAGAGTGTTTCAAGACGCTTTACTGCACCCATTTCACCGATCACGACAGGAATGCCCTTGTCGCAGAACATGGTCTTCAGCTCGCCAAAAGCCTTGGCAATCTGCTTCGGTGTGCCGAGAGCCTGGTCGTCAATGGACTTGGTATAGACATTCCAGCCCATGTTATGAGTCTTGTCGGTGGTGCTAGGCATGTCAAAGTAATAATAGTACTGGTTTCCCCAGTCTTCGTCCTTGGTCATCAAGGAGTACTGGTAAGGGTAGTAGTGGACTTCCGCCATGATGTAGCCAGCGCCTGCTGGGTCGGTCGGCATGTTGCTGCTCAGGAGCGGAGCCTTGTCAATTTCGGTACGCGGAGCCTGCACGATGATGGTACGGGTAGCATTGTTGCCGCCAGTTGCACGAACTCCCTTGATGCAAGCTTCGTGGAAGGACTTGAGGACCTTCATGCGGTTTTCGTCAAATCCCCACTGACCACCATCGGTGCCTCCTTCAATCCACGGGTCATTTACGCCCGGTTCGTTTGCAGAAGCGAAAACAAGGTGTTCGTCATAGGCAGCGAACTTGGTTGCAATCTGCTTCCAGTAGCTTTCCTGCTTTGCAGCGACTGTTGTTGCGGAGCTGTTTACTTCGCCAGTCTTGTCATAACCCTTGCCGTCAAAAACATGGTCTTCGAGCCAACCATTATCCCAGTGGCTGTTCAGCATGGCATACATACCATTGTCGATCACGAGGTCAACAACAGTCTTCACGGAATCAAGCCAACCGGCGTTGATTGTACCGTTAGATGCGTGGGAATCCCATGCGCAAGGAATACGGACAGTGTTGAAACCGGCAGCCTTGATAGCCTTTACATATTCAGCAGTCGGGAAGTCGTTACCCCAGGCAGTCGGGTTGCCCGGAACTTCCATGGTGTTGCCGATGTTATAGCCGAGGCCCATGTCTGCAACAAGGTCGCTTGCCTTAGGCAGGGCGAAGACTGCGGAGGCACCAAACAAGGCAAGAGTTGCTGCCTTCAGTGCGGTTGACATTTTCATCATATATTATTCTCCAAGAGTTTATTTGAAATAAAGATAGTTGCATATTATATAAAAGTCAATGAGAGCTTTAATTGCTTTTTTCTTGCGTGCTGATTTTGGCTTGTTTCAGATGTTTGTAAATGAAATTTTTCAGCTTTGTAAGAGAGCTTTTGGGAGTTTTCTGTAGTCTAGTTTGGAATATTCCAAATGGGTCTAATTTGCTTTTTTTGAAAAAAAAACAAAGAATTTTTGTTAAATTTTGCGGCGCAGAAAGAGGCGTTTTGTGAGTGCATTTAATCAAAAAAATGAGCAAGGCAATGGACTGGTTTTAGCGCATTTGTCGATTTTCGGTGCGGCGGCAATATGGGGACTTATGGCCCCAATCGGCAAGGCCGCCATGACATCTGGCATTACCGGGCTCGATATGGTTACTTTTCGCGTGGCGGGCGGCGCGATTTGCTTTTGGCTTGCTTCGCTCTTTTCTGTGCGCGAAAAAGTGTTGCCGAAGGATTTGCTCGGGCTTTTTTTTGCAGCGATGTTTGCGATCGTCTGCAACCAGTGCTGCTTTACGATTGGCCTTTCGATTACATCGCCTATTAACGCTTCGATCGTTACGACATCGCTCCCGATAGTTGCTCTAGTTTCTTCTGCGATTTTTTTGCGTGAGCGCGTGACCTGGAAAAAGGTGCTCGGCATAGCTCTTGGCGTCGGTGGAGCCCTGATGCTTGTGCTTGGCAGTGCCGCTGCTCACGATGCGAAGGCTGGCAATATTTTGGGCGATATTCTTTGCGTTTGCGCGCAGTGCAGTTTTGCTGTTTACTTGGCTTTGTTCAAACCGCTTGTGAGCAAGTACCATACTATTACCTGCATGAAGTGGATGTTCCTGTTTTCGACGATGGTGATTTTGCCGTTTTCGTTTAACAGCCTTGCCGCAATTCCTGTCGCAGAAATTCAACTGGTCACTTGGCTGGAATCGGCATTCGTTGTGGTTGGTGGCACATTCGTTGCCTACCTGCTCATGATGCGCGCGCAGAAGGCTTTGCGCCCGCCCGTGGTCGCAATGTACAATTACGTGCAGCCGGTGACTTCGGCTATAGTGTCGGTGGTAGCCGGCCTCGGAATTTTTGGCCTTACGCAGACGCTTGCGATAGCGCTCATTGTGCTTGGCGTCTATACGGTGAACAAGGGGAATTAGGATCTAGGGGTTAGGGGTTAGACGAAAGACGATAGACGAAAGACGAAAGGAATTTTATTTTTCCAGTGCTTAAGGTATAGGGTTCAGGGGTGTAGAATAGACGAGAGACGAGAGGGGTTATTAGGATCTAGGATTTAGGATCTAGTGATTAGTGAATGTTGATTTCCAATGTGTCGGCTGTAGGCTGACGGCTGTCGACTGAGAGGTATGAGGTCGCTTCGCTTTGAGGTCGATGCATCAGTGGTTAGACGAGAGAACGGGCCTTTGGCCCTACAGACGAGTGACGAGAGATACTTGCTAAATTCCATGTTGTCGGCAGTAGGCTTTGATAATTAAGAATTCAGAATGCAGAATTAGGAAGGCCGAATTAGGAATAAAATGTCATTGCGAGGACCCTTAGGTCCATGGCATTAACTAAACGTGTATGCGCAAGCATACAATGTTAGTTTAGTTAACGCGCCTTTGGCGCCCGTAGGGTGAGCAGGGCTCTGGCCCTGTGAAACAATCTAGAATATCAAAATTTCAATGTTTCTGGATGGCCGCGCTCCGCTCGCCAAGACATGGTAAGTTACAATTTCTGACTCCTGTCACTGACTCCTGATTCCTGTTTCAGGATAGCCGCGCTCCGCTCGCCAAGACACGGTAAGTTACAGTTCCTAACTTCCGCCTTCCCTCTTCCAACTTCCTACTGACTCCTGTATTCTTGTTTCTCTTGCGCCTTCGGCGCGATTATTTTCTATCTTTTCTCGTGTAAAATCAAAAAGGAATTTTTTATGAAGGCTGTTCCTATAACTCTTCTTACCGGCTATCTTGGCGCCGGCAAAACCACTCTTCTCAACTATGTGCTGAACAATCAGGAAGGTTTCCATGTTGCTGTTATCGTGAACGATATCGGTGAAGTGAATATCGACCAGACCTTGATTGAAAAGGGTGGCAACATTACGAAGGAAGATTCCGGCAAGGTCGTGCCGCTTTCCAACGGTTGCATCTGCTGCTCCCTCAAGACCGATTTGCTCGAACAGATTGGTGAAATCCTTGAAATGGGCAAGTTCGATTACATCTTGATTGAAGCCAGCGGCATTTGCGAACCTATTCCTATCGCCCAGACAATCTGCGTTGCTGCAGAACAGCTCCGTGGCAAGAACGGGGAACGCCTGCACTGCCGCTTGGACAACATCGTCTCCGTTGTCGATGCCCGCCGTCTTTGCGACGAATTTGCCGGTGGCGAACATTTGCTCGCCGAAGACATCGGCGAAACCGACATCGCAAACTTGCTCATTCAGCAGATGGAATTCTGCAACACAATCATCATTAACAAGGTAAACGACATTAGCGCTTCCGATCTTGACCATGTGAAGGCAGTCGTTCGCGCTTTGCAGCCGGAAGCAAAGATGATTGAAACGAACTTTGGCAAGGTCAGCATGTCTGATATCCTTGACACCAAGGCTTTCGATTACGAAAAGGTGGCAAGCTCCGCCGCCTGGGCAAAGGAACTTGAAAAGGTCGATGACGACGACCACGATGATGATGACGATCACGACGAACATGAGCATCATCACGACCATGATGAGCATGAACATCATCATCACGATGACGATCATGACCATGACCACGATCATGAAGACCATAGCCATTGCGACCATGAACACGGTGTCTGCCACTGCGGCCACCACCACGACAAGGACCATCCGCATGGCGATGAATATGGCATCAGCACATTCGTTTACGAAAACCGCCGCCCGTTCGTTCGCGAAAAGATTGAAGAATTCCTCGACAACTACCCGAACAGCATTATCCGTACCAAGGGCTTGATGTGGTTCGAAGACGAACGCGATGAATCTTACTTGTTTGAACAGGCTGGCAAGCAGGCTACCGCAAACGGTTTTGGCCGTTGGTTCGCTGCCGAAAGCAAGGCTACCGTCGAAAAGCTCTTGCGCGAAAATCCGCCGCTCCAGAAGATCTGGGACGAAGAATACGGCGACCGCACAAACCGTCTCGTTTTCATTGGCCAGCACATGGATAAAAAGGCAATCATCGCCAAGCTCGACGCTTGCCTTGGCAAGTAGTAACCTTGTTCTGGAATAATTCGAAAATTTTGAATGGTGTGCTCGCGGCGCCTCGCCGCGGCAATATTCGGGATGTGATAATTATCGCACTCCCGATGTTGTTGTCGATGTCTTTCGACACGCTCATGACATTTGCCGATAGGCTTTTTCTTTCGAAGCTTGCTCCAGAATACATGAACGCTGCCCTTGCGGGCGGTGCCGCGCAAATTGTAATCATGACATTTTTCAATGGCGTGATTTCGTACGAAACGGCGCAGGTTGCGCAGAACTTTGGTGCAAAGAAGTTTGAAAACTGCGCCCGTTCGGCGTCGCAGGGGTTGATTCTTGCGTTAATTTGCACACCCCTCGTATTTTTGCTGGCTCCAATTGGTTACGCCATGTTCGATGCAACGGGCGTGGCTGGCCTACAGCTCGAAGCGCAGACAGCCTACTTTAACATTTTGCTCTGCGGTGGGATTCTGGTGCTCGTGCGCCAGGCTTTCATTTCATTCTTTTCTGGCATCGGGCAAACCCGCATCGTGATGATCGCGGCCTTTGTCGGCATGGTTGTAAACATTGTTGTGAATTACCTGCTTGTCTTTGGCGTTGGTCCGTTCCCGAACCTGGATATTCGCGGCGCGGCAATCGGAACGATTATCGGCAATGTCGTGACGCTTTTGATTTTGGTGGCGAAGTTTTTCACCGCAAAAATCCAGAGCGAGTTCCCGTTCAAGTTCACATTCCACAGGCAGCTCTTTTTTGAACTGCTTCGCCGCGGCGCCGCATCTGGTACTGAGATGTTCCTTTGCATGTTTGCGTTCCAGTCCATCATTATGCTCTTTCAGGGCATGGGTCCGCAAGTTACCACGGCTGCATCGGTCATGTTCAACTGGGACATGGTGGCGTATGTGCCGCTCATCGGTTTGGAGGTCGCGGCAACCAGCCTTGTCGGGCGTTACGTTGGAGCCCGCGATAGCGCTGCCGTCCGGCGTTCCGTGCGCTCCACGATGATAGTCGGCTTTGTCTATTCGCTTGTCGTTGCCGTCATGTTCATTGGTTTCCCAGAATTTTTGACAGACATTTTTGCTCCAGATGTGGAAAGTGCCATTTTCAATGAAGCAAGGCCGCTTGCAATGAACATGCTTCGCATTGCAACGCTGTATGTGCTTGTAGAAACTGGTATTTGCGTGCTTGCCGGTTCCCTTCGCGGTTCCGGTGATGTGTTCTGGGTAATGGTCGCTCTTTCGCTAATGAACTGGTTCTCTGTTCTCATGCTTTGGATAGGCGGGTATGTAATCCATTTGCCGCCAATAGGCTGCTGGTGGATTGTCGTTGTTGGCTTTATCATTTTCCCGATTGTTCTTTACACGCGTTATCGCAGCGGGAGCTGGCGACGCCTGATGAAGAAAAGCTAAATTTGGTCCATACATGACAAAGATGACTGCCTTCCAAAAGCGCTTTGCGCGCCTCTTCATAATCAACGGCTATTTGCCGAAGATTTTTTTGGCAGCCTTGATTGGCTTTGTTACTGGCCTTGTTGCTGTCGCATTCCACATGGGTCTGGATTTTGCAAACGATATCGTCCGTGCTTTTTGGAGTGGCGAAAACGCACTGCCTTGGTGGAGTTTTGCGTTCATGCCGACAATCGGCGGCTTGATTGTCGGGCTCATCATCTACAAAATTACGAAGACGCCGGAAACAGCGGGGCAGGGCACAGACAACATGATCCGCTCCTTCCATTACCATGGAGGGAAAATCCGTTCCCGCGTTGCTCCGGTAAAATTTTTGACAAGCATCATAACGCTTTCGACTGGCGGCAGTGCCGGTTATGAAGGCCCTGTTTCGCAGATTGGTTCCGGCGTTGCTTCTACCATTTGCCGCATTTTTAAAATGCCGCGCTCGTTGCGTGGGCAGTTTACGCTTGCCGGCACGGCGGCTGGCCTTGGAGCTATTTTTAAAGCTCCGCTTTCGGGGGCGCTTACCTCCGTAGAAGTTCTTTACCGAGAAGATTTTGAATCGAATGCGTTCGCAACATCCATCGTATCTTCTGTGGTTGCGTTTACGGTATATATTGCTTTTGTTGGCACTGCACCTGCAATTGTCGGTGTGCCTGTGTTCCCGTTTACAAACCCTGTTGAACTTGTTGCGTGCGCAGCTCTTGGCATTTTGTGCTTTCCGTTCTCGTATCTTTATGTGCGTTTTTACAACGAGTCCGAAAAACGCTTTGCAAAGTGGCAGTTGCCCAACTGGATAAAGCCAGCGATTGGCGGAGCCTTTGTTTCTTTCATCATCTTGTTCTACCCCGAAGTAGCCGGTGGCGGTTTTGAATTTATTGGCCAGGTAATGAAGGATCTGTTGCCGCATACGGTTTGGGGTGTGCTGCTTTTGCTTGCCATTGCTCTTGCGAAAATTGTTGCGACTGCGTTTACTGTAGGCTCCGGTGGCTCAGGCGGCGTGTTCGGTCCGTCGCTCTTTATAGGTGCTGTTCTCGGTGCGATGTTTGCTGGCATTTGTGAACTTGCCGCTCCTGGCATGATCCGCGCTCCGGAGATGTTCATTCTCGTCGGCATGGCCGCTTTCTTTGCGGGTGCTGCAAAAGCTCCTATTGCAGGTGTCGTGATGGTTTGCGAAATGACTGGTAGCTACAGTTTGCTGCCGGGCCTTTTGATTGCAGCTGTCATGCACATTGCATTCTCGCGACCGTGGAGTATTTACAAGAGCCAGGTAAAGAACAAGTTTGCGTCCCCTGCGCACCATGGCGACATGGACCAGGACATTCTGCGAATTACGACTGTCGGCGAAGTTGTAGAAAAGACGGATATGCATACGCTTCGTGGCGAAGATGAACTTTCTGGTGTGCTGCCGTTCATTGAGTTTGATTACGTCTATCCGGTGTTCCGTGACGACAGATACATTGGCTTGCTGGATATGGCCGTGGTGAAAAATGCCTGCATTTCGTCGCCGAACCTGATTCAGCATTTGCTGATTTCTGATTGTACCATCAAGGCGCCGCTGTTGCTCGACACGCTCGATTTGCATTCGGCTACGCGTATGTTCATTAAAACGGGTCTTTCGGAACTTTGCGTAAAGAATAGCGGAGGCGATGTTGTTGGCGTGCTCAGCCATGCGGCCATTTTGAAGGCTTATGACCACATCGTGAACCAGCATTCCCGCAAAAACTAGGCAGAAACACAATAAAACCAGAAAATTGCCTTTTCTAAGTTTGCATAATCGCTGTAAATAGTGTATTTTACGGCTATGATAAATTCTTTAAAGACTGCCCTCAACCGCGTGATTCTTGGTAAGCAGGATTCCGTGGAAATGCTTATTGCGGCCCTTTTGGCAGATGGCCATGTTTTGATTGAAGATGTGCCCGGTACTGGCAAAACGACGCTTGCCAAGGCGCTTGCCCGTGCAATCGGAGCCGATTTTTCACGAATCCAGTTTACGCCGGACTTGCTTCCTGCCGATGTTACCGGCGGCGCAATATTCAGGCCTGCAACGGGAACTTTTGAATTGCGCAAGGGCCCTGTGTTTACGCAGGTGCTTTTGGCTGACGAAATCAACCGAGCTTCGCCACGCACGCAGAGCG
This sequence comes from Fibrobacteraceae bacterium, assembly GCA_045615885.1. GTDB lineage: Bacteria > Fibrobacterota > Fibrobacteria > Fibrobacterales > Fibrobacteraceae > UBA1765. The sequence continues at coordinate 51,153 of JAZLFR010000044.1, forward strand.
CGTTGCTCGAAGCCATGGAAGAACGCCAGGTTTCTTTGGAAGGGGAGTCGCACAAGTTGCCAAACCCGTTCATTGTGCTTGCCACAGAAAACCCGATCGAATTTCATGGCGTGTTCCCGCTGCCGGAAGCACAGATGGATCGTTTTTTGATACGCCTTTCGCTCGGCTACCCGGATACTGAAACGGAGCTTGGCATTTTGCGCTCGCACCGCGAAAATGCTCCTGTCGAAAGCGTCGAGAAGGTCGCTTCGCCAGAAGACATTGTAGCCGCTCGCGCCCGAGTTCGTTCGCTTCATGTAGATGAAGCAATCGAACGCTATGTTGTTTCACTCGTGCAGGCGACGCGCGTTCACGCCGGCCTTCGCTTGCCAGCGTCACCGCGCGCCGGTCTTTCGCTCTTGCGCATGGCGCAGGCTGTTGCCTTTATGGATGGCAGGGACTTTGTAAAGCCCGACGATGTGCAGAAGGTGTTCATGCCGGTCATGGGCCACCGCGTATTTGCCGCAGATGCAGGTGATGGCGTTGCCGAAGGAATTTTGGAGGATATTCGCAAGCAGGTAAAAATACCGGTTTAGTTGTTAGTTACTAGTTACGAGTTACTAGAGGATGTTAGAGTTCACCCCCTCTGGGGGTCATGCTTCGCATAGGACTTGCTCATTCGCTGAGTGAACCCGAGCAAGCTCGGTTCGTTCAGCTCATGTCGGGACAGTCTCATACGCTCTAGTAAGTGAAACTTACAGAGCTGTCCGAGGGTATAGAGGTTAGTCAATTAACAATGAATAATTAATAATGAAAGTTCAATCTTAAGCATCCTTTGTTAATTGTTAATTGTTAATTATTAATTGTCTTGTCTCTGGCTCTTGCTTCTTAACTGTCATCACGAGCCGAAGGCGTGGTGATCCAGAACATTGCTCTGGATGGCCGCGCTCCGCTCGCCATGACATGGTAAGTTACAGTTCCTTCCGTCTTATGTCTTCCTACTTTCTTCTGTCCTCTGTATTCTGTCTTCTGTCCTCTATAAATTATGCGTTTTTTTAAATCCTTTGCATTTTGGTGGAGCGAGGCTCCGAGAATGTCCAGAAAGCCTGGGCTGCTGCAGTACTTTTATTTCTTTTGGAATGAACGTTTGACTCCAGCTGGCCATGCACTTTCTGTATTCCTGTTCTTTTCGCTTTTCTTTGTGTGGGCTCCCGGCGCTTACACGGTTAAGGCTCTTTTGCTTTTTTGCAGTGCGCTTGTTGTGGTAGCCCTCTTTTGCCGCTGGCCGTTAAAAAAGGTTAGCGTAGATTCCGTGCGGGTGCGCCCTGTTCGCGAAGGTGAAGTTGCTCATGTGATAGCAAACATCTATTCCGCAAAGAATTACCCTGCGGTTAAGCTTGCCTGCACCAGAATGCACCCGGCGCTAAAGTATTTGAACATCGCGGAATGGCTGTCAGTCGGGGCGGGGGCCTCAGTTCCGTTCTCGGCCTCTGTGCAAACGACTCGTCGCGGCGCATTCCCGCTCCCGCATGTGGCTGCTAGCGTGCCAGATGCGCTTGGCATAGCGACAATTTCAAAAACGGCTGTGGGCGAGTTTGAACTGCTTGTGCTCCCGCGTGTAATCAGGACTCTTGATTTCAAGTTCCTGAACTACGGCCGCAGCGGCAGGGCCTTTGCCCCGTACCTTACACCCTCGCTCCAGCGCGGTATGGATTTTGTAGGCGTGCGTGAATACCGCGAGGGCGATGCGCTGCGCGATTTGCACCACCAGTCTTTTGCCCGCTACGGCAAGCCATTCACCAAGGAATTTGCCGCAGAGCGTGGCGAAGGCTTGGTCCTTTTGCTGGACGTTTCTTGCACAAGCCTCTACGACAAGTCACGCGTCGAAAATGCAGTCCGCTTGACTGCTGGCATTGCTTCCTGGCTCATCGACCGTTCTCTGCTTGGCCGCTTCTTTATCGGCAATCAAGAAATTCCGCTCAATGGCCGTGGCTCGCTAGAAACGATTCTCTATGCGCTCGCCCGCGCCCCGTACCCGGAGCTTCATCACAAATTCCCGAAGCCAAGCGAATGGGCTCCGGCGGCGCGCCCAATGACGCCGGTGCTTTCCGTATCGGTTCTACCGCTAGAGTCCAAGCTTGTTGCAAAGCAGATCATTGTCAGTGACCACGAAGAAAAACTGGATGACCGCCTGTTCCTGAAACTAGCGAAGGAAACGGAGGTTTCGTTATGAAGCGTTACCTGGAAGCTGTATTCCTTTTCTTTATGGTGCTCGCCGTTTCGTACAGTTCGGAACTGTGGTTCCTGGGAGTACCTTGCGTGGGCTTTATCGCCTATTACTTGCGTGCGCACCTTAAAAATCATACTCCGGTTTATTTGAAGAGCGTCACTTATGGCATGATCGTTCCGTTCTTCTTTTGGTGGTTCCTTTCACCTTCGAACGGAAGCGTGTTTTCGCCATGGCTTTTGATAATTCCGTCGTGGTACTTTACATTCCTTGCGCTCTGGCAGTGGCGTAGTGAAGGACGAGGCGGCTTTCAAGTATTTGTAATCTGGAATGCGATTTTTGTATTGCTGCTTTCGTTGCGCACGGCCGACCGCGTGCAGTTTACATTGATTGGCCTGTCGCTACTTTTCTTTGCTTTGAGCGTGAAGCCTCCTAGAAGAAATGTCCGTTTTGTTTTGACATTGTTGCTTGCCGTGGCCCTTGGCGGCTTGTTCGTATTTGGCTTTCAAAAGGCTTACGAATGGCGCAGCAATAAAACTCGCTCTGGCGAATGGGAAGAGAAATATCGCAACGAACGCTCCATGATGGGATTCTCGACGGTGGCCGCCCTTGGCGGCTTTTCGAGCAATTACATGTCCGAAAAGAACAGCCAGATTGTGCTTCGCCTCTGGACCTTGAAGCCGCCTAAATTCCTGCGCGCCGTGGCGTATAAGGATTATTCAGGTGGCATTTGGAACATGTCTCGCGAAGAGGAATGGCTTCAGCCAGATCGCTACATTGGCGACTATGCCGTGTTTGCCTCTACGGATTCCTTAGATTATGCAGTTTGGGTTCAAGCTTCTTTGAATACCTTTGAATTCGCGTTTGCGCCTCCGGGCTCTGGCGTTGCGTTCAAGGCAGCCGATTCCATCGTTTATAAACCGGGTTCCATTTTCAAAACACCGGCTGAAAATCATGGCGACTGGTATTACATACAAAAGAAGGAACCGACCGCTGCAGATTCTCTTGATCTAGATTCCTCAACCCAAAGAAAATTCCTTTCGGAGCCGCAGCGTTTAAAGGAATTCTTTGATTCCGTTGCCGTTGTAATTGGCGTGGAACGGGGCATGGCACCAAAGGAAGCTACGGAAAAAATCAACGGCTATCTTAGTTCGCATTTTAGATATGAATTAGCCTTGCCGTTTGTGCATGGTAGAAAAACTACTGGTGAAGACCCGCTAGTTTCTTTCTGGAATTACAAGGCCGGCTTCTGCGAATACTTTGCTTCTTTTGAAACGCTCCTTTTGCGCCACATCGGAATTCCGGCTCGCTATGTTACAGGTTTTGCCTGGCCAAGCGTAGCCCCGTCTGGCGATTACGTCGTATTCCGCCGCAGCAATTCGCACGCCTGGGTAGAAGTATTTGACAAGGGGTGGCAAATCTCTGACCCGACTCCACCGGCACCTCCGGGAATGTTCGATTTTGAATTTTCAAGGAGCGACCGCTTTTCTGAAATGTTCAAATCCAGAATGCTCTATTACATGCATGTGCTTCGTGACGGCGAGTGGCGCCGTGCGCTTGACTCCTGGAGCAATGTTATCGAAAATGTGCTTGCGAGCGTTTGGCTAAAAATTGTGCTCGGCACGGCGCTCGTTATTCTGCTTTCGCTCTATGGCTATAAGCGTTTTGAGCGGGCCCGCAAAAACAGGGTCACATCGGAACGCATTTTGAAATTCGAAAAAATGCTACGGCGCGCTGAATCAATTCTTGCCAGGTTTGGCTTTGTCCGTTTGCCTGGCGAAACAGAATTTGCGTTCCTGCAGCGTGTTTCGCAAGTTGCATTGCCAGAAAAGCCCGCCGCAAGAAAGAAGTTCTGCGATGCATTGGAACTCCTTGCCGCCTACGATAAAGAACGTTGGAAGTAGCTATTTCTTTTTGCCTAGCAGGGCAAATACAATCGCGCCCTGCGCTGCCTGGAACAGGAGCGGCAAATAGCTGAACAATGTAGATGCAAGCACGATATCAGCGGGAATACCGAGAAGCCCTGTATAGAGGCTGACTTGCACATTTTCGCGTACGCCAATGCCGTTGATTGAAATCGGGAGCATGGTGAATGTTACCATGATCGTCGTAAATACGGTAATCACGGCAATGTCGATATTGACACCCATGGCCTTGAAGTAGGCGTAGTGAATGACTATTGTTACAAGTTGCAGCCAAATGGAATCAAGGCCAGAAAGTGCAAATGTTTTTTTTTGGCTTCTGTAAACAGAAAATGCATCTTGCAGTTTTGCAAGGGAAGGAACTTTTGCTTTGACTTTTGCAGGCAGCTTTATTTTATCTAAAAATAGTCCGGCAATAATTACAGCGATTGCTACCAGAGCGACAATGCTTACTGTTGCAGTGTATGCGGTCGGAATATCGTAGTTTGCAGCGACAAAGGGGAGCGCTATAAAGAAACTAAGGAACATGGCGATAAGGCCCATGACTCTTGAAATGACTATGGCGGCCACCGAGTTTACGGTGTTGCCGTAGCGTTTGCCGAATGCAATCGTCTTTACTGCATCGCCGCCAAAGCCGCTTGGCAACAGGTTGTTAAAGAAATAGCCAAGGGCGATGTATGCGTAGAATGTTCTGAACGGAATCTTTTTTCCTTCGTCAAGCAATAGGCCGCGCCAGCGATTTGCTTGTATCGCCATGAGCACTACGGTAAGGGCAAAAATCAGAATTAGCCAGGGGAGTGCTGCCGGTGTCCAATGGGAGAGTGCTTCCCCAAGAGGAACTTTGTTGAAAATGTAGCCCAAACCAAATGCGGTCACCACAATCTTGATGATTGTTTTGATTGTCTTTTTTGTTTTTTCGGTCATAGGCATGAGTCAAATTTAGATTTTTATAAAATTTATTTATGTGATAATGTATATTTATCGTTATAGAAAGAACGTTCTCTACTCTGGAGTTCCTATGAAAATGAATTTTAGAAAGACTGTCTTTGGTCTTGGCGGCCTGGTCGCTCTACCATTCTTTTTTGCATGTTCTGACACTTCAAACTCTGCCGATGTTGCCGAAAAAGGTGATGCGCTCAGTAGCTTGCAGGTGGTTGATGCTTTTGCTGCAAAAACGCGACTTGCGTTGTGTTCCCGCGATGTCGAACACTTTTGGGATGTGGCAGGCATGGAAGGCTCAGATACTCTTTCTGTTGTGGTGGACGAATCTTTTATTGAAAATAGTTTTGCCGTGGAAGCCGATGCAGTTATTGAAAGTACGGAAGGCTACATGACCTTGGCTTCTGCTGGCGTTGATGGTAGCAAGGATGCTTGGGCGTTGCGTGTGGAACAGGGCAAACCTTTTTTTGCCTGGCGCGACGCTTCTACAAATGGGGAGTGGTACAAGCTTGATGCAGAAGCAGAACTTCCGCTTGGAGAAATGGTTACCGTTCGTGCAGAACGCGTAGATTCCTTGACTGTATTGTATGTGAATGGTCAAATTGAAGCGGCTGCAATTTCCAAGGGCACAATAAAAGCTATTGAAGGACTTTTTACGATTGGCTTTGACCCGACTGCGGTTACTGAAAACACGCCGGGCCGTGTAATGTTTGTGCGCTTCGAAAAAGTTCATGACATGAAAATTGTCGCCTCGGAAAACGCCGATGTTTCGGAGAGTGGCGAAACGGAAACGGTTCCGAATGAACTTGCTGAAGTAGATTGGATCGCTGCATGGGAATTCAATGATTCCGCTGATGCCGGTCGTGATTTTACCGGCAATGGCCATGCCGCACTTTCCGGTAACGGCTCTGTAACTGTTGCCGATTCTGTAGCTCATTTTGACGGTGCTTCTGGTTTCAAGGTTGAACTTGCAGATGATTTGAAACGCAATTCCTTCGTTGTTGAAGCGAGAGTTAAACCGACCGCCTTTGCGACGATGCAGAATATTCTTGTGGCAGAACCTCCAGGACGCTATGGCGATGGTTGGCAGTTGCGCGCAGACGAAGGCACTCTTCGTGTGCATTTTAGAGACGAAAAAATCGACGGCACGGAATGGAACATATTTGCCGGCGATGACCTTGTTTTGAATGCCTGGAATGAAATTCGTTTGGAACGCTCGAAGGATAGCTTGAAGCTTTTCCAAAATGGGAAGCTGACAGTGGCTGCAGCTTATAAAGGTGATGTATCCCAGCTGGAATATGACTGGGGCATTGGCTACGATGCCATGAACCAGCAATACAATACCCGCTATTTTGAAGGTGATGTCGATTACATCCGTTTTGGCGCGTTGACTGCATTGAGCGCGGGCAGTGTTTCTGAACAGTCTCCGTATGTGCTTTTGGCGGATTGGGAATTCAATGATGCTGCGTTCCCTGGCCTAGATAAAATGGCGAACAATACATCGAAGCTTTTGGCCGGCAATGCTAAAATTGTGGAAAATGCCCTTAGTCTTGATGGCACGGCTGGCATGCCTGTCGCCTTGACAAAAACATTTATGCGCAATGACTTTGTCGTAGAGGCTCGCATTAAGCCAAGCGCTTTTGGCAAAATGCAGAATGTGGTTGTTGCTGAACCTCCGGGACGTTACGGTGACGGCTGGATGCTCCGTGTAGATGACGGCATTTTGCGAGTGCATTTGCGAGATGAAGATGCCCACGGCACGGAATGGAAAATTTTTGCTGGCAAGGCTTTGACTCTTGGAGAGTGGACTGAAGTTCGTGTTGAACGTATCGGTGCTGGCATCAAGGTTTTCCAGGATGGTGAATTGACTGTCGATGAAACTTGCAATGGCGATATCGGTCAGTTGGGTTATGGTCTTGGCATTGGTTTTGATGCTATGTACCAAGCCTACCACGATAGGTTCTTTGTAGGTAGCATTGATTATATTCGCTATTACGGTGTAAGAAAATAGACCATGAGTATTGATGTAGGCATAATCAATTATAACGGCGGAACGGAGCTAAAGCGCTGTGTTGATAGCTTGTTGCGCCAAACAGTTCCTGTGCGTGTTTTTGTTTATGACAATGCATCAAAGGACAGTTCTGCGCTCGCTTTGGATGGTATGCCGTGCGCTGTTACCCACGGCAAAGAAAATCTTGGCTATGCAGGTGCTTGCAATGCTTTGCTATCGCAAATGTCTGCCGATATCCAGGTGCTTTGCAATATGGATCTGGATTTCGATGAACGCTGGGCAGAATCCTTGCTCGCCTGTTTTGAAAAACACCCAGAGGCCGGTTCCGTGGCAAGCCTCGTAATGGAACGCAGCGGCGTTGTGAACGCGGTGGGCGTTTTGTTTGGCAAAGATCTGTTTGCCGAAAACGAAGCCTCTGGCAAGGAATTTTCAGAAGCGGATGTGCGTGAAAAAGATGTTTTTGGCTGCTATGGCGCAGTGATGTCTTTCCGCAAGGAAGTCGTGCAGAAGGTCGGATTGCTAGATGAAAGTTTCTTCCTTTTCTTTGAAGAATCCGAATGGTATTTTAGGCATAACCTGGCCGGGTTCAAAACCGTATTCTGTCCCGAAGCAAAAGTCTATCACGAACGTTCCATGACGACCGTGCGCTATTCGACGGGCAAACTATATTATTCAGAAAGAAACCGCCTGCGCTCTGCCGTGAGGTTTTTGCCTGTTGCGGAACTGCCCAAATTGCCGTTCTATGCGTTCAAACGTTATTTGAAAATGGCCAAGGGCGGCGTTCCTAAAACATCTGGCGACGGTAAGAAACTTTCGAAGGTTGCCATTTGCAAAGCTTTGTTGAAAGCATGGGTCGAAGCCATTGTTGCTTTGCCAAGGGAATTGAAAATACGCCGGGCCTACAATGCAAAGTACGGCAATGTGCCTGCAAAGATAAAGGCACTTTTAGAAACGTATCCGATACGCTGAATTGCTTGGTGAGAACGCTTAAAAGCCAAATACGCCGCAGGTAAACCTGCGGCGTATTTAACTTGTCAGTAACAATGATCGGCTGCGCTGTTACTTCAACTCGGCGAGAGCCTTCTCATTCTTAGCGATAATGTCCTGCTGAGTGGCAAGCTTTACCTTTTCAGCATTCACGACAGCTTCTGGAGCTCCGTTTACGAACTTCTCATTGCTGAGCTTCTTTTCGATGCTTGCAGCAAAGCTCTTGGCCTTTTCGATTTCCTTTTCGAGGCGTGCAATTTCTGCAGCCGGGTCAAGGATACCTTCGAGCGGAACGTAGAGTTCGCCGCCAGGAACAACTGCACTTGCACTGAACTTTGGCTTAGCTGCCTTTACACCAACAACGATGCTTTCAAGGCCAGAAAGTTCTGTGATGATTGCGAGGCATTCATTTACGGACTTTTCTGTTGCAGCGTCATCAACGTTCACAACAGCCTTGAGCTTGATAGCCGGACTTACGCTGTAACGGCCGCGAACACCGCGAACGCTTTCTACGATGGCGAATGCCTGGTCGAATGCAGCTTCGATGTCCTTGTTAATGAGGCTTTCGTCTGCAGTTGGCCATGGGCGGCTAATCACCATTTCAGAACCCTGGAAGAGGATACCGTTAAGTTCTTCGGTGATGAACGGCATTACCGGGTGGAGCAAGTCAAGAACATTCTTCAGCACGTAGCTGAGAATTGCCATAGCATTCTTCTTGTTTGCATCCAAGGTTTCCTGGTTAATGACAGCCTTCTTGATTTGCGCAAGCGCCAAATGCTAGCCTCGGTCATGGACAAATATATTTGTCCGCGACACTCGGCTTGTGCATTTGTCAAGGTACTGGCTGCAAACGTCATCCCACACGAAGAATTCTGTTTTTATGGGCGTTCCCTTGCTTACGCAAGGCCGGGCTATATTTTAGGGGCTGCCGTCTGCGCTTCGCTTATCGCCAACCTCCTAAAACGGAGCCTTGCATCGCAAGTCTCCGCCCCAAGGGGTCACTATCCCTAACGCATTTTTTTTATTTTAAATATAAGTGCAATCTAAAAGTGGAACGTTCTTATGCCGTTTACTGATGATATAGAAAATCTGTTTGTTTTAAGCGATTATAAAAGAAATACGCCGGATGAAGACCTTATTGCCGATGTAAAGAAAGTTGCCATACAACTAGAAAAAAATACAGTAACGATAGCAGAATATGAGCTGTATGGAACGTTCCATCCAAGTACGCTACAAAGAAGATTTGGTTCCTGGTTTAAAGTTATGGAAGTGTGTAATTTAGATGCTAGTCGGAGTTGTTTGAACATTTCAGAAGAAAAATTATTTTCGAATTTAGAGAAGGTTTGGACTAGTTTAGGACGACAACCGAAATATTGTGAAATGAGAAAACCTCTTTCAGAATATTCTGTCGGCACATATGAAAAAAGGTTTGGCAGTTTTCGAAGTGCTTTGAAGCAATTTGTGGAATATGTGTCTAGCGGAATTGAAAATAAATCTAAAGATAACGAATCTAACTGCAAAGTTAAGAAACTTCCAAAAGAAAATGAAGAAGTTGTTCATAAAACGAAAAGAAGTATTTCTGATAGATTACGTTTTCAGATATTGATGAGAGATGGTTTTACTTGTAAAACTTGTGGTCGAAGTCCTGTAACAGAATTGGGGATAAAATTACATGTAGACCATATAATTCCGTGGTCGAAGGGGGGAGAAACCATTGCCGATAATTTGGAGACGAAATGCGAACAATGCAATCTTGGCAAAGGAAATGCTTTTGATTGCTGAGAATTCAACTGTTTTTTTGTGAATAAAAGAAGAGTCCTGTTTATAGGACTCTTCTTTTATCAAATGGATTATACCTTAAGTAGCTTTCTTGACCTTTAAGGTTTTTGTCTAGAAAATTATCGCAAGTCCTGCAGAACTTTTTGTACATTCGCTACGCTCATGTACCAAGTACTAGCCTCGGTCATGGACAAATGAATTTGTCCGCGACACTCGGCTTACGTACTTGTCATTCTTATTTCAGTTCTGCCAAAGCCTTCTCATTCTTAGCAATAATGTCCTGCTGTGTTGCCAGCTTGACACGTTCTGCGTTGACGACGGCTTCGGGAGCGCCAGAAACGAACTTCTCGTTGCTGAGCTTCTTTTCGATGCTAGCAGCAAAGCTCTTTGCCTTTTCGATTTCCTTTTCGAGGCGTGCGATTTCTGCAGCCGGGTCAAGGATACCTTCCAGCGGGATGAAGAGTTCGCCACCGGGCACAACAGCAGAGGCGCTGAACTTGGGCTTTGCGGCCTTCACGCCAACGGTAATGCTTTCGATGCCACCAAGTTCGGTGATGATGGCGAGGCATGCATTCACGGAAGCTTCGGTTGCTGCGTCGTCCACAGAAACAACTGCCTTCAGCTTGGTAGCCGGAGATACACTGTAACGGCCACGGACACCGCGAACGGCTTCCACCACGGCGAATGCCTGGTCGAAGGCTGCTTCGATATCCTTGTTGATGAGAGATTTTTCTGCTTCCGGCCAAGCACTCTGAATTACTAGTCCATTGCCTCGGAAAAGAATAGAGTTGAGTTCTTCCGTAATGAACGGCATAATCGGATGCAAAAGATTGATTACGTTGTCCAATACATTAGCGAGAATTTTCATTGCAGTTATTTTTCTAGGAGACAAGGTCTCTTCGTTAATAACTGCTTTTTTGATTTCAAGGTAGTTGCTGCAAACGTCGTCCCACACGAAGCGGTAAAGGAAACCGGCTAGCTCTGCAAAGTGGTATTGTTCCAACATGTTTGTTGCATCCTGAATAGTGGTTTGCAGTCTACTCAGAATCCAATGGTCAGCAATTTCATAAGGGGCATCTTCTGCTTGCAGTCCCAAAGCAATTGCGTCGCTATATTGAGCCAAATGGGGTTGTAAGAAACGGCAGGCGTTCCATAATTTATTTGCGAAGTTACGGCCGATTTCGAACTTTTCAGAAGTGTTGATTTCGGTACCGTCTTCCTGCTTTTCCTTCTTCACTGGCAAACGAACGTCTTGGTTGTCGGTGCAGAGGCTTGCCATCACAAAACGGAGAGCGTCGGTACCGTACTTGCGTTCGATATCCATCGGGTCCACGCCGTTACCCTTAGACTTACTCATGGTCATGCCATTGCCGTCCAAAATCTTCGGGTGAATGTAAACAGTGTGGAACGGAATTGTACCCATGTTTTCCTGGGAGAACAACACCATGCGAGCAACCCACAAAGTGATGATGTCGCGGCTTGTTACAAGCACAGAAGTCGGGTAGTACTTCTTAAGAGTGTCTGTGTTTTCTGGCCAGCCCATTGTGGAGTGCGGCCAAAGACCGCTGGAGAACCAAGTGTCAAGAACGTCTTCTTCCTGCTTAAGAACATGGCCTGGAACAGCATCTTCAGCAAGGTTTTCTTCCTGGGAGCAAACGAGGTAGCCACCGTTTTCTGCCTTGTAGAAGAAAATGTCTTCGCGGCCCGCAAATACAGCCTTGAGTTCTTCTTCGCTTGCGTCGGTGTGCCAGATAGGAATGCGGTGGCCCCACCAGAGCTGACGGCTAATGCACCAGTCGCGCTTTTCGCCGAGCCAGTCGAGGTACTTGTTTGCATAGCGTTCCGGAACAATCTTGATTTCGCCAGACTTCACTGCGTTCATTGCGTTTTCTGCAAGAACGTCCATCTTGACGAACCACTGGTCGCTGAGGTACGGTTCAATAACTGTCTTGGAACGGTCGGAGTGGCCAACCTGCATTTCGTGGTCTTCAACCTTGATGAGAAGACCGAGGTCTTCAAGGCCCTTGACAACGGCTTCGCGAGCTGCAGCACCCTTCATGCCCTTGAACTGGCCGGCGTTTTCGTTGAGAGAACCGTCGTCGTTCATGATGTTGATCATCGGGAGCTTGTGGCGGAGGCCAGTAGCGTAGTCGTTCGGGTCGTGTGCCGGCGTGACCTTCACGGAACCGGTACCGAAGTCCTTGTCGACGAGAATGGCGTCTGCAATCACCGGAATTTCGCGGTCAACAAACGGAACCTTCAAAGTCTTGCCGATGAACTGTGCGTAGCGTTCGTCGCTCGGGTGCACTGCGAGGGCAGTATCGCCCATGATTGTTTCCGGGCGGGTGGTAGAAACTGGAATAAAGCCGGAGCCATCTGCCAGAGGATACTTGAATGTCCAGAAATGGCCCTTGACAGTTTCGTAGTAGATTTCATCGTCTGCAACGGCGGTCTGGAGCTTGGTATCCCAGTTCACGAGGCGCTTGCCGCGGTAGATGAGGCCCTTCTTGAACAAGTTGAAGAAGGCGTGGCGAACTGCCTTTGCACAAATCGGATCGAGCGTGAAGCGCTGGCGGCTCCAGTCGCAGCTAACGCCCAGGCTTTTTAACTGGGTGGTAATGCGAGCTTCGTATTCTTCCTTCCACTTCCAGATGCGTTCCACAAGGGCGTCGCGGCCAATGTCGTGGCGGGTCTTATGTTCGTCCTGGAAAAGGCGCTTTTCTACAACTGCCTGAGTTGCGATGCCTGCATGGTCTGTACCCGGAATCCAGAGCGTATCGCGGCCGGTCTTGCGGCGGTAGCGAACGAGAATATCCTGGAGGGTATCGTTCAAAGCGTGGCCAAGGTGAAGTGCGCCAGTCACGTTAGGTGGCGGAATGACAACCGAGAAGGGTTCGCCCTTGCCGCTAGGTTCAAAACTTTTCTTTTCAGCCCAGTTGGAGTGCCAACGAGCTTCTACATCTTTAGCATTATAACGTGTTTCCATAGTGCCTGCAAATTTAGAAATTTTTTACTTCCGTACCACAATGGTTCTCAAGATGGTTCTAAAAATCTATATTGTAGCCAAAAAAAGGATTTGTTATGGATAAAGTTTACCGTTCTGGTATTGGTTTTGATGTTCACAAGCTCGTTGAAGGCCGCAAGTGCATTATCGGCGGCGTTGACATTCCTTACGAAAAGGGCTTGCTCGGCCATAGCGATGCCGATGTGCTTTTGCATGCCATTAGCGACTCCCTGCTTGGCGCCGCAGGCCTTGGCGACATCGGTACGTACTTCCCGGATACGGACCCTGCCTTCAAGGGCGCCGACAGCCTGGAACTTCTTCGCAAGGTCGGTGAAGAAGTTTCTAAGGCTGGCTACGAAATCGTGAACATTGACAGCATCGTGATGTGCGAACGCCCGAAGGTGAACCCGCACAAGGAACAGATGAAGGCAAACATAGCCCGCGTTTTGAACCTTGATGTAAAGCAGATTGGCATCAAGGGCACGACCACTGAAAAACTCGGCTTTACAGGCCGTGGCGAAGGCATTGCTAGCCAGGCTGTCGCCATGGTTCGCAGCAAGTAAACCGCTATCTTTTTTAGACGAAAATTGGCACGCATTTTTGCGTGCCTGTTTTGTTATTGCTTGTTATTTTTCATGTATTCTTCTAGAAGTTCCTTATATTTTTGAGGAGTGATGGGGCGTTCGTCTGCACAGATAAAGGATAAGGACTCTGGTCTAGAAACTATTGGGCTGGAAACTCCGTATAATGCTTCGCTAATGCTAATGCTAAGGCAATTTGCTTCAAGAGAATCTCTTTGGCTGTATAGAGAATCAAGCAATTCTGGAGCTGCTTCAATCTCGCTATCTTTCAGGTTGTTTATAGCATTGTCAACCTGATCTAGTTGTTCTTCACACGATAATACAGGCTCCGTAGACTCGAATTTTTCCTCTGCGTTTTTGTCTTCTAAAATGGCGTCGTTTGCTTGGACCTTGGCTACCGCATAATTGGTGTAAACGGGTTTGCAATCTTCTTCGGGGTTTACTTGGACTCCATTTACAAAATGCGCGCCAGTTTCGTAATTTAGAGAATCCTTGGTGGTAATGGAGCCATCGGCGCAGACTTCCTTTATCACCCTGCTTTCAGCTATAGAAGTGGCGGAACAGGTTGCTTCGTCAGGATTTTTTGAGGAACTAGCCTCGCAACCTTCGTCGATTGTCTTGAAATTTTCGAAGATTCTTTCTTCGCACCCTTGCTCTGGCAAAGTGCATTCACCTTTGACATCGCAAGTGATAGGGTCAAAAATTGGAGCGACGCCGTAGAGCGCGACCATGCCCCCTTCACTTATTTCTCCGGAAAGTTCTTTACAGTCTTTTTCGTCAAGGCATTTTTCGGTACTAGTTGCATTGTTGCCGTCGCAACCAGCCCACAGCGCTGCCGCAAGGGAAAGTGCGATGTTCTTTTTGTTTAGGTGCTTAGCCATAACCGGAGCTCCTTTTGCAAGGTGTAATGCTTTGAATTTAACAAAAATTATACGCCTGCGTTTTGCAAACGCTTTACATGGCAGTAGGCTAGCTGCTTTGTCTTTTCATCGCGCAAGTGCAAGCTGCTTCCTTCGCAAAAATCCCAGTATTCGCAAGTTTCGCAGTCGCCAATTTTTGCCCAGCTGTGGTCTCGCATAACCTGGTAGCGGTTTTGCCACACATCCCAGAAATCATTCTTGTAGATGTTGCCTTGAATGTAGTCGCCTCGCAGGCTAGGGCAGGCAGAAATGCTGCCGTCAGCAAGCACGGAGCCAATGTTGATTCCAGCGCGGCAGAAGAACGGATAATCGCGAGCGGCGTGTTCGTAACTGCCAAGGAACCCTTCGCAGCCATAGTTGGCGTTGATTTTCCCTTGCTGCTTTGTTTCGCGAATAAAGTCAAATACCTGTTTGAATTCCTGATCAGTAAGCTGGAATAACGGATTGTCCTTTGCTCGACCTTTCGGGAATACTGTTGCGATGCGCCAACGCTTTAGGCCAAGCTTAATTAGCATTTCACGGATTTCCGGGAGTTCCGGCAGGTTCTGCTTGTTTACGCAAGTCACGATGTCAAACGTTAACCCTGGCGTGTGCGTTGCCATGTAGATTGCTTGAACGGCCTGGTCGTAGGAATGTTCGGAACCTCTAAAATGGTTGTGCGTCGATTTCAATCCATCGAGGCTTATGGTCATTGATTTTAGCCCTGCGTTTACAAGGTCCGCCATTTTTTCGGGCGTCATGGCAAGTGCGTTCGTGACCATGCCCCAAGGGTAGCCGCGCTTTTGAATTTCCTTGCCGCATTCCACAAGGTCCGGGCGCATGAGAGGCTCTCCGCCGGTAATTACAACGATAAACCGTTTTGGGTCAATGTGTGGCTTCAATGAATCAAGAACCTGCAAAAAATCTTCGCGAGGCATGTCCGGGATTGCGTCTTTTAAACAGTCGCTTCCGCAATGCAAGCAATGCAGGTTGCAGCGCAAGGTGCATTCCCAAAAAAAGTAGGTGAGCGGGTGGTCTTCCGTTTCTGCTTTTCTGTATTGCCTATAGTATTCCAAAGCAAGCTTTTTCTTTGGGTCTAATTGCATTACTCGTTCTCTGGTTCAGTCGTTTCTTCAGGCTCATTAAATTCTGTGTCGCATGAATTATTAAAAATGCATGGAGGACCATAAAGGGCAATGGGCGAGTCTACAACAGAATCTTGCGAAACGGGACCGTCGATGACCTCAAAAGAACTTGATGAGTTTTCTGATTCTTGGCTGTCGCTAGAAATTGCTTGTTCCGAGCTTGAACTTTGTTCGCATGAATCGTCGTCGCAACCGCATGGTCCGCAGCCGTAAAGAGTTCCACTTTCCATTGTTTCATTTGCACAACCACCCCAAAGGGCTGCAAATGAAGCTAGTAAAGCTCTTTTCAAATACTTTCTTTCCGAACCCATGATTTTTGCTTTTACAAATTAAGTAAAATTACGATGGTAGTTCCATGTCCACTGGTGCGGGTGTTCGCCAATCCAGGTTTCCACTTCGTTTGCGATGCCGCTTACAAGTTCCTGTTCCGGAGTGTTTGGTGCATAGGCTGTTTCAAAGCGAACAACATGCTCAAAACCGCGGACCCAGAATGTACGGAATGTGACTACTGCTGCGCCCATCTGGTTTGCCTTGATTGGCAGGCGCAGGAACAAATGTGACTTTTGACCGAAGAGTTCCACTTCGTTGCCTTTTGGAGCCTTGGACTGGTCTACAGCAAGCGCGAGCACGCTCTTTTCACGAATGACCTGCTTGAGCACTGCACCAACATCCTTTGTGTCGTGTTCGTCGAGACCTGCCTGTTTGCGAATGTTGCGAATGGCCTGGTTGAGTACCGGGCATTTGAGGCTCTGCGTAAAGAGGTGCACGCGCGGGGAATAGCGGAGGAGAGCTCGGTGCTGCATTTCGAAAGCGCCCTGGTGAATGCCGACCATGACGACCGGCATGCCCGCCTTAATGCAGTTCGTGAGTACGGATTCGTTTTCGTAAGACACTTCCGGTTTGTTGTTCGGGTCGTTTACCAAATAGCGGAGCGAATCGATTTCGTTCAGGTAAAGACTGTGGAACACCCCACGCACAGAAATGCGGCTTTGCTTGAAGCCGGATCGGCGCAGGTGCAAAAGAACGCGTTTCCAGGCACGGTTCGTGTGCGTCATGGCGTAAATCGGGTAGCAAATAGAGAAAATTGCATCAAGAACTCCATTCGGGAGTTTGATAAAAGCTCGGATTGCCATTTCAACAAGTTTAGCGGACATGAAATCTCCAGTTTTTCATTATGCTTCTAAAATAGATTAGTTTTTTGTTTTTGGCATAAAAAAAAGCAAGATGCAAAAAATATCCTGCATCTTGCTCTTGCTTTTACGCCTAAATCTAGAATTCCAAGATGTTTTTTCCCAGTTCTCGCTTGAAAATTTCTTCCGAAAGACCTTCGCCCGCATAGGAAAGCGCAGGTGAAATTTCGTAGAACTTTTCTTCGTTTGGCTTGGCGTGGGCTTCCCTCAGCCAGTGGCGATGAAGCTTGCCCAGCATTTCGCGTGCAGAAGCAGGGGAGTCGTTGCCTTCTGCGTTCTTGACCGGGGCAAATTCATCTTCGCGGAATGCGCCGAATGTGCCGAAGCCCTTTACGCTGGAGAATGCATCGAACAGGAACTGTTCAAACTTCCAGCATTTTTCTATGCCGTTCACTGTCTTGCGTGCTGCATGCCACGGGAGCGGAGTCTGTGAAAGCTTTTTCAGTACTTCGATGCGGAATGCGTAGATGCCGATGTTTGCCCCGTCGAACATAAGCTCGCCAGCAGCATTCTTCATGGTACGCAATTCGTCTGACATGTCGCTGTATTCAATGACCGTCGGCTTCTTGTTCTTATAGGCAAAAATGCCGACCTTTTCATTTTCGTCGCGCTTTGAAACGACCTTTGCAGAAATCTGCGTTGCAGAATTGCTTGCAAGTGCGCCAAGGAACACAGGGTCGCAAGTGCGGATGAGCGCGTTATCTACATTGTGCAGGAACACATAGCGAACGCCCTTTTCAATTAGCCATGCAAGGCTGCCGCTCTGGGCGAGTGCCCTGAAACAGCCTCCGTTGCCGTCTGGAACGAGAGCCAAACGGTTGTTTTCTACAACGGCCTTGCCGTCCGGGGTGAGCGCGCAAATTGTGCCCTGTTCAAAGAAGCGGATATATTCGCGGTTCAATCCGAAAAAGTGGTTTTCTTCGAAATGCGCTATGGTTTCACGATGGTTGAGCGGGCTTGTCATGATGCACCACGGAATGTGGCGCTCCGCCTCTGCGCTCAAGCGGCGTAGGCGTTCAGCCATTAGGCCAAACAAGCTGTTGCCGCTAGGCAGTCCAATTTTAAATGCTCCCTTCGGGCCTTCAAAACCCAGTCTGGAACCCTGGCCGCCTGCAAGCGTGAATGCTGCGACTTCGCCTCTCTTCAAAAGGTTTTTGCCGGTAACTTCCCACATTTCGCGGCGCAAGTCCACTTCGGAGTGCGGGAACTGCATAGGCAGAATTTCGTCTTCGCCAGTGCTTTCGAGCTTGCGTTCGGAATGTTCCTTGACAAGGCCTGCGAGCATGTCAAAATCCTGTGTCGCAATGTCGCGTTCAAGTGCCGTGCGAGCTTCGCCAGAAAGGCTTTCCAGAAGTGCAGCAAGTTCCGGTTGTAAAGATTCAAGAGTATTCATAATTAGAAAACTAAAAAAAATTGTAATCTGTAAATGGGAGTCTAAATTAGAAACCAGAAAAACAAGCTGCCGTAGTTATCTGATACCGAAGAAGATAACCATGCTTACGACGAGTGCAAACAAAGAAATCAAATGCATGCGCCAAACGATCTTGGAATTGAGAAGCTGCTTGGAGGCAAAGCGGCCTTCCCACTTCTTTTGGTAATGATGGTGGAGCGGGGCGCAAAGGAACAGTCGTTTGCCCGTGCCAGTCATCTTCTTTGTGATTTTGAAGAAGCTAATCTGGAAGAGAACGGAGAATGCTTCTGCCAAAATGATGATGCAGACGAGCGGAAGGAAGAGGCCTGCCTGAACGAGGATGAACATGATGCCAATCGCTGCGCCAAAGCCAACGGAGCCGGAGTCGCCCATGTAGATTTCTGCTGGAGGGCTGTTGAACCAGAGGTAAGCGAGGAGTGCGCCGGCAATGGACATTGCTAGCGGGAACAATTCGTCGCAACCAGGTAAATAAGGAACATTCAAGTAGGAACTGAAAATGAAGTTGCCTCCGATATATGCGACTGCGCCTACAAAAATCATGCTTGTAATGATTGGCACAGAAACAAGGCTGTCGAGGCCATCGGTAAAGTTGGTGCCGTTTGCTGCTGCGGCAATGACAAAGGTCATGAATCCAACGAAAATCCAGTTCGGCAAATGGATCTGGAACACATCGATCGGGAAGAACGGCACTGTCAAGTCGCCGCGAAGTTCTGGGATAAACTTGTAGCTGAAAATTGCGACAACAAGGCTGATCAAGAAGTAGAGGCCGAGGCGGAGGGAGCTGGATATGCCGTCAGCCTTGTCCATGTATTCGGCTGCTTTCAGTTTGCCGAGGGCTATCATGCGCTTTGCTCGCACCTTGGCTATGTCGTCGATTGCGCCGACCGCAGAAAAAAGAATGAGCACCACGAGTGTAGAAACCGTGTAACCGTTCATTTTGCACACGAGGAGCGAAACGATTTCAACGATTACCACGAGGAGCGCGCCGCCCATGATTGGCGGGGCCTTGACCGCACTGTTCTTGTCAAAATCAGACGTTGCGTCCAGGCGCTGGAGCATACGAATGTATTTTGGCATGAAAATGAACACGAGGGCGGCTGCGAGCAGGGCTGCAATGCCTGCCCTAAAAAGACGGCCGTCGAACAATTCCATTCCGGTAAAGTGGTATAACCATTGAAGAAGCATTTTCGTTCCTTTGCAAATCGCGATTTGGTTATTTCAAATATAATATTTTAAAGCTGATTTGTTTTCGTAACTCGTTGAAAATCAATGACTTATGAATGATTGAACGCCATAGGAAAAAAGAGAGGCCGCTCTTACGAGCGGCCTCTCTGTATCTCACTTAGTAAGAAATGTTAACTAGCAAGGATTAGGCGCGAGCCTTGGCCTTGTCGCCATACTTCTTGATAAGTTCTTCCTGGATGTTGCGCGGAACCGGGAGGTACTTTGCAAATTCCATGGTGAATTCAGCCTTACCCTGAGTCATGGAACGGAGGTCAGTTGCGTAACCGAACATTTCGGAAAGCGGAACTTCTGCAGTGATTGTGGTCATGCCGAGTTCTTCGCTTGTACCGACGATGTTACCACGACGCTGGGAAACGTTACCAACAACGGAACCCTGGAATTCGGTCGGGGTCTGGATTTCAACCTTCATGATCGGTTCGAGGATCTGAGCGCCAGCCTTTTCGAAGGCTTCGCGGAATGCCATACGAGCTGCAACCTGGAAGGCCATATCAGAGGAGTCAACCGGGTGGAAAGCACCATCCTGAACGTCCATTTCGATACCGACAACCGGGAAGCCGATCAAGGAACCAGCAGCCATGCAGCTCTGGAAGCCCTTGTCGCAAGACGGGATGTATTCCTTAGGAATGCGGCCGCCAACAACGGAGTTGACGAAGTTGTAAACCTTTTCCTGGTCGCCTTCGACAGCCATCGGACGCATTTCGCCGACAACCTTAGCGAACTGACCGGAACCACCAGTCTGCTTCTTGTGGGTGTAGTCGAACTTGGCAGCGCGGGTAATGGTTTCGCGGTATGCAACCTGCGGAGCACCGGTCTGAACGTCTACACGGTATTCACGACGCATACGTTCGATGTAAACGTCAAGGTGAAGTTCACCCATACCCTTGATGATGGTTTCGCCAGATTCCTTGTTAACTTCAACCTGGAATGTCGGGTCTTCCTTAGTGAAGCGGTTGAGGGCCTTGGACATGTTGTCGAGGTCATCACGGTTCTTTGCTTCAATAACGAGTTCGATAACCGGGTTCGGAACGTGCATGGAAGTCATGTTGTAGTGGTTCTTGCCATCGGTAAATGTTGTACCGGATGCGCAGTCGATACCGAACAATGCAACAATGTCGCCAGCACCAGCTTCAGTGATATCCACCATTTCGTCAGCATGCATACGAACGAGACGACCAACAGAAACCTTCTTGCCGGTTGCCATGTTGTAAATCATGTCGCCCTTCTTGATCTGACCCTGGTATACGCGGATGTAGGTCAACTGGCCATAGCGGTCGTTGACGAGCTTAAATGCGTAGCAAACGAGCGGTTCGTTGTCTTCGGACTTAAGAACGACTTCGGCTTCGCCGTTGTCGATGTCGAGAGCAACGTTTTCAACTTCGGTCGGGTTCGGGAGGAAGTCGACAACACCGTCGAGGAGCTTCTGAACGCCGATGTTCTTGTGAGCGGAGCCCATGAAGACCGGAGTGATTTCGAGGTCGATTGTAGCCTTGCGGATAGTTGCCTTGAGGAGGTTCTTGTCGATTTCGTCGACGCCATAGAGACCTTCCATAGCCTTTTCCATAACTTCGTCGCTGTAGTCAGCGCAGCAGTCAACGAGCTTTTCGCGGTATTCGTTAGCCTGGTCAACGAGTTCGGCCGGGATATCCTTTTCGATCATATCGTCGCCGTTGTCGCCTTCGAAGTAGTAGGCCTTCATTTCGATAAGGTCAACCACGCCCTTAAGTTGGTCTTCAAGACCGATAGGGATCTGCATGACGCACGGCTTGTGGTTGAGCTTTTCCTTGAGCATAACTGCAACGCGGAGCGGGTTTGCACCGGAGCGGTCGCACTTGTTGACAAACACAACGCGCGGCACGTGGTAGCGGCGCATCTGGCGGTCAACGGTAATAGACTGGGACTGAACGCCTTCAACGCCTGTCAAAACGAGGATAGCACCGTCAAGCACGCGGAGGGAGCGTTCCACTTCGATTGTGAAGTCAACGTGCCCCGGAGTATCGATGATGTTGATGGTGTCGGCTTCGCCGCTCTTTGTGTGGGTCCAGCTTGCGAATGTTGCAGCAGACTGAATGGTGATGCCGCGTTCGCGTTCGAGTTCCATGGAGTCCATCGTGGCACCGACGCCGTCTTTACCACGAACTTCGTGGATAGCGTGAATACGCTTTGTGAAGTAGAGGATACGTTCGGTAAGGGTTGTCTTACCGGAGTCGATGTGTGCAGAAATACCAATATTTCTGTGAGTTGTGATGTTTTTCATGATTTATTCCACAAATGGAGTTGATGTTAATTGAGTTTGCGCCCAAAGTTAGAAAAAAATTTCAATCTCTCAAGGGGACCTGGGGTAGTGGAGGGAGCTTATGAAGCGTAAATAGCTACCACATGGTTACTTTTTCTTAACAAATACTGACTTTTTGAGCATTAATCTTTGTACATTGCTGTACATTCTTCGAACTGTTCCATAAACCATTTTTTTAGGGTAGCAGGTTCAAGAATTTTAGCTTCCTTTAAAAATTGAGCAAAGTAATGCTTCGCCTGAATTTCTGTGCAGCTGAAAATGTATGTTCCATCGGCTTCGCGGTGCAAACATTTCGGCCTGTTCGTCACGATGTTTTCAAACATGCTTTCGCCAACCTTTGTCAGTTTGACTTTGACCGTCTTTCCGTAAGAAAGGTACGGGTCAAAATGCTCCTGGTAGGCTTCCATTCGCTTGCGAATGTTGTAGTCGGCCCAAATGGGTGACTTGTTCTTTAAGTCGAGTGCCGTGTTTTGAACATGCGTAATTCGCAGTGTTCTAAAACATTCTAGCGGGTCGGAATGTTTGCCAGCATCGTAAACCACCGCGTAGGCGCGGGCGAGGCTCGGCGAAAATGCGATGAAGCATGGAGTGCAAACGATTTTTTCGCCGCGGTAGTCCAAGGTCATTGGGACTTGCGAAGAAATGGCCTTACGTATGGCCGTGACTGCGTCGGAATGTATGAATAGTTCCCGCTGGCAGCGTGGCATGCTCACGTATTTTTCAAAATAGTACCGGCAAAGCGGCGCTGTTTTTAGGCCGTTCAGTTCAGCAAAGTTCAAAAAGCTGATGTTTGCTTGATAAAGGTTGAACTGCAACGGCTGCGTGTTTTTGTAAAGTTCTTGAGCCTGTAGCTTGTTTTCTGGTTCGTCCCAGAATTCATGCTGCCTTATGATAATGTTGCAGAGCTGGCCGATTGTGCGCAAGCCATAGTCCTTCTGGTCGATTTCGAGCTGTGTGCGCACGAAGCTCGATATGCTGACCTTGATTTTGGTGGATGGCTTTGGCTCAAAAAACATGTTGCCAAAATTAAAAACCAACCTTGAAAAATAGAATGAACTTGAAAATTCTAAAAAAGTTCTTGATTTTGTATAGGAAATAGCCTATTTACTGAAATTTAATTAGTTTGTTTGTTTTTAAAGTTCCTATATCAAGAATAATGTGGAATTTTTTTTTGCAGATTGCGCTGTTTTGAAATGGAAAATTCTAGTTTCAGCTTGTAAAAAAAATAAAATTACGCAAGGAGTGTTGCATGCAGTGCTATAAATGCAAAAAAGATCTTGATTTCGCAGCCGATATTTTGGCAAATTTTGTTGCCTGCCCTTATTGTGGTTCGTTTCTAAAGAATTTGTTGCCGATTGAGCCTGGTTCTGTTGCAGAAAAATTGCAGCAGACCATGGATGATTTTGGTGGTGCCGAAATTTTTTCTGAAGAAAATTGCAACAGGTTGCAAAAAATACTGCGCTCATGGTCAGCTCCGTTTGATGATGCCCGCGATAAGCTTTTGATAGCCTCCATCAGGAAGATTCCCCAACGTCTGTATGCTGCTGTGGAAATTCCAGAAAAAGAACAGCTGCGGGAAGTTTTTGACTGCGAAGATTCCTTAAAAAGCATGGGCCTCTCTGCTGAAGTTGCAGAAGAAATTGTCAGCTGGTTTGTTGCCATTTTTAAAATTTCGGCCAAAATAAAGCAGAAACCCGTAATCAAAAAAATTATGGGGAGTGTAACTCATGTATGGGGTAGAAAAAAAAGTACTTACCCAACATGCCAAATTGGGAATTTGATATGGTTTGCTAAAAATTTGGAAGATCATATTCCGTATAGTGAAGATCGCACTTGTAATATAGAAATCGCAGGACGATATTATGATTTCTCTGACGCAGCTAACAACGCTCCGGAAGGTTGGCGTTTGCCTTCGAGAAAAGATTTTTTAGATACTTTTGAGTACATAAAATCATTGGGGCTTGATGTGGGAACCTCTTTGAAAGCCAAAACAAACTGGTCAGGAACTGGTTGTAAAGGGACCGATGATTTTGGCTATTCTGTGTTCCCTTCCTTATACGATGATACATCGAATGAAGAAAAAATACGGCTATGGACTTCCTCAAAAATCAATTCCGATTCTGTTTATATAGTGACCTTTTCTGCTGATTCTAATGATTATAGCATAGAAGAATCACCAATTGATGGGTATATTCGTTGTGTACGCTATGTGAAGGACGCTTGATTTAGAGTATTGTCATGGCAAAATTCTATTGCAAATTCTGTGGTATTTCTTACCCTACGGTAAGGGCGCTGACGATGTCGCCGTGCGCGCGCCACCCGGTAAAGGGGAGCCGCCATGTACTCTACGAAGGCACAGAAAAGTCTCGCTATACTTGCAAGTTTTGCGGGCAAATGTACCCGACGATTTTAATGATGTCTATGGCTGCATGCCCGAGGCACCCCGAAAAAGGGCACCACGAACCGGCACTGTAATTTTTATTATATTGTAATCATGTTCATTTTTCATGGTTCTAGCGTTGTTGTAGAAAATCCAGAGATTCGTGTGGCTGGCTACACGAAGGATTTTGGTTATGGTTTTTATTGCACGCAGATTGAAAAACAGGCACAGCGTTGGGCAATTACGAAAAGAAATCCTCATATAGTTTGCGTTTACGAGTATTCTGGCGCTAAAAACTTGAATGAGAAAAAATTCCCAGAGATGTCTGATGAGTGGCTAGATTTTGTTGCAGCCTGTAGGTCAGGTGAACCGCACAATTTTGATATTGTTGAAGGCCCTATGGCTGATGATGAAATTTGGGATTATGTGGAAGATTTCTTGATGGGACGGATTAGTCGTGCCGCATTTTGGGAGTTAGCCAAATTCAAACATCCTACGCATCAGATTCTTTTTTGCAATGATGTTGCTCTTAAAACGCTTAAATTTATCAGGAGTTATGAATTATGAAGAATATTTACTTCCCTGATGAAGAAATTACGTTTAATGATGTGTTTTTTGTGTGCTACATGATTGAACGTACTGCGCGTTTTTTGAAACAGCGTAATCTGTATGTGGTTCAAAAAATAGCCAAGAGTGGATTGGAACGTCAGTTGTCAATTGCTCAAAGTTTGCATTGCTTGAACCCGGAACAAGTTGTTGACGAATGGATTTCTGAATATAATTTGGAACCAGGTTCTTTTGATATTACAAAAGTGGATTCCCGTTTTACAGACAAAGTTCCTACGGATTTGCAAATGGGCAAGGTCTATGCTCGCTTGGTTGAAACTGTTGCCGGTAAGGCTGCAGATTTTGCTACGACAATCATGAGCGTCTATAAATCTCCGATTTGTGAATTTATAGACAACTACAATTCCAGTGCTTACTATGAGCCTAGCCCGGTGATTGCAAAAGCATTTTACTCTGGTGAATTTTAAATACAAAATGCCCCTCAATTTATTGAGGGGTTCTTCTATGTCCCTTCTTCGTTAGGGACTTCTACATTCGTAATGTCATTTTCTGGCGGCAACTGTTCCACTTTTTCGGCGGCGAGTGCCTTGAAATAGGTGACCGCCGTCTTGCCGACTTCGCGCGTGTCGTAGGCTGCGTAGGCCCCGCTTGCAACTGCGCCGAGCAATGGCACTGCGCGGGCGGCTGTTTTGCCGATGAGCTTTGAAGACTGCTGCACTCCGATCTTTTTCAAGATGTTCTGCAAAACGGTGAGGGAAACTTTCTGCGTAATCATGCGTGAACCGGTGCGCACGAGCGTGTCGCGCAAAAGCTGTGCTGCGCTGTGGCGGAACAGGCACCAGACCATTGCTTCGCGGTTGAGCAGCGCAATTTTGCCGTAGGCTGCGGCAATGTCTGCTACAAGCTGCGACTGGATTTTCCAGATTGTGGCAAGGTCGGGGAGTGCTGTGAGCACGCCTGCAAAACCACCTGGCACAGAGAGCGTGGCGCTTACGCCTGCAGCCTTGAGCATAGCCTTGTTGATTAGCTGTCTTGTGCGGTCTTCCGGGTCGGCAGCTGGCTTTACTGAACTTTCAGGAATGTCCGTTACGATGTCGAACAACAGACGGCCACTGGCTTCTTTCAAATGTTCAAGCTTTTTACCCATAAGTTACCCCAAAAATTTTTCAAGCAGGTCTTGGAATTTTTCAAAGCCGAATTCAAGATTGTTGTATTTTGTCAAGCCGAGCACCTCCTGGATCCAGGCTGTTTCGGAGGCAATCTTGAATTTCATTTTGCCATCTACAAAGAAGTAGTCGGCAGAAAGTCTGATAGGCTTTTCTTCGCCGTTGATTTTTACTTCGGCAAAGATCTTGTGCACTTCCGGGTTGATTTCTACGCGGCAAACTTTGAGCAATTGTTCGTTCATAAAAATCCCCTTTAGAGCATGAACTTTGCGATGGTTGCAAAGACCGGGTTTTCAAGAGAAATGGAGCAGTTTTCTGGGTAGTTCGCGATGTAGAAATCGGCAACTGCCTTCATCCATGGCCTGCTGCATTCCTTTAGGCTGCGGAGCACGATCGTGTTGCCGCAAACATCGTATTCGGCCACGATGCTTGTAGAGAATGTTTCGCCTTTCAAAACGACTTCGGCTGCAAATTCGCGCTTGTCGCTATCGAGGTTTACCGACTGCACCGTGCAAATGCGCTGTACGAGCGGTATAGCGTTTGCAGCCTTTTGAATTGCCCAGTTTGCAAAACCCATGTTACCTCGGGAGTGTCAAAATTTCAATGCCGTCCTTGGTCTTTACCACGGTGTGTTCCCACTGTGCAGATAGGGAGCCATCGCGGGTGACTGCGGTCCAGCCATCGGCAAGCGTCTTGGTGTGCGGCTTGCCTACGTTGATCATCGGTTCGACTGTGAACACATGGCCGACTTCGATGAGCGGGAGCCTTGCGCCCGTTGCAAAGTGATAGACTGTCGGCTCTTCGTGGAAACCGCGCCCGATGCCGTGGCCGCAGTAGTCTTCGACTACGCTAAAGCCGTGCTCGTCAGCGATGTCCTGGATTACATTGCCAATGTCAGAGTAGCGGGAACCTGCTTTGCCTGCAGCTTCAATGCCAGCATCCATGCATTCGCGAGCGCAGTCAACGACTTCGCGGGCTTCGCGGTTTGGCTTGCCAGCGTAGAACATGGCGCTTGTGTCGCCGTGGTAGCCGTTCAAGATGGAGGTGATGTCGATGTTTACGATGTCGCCGTCCTTGAGAATAGTCTGTTCGCTTGGAATGCCGTGGCAAATAACATCGTTGATGCTTATGCAGGCATAACGTGGGTAGCCGTGGTAGCCCATGCATGCAGAGATGCCGCCATGCTTCTTGGTGTATTCGCCAATGAATTCGTCAATTTCCAAGGTGCAAACGCCCGGCTTCACCATTTCGCCTGCGCGAATGAGTGTTTCGGCGGCAAGTGCGCCTGCGTCGCGGATAAGTTCAATTTCTTTAGCTGTCTTAACTTTAATGCGTGCCATTATGTTTACCTTGTTGCTTTCAATATTTAGATGCAAGAGAGAGGACAGAGGACAGAGAACAGAGGACAGAGAACAGAAGGAAGACGTAAGATGGAAGACGGAAGTTAGTAACTAATAACTAATTCTTTAGAGACTAGGTTCTAGAAACTAGAGACTAGAAACGCACATTTACATTCACTAACCCCTAGATCCTAAATCCTAATCACTAATTCTGCATTCTGAATTAAAAATACTCTCGTCTCTAGTCTCTCGTCTTTCGTCTAACACTGGAAAACACCAATCTCTAGATCCTAACCCCTATACCCTAGACCCAGAACCCTACACCTTAAGCACTGGAAAATAAAATTCCTTTCGTCTCTCGTCTGTAGGGCCAAAGGCCCGTTCTCTCGTCTAACTCCTCTTACCTGCCTTGCGGTAGTAGCCATCAAGCAAGTGGGCGAGTATCTGCTTTTGCTCTTCGCTTTTGCACATTTCTTCGATGAGCGGGTAGTAGCGGCCAAAGCGGTTGCGTTCCAGAGGCTTGATGTTGCGTTTTTCTCGTTCCAGTTCATTTGCGAGGCGTTCGCGCACGCGTTCGCCAAGCATTTCTTCTGTGAGCGGTTCCATCTTCTTGAAGTTGATGCCGAAGTCCGCTGCAGTCTTTTTGAGTTCGATTTCTTCGACTTGCGTAATCAAAGAAATGGCTACGCCGCTTTTGCCTGCACGTGCGGTACGGCCGCTGCGGTGTACATAGACTTCGTGGTCTTCCGGGTGGTCATAGACAAGAACATGGGTAACATGGCTTACGTCGATGCCGCGTGCGGCAACGTCCGTGCAAATAAGGATGTTCACCTTCTTGGAACGGAAGTCGTCGAGTGTCTTTTCGCGCTGCTTTTGCGGAACATCGCCAGAAAGTGCGGCTACGTTAAAGCCGTTGTTCAAAAGAACCTGTTCCAGGTAGCTCACATCGCGCTTCATGTTGCAGAAAATCATGCAGCTGTCCGGCATTTCCCATTCAAGAATCTTGACTGCCAGGGTGTCTTTTTCCATGACATCGCACATGTAGTAGCGGTGTTCCAGGTTGTTTGCAATGACCTTGTCGTAGCTGAGCGAAAGGAACTCTGCACTTGGGCGCTGGAATTCGCGGGCAAGGCTCTTGACCGTCTGCGGAATCGTTGCACTGAACATGGTGCAGGCGATTGCCTTCGGGAGCATCTTGCGAATGCGCTGCATGTCTGGGTAAAAGCCCATGGAAAGCATTTCGTCTGCTTCGTCCATGATGAGGTCGCGAACAGAAAGGAAGTCTGCGTTACCCTTTTGTGCGTGGTCGATCAGGCGGCCCGGAGTTGCAACGATGATGTGCACGCCAGACTTGAGAGCCTTTACTTGCGGTTCGTAGCTTACGCCGCCAAAGATTGCTGTGGACTTGATTCCAGTTCCTTCGGCAAGCTTTTCAATTTCTTCGTGCACCTGAATGGCGAGTTCTCGTGTCGGCACAAGAATCAAAGCCTGCGGGTACGGGTGACTCGGTTCAATTACCTGCAAAAGCGGCAAAACGAATGCGCCGGTCTTGCCGGAGCCCGTCTTGGATTGAATCAGCAGATCGCGGGCTGCAAGCATGTATGGCATGGTTTTGCGCTGCACTGGCATCAAATCGCTCCAGCCGTGCTTTTTGAGGGTAGCCTTCAAATTTTCTGGAAGCTGGTCAAAAGTATAATCCGGCAATTTGTGTTCCGGTTCAATGATGTTGATCGGAGTAAGGAACGGATTAACCGGTTGTTCTGTAGAAACTTCTTTATTTTCTGTATTTTCACTCATAATGCAGAAATGTAGATAATCGGCGGTCTTCATAATTATATTAGTTGTTGCATTTTGCGCCTAT
This sequence comes from Fibrobacteraceae bacterium, assembly GCA_045615885.1. Classification (GTDB taxonomy): domain Bacteria; phylum Fibrobacterota; class Fibrobacteria; order Fibrobacterales; family Fibrobacteraceae; genus UBA1765. The sequence continues at coordinate 80,100 of JAZLFR010000044.1, forward strand.
GGCAGGTCTTTTATATTATTGTAACAATAAAGTAAGCTGCGGTGGCCGTATTTTTTTTGAATGAAAATTCAATATGCTGCGCTACAGACTGCCAAGATTTCATAATGAAGTCCCAATAATAATTACAAGATGTTTTTTTTGTATATTTGTGTTAACTGATGTTACACACCTACTTGGCGGTTATACCGCTAAAGAAACAAAAATTATGAGTCTTAAAATCGTTGTACTTGCTAAGCAAGTTCCTGACACACGAAACGTGGGTCCTGACGCCATGACGGAACAGGGCACCATCAATCGTGCTGCCTTGCCTGCAGTCTTCAACCCAGAAGACCTGAATGCACTCGAACAGGCCCTCCGCCTTAAGGACCAGTTCCCAGGCTCCACCATTTCCGTTGTGACCATGGGTCTCCCGAAGTCTGCAGAAGTGATCCGCGAAGCTCTCTATCGCGGCGCTGACGAAGGCTTTGTCGTTACCGACCGTGTTCTCGGCGGTGCAGACACCTTGGCAACAAGCTACACTCTTGCCCAGGCAATCAAGAAGGTTGGCAACTACGACATTATCCTTTGCGGTCGTCAGGCTATCGATGGTGATACCGCACAGGTCGGTCCGCAGATCGCACAGAAGCTCGGCCTTACACAGGTTACCTACGCCGAAGAAATCCTTTCCCTCGACGAAAGCGCTCGCAAGGTTGTTATCCGCCGCTTGATTGACGGTGGTGTAGAAACTGTTGAAGCTCCGCTCCCGCTGGTTGTAACAGTCAACGGTTCTGCAGCTCCTTGCCGCCCACGTAACGCAAAGCGCGTCATGAAGTACAAGAAGGCAACCGCTGTTGCTGAACGCGCACCGGAACAGGCAGAAGCATACGCAGCTCTCATTGCAGCAAAGCCATTCATGGACATTCCGCAGTGGGGCGCAGCCGACATCGAAGCTGACCCGAACCAGATTGGTAAGGCCGGCTCCCCGACCAACGTTAAGGCCGTCAAGAACATCGTGTTCAAGGCTAAGGAAAGCCGTACGCTTACCGCTAGCGATGCCGATGTAGAAGGCTTGATCAAGGAACTTTTGGAAGAGAAGATTATTGGTTAACTTATGAATAACGTCTTTGTATATTGCGAAATTGAAGGGACAACCGTCAAGGATGTCTCCCTTGAACTTCTGTCGAAGGGTCGTAAGCTCGCCAACACTCTCGGCGTAAAGCTTGAATGCATTTGTGCAGCTTCCGGTATCGACGGTATCGAAAAGCAGGTTTTCCCATACGGCGTAGACAAGGTCCACGTCTTTGATGCAGAAGGCCTTTTCCCATACACCACCAACCCGCACGCATCCCTCGTGATCAACCTGTTCAAGGAAGAACAGCCGCAGATCTGCCTTATGGGTGCAACCGTTATTGGTCGTGACCTCGGCCCGCGCATTTCTGCTGCAACCCACAGTGGCTTGACAGCTGACTGTACCGAACTTGAAATCGACAGCTTCGAAATGAGCATCGGTGGCGTAAAGAAGTATTACGAAAACCAGCTCTGCCAGATTCGCCCGGCATTTGGCGGCAACATCGTTGCTACCATCGTGAACCCGGAACACCGCCCGCAGATGGCTACCGTCCGTGAAGGCGTGATGAAGAAAGAAATTGTGGACGCTAACTACAAGGGCGAAGTCGTCAAGCACGATGTAGCCAAGTATGTTCCTGAAGCAGAATACGTGGTCAAGGTTCTTGAACGCCACGTTGAAGCTGCAAAGAACAACTTGAAGGGCGCTCCGATCGTTGTTGCCGGTGGTTACGGCATGGGCTCCAAGGAAAACTTCGACATGCTGTTCGAACTTGCCAAGGAACTCCACGGTGAAGTCGGTGCAAGCCGCGCTGCTATTGACGCTGGCTTTGTTGACCACGACCGTCAGATCGGCCAGACTGGTCTTACCGTTCGTCCGAAGGTCTATATCGCTTGCGGTATCTCCGGTCAGATCCAGCACATTTCTGGCATGCAGGATTCCGGCATTATCATTTCCGTGAACAATGACCCGGAAGCTCCGATCAACGCTATTGCAGACTACGTCATCAACGGCAACGTTGAAGAAGTCGTTCCTAAGTTAATCAAGTACTACAAGGCTAACAACAAGTAAAGCTTATGGCAAATTTCTATACAGATCACCCAGAGATTAAGTTCAATCTCGAAAGCAGCCCCTTGATGAACCGCATTGTGGAACTCAGGGAAAAAGGCTTTGCTAATGAAGAAAATTCCGATTACGCTCCGGCTGACTATGCCGACGCAATCGACAACTACAACCAGGTTTGCGAACTTGCTGGCGATATCGTTTCTAACGTGATCGCTCCAAATGCTGAAGCAGTCGATGCCGAAGGCCCGCATTGCGAAAACGGCCGCGTACGCTACGCAAGCAAGACTTACGAAAACTTGGAAGCAACCGTGAAGGCTGGCCTTTGCGGCGTTACCATGCCACGCCGTTTCGGTGGCTTGAACTTCCCTGTTACAGCTTACACAGCAATCAACGAAATGATCGCTGCTGGCGACGCTGGTTTCGAAAACATCTGGTCCCTCCAGGATTGTATCGAAACTCTCTATGAATTTGGCGACGAAGATCAGCGCTCCCGCTTTATCCCGCGCATTTGCGCTGGCGAAACCATGTCCATGGACTTGACAGAACCGGATGCAGGTTCCGACTTGCAGCGCGTTATGCTCAAGGCTACCTACAGCGAAGAAGACAAGTGCTGGTACTTGAACGGCGTTAAGCGCTTCATCACGAACGGTGACTCCGACCTTCACTTGGTCCTTGCCCGTTCCGAAGAAGGCACTCATGACGCTCGCGGCCTTTCTATGTTCATCTACGACAAGCGTGACGGCGGCGTAAACGTCCGTCGCATTGAAAACAAGATGGGTATCCACGGTTCTCCGACTTGCGAACTTGTTTACAAGAACGCAAAGGCAGAACTCTGCGGTCGCCGCAAGTTCGGTCTTATCAAGTACGTGATGGCCCTCATGAACGGCGCTCGTCTCGGTATCGCTGCACAGGCTGTCGGCATTAGCCAGGCATCTTACGACGAAGCTCTTGCATACGCAAAGGATCGTAAGCAGTTCGGCAAGGCAATCATCAACTTCCCGGCAGTCTATGACATGCTTTCTACAATGAAGGCTCGCCTTGACGCTGGCCGTGCTCTCCTTTACCAGACAGCACGCTACGTTGATATCTACAAGTCCTTGGAAGATATCGAACGCGAACGCAAGCTCACTGACGAAGAAAAGGCAGACCTCAAGCTTTACAACAGACTTGCATCTGCTTGCACTCCGCTCACAAAGGGCATGAATGCAGAATACTCCAACATGAACAGCTACGACAGCATCCAGGTTCACGGCGGTTCCGGCTACATGCTCGAATACGCTTGCCAGCGCCTCTACCGCGATGCTCGTATTACCTCCATTTACGAAGGTACTACACAGCTCCAGACTGTTGCAGCACTCCCGCACATTACAACAGGCACATACAGCCAGATTCTCGAAGAATTGGAAGCAGCAGCCGTTGCTCCAGAATTCGAAGCTCTCAAGGCACGTGCAAAGGCTATGGACGCTAAGTACAACGAAGCCATTGAACACGCCAAGGCAGCTAACGACAACGAATTCCTCGACCTCTGCAGCCGCCACCTGTATGAACTTGCAGGCAACTGCGTAATGGCTCAGCTCCTCATTCGCGATGCTTCCGTTAACGCAGAACTCTTTGGCACAAGCGCCAAGGTCTACATGAACTACGCAGAAGCAGAAGTGGCAAAACACTACAACTTTGTCATGGGACTGACTGCTGAACAGATCGCTGATTATCGCAAGTAATCGCGAAAGCGTCATCCTGGGTGTTGTTCCGGACTTGATCCGGAAACTCTTCCAGGATTAGGCAAAAGCTTAAAAGACCTCGACAGAAATGTCGGGGTCTTTTGATTTTCACTCACAACAAACATTTTAAATTATGTATATTCTTCGGCGAGGATTCGTTAAATGCAATTATTCCATGGAAGTACACAGATTGTTGAGATGCCTGAAATTCGAATTTCCAGGTTTAACAAGGACTTTTATTTTGGATTTTATTGCACATCCATTGAGGATCAGTCTATTCGTTGGGCAACCCGCTTTGGTTCCGGTTTTGTCAACGTCTATGAGTACAAAGAAGATTCCCGGCTCAAAATTCTCCGTTTCAATGAAATGACTGATGAATGGCTAGATTTTATCGTTGCATGCAGAAGTGGGCATTCTCACGATTACGACATCGTTGAAGGCCCAATGGCGGATGACACCATTTTTAACTATGTGCAAAGTTTCATTGATGGACAAATTTCAAGAGAAGCTTTCTGGAACCTGGCAAAGTTCAAATATCCAACACACCAGATTTGTTTCAATACCGAAAAATCCTTGACATCATTAACATTTGTTTCCGCAAGGCCAGTCCATGATTAGTAATACCGCACTTTTTTACACCTGCAGCCTTGTAGAATATATCGGTCGTAAGACTCACAACGAACGAAATCTTGTCGTTCAATTGTTGGGGGCAGATCTTGACCGCATTTACAAATTTCAAGATGTTTTTCACTGCGAACCCATAGAAAAAGTTGCAGACGATTTTATTCAAAGAGCCAAAATTTCTGTTGGTAATTTTGACAATATCGGAACATGCAAATATACGGTTCCTAATTATTGGGACATCGGCGACGTTTTCTCTCGCCTTGTAGAAGATTGCTTTTCAGAAATGGATAATGTTGAAGGAATCCGCGCCGCATTCAGTTCATGGATTGCTCCTAAAATTCTGAATTACAATTCAGACCTTTTCTACCAATCTCGAGAATACTTAGCGGAGTGCTACAAGGCTGGCGAAATACTAGCAGCGTAAAAGGGTGCGTGTATGGACAATCCCTTTTGAAAAATATATTTATTCTCTGGGAACAAAAAAATTAGCTATTTCTTTTTACCAAATTTTTTTGCCCAATAGGGGTTCTCTTTGTCGAACAATTCCTTTTCCTCCTTGGTGAAATTCTTGGGATAGTCGCCGAACAGAAACAAAATCTTTTTCTTGTCGAAAGAAACCGCATGAGTCCCAAGCAGACCGATGTATCTAACATGCCATATCTTATCACCTTTATGTTTCTTATAGAAATCAAACCTTCTTATTTCATCTTCAACCATAATCATAGTAGCCCCACTTGACTTTGCTTAAATTTATTTTTTTTCTTGAAAAACGTGGTTTATGCGATTTTACTATGGATCCGCCCCAAAAAATAAATTTGTGCTTTTTGACATTTGATACTTCCCACTTGGAAATGTCCCCATTGAAAGCGGCATCTTCAAACATTCGCTCCATGTTGGTGACACAGGATGTGTTCCAATTTGAAATGTCTCCATTAAAACAAGAGTAGGCAAACATCTCGCTCATATCGGTAACATTAGATGTATCCCATTGTGATAAGTCTCCGTCAAAATCAGAGTGGTAGAACATTCCTTTCGTATTTGTGACGTTCTTAGTATTCCATTTGGAAATATCTCCGTTGAAAACGGCGTCTTCAAACATTCGCTCCATGTTGGTAACACTGGATGTGTCCCAATTTGAAATGTCTCCGTCAAAATCGGAATAAATAAACATCCGACTCATATCGGTAACATTTTTTGTGTTCCATTTGGAAATGTTCGCGTTATAATTGAAAATGCAAAATAAGTCGCTCATGTCAGTTACATTGCTAACGTCTATGAAATTAAGATCACATTCGTCACCTCGTTTGCAAAAGGCTTCATCAAGCAATTCTTCCAGGTGTTTTCTATCCCGTGCTATTACGGTATAGTCACGAATTAAGCGAACCGAAAGCAAATCTTTTTTGTCATCGAAACAATTTTCAAAATCTTCATATTCTAAACATCCCGAATGGGCGCAATTACGTTCCTCTTTGACTTCGCTCGAACTCCAGAACCGGGTTTCTTTCCCGATATTATGAAAACCAGTATTTTTCCAGCACGTTCCTGCTGGGAGAGCGTTGAATCCGTACAAGTCTGAACCCCAAATATCTTTACTATGTTTTTTTATCTTCCAGGATTTAGACCTAAGGGCGTCACCGAATCTCGTGTAGGCATCGTCTATGGGCTTTGGTGTGTTTGTTTGGTCTGATACAAAATTTCCCAAAAGACGCCATTCGCCGATATCCGGCAAATGCCAGCCCGGAGGAGCAACATTCATTGCAGCTTCCCAGGTATAGAGACAACCATATTTTTTAAAATTCATGTTATCGTTGTCATAAACGCAGGATTCTTCGCATTCATAGCGAAAGTTTTCTGCAAGCCACTCCAGTCCTCCGATTTTTACAGTTTTGTACACCTGGCCATCACGAGGGTCCGTGAAAGTTCCGAATAGTTGTTTGTCCTGCATAATTGCCTCCAGCGTTATATTCTTCAATATACATTCCTGTAGTGTCAAAGAATGTCATTCAGCGAAAAGATGTTCATCAGGTCTTCCACACGCTCTATGACCTTCCCTAAAAAAAAGGTTGACATTTTTGGTGAGTATTTACTGACCGAAAGCGTATTGTAGTCTTTTTTTGATGCTTGCAAAAATTGGAGATTTATGCTTATGGAATTCTTGCAAAAAGCGATGCCTATGTGACTTTGTGTAAAAATGATTTTGAAAATTGGTTCAAAAAGCTTTTGGGTGTGTTTGTGAGCTTGGGAATAACTATCTTTAAGTTGTAGGAGTTTTTTAGCATGTGGAAAATTAAAGGTACTCTTCGCTATTTTGCTTCAGTTTCTGCAATGACCTTTGTGCAGATGGGCATTTTCATTTATATCCAGCAGCTTATTGCCGGTTCCAACCGCGGTAATGTCGATTTCCGTTGGGAAGGCATTTTGCTCCAAGTGTTCTTTTTGTTGCCTTACATTGTGCTCGTTGCCCCGGCAAGCTTTCTTTCGAACAGGTTCCCGAAGCAGAAGATTCTTGCGGTAACGTCCGTAATCATGAGCGCATTCCTGGTGGCAATGTCTGTTTGCGCAACTACGGGCAATTTCAAGGTGGCCTATTGGCTGTCCATCGGTCTTGCGGCTGGTTTTGCCTTGCATAGCCCGGCCAAGTACGGCATTTTGAAAGAAATGTATTCTGTGCGCCACCTTGGCTATGCGAACGCCTTCTTGCAGATTGCTTCAGTGATTGCGTTGGTTGCCGCTTGCGGCTTTTGCTATGGCGGCCTGGAACTCATTCGTTCTGGCTTTGAAAATGGCGCCCCGGCGGTTCGCGACTTTTTCTACAGCTCTATCGCACTCCCGTGGATTTTGACAGGCATTGGCGTTCTGGGTACGGTTTGCTCATTCTTCATTCCAAAGATCGGTACAAAGAACGAGCGTACCAAGATGCGTTCCGTGTCCCGCGATTTCAAGTCAACATGGTCGAACCCGGTTGTGCGTGCCACGATGCTTGGCCTCTCCATGTTCTGGGGCATGGCCCAGGTGTTCGTGCTTATTGTGCAGGATCCTAATGGCGTCGGCGTTGATGTCTTGACCCGCAGTTTGCTGTTTGCCTTTGTCGGCCTTATCGTCGGTTCCATCCTTGCAGCCCGCTCTTCCAAGAACTTCATAGAAACCGGCAGCATTCCGCTTGGCATGGTGCTCGTGCTCGTAAGCGTTTTTGCAATTCCGTTTACCATGAACCCGTTTGCACTTGCCGTGTTCTTCACGCTTGCAGGCTTTGGTGGCGGTCTTTCCCTTGTGCCGATGAACGCCCTTTTGCAGTACAACACGCGCCCGCACACTGCAGGCCGCATTCTTGCGGTAGCCAACCTTATTCAGGCGGTTATCCTTGGGGCCTTCCTCGGTGTATATGCATTGCTTTTGTACAAGTTTGAAGTTGCACCGCAGTACTGCCTGCTGCTTCTTGCCGTTGCAGCTGCGGCCTGCTACATCTGGTCCATTTTGCACATGCCGCAGGCCATGCTCCGCACGCTGCTCAAGGCGTTCTTCAGCCGCTATAGCCTTCGTGTTTTGAATGTGCAGAACATTCCAGACAACGGCCCGGTTCTTCTTGTTGGTTCTCACCACAGCTTTATCGACTGGGCGGTGCTCCAGATGGCAAGCCCGCGCCCGCTCTGCATTGCAACGAACAAGGACCACTTTGACCGCTGGTATTTGCGCGCAATCCTCAAGCATTTGGGGCAGATCCGCATTGACCGCCGTAATCCGAAGCCTGCTCTCGAAAAGGTTCGCGAAGCGTTGCTTGCTGGCAAGGCCGTGGTGCTGTTCCCGACCGGCGAAGTTTCGAAGGCTCCGCACATTGTGCCATTCGTTTTTGACTACCGTGAAATTTTGAAGGACACCGGCGCGCAGGTTTTGCCGTTCTACATTCAGGGCTTGTGGGGGAGTAAGTACAGTTACAGCAACTCCAATATGTTCGGGGCATCTGCAGGTCGCGATATTACCGTGAACTTCGGCCAGCCCATGCCAATGGAAACTCCGGAATCTGAAATCCGTACGCAAATTCGCCATATTTCTTTGGAGGCATGGAACTTTACGGTTTCTAAGCGTAAGGGCATTGCCGTGTCTTGGCTGCGCACATGCAAAAAGGTTGTGCGTTCTGGCCCGAGCGTCTATAACCCGGACGGCGGCCACCTTTCTGGCTACAAGCTGCTCTGCGCCGTTCTTGCCTTTGGCAAGGTGCTGAAACGCGAAACAGCTGGTCAGCAGAATGTCGGCATTATGCTCCCGCCAACACCTGCAGGCATCATCGTGAACCTCGGCCTTTGGATGCTTGGCAAGACGAATGTGAACCTGAACTACACTTCGTCGCCAGACAATGTTCGTTTTTGCTGTGAAAGTGCAAAGGTGCAAACCGTCATTACGAGCCGCGCCTTTATTGAAAAGCTGAAGCTTCGCGGCAATGACTATTCCCAGATTGCAAGTGAAAATTGCCGCCTGGTTTTTGCCGAAGATGTAGCCAAGAGCATTCCGAAGTGGAAAATGCTTATGAGCATGCTGAAGGCCGTGTTCATGCCTACATGGCTTATTCAGTTGCTCTACTTTAAGCGCGTAAAGCTCAGCGATACTGCTGTGATCTTGTTCAGCTCCGGTTCCGAAGGTCGCCCGAAGGGCGTTGTGCTTTCGCACCGCAACATGATCGGCAATATCCAGCAGCTGGCTTGCATTCTGAACCTTTGCACCGATGACGTGATGATGTGCGAACTTCCGCTCTTCCACGGTTTTGGCTTGACTGTTACCACGACACTGCCGCTTACCGAGGGCTGCCCGATGGTGACGATTGCAGACCCGACCGACGTGAAGACCATGGCTCGCGCCTGCGCCGAATTCCGTGTAACGCTCTTTGTTGGCACTCCGACATTCCTTCGCGCGTTCACGGTGAACCGCTGGGTTCATCCGATGGTGTTCAAGGATTTGCGCTTGCTCATTGCCGGTGCAGAACGACTCCGTCCGGAACTCGTTCAGGCATTCCGCATGAAGTTCGGCAAGGAAATTTGGGAAGGCTACGGCTGCACGGAAACTGCTCCGGTGGCATCTGTGAATACAGAAAACTTGTTGCTTAGTGATTTCTTGACCATGCAGGTGAACAACAAGCTTGGTACTGTCGGCATGGCTTTGCCTGGTACGCAATTCCTTGTGGTTGACCCAGATACGAATGAAGTGCTGCCAGTCGGCGAAGCCGGCATGATTTTGATTGGTGGCTGCCAGGTGATGGATTGCTACCTGAACGACCCGGAACGCACAAAGAATGCGTTCGTCTATATTGATGGCATCAAGTATTACCGCACAGGCGATAAGGGCTACATCGATTCCGATGGCTTCTTGACGATCGTTGACCGTTATAGCCGCTTTGCAAAGCTTGGTGGCGAAATGGTGTCACTCGGTGCTATCGAAAAGTTCATTCAAGACAAGGGCTTGCTTGAAGGCGCAGACTATTCCGTGACTACCGTAGCCGACGAAACCAAGGGCGAACGAGTTGTGCTTCTTTACCAGGGTGGCGAAATCGCTCCTGCCGATTTGCTAGCCGCAATTCGAGCATCTGGCATGCCGTCGCTCATGATTCCGTCTTATGCATTCCAGGTTGAAGACTTGCCAAAGCTCGGTACCGGCAAGGCCGACTTTACCAAGTGCAAGGCTCTTGCCAAGGAACTCGTCAAGAAATAGGATACTATTTTTTAGGAATTATATGCTTTACCTGTCTTCTACTAGAATCGTAAGAACTTTTGGAATTTTCTTTGCCGTGCTCGCAGCGGCGCTGTTTGCCGTTAGCAAGGTTGTAGTCTATGTGCTTGGCGTTGCAAATGGCCTTGTGGCAAAGGCTATTGCCCGCTATTCCAGCTTTACTGGAAGAATGGCTCTTGAAAACTTCCCAGAAGACAAGGCTCTCTATGCCCAGGTAAAGTCGCTGCAGACCGGACTCTTGCCGACCATAGAATCGCTTCTGCCGGTGATTGTCGCACTTTCCGTTGTCTTGCTCGTGCTTGCGATCCTCTGCTTTGCGCTACCGCGCCAGTTGGCGCAGGTTCTTGTTGCCTTCAAGCTCTGGAAGGGGGCCCAGGTTGACGAAAATGCCCCGGTCGCAGAAGTTGAAGCTTGTGAATGTGATACTGAAAATGTTGAAGATAAGCCTGTTTGCCCAAAGAAGAAAATTAAGGTGACTTTTGAGTTGAAGCTAATAGCTGCTGTGGTTGCTTTGATCGTGATTGGCGTTGGCCTCGCTATCAGTTTCAGTAATCGTGGCATTCCACTTGAAAAAGTGAATGAGGAACTTGCAGCCAATTCGAAAGATGTGGTTGGTCGTCTCAAGCAGAACTTCCAAAAAACAAAGAAGGTTGATTTTTCGGGCGAATTTCCGCAGTCCGAAATTTTTGAATATAAATCTACGGCAAACTCGTTTACTGCTGTTTTGAAAGAAGACATTGATGGCTGCCCGGCTGGCAGCACCTGGAAAATTTCTGCCACGGTGAAGGGCCTTTTCCAGAAGTCCCTGAACATATCGAGAGTAGCCCCGAAAGACAGCGCCTGCGTAAAGATCATGCCGGATTTTAAAAGTGTCGGCCGCTAAAATTTGAAGCAGATTTTGTTTCAATAAGAAAAGGATTTGTTTAAAATTAGAGTTGTTTAGGATCTAGGATTTAGGATCTAGTGGTTAGACGAAAGACGAAAGAGGATTGTTAAATTCCAGTGTTTAGGGTATAGGGTTCAGGGTGTAGGGTATAGTGAATGTTATTTTCCTGTGTTGTCGGCTGTAGGCTGAGTTGGTTATTAGGATCTAGTGATTAGTGAATGTAAATGTGCGTTTCTAGTCTCTAGTTTCTAGAATCTAGTCTCTAAAGAATTAGTTATTAGTTACTAACTTCCGTCTTCTGTCTTCTGTCTTCTGTCCTCTGTCCTCTGTTCTCTGTTCTCTGTCTTCTATTTTGGCACGCTCTTTGCTATATACCATGGCAAAAGAGGTAAACTATGTCAGATTTTTCTCATGATTCCGAAAAAATTCTTGCCCGTGCACAGGAACTTATGGACCGCAATTCCCATTCCTATTTGGGAACTGTTCATTTGGCATGTGGGCTCGTCGAGGCTCCAGATGCCCGTTTAAAGAATCTGTTCAAGGCAAAAAATGTGAAGTCAAAGGATCTTCGCGTAAAGTTCGATCCTTTCTTGAATACACTCCCGAAGGTTGAGGGTGCGAATCCTGATGTAACGCCAGATAGCGACTTGAACCGTATTTTGCGTGCGGCAACACAGACTGCAAGGCAGGTGTCGCGCATGGTGGAACCACGCGATATGCTCGTCGCTCTCATGAAGTTTGCTGGCGACCGTCGCTTGGCAAAAATTTTTGAAGATGCCCTTGGTTCTGCTGAAGTTGTGGATACCTGGCTTTCGGACCCGCTCTCTGGCGCAGCCGCTGCAGAAGAAATGTCTCCACTCAAAAAGTATGGCCGTGAACTCGTTGAACTTTGCGCCGAAGGCAAGCTCGACCCGGTTGTGGGCCGTGAAGAAGAAATCCGTCGTGTAATTTTGATTCTTGCCCGTAAAACGAAGAACAACCCTTGTTTGGTGGGCGAGCCGGGCGTCGGCAAGACTGCCATCGTGGAAGGCCTTGCTGCACGAATCCATCGAGGCGATGTGCCCGATGCATTGAAGGGCAAAAAGCTTTTTGCACTTGACTTGAGTGCGTTGATGGCCGGAGCTAAGTATCGTGGCGATTTTGAAGAACGCTTGAAGGATGTTCTTGACGCGCTCGAAGAAGATGGAAACACTCTTCTCTTCATTGATGAATTGCATACGATTGTAGGTGCCGGCAAAACGGAAGGCTCCATGGACCTTGGCAACATGCTAAAGCCAAAGCTTGCCCGTGGCGAGTTGCACTGCATTGGCGCAACGACTACTCAGGAATACCGCAAGTACATTGAAAAAGACGCTGCCCTGGAACGCCGTTTTCAGCCGGTGACCGTTGCGGAGCCGAGCGAAGAAGAAGCAATTTCCATTTTGCGTGGTATCAAGGACGGCTTCGATGCGCACCACGGCGTTCGCCTGCATGACAATGCCCTCGTGGCCGCCGTTAAACTTTCGAATCGTTATATCAGTGACCGATTCCTCCCGGACAAGGCAATTGACTTGATCGACGAAGCTGCAAGCCTTGTAAAGACGCAGCTTGACACCGTGCCGGAAGAACTTGATTCCTTGCAGCGCAAGGAACTGCAGATGAAAATTGAAGAACAGGCTCTTGCCAAGGAAACGGACGCGAACAGCGTTAAGCGCTTGGCAGAACTTCGTGAGGAACTTGCCCTTACAAGTGCTGCCGTGCAGACCATGCAGCACCGCTGGCAAGATCAGCGTGCAAAGTTTGCCGAACTTAACGAAGCGAAGAATGCATTGCATGCTGCAAAGGATGAGATGGAGCAGGCCGAGGCTCGCTACGACTTGAACCGTGCCGCAGAACTCAAGTACAATAAAATTGTGAACCTTGAAAAGCAGATTGCTGAGCTCGAAAAGAACATTCGCGAGTCTTCCGAAACAGGTGGCTTTAGCCAGGAAGTTACGGAAGAAACCATTTCGCTCGTTGTTAGCCGTTGGACGGGAATCCCGGTGGCTAAACTTTGCGAAGGCGAACGAGAAAAGCTCTTGCATTTGGAAGATCGCCTGCATGCCCAGGTAATTGGCCAGGACGAAGCCATTGAGGCTGTTTCTGAAGCAATTCTTAGAAACCGTAGTGGTCTTAGCCGCGAAAACGCTCCGATCGGAAGCTTTCTGTTCCTTGGCCCGACTGGCGTCGGCAAGACGGAGCTTGCACGAGCGCTTTCTAGGGAATTGTTCGATTCCGAAGCGGCAATGGTTCGTATCGACATGAGCGAATACATGGAAAAGCACAGCGTTAGCCGTTTGATCGGTGCTCCTCCGGGATATGTTGGCTACGAAGAAGGTGGCCAGCTTACCGAAGCTGTGCGTACGCATCCGTATTCCGTGGTGCTTTTTGACGAAGTGGAAAAGGCCCACCCGGATGTTTTCAATGCGCTCTTGCAGGTGCTTGACGAAGGCCACTTGACTGATGGCAAGGGCAGAATTGTGAACTTCAAGAACACATTGATCTTGATGACCTCAAATATCGGTGCGCAGTTCTTCCAGGAAAATCCGAATGTGTCCATTGATACAGTGATGCCTGAACTCCGCAAGTTCTTCCGTCCGGAATTCCTCAACCGTTTGGATGAAACGCTTGTGTTCCAGGCATTGAATGCCGATAGCTTAAAGAAAATTGTTGCTTTGAAGTTCAAGAAATTGACTGACCGCGCTGCACGCGAAGGCTTTATCTTGCAACCGACCGAAGCCGCAATCCAGGCTGTGGCCGACAATTCCTACGACCCGCAGAATGGCGCGCGCCCAATCGAACGCTATTTGCAGCGCAAGGTGGAACGCGTGCTTAGCCACGCAATTCTTGCCGGTAGCATCAAGCAGGATTCTCCGATGAAAATTGATTTCGACGGCCAGGAATTCTGTGTGAGCGAAGCTTAGTAACACTTCCTGATCAAGTGAATCCCTAAAAAAGTGTCTCGTTGCAATGCTCGTGCAACGGGCACTTTTTGCATTTGTCTGTGACTGTTCTGCAAATGAATTCCTTTTTTCCATTTTCTAAAAAGAACTGGAAGGAATGCATTGCCGCAACTGGCAATTCCGGGCTTGCAAACTGGTAAAAACTTTGTGCCATGCGCTGCTTTTGCGCGTTAGACATGTTTGCAAAATCCTTGCCTTTGCCGGGGCCGATGAATGCCAAAAAGCGGCGAAGGCCCATAGTCAACGGGAGTGACAAATTCTTTGAGAACGACTTTATCGGAATGTTCAGACCAAACGGAGCTGGGGAGAAGATTCGGTATAGCGCGGCGCAGACTTTTGGTCGGCTGGCACCCTTGCCCATAAAGTAAACTTCGCCTAAATCACGCCAAAGTTCAGTAACATCGCGACTCAAAGCCCATGCTTCTAGCTGTGCGTGGTGGCGCACAAAACTCCCCACACTCCAAAAGATGCCAGCGAAATTTTCTGAAAGCGACCAGGAGTATTTGCCTAGGGCTTCCTTTTCTACAGCGCGCAATTCTTCTTCGCGGGGGACTGGCAATTCCCAAAGCGCCTTGCCCGGGAATTTTTTAGCGAGCAAAGAAAAGAACTTGTTGAAAGATGTGTAATCCAGGTCCTGGAAAATTGCGGTGCCAAGAACTGCCCATGCAATGCGTTCTTCTGCGGTTGCAAATTTCGCAGCGATGTTCAGCACTGGGTCGGGCACGCTTGCAAGAGCCTGCACAAACGCCTTTGCCGCTGCGGCCTCTGCCGGGTAATCGACTGCCCAGCGCATTTTAGAGGGCTTCGCCTACCTTGACAGCCTGGCCCACGCGGGACTTGAAAAGGCCTGGGCACTTTTCTGCAAGAACCTTGTTTGCAACGAGGATCACCGTGCTGCCCATTTCGAAACGGCCAAGTTCATCGCCCTTGTTGAGCCTGATTTCGCTAGTCGGCTTCCAGTCCAGGCGAGGACTGTCTTTTGCGAGCTTCTTTGCATTGGTCAAAAGGTCTTCATTGTAATTCACTGCAATGCGGCCGACATTTGTGGCGCCGACCTTGACCACGAGCATTTCTGCGCCGTCGCCGCAGTCCAGGTGGGTAATCAGGCGCTCGTTGATGCAGAACAGGCCTTCTACACGGTTGACGCTGCCGACATTTACCGGCCAGAGTGTGCCTGGGCAGTAGTATGCAGCAAGAACCTTGCCAGAGATTGGCGTGTGGATGCGGTGGTAGTTGAATGGAGCTAGGTAGATTGTGCCCCAGACGCCGCCTTCAAACTGTCGAGCCAGGTAATCGTTTCTAAGAAGGGAATCCAAGGAATATGTTTTGCCCTTGGCCTGCAACATCTGGGAGTTCATGCCAGTCTGTGAAAGTACGCCATCTACCGGGCTGATAACCGTGGAGTCTGCAATCGGGCGGGCGCCTGGCATAAGGCGGCGGATGAACAGTTCGCCAATGTTTGCGTAGTAATCCAGATCGTGCTCGGATTCGCTCATGTTGAGCTTGTAGTGGCTTGCAAACCACTTCTTTGCCGCCTTGCTGATTACAGGGAGCTTCAAGCGTGTGAATTCACCGAAAATGCGCGAGACAGTGCACTTCGGAAGGAGCTTCATAAAAACGTAAAACGGTGTGTTCATGTTTCAAAAATAGTTTTTTAATGTGCTTCAAGAGTGTTCAAATCGGTCGTGAGCATCTTTAACAGGCGCTCGGCGAACGGTTCCGCCCACATGCGTTCCGGGGCAATGCGTGTTTTGGTCGCTGCAGTGAACTTGTTGTATGTAAGGAACAGAAGTTCGCCGTAGCGGGCGTCCCACAGGGTCCATAGAGATTCCCAGTAGAAACCGCCCTTTTTGCCAAGGTCCTTGTCTATTTTCACGGAAAGCTTGAACGGGATGGACACATAACGCACATGGTAGCGGTTTGCCAGGTCGAGCAGGGAATTCCTGAGCTTTGCTGGCACTTCGCGGTTGAAGGCTTGCTCTATGCCTTCTCGGTCGAGCCATGGTGCCATGCTTGAAAGCGGTGCGCCGTCGGCAAACTCAAAAGTGAGCAGGCTCTTCAAAAGGGAATCGACATAGGTGGAATCTTCTTCGGGAACTTGCATGCCCGGGAACATGAGTTCACGCCGCATGTTTTTATATACGGAAACCCAGATGGAGTCTTCGACGCGGGAAAGGTCGAAATCTACCGCATCTTCGCTGAAGCTGTGGCAGAACTTGCAGTTTTCGGGAGCTTCTGCCGTGACCGCCACTGCCGGGAAAACGCCAAGGATAGCGGTGGAGTCGAGCCTTGCAAAGGCGTCGGCGTTCCATTCGCGGTAAAAAACTTCGTCGCTGATTTCGAGCTCAATTTCGCCGCGGTCGCCGCAATCGGAGCACGGGGCGTCGCCCATCGGGTCGCCGCCACTGCCGTTGCTGCCAGCGCAGGCTGCAAGCATTGCCAAAATCGGGAAAAATGCAAGTTTCCAAATATTCTTCATAAAGTGAAATGTACAAAATATAGTTACTAGACACTAGTTACTAGTCGCTAGAATGGCTTGCTGACGTCAGACATCTGTCGGCTGAATAGGTCGGTCACTTAGTTCCCTTGTAGGTATGAGGTCGGGGCTACACACCTTCGGGGAGATGAGGGGTTATCAATTAACGATTAACAATGGATGCTTAAGATTGAACTTTCATTATTAATTATTCATTGTTAATTAACTAACCTCTATACCCTCGGACAGCTCAGTAAGTTTCACTTACTAGAGCGCATGAGTAAGTCCTATGCGAAGCATGCCCCTCATAGGGGGTGAATTTTAACATTCTCTAGTAACTAACACTTGGACTCTCAAAAAAAAATCAAAACTAGATATTTTTTGAGCAAAATTTAACTATATTAGTGCTCAAAGGGTAACTTAATGTATTTGCGCTATGGATTTGGTTGAAAAGTTGGAAATTCTCTCGGCGGCGGCAAAGTACGACGCTTCATGCTCGTCGTCTGGTTCAAAGCGAGCTACGCCCAAAGGAGGCTTCGGTAATGGCTTTGCAGCTGGCTGCTGCCATACGTTCACGGAAGATGGGCGCTGTGTTTCGCTGTTGAAAATTCTATTCAGCAATGCTTGCAAATACGATTGCGCCTATTGCGTAAACCGCAGGAGCAACGATGTGCCACGAGCGACATTTACGGTAGATGAGGTCGTGCGCCTGACGGTGGAGTATTATCGTCGTAATTACATTGAAGGGCTTTTCTTGAGTTCGGCCGTTATCGGCACACCGGATTTTACCATGGAAATGCTCATTCGCGTGGCAAAGGACTTGCGCGAAAAACACCGCTTTGGTGGCTACATCCATTTGAAAAGTATTCCTGGCGCATCGCGGGAACTGCTCCATTTGGCGGGTTGCTATGCGGACCGCACGAGCGTGAATATCGAGCTTCCGTCGCAAACTTCCCTGAAGCGTCTTGCTCCAGACAAGGAGTATTCAGCCATTTTTCAGCCGATGAACTTTTTTTCGGAACGCCAGATTGAATATAAGTCTGAGTCTCGTGCGTTGGCTAAATATTCCAATAGAAAGCTGCCGCCCTTTTTGCCCGCGGGGCAGACTACGCAAATGATCGTGGGTGCTTCCCCAGAAAGTGATTTCCAGATCTTGACGCTTTCCAATTCATTCTACCAAAATCAAAAGCTGAAGCGGGTGTATTATTCCGGCTACATTCCGCTGAATAATGATGCGCGCCTGCCAACGAACATCAAGCCGCCTCTCTTGCGTGAACATCGCTTGTATCAGGCGGACTGGCTCATGCGCTTTTACGGTTTTCGCTACAACGAAATTTTGGACGAAAAAACTCCCAATCTCGATGAGGAACTGGACCCGAAGTCAGCCTGGGCGCTAAGGCACCCGGAATGTTTCCCGGTTGATTTGAATACTGCTGACTACGAAATGATACTCCGTGTTCCTGGCATAGGTGTGCGTTCCGCGAAGCGCATTGTTGCCGGCCGTCGTTTTTGCCGAGTTGGCATCGACGAACTCCGGCAGATGGGCGTTGCGCTCAACCGGGCAAAATATTTCATTTACCATCGCGAGCTCCCTCGCCTAACGCGTGCTTTCTACCCGGAACAGCTGCGCTATCGCTTGGTTGGCCGCCTGCACCAGCCTCAACAGTTATCTCTTTTTGATATACCTAGCGCGGGGGAGTCTTCTGTTTTGCAGACTATGACTTTGCTCTCAGCGTAACTACAGAAAACAGGAGTCAGGAATCAGTAGGAAGACGAAAGACGTAAGACGGAAGTTAAGAAGCAAGAAAGAAGACTGGTATGAGGCACGCACCTTCGGTGCTTGAGGCGTGAGGTCGTTCGCTGCGCTCACTTTGAGGTAATTGTAATTACAAAACCTCATACCTCTCAGTCGACAGACGCTAGCCTACAGCCGACACATTGGAAATCAACATTTCACTAGATCCTAACCACTAAAACAATGGAATTTAACAATCCTCTTTCGTCTCTCGTCTGTAGGCACGCCGTGCCGTTCTCTCGTCTATTCTATACCCTATGCCCTAAACGCTGGAAAATAACATTCCACTAATCACTAGATCCTAGCCCCTAAATCCTAAATTTTACCACTAGACCCTATTTATGCATATCCTAGTTTACGATGGTTCCTTTGCCGGTTTCTTTTCTGCCGTGTTTGAAAGTTACCGCTTGCGTTTGAATGTCCGTGACATTTGCATCGAGGCACATTACCAGGCCGACATGTTCTGTGAACGCATGGACATAGAAACGAGCGAAGAATATGCAAAAAGAATTCAGCGCGGCATTCGCCAGCGTGCTGGCGATGATATTTTGGAAACGCTTTACCGGGCCTTTCTTTCGGAAGAAGAAGGCGTGGAAATGAAACTGTATGCCTATTTGAAGCGCCTGTTTGGCCCGGAATGCGATTTTGCGGCGCACAATCCATTGTCGGCAGAACTTTCACCGATTTTATTGATTGCGCAGTCCGTCATTCGCGAATGGGATCTTTACCTTGGCATGGTTCGTTTTCAAAAAGTAGATGACTCGCTCTATGTGGCGCGTATTCTGCCAAAATACAATGTCGTGACGCTCCTTGCCCCGCATTTCAAGCGCCGTCTGCCCGATCAGCAATGGCTGATTTTTGACGAAAAACGCAAATACGGCATTTACTATGACAAAGTGGATGTTGCGGAAGTCGAAATAGAAAACTTTAAGCTTCCTGCCGATACAGATGAATTTTGCCGCGGCTGGGAGGCAT
This sequence comes from Fibrobacteraceae bacterium, assembly GCA_045615885.1. GTDB lineage: Bacteria > Fibrobacterota > Fibrobacteria > Fibrobacterales > Fibrobacteraceae > UBA1765. The sequence continues at coordinate 99,383 of JAZLFR010000044.1, forward strand.
ATTACCGTTCTGTAAACATCAAGGAACGCCAGAACCCCATTTGCATGCGCACGCATTTGCCGGGGCGCTATTGGGACGCCTTGCCGGAACGTGCTCAAAAATTGAGAACAGGCTAAAAATTTTGCCGTTTATCCGAAAAAATTGCACTTTGCTCGATAAAACGCCTTGTTTGTAAACATTAACTTTCAAAATGCTTGCTGCAAAGTTTGAATGTTGCTATCTTATGCGACAATATGAGATATTGCGCTCTTTTTATACTTGCTTTTTTTGTTTCGACAGTTTTTGCTGAAAATGCTGCCAAAGAGGAATCTAAGGGTGGCTTGATGAATTCGCTGTACCCTGTAGAAAAAGATGAGGCGATTCATGCAGGCAACTTCTTTGGCGGCGTATCCCTCTTTCTTTTGCAGGCTAACACGGACGACGACGAGCTGAACATTCTGTTTGGCGATATCTACAAGGCCGAAGGTTACATGTTCACGGTAGAAGCCTTTGGCGGCTATTTCATAAAGGATGCCATGGCTATAGCCTTGCGTGGCGGCTATTCGCGCACAATGTACGACATCGATTTTAAATTGATGGAAGACTTGCTTGATGTTTCTGAACGCCGCAAGTATGTGAGCAACGGTTTCTTTGTGCAGCCGTACTTGAAAAACTATTTCAAGGTCATCGACTCCAAGAACCTCTACTTCTTCAATGAAACCTCGTTCCGTTTTGAATATTCTTACGGCATTTCGCAGGCCGAAGACAAAATTGATGAAGATTTGTCGAAGACTCGCAACCGTTCCTATTCTTTTGAATTGGGCATCAACCCAGGCATCAGCATTATGGTTCTCGACAAGTTCGCCTTTGAAACTTCTGTCGGACTTTTGGGGTTAAGTTCCACGGTAATGGAAGTTGAAGAAAACGGTGAAAAACATAGCGAACTTGTTTTCAATACCGTCAATTTCACAATCAATTTGCTCGCTCTCAAGCTTTCGCTTGTTACGTTCTTTTAGGGAGGTATAAATGTTCCTGAAAATGACGAAATACCTGCTTTTTCCTTGCTTTATGCTTTCGTTTAGCATGTTTGTCGCTTGTAGCGAAAATCTAAAAACGAACGATGCTGAACAAGTTGTTGTAGAAACAGAACTGTTTAAGAACTTTTCTGACTTTGAGATAGATGCAAACGCAAAGACGATAACGCTTCACTCCTCTGTTGATTCTCTTGTTGTCGGCTCCTTAACGACCTTGGGTGGTGCCGCCTGCTATCTGACTTTGGACGAAGATTTGCTTGATCCTGAAATTGACTGGAATTCGGAGCTTGTCGATGGTTACGCAATTCAGTTGAAAGGTGCAGATTTCGTAAACATCGCTGTTCTAGACTATGCAAATCGTGTCGTTGCCGTGTGGAGGGTAGTGTGCCCGACCATAAAGCAGGAATTCAGCTCCTCCAGCGAACAGGAATCCAGTTCCTCTGCAGAACCGGTTTCTAGCGGTGAGGAGGCTAGCTCGTCTAGCGTTGCTGAATCCTCCAGCAGCGATGCTCAAAGTTCCTCTAGCCTAGCCGAAAGTTCTTCCAGTGTCGAAGAAAGTTCCTCCAGTGTTGAGGAATCTTCTAGCAGTGAAGCAGAAAGCTCCTCCAGCGTAGAAGAATCCAGCAGCTCCGTAGAAATGGTTCCTACGAAGGTTTCCGAAATTTCTATTCCGGGTGCAAAGGTGACTGTCGAAGGTGCAAAAATCTTTATCGATGCTCCTTACGAATTGGATTTGACAAAGTTGCCTTTGGTTGCTGATGGAAAACCGTTCGACGTGACCCGCCCTGTTGAAATGGAACTTGAAAATGAAGAAGGCGAAATCGTAACTTACAGCGTTGTTGCTGGAACTCAGCTCCCTGGTTCCGATTTTAGCGCACGAAATGATTTCTGGGGTACGACAAGCGATGCCATGGCGATAAGTGGTTCTGGAACGTACAAGGTTCCAGTGCTTGGCTTTGCCGTTGACGTTTCTATGAAATCCGATTCGGCAAACGCTTATTTCAAAGATGGCAAGATGACCTTGATTACGCAAACGGTTATTGGCCATTCCACGGGTTTTGACGGCGGTTGGAAGATGGCTGGCGGCTTCTATTTTGCTGGATCTTATAGCGGTGTCGATGGAGCTTCTTTGTACCAGGCAGATAATAGTGATGCCGGTGCTGATAACCGTGCTGCAGACTTCTCTCAATACATGACCCATGGCAAGCCGTTTACTGCACGCCCGACTGGTTTTGAAATTACTTATTCCTACGTTCACAAGGATAATTCAAACGATACTTACCCGCAGTCCAGCTTGATTTATGTTGCTTTGGTTAGTGCCGATAACAAGGTGATTGCAGCGGGTTACATTAATGATTTCGAGTCTGTAGATTCAGAAACAAAGAATGTGACCTTGACTTACGGCAGCGATGCGGGTCTCCTTTCTTCTGGTTTTGTTGGAACGGCAGACCTTAAGCCGGGAAATGGCGACGAAGATGTAGCTTCAATTCGTGTAATGTTCGCTTCTTCAACTCTTGCCTATGTAGCTGATGGAGGTTCTTCTTCACAGATGAAGAAACACTTCCGTGGTGCCGAAGACGCCAAGCTTATTGTTGATGAATTTAAACTGGTCTATTAAGGGGAACCAATGAAACGTTTATTTCTCCTTTTTACTTTCGTTTTTTGCCTGTTCGGCTGCATGGCCGATTACGATACCTTTGGTACATCGGATTACCATAATTTTGAAAGCATTTCGTTCGAAGAACAGGAGGATAATACCTCTGTTTATTCTGACGAACATAAAATGACAATCCCTTTGAAGGCTCTTCCGGATTCCCAGACTACATGGGATTCGGTTACGATTTCTGAAATTGACGGTAGCTCCCTTGCGACTCTTCATTTGGTGGAAAGCAAGTTCCCGGAGTTCCCGTCTGATTCGGCTGCTCTTGATTCCCTGGCTAAAGCAGTGGTTTACGAATCGAAAAATTTGAAGGTAGGTTCAAAAATTCGTCTGCCAGCCAGTTTGCAGCTTCATGTCGTATTTGTTTCCGAAAAAGGCACTCCGGCAATTTGGCAGCTCTCTTTCTCGATCCCTGGCGTAGAATCAACAGGCGTCGAAGAAGGTGGAAATTCAGAAATATCCAGCTCTTCCGAGAATGTGGAAAGTAGTTCCTCAACCGTACTTGAATCTTCCAGTTCTGTTGTAGTATTGAATTCCAGTACCAATTTCATGGTTTCCTTTGAAAATCAGCTGAAGCAGAATGTAGTTGGCGATTCTGCCATCATCATCAAGCTTGTGAATGGTTCTGTAGAAAAGGTTGAAGATGCCGTACTCAAAAATGTTACTCTCGCAGAAGGTGCTGCCGTAGACCCGGATCCAAAGACGATTTCTTGGGCTGCCGAGCAGTCTTTTAAGGTAACCGCAGAAGACGGAACTACGAAAACCTGGTATGTTACCCTTGCGATTGCAGATGCCGATGAAAAGGCTTCTAGCGACAAGGAACTGATTTCCATTTCTGCTGAGGGCGAGGTGGAAAAGGCTGAGATTGATGCCGAGGCACATACGGTTCTTTTGCATTTTGCTACTAAGGCCGATGCGAAGGCCGCAACACTTCAATTGAAAATTTCAGAAACAGCAATTCACAATCTGGATTTGAAAAATGTTGATTTGACAAGTGGCAAAACATTCAAGATTACTGCTGAAGACGGCTCCGATGTGGAATGGTCCATTTCTGCTGATTTTGCGGCCGTTGCCCCTGAAATTTTGGCAATGTCCATTGCCGGTGCAAAGGCGACCATTGATGGCGACCACATTCATGTTGATAATCTTGAATTCTTAACGGATTTGACTCAGCTCGCCGTGACGGAACTGACGCTTTCCGACGGGGCATCAGCAAATATCAAGGTGGACGGTAAGTATGACTTTGCAAAACCTTATATGGTAACAGTTTCCAATTCTGCCGGTGACGAAAAAAAGTATACGGTGCAGGCCGGCTACCAATACCCTGGCAGCAACTTTAATTCCTGGATTGCAGATGACTTTGGAAACAAGAATGATGTTGCCGGCTGGGACAATGGTAATAATGATGCTTTGTCTTCGACAAAGACTCTAGCTTCGCAAGCCGAAAATGGAACTGTTGTGAAGATGGAGTCCAAGGATGCCAAAATTTTTGGCATCGGTAGATTTGCAAGTGGCAACATGCTTGTCGCTTACTTTAATCCAAAGAAAGTTTCTACGCTTAACCTTACCAAGTATGACGATGGTAATGAACTCATTGATTTTGGCCGACCTTTCAAAGGTCGCCCGAAATACGTAGAATTTGATGTTCAATACGAAGGTAAGGGAGACTCTTGCGATTTGTATGTCCTTTTGGAGAATAGAACTGCTACCGAAAACGAAGGCAAAAACCAGTACAGAAAGTCTACAGATGTGAATACCCTGGTTGCCTCTGCCTGGTACAGAGCCACTACCGTTGAATCTACAGACGATCCTGATGTAGTGTCTATTACCAATGCAGCCCGTTCCGGTTACAAGACGATTCGACTTGCCTTGAAGTATGGAACTCCAGATTCAAAATCTCCTATTTACAATTCCAGAACATTTACAGGAACCCTGTTAAATTCAGCTGGCATCGATAACCACTTGGTTGAAACAACTTCGCCAGATGATTTTGAAGTTACGCATATTCGCGTGGTCATGGCGTCTAGTGCCCAGGGTAATGTGTACAAGGGAAGTGTTGGCGCAACGCTCTATTGCGATGAGATTCGCTTGATTTACTAATCAAGCCGCGAAGGTAACTCGCAGAAACAGTTTCAAGTATGTAAAAAAGGCTTCCGGAAAACCGGAAGCCTTTTGAAATGCAACAATTCGAAAAAATTATTCGAACTTGATGACCTGTGCAGGGCAGGAAGAAGCTGCGTCCTTGATTTCGCTTTCGAAAGCGTTGAAGTCAGCACCTTCGTTAACGTTCATCTTGTCGTTGACAGTGAAAACGTCGGAGCAAACAGATTCGCAAGCGCCGCATGCGATGCATTCGTCGCTAGATTCGTCAAGCCATACTTTAGCAATTGCCATGGTGATACCTCTTTTTATTAAAGTGATGCACAGAATATAATAAAAAACGAATGGGAATGGGAAGTATCTTAAAAAAATCGCACCTAAAAAGGGCGACCACCCCTATAAGACTTGGCAAAATCATTACATTTAGGTCATGATTTCTCTTCGCGGCGCTAGACTCCACAATTTGCAGAATGTAGATGCAGATTTCCCGGAACATTCGATTACAGTCGTTTGCGGCCCTTCGGGCTGCGGAAAGTCTTCGCTTGCACTCGATACTCTGCATGGGGAATGCCGTCGCCGCTACCTCGAAACTTTGAGCCCGTTTGCGCTCCGTGTTCTTGGCGGCAAAAAGTACATTCCGCTGGACGACGCTTCGGGGCTTATTCCTAGCATTGCCATAGGCCCGTCCAGGGGCGATGCCCCGGCAAAGGCTACGGCGCTTTCGCTTGCCGAAGCCGACGATGCGTTCCATACGCTATTTGCAAGTGTAGCCCTGCCGACCTGCCCGGAGTGCGGCGCGCTTGCAGAATTCAAGACGCGCGAGCAGATTGTCGCAAGCGTAGCCTCGCTCCCAGAAAAGAGCCGACTGCAGTTTATCGTTCCGCTAGAACATGTTTCTGGCAATATTGCCGGCAAGACTCTTTCGGAACTTGCTGCCGTATTTTTGCCGCTTGGCTATTCCAGGGCCCTTGCCGACGGTGCAAATTGCCCACTTGCCGATTTGACCGCGCAAGAAGCGAAGAAGGTTCCAAAGAAATTTGAACTTGTGGTGGACCGCATCATTATTCGCGAAGGAGTTCGCACCAGAATTTCTGAAGCTGTCGATGCATGCTTCAAGCTTTCTCACGATTATCTGGAAATTGATAACGAGGGCGTGCGCACCGTGTATTCGACTGTGCCGCGATGCCCCAATGGGCATAGTTTAGCGGGTAATGAAACCGGCGTGCTGCAAGCGCCGGAGTCTGGGCATTTTTCGCCGTATTCTGCAGTGGGTGCCTGCGAGCATTGCGGCGGAACGGGTTATGCCGATGAAGAAAACGAAGTGGAATGCGAACGCTGCAAGGGGCTTCGCTTAAAACCTTTTTTGCTGAATTCCTCTGTGGGCGGCAAGGTAAGTTATGCGTCCCTGATTCAGCAGAACTTTGTTGATTTCAAAAATTCCTGCACCGCAATTTTTGCTGATGTTCCTCAAACGCTTGTGCGCACGCGCGAAACTCTTTTTGCGCGCCTCGAAGCCATGGAGGAACTTGGCCTTGGCTACCTGCAGCCTGCGCGCGGCGGCAATACGCTTTCTAGCGGTGAACTTGAACGATTGCGACTCGCTTCGGCGGTGACTGGCTACCTTGACGGCATGCTCTTTTGCCTTGATGAACCGGCCGCGGGCTTGCACCGTGAAGATGCTATCAAGCTTTGGAATGTGCTCGATAAAATTCGTAAGCGAGGCAATACGCTTGTGCTCATGGAACATAATCCAGAAATCATTAGCCGTGCCGACTGGATCATTGAAATGGGCCCGGGCGCAGGGGCTCTCGGCGGCAAAATCCTTGCGATGGGCGAGCGTGAAAAGGTACTTGGGAGCAAAGATTCTCCGACGGGAAACTGGCTTCGCCGCTTAGAAAAGGAACGCTTAAAAAAGAAGAATCGTTCTGAATCTATTGCGAAAAAACAATCCATTGTGGTAAGCAATTTTTCTGCCTACGGCATCGCGCCGATCACGACAGCGTTCCCGCTTGGCAAGTTCAGCGTGATTACCGGGCCTTCCGGCAGCGGCAAGTCAACGCTCATGTTCAAGCACCTTGTTACGGAATTCAACAGGGGTTCCTACGCGGAGCTTGGGCTAGAAGCAATGTCAGTGCTCAGCACGGGGAACTTCCAGGGCAACCGTCGCAGCACCGTGGCAAGCGCAATCAACATTTTGGCCCCGCTCCGGGAGCTATTTGCCGCCCTCCCCGAAAGCAAGCTCCGTGGCTATGCCGCAAGCAAGTTTGCAACGCACGCTCCGGGCGGCCGCTGCGAAACCTGCAAGGGCGAAGGCGTGCTTTTGGACCCGAGCGGCTTCGAAGAAATGGAATGCCCCATTTGCCAGGGGCGCCGTTTTCGCGACGAAGTCCTTGAAATCCGTTTCAAGTCGCTTTCCATTGCAGACATCTTGGACATGTCCGTAGAAAATGCCATGAACGTGTTCGAGGCGTTCCCGAAGTTCTATCCAAAGCTTCGCCCGCTCGTGGCGACTGGCCTTGGCTATTTGCGCCTCGGGCAGACCACGAACAACCTGAGCAGTGGCGAGCGGGCGAGACTTCGCCTTTCCATGGCGCTCTCCAAGAACAACCCGCCGCGCACGCTCTACCTTTTTGACGAGCCTGCGCGCGGCCTGCACGATGTTGATATCCAGAAACTCTTGGAACTATTCCATGGCTTGGCAGACCAGGGGCATACGCTCATTGCCATAGAACACTCCGAAGACTTCCTTCATAGTGCCGATTTTGTGCTTGAACTGGGCGTTTAGGTCCGGATTTTGTACTATTTTCGTATATTCCCCTTTGAAAAATTGCAAGATTTAGTATCTTTGGGGCACCATTGGGGTATCGTCAAGTGGTAAGACAACGGATTTTGATTCCGTTATTCGTTGGTTCGAGTCCAGCTACCCCAATCGTTTTTCTTTTTTAATGGAGTAAAAAATGGAACTCACCACGCTCAAAGCAACCTCTAGAGTAAATGGCGAAGGCTCCCGCGCAAACGGTCGTCTTCGTAAGTCCGGTTCTATTCCGGCTGTATATTATGGTAAGGGTATCGAGCCTGTGAGCGTCTCTGTAAATGCAGCAGACGTGCGCAAGGTCCTTGCCCCGGGTAAGCGTTATACGCTTCTCGACCTCGAAATCGATGGCAAGGCTGGCAATCCGGCTATCGTTTACACCTACCAGAAGGATGCAATTTCCCAGGAAATTACACACATCGACTTCTTGAAGATCGACGAAGCAACTCCGGTTAAGGTTGTTATTCCTGTTACAATCAGCGGTCTCCCGGTTGGCGTTAAGACTGAAGGTGGTACCCTTTCCCAGGAAACAAAGAAGCTCAAGCTTTCCGTTGTTCCGGGCAAGATCCCGACTGGCATCAACATCGACGTTTCTGACTTCCATGCTGGTGTAACCTACTACGCTGAAAAGATCGACCTTGGCGAAGCAAAGCTTGTTTCCAAGCCGCGCACCGTTATCTTCGCAATCTCCAAGCCGCGTGGTCAGAAGAACGCTGACGCTGAATAATTTATCAGCCTAGCAAAGCTTTAAGGGGACGGTCGCTTAGATGCGACCGTTTCTTTTTTTACAGGATAATTTTTTTATTTTTGCCGTACAAGAGGTTTTGTATGTACATGATCGTTGGCTTAGGCAATCCGGGAACGCAGTATGCAAACACGCATCACAATGCGGGCTTTATGGCAGTTGAAAAATTGGCAACTTCTGGTGACTGGAAAAGCGAACACAAGGCGCTTACGCAGAAAGTTTCCATTGCGGGCCAAGACGTGATTTTGGCAAAGCCGCAAACCTACATGAACCTGAGCGGCGAATCTGTGCAGGCACTTATGACATGGTACAAGATCAAGCCGGAGCAGATTCTTGTCTTTAGCGATGACATTAACTTGGATGTGGGGCGCATTCGTTGCCGTGCAAATGGTAGTCACGGCGGCCAGAACGGACTTCGCAACATCATTGAAAAAATCGGCGACAAGTTCCCGCGTATTCGCTTTGGCGTTGGCAAGTGCCCTCCAAAGTTTGACCTTAGTAACTGGGTGCTTGCAAAGTTCCCGCCCGAAGACAAGCCTGTTTTTGAAGAGGCTATTTCAAAGGTGCCCGCCCTTGTGGAATGCTATTTCAAGCTCGGCATTGAAAAGTGCATGGAACGCTACAACGGGAAGTAGGGGATTTGTCCTTTTAGAACAAGTCCAGTGAGCTGTCCAGGTAGATTGCTTCGCGGACCTGCAGCTGGTGCTCAGGTTTTGTTAGGTAGTAAAGAAGGAATTCCAAAATTAGGGCGCTGCCAAGGCTGCGCCCTTCAATTTTGAAGTTGCTGAACCCCATTGGCATGTAGGTGTCCATGATGTCTTCGACGCTAATGAATCCAGGGTTCTTCATGGCCTTGGAGAATATGTAGCCTTCGCTTGCGTTTGGAGAGGCGCAAGTGTGAGCGTCGGCGCAGTCTTCGCCAAGGGCCTTGCGGCTGACGCTTTCGTAGCAGGTTTTGCGGGCCTTGCATCCGAAGAAGCAGCATTCGTTGCAAAGGAATTCAACCTTGTCTTTTTGCTGTTGCGTAAGTGCGTTTAGCTGCGACTTTTTTTTATTCAAGCGAAAGTCGGGGACTACATAGCGGAATTCTTCACGATTGATTTCTGTGACGAAATCCTTGAAATCGGTAATGACTTTTGTTGTGGAGGATACCGCATAAAGAGTAGGGTAGTGTTCCCTGATGTGGTTCAGAAGCAAGTCTGAGTGGACTATGACTCCGTTTTCTGCACTATGTTTTTCGTTGGTATTGCTCGCGAGTTTAGTGCAAAGTCTGTTGCATTGCTTGTCGGCCAGGTGTTCTGCACGCAGTAATGAATTGCTAAAAGTCAGTCTTGCAGAAATCCCATAATTTGACATTGTTTTTAAGAGATCGTCGGCGTTGCTTGTGCCAAAGCCAACGCGGCCGCCACCCCACAGGCAATCTGCCGGAGCTCCGTAAATGGAGCCGATGTCGCACCAGTCGTAAAAGAATTCTCGGTGCTCATGAAACAGGGGCAAAAAGAGTTTGTAGAGCTCCTGGAATTCGAATAGTCCTGGCAGGTGGAAGATTGCTTTCATTTGGTCTGGAATATAGAAAATTAAGTATGCCGCATATTTGCCGAAAGTTTTCTTGGAATTTTGCATGTTTGAAGAATTTGAAATGCGGGGCGTTGCGGGGTGTCCCCGCTGGGTGGGGTATGGAGGCTACAAAGTGCCGACTAGGGGCGGAGCTCCGCCCCCTTGAAAAAATGAATTTGGAAGTTCTCTCGTCTGATTTCCTATATGGCGTTCAAGGAACGCATATAGCAGCGGCTCGGAAATGTCAAAAAGCATAGTAAAAAGCTTTAATCTCTCGTCTCTCGTCTTTCATGGCTTCGCCATAGGATGTGGCTGTACTCGGTCATGTCAAAAAACTGCGTTTTTTGCCGCGACTCTCGCTTGCACACATCTCGTCTCTCGTCTGATTTCCTATATTTGCAGTGCAAAAAGTAAGAGGTTCTTTTATGAAAATTTTGCCTGAAGCATTGACCTTTGACGACGTTTTGCTCGTCCCAGCTGCATCTTCTGTGTTGCCATCTGAAACTGATGTTAGCACACAGCTCTCCGCAAGTATCAAGTTGAATATCCCTGTTATTAGCGCTGCAATGGATACCGTTACCACGGCTCCACTTGCAATTTCCATTGCTTTGCAGGGTGGCCTTGGCATTATCCACAAGAACATGTCTGTGGAAGATCAGGCCGAAGAAGTTCGCAAGGTCAAGCGCTGGCAGTCCGGTATTGTTACAAATCCTGTAACGCTCGAAGCAGACCAGCCAGTCTCCGCTGCATTTGAAATGCGTGCCATGCACAAGATCAGCGGTTTCCCGATTCTCAAGAAGGGTAAGCTTGTTGGCATGCTCACAAGCCGCGACCTCCGCACGATCACTGATTACAACGTGAAGATCGAAAAGGTGATGACCAAGAATCCTGTCACCGCTTCGCCGAAGATCAGCCTTGCAAAGGCCAAGGAACTCCTTGCAGAAAAGCGTATTGAAAAGCTTCCGCTGGTCGATGCTAATGGTGCTCTCAAGGGCCTCATTACCATGACCGACATTTTGAAGCGCGAAAACAACCCTTCTGCAAGCCTCGACAAGAACGGCCAGTTGCTTGTTGGTGCCGCTGTCGGTACTGCAGCTAACACAATGGACCGTGTAAACGCCCTCGTTGAAGCCGGTGTTGACCTGTTGGTTATTGATACCGCTCACGGCCACCACATCGGTGTTCGTAACATGGTGAAGGCAGTTCGCAAAAAATATCCGAAGCTCACGATTTGCGGCGGTAACGTCTGCACTCCGGAAGCTGTTACTGAACTTGCCAAGTGCGGTGCTAACATCGTCAAGGTTGGTATCGGTCCTGGTTCCATTTGCACCACTCGTATCGTTGCCGGCGTTGGCTACCCGCAGTTCTCTGCTGTCGTTGAATGCGGCAAGGCTGCTCGCAAGGCTGGCGTAAAGATTATCGCTGACGGCGGCCTCAAGTTCTCTGGCGATATCGTCAAGGCTCTCGCAGCTGGCGGTCACGCCGTGATGATCGGTTCCATGTTTGCCGGTACCGAAGAAGCTCCGGGCGAAGTCATTCTCGCTGATGGCCGTAGCTACAAGAGCTACCGTGGCATGGGTTCCCTCGGCGCAATGGCTGCAGGTTCTGCAGACCGTTACTTCCAGGGTGGCATCAAGGAACCACGCAAGTTCGTTCCGGAAGGCATCGAAGGCCGCGTTCCTTACAAGGGACCGCTCCGCGATACCATTTACCAGATCATTGGCGGTATCCACTCTGCAATGGGTTACGCAGGTGCAGCAAACTTGAAGGAACTCTACGACAAGGCTACATTTGTTCGCATCACTGGCGCAGGCCTCCGCGAATCCCATCCGCATGATGTGACAATTACCAAGGAAGCCCCGAACTACCGTTCCGAAGGCTAATGTCGCGGACTTTAATTGTTCGTTGACATCTGAAAAATCCCGCTGCAGTTTTAAGCTGCCGCGGGATTTTTTTATGGTTGAACTTTGCCGTTTCGTAATTTTCTCATGGCGTCGCTTGCCATGTCGTGAACTTCCTTCTGTCGCGGGAATTTGTGGTAGGGGAGAATCCTGACTGCGACCGATTCAAAATTTTGCTTGAGAATTATGCATCGATCAATTAGGTCTGCATTTGTCGTGTCGCCTGTGGTTGGCTTTTTGTCGAAGTTCAGCAGATACTGAACGTTGGAAAGAAATTCGATTTTTGAAATTTTTTGAGCAGTGTTGCCGGTAAATTTTTCCATGGCGAAAATCATTGACTTTAACATCATGCGAAATTCTGTTGTGCCAAATTCAGCGCAAGTGTAGGTGTCTATGATTTTGCCGGATTGTTCGTGAAAGGTGCCGCGTTTTTCGTGAGTAGAACTGCGTGCGGCCTCGTAAATTTCGGCAATATACGCCCCACCACCGGCGCGCTCTTCGTGACCGTAGTCGCAGCTGCCGCCAACCCAAATATAAAGCGTGTAGTTGTTGAATTTCACGCAGGCAAATGTAGATTTTTACAGCAGGCTTAATGCTGCTACGAGTGGTGCGTTCCAGTTGATTGCAGTTTCGTTGCTTGCAAAACTGCTTTGCTGGTCGGCGTAAGAAAGGCCGGGCAAGTCGCTGGAATAATGCGGCGGGGGATTTCTTCTTAAATCCTGGCGGTCACTGTTTATGCCACCTGCAACGAGGCCTGGAATCGGTTCATCGATGCCGTCGGTGTGGCAAATGCGATGGTGCGGGAATTTTGGGGAACTCCAGGCAGCTCCTGTTACAAAGCAAGTGTTTACCGGATTCTTGCCGTAGATGAAATCCATCAGGTGCTCTGCTGTGGCCTTGTATTCTGCCTTTGGAAACCAGGAGTTTACAAGGAGCAAGGTGAGTGCGTGGTTTGCGACGTCGCCGTTAGAACCCCAGACAAATGAGCGAATGGCAATTGCATACGGATCTTCGTTGCAGAGTTTTACAACTTCGTCAGCTGTTGCCTTGAGAGCTTCGCGAGCCTTGCTTTGCAATTCCATATTATGATTTTGCATTGCTAGTGCAATCCAGCCGAGGTTCTGTGTGTCGCGCCAATCAAGGCCAAGCTTGGGTGGATTTTCTTGCATGTCGTTGAGCAGGTTTTCGTGTAGTTCGGCAATGTCAAGCGCGCTGTAAGTTGCGTTACCGGTTGCTTTGTTTGTTGCTTTGCATGTTGCGCCGAGTTCGCGGTAAAGCATTGCACGAGCCCAAAAGAATTCATCTTTAAAAACAAGGTCTGCGTATGGGCCGCTACCTTCCGTGTTGTTTGGGTACGGAAGGTCTGGATTTGCTTTTGCCCAATTGTATGCCCTAATACTAGCATCAAGGCAAGTCTTTGCAAATTCCGGGTCAGAATTTTTATAGACATTGTGTGCCTGAGCTAAAGCACCCGCAAAATTCAAGGAAGATGTTGTAGACTTGCCTAGAACACGGCGCTTTTGGTTGGCTTCAGATTCTGCTGGTGTTACGAAAGGATCCCAGCGCACTGGAGAAATCTTGAAGAATGCGCCTCCGTCGTGGTCTTGCATGCGCAAGAAAAAGTCCAGTTCAAAACGGAGTTCTTCAAGAAGCGTTGCGTGGAAGGAATCGTTGTCAAAGGAAGTTTCGTTATCAATGACCTTTGGCCTGTCATTTGAAAATTCCGCTGCAAGCAAAAGCGTTGCTACAGAGATTCCGCCATTGACAATGTATTTGCCGTAGTCGCCTGCATCGTACCAGCCGCCGTGAGCGTTCCATGTTCCCTCGCGTTCCATGCACGGGTGAAATTCTATGCAATCATCAAGGTGGTGTGCTTCGCGCGCCCATTTGCCTGCGCGTTCCTTGGTGAGCTCGACACCGCTGCGCTGGTAGTAAAAAGACTTGAGCGTGCTCGCAAGCTGCTTTGTAACCCATTGCGAAGAAATTGCGAACGGGCGAGATTCAATGTCTGCTACCTTGATTTTATAATCGCCTTGAGCAGTAAGTTCCGAAAAGTCTCCGCTCCAAACATATTCTCCCGAATAGTCACAGAAACCTTTTGCAATTAAAGATCCTGAATAGGCCAATTCACCGTCGGCAGTTACAATGTTAAATCTATTCGGAGCATCTTTGGATTCGCTACTGACCAGCAAAAATTCTTTAGATGCCTGTGGTGTATAACCAATATGATTGTAGCGAATTGCAAATTTCATGGGAACAAAGTTATAAAAATTAAATGCAAAATGTAAGTTCTTTGTGATAAGGTTTTTAAACAAAAATAATAATCAGAAATTTTTTGATATAAAAGATAAACGCTTATTCTGTAAAATTCTGCTTAGATTTTTTTGCCCAGCATTTTTGCTTTTTCAAGTGCGTCTGTATTTTGAATGTCACCCTTGTCTTTTACGCCTGGCACTAAAACGCGACCACAATCTTCGATGTTGAAGTAGCGTAAAACCATTTCGTATTGCGTAGTGATTGCGTTGAACAGGTCGGGGAGCGTTGCGGCCCCGCAAAGTAGCAGGCATGCCTTGTGAATGTGGAACGTGTTGCGAAGCGGCGTGTGCAAACGGTCAATTGTTGCTGCCATCTGGGAACTGATTCCGTAAAAATACACCGGGGAAGCGATAACCAAAATTTCTGCGCGGGCGAGAGCTGCGTAGACTTTGTCCATGTCATCGTGGCGAGCGCAGTCGTTGCCTTCGCGCGTAAAACATGTGTTGCAACCCGTGCAATGGGCAATGTTCATGCGAGCCACATTCAAGATTTCAACCTCATGAAGCTGGTTGCCATTGCTGTTACGTTGCTCGCGAACGCCCTCCGCAAAAGCTTCCGCCAAAAGTTCCGTGTTGCCGTGAATGCGTGGGCTGCTCACAAGAATCAAAACTTTGCTCATTGCAAGAAAGGTAGAAAAATCCGAAGCATAGGCTCATTTTAAAAGGGCGTAGCTTTATGCGTTTTCAGCATAATGTGGGTATGCTTTTGAAATGGGCATTCATTCTCATTCCTTCAACAACTTTTCTGCAATCATTTCAACGTATTGACTGTTAAGCGGCATGTCTGTCGTTTCCGTTGTCGCGATAAAGTTTACCCCTTGCACATATCCGGCGCTTGCATAGATGCGTTCTTTTTCAACGGCGCTTTTAGCGTATTCGGAATCTTCCATCATGCCAAAATGCTCCCAGATAAATTCCTTGCGCGTTCGAATGTTTAGACATGTGAAATCTGGGTAGAATGTTGCCAGGCGCTTAGCTGCATTTCTGCCTTGAGAAGCACTTGCTCGGTGGTGCGTTTTGGGGGCGCCGAGATCCACAAACGTTGTGTCAGTTTTTAACTGCGTTGGAATTCCTAATTGTATTGGCGCTTCGTAACGGTATGGAATTCCGAGCCTTGCAAGTGTGTCTGCAATAATGATTTCTGACTTGGAGCGAACGCGCTCGCCTTTTGCCGTGAGAAGCGTTGGCAGGTCCTCTGCAAAACTCTTGCCCGTGTAGGGCATTGCTTGCCATCGCTCTGCATATTCGTCGTCTGGCAATCGGATCGGTGTGACAAGTTTTTTGCGTTCTGCTTTTAGGGTTGTGTATGCTTCTTCTAGTTCATTTGGTTTGTAGCTTTTGAAAAATGCCTTGACTTGTTTCAGTTCTTTTTGCGCCAGCTTGCAAATTTTTTCAAGATAGTCTTTTTGTGCTAGCTCCTTGATAAAGTCCATTTCACTTTTTGGAATGTACATACCGATGGAATCGCCTGTTTGCGTGATATGAAAATACTGGGTGTATTTCCCTCGCGTCATAATTCTTAAATGCCCAGGGGAGAGCTTCTGGATTTGCTGACTCGCGCTTGTGTAGATTGCGGTGAGTTCTTCGATGGAATGAAGAATTTTTTCTTTGCTTTGTGTGGAGCGTGCTTTGTTTTGCATGATTTTGCTTTGTTGCGGGTGCTTTTTTTGCGTTGCTAGTGTGGATTTGTTTGGCTGCGGTCAACTTTTGCTTTATCGGTGCTACTTTTGCTTATAAATTGAGGCTATAATGTTGTTTTATAAGCGGTATTTTAATTTGTTCGATGCGAAAACAACCTGCCAACACATGAATTTGCTTATAAATTGAGGCTGAGGCCTTGTTTTATAAGTGAAATTTTAATTTGTATGGGAGTAAAAGCTGCTTTATAGCTCGAAAATGACTTATAAATCAAGCTCGGTATTTGGTTTTATAAGTAAAAATAGGTGGCAAAGTTTTTGCCATGTGCAAAAAATGCTCGATTTTGCTTATAAAAATGCGCTACAATTGAATTTTATAAGTGAATTCAAACTTTTGGGCTTGAAGTGGACGCCAGATGTACTTAATATTACGGTTTGAAATCGCGAAATGCGCAAAAAAACTGTAAAAGGGGCGCTTGAAAAACGAAGCGTTTAAACAATACGCCAAAAATGCTTGCATCTACGGTCTAATTTACGAAAAATGTTAAAATAGAGCGTAAACATTTCAAATTTGCACATTGTTTGTGAGCAAAATAGAAAATTTGGGTCCTGGTAAACAACAAAATCCCTGCGGGAAGTCGTTAAAAACTAAATTTTCTGAAAAATCGTTGATTTTATCATGCATTTGTGCTGTTGCGATACTCTTGTTGAGTAAACAGGGTGTGACCGTGACTCGCAAGGTGCTGTGTCGAGACAAAAAATACTGTCCAAAACGGTGCAATTGCAAAATCGCAAAAAAGGAATTTTAATATGTTCATGGATATTGACTCTGCACTTTCTCATGTAAAAAAGGTCCTCGCAGAAGTACGCACTTACAATCACGCGTGCTCCATTTTGAATTTTGACCAAGAAACTATTTGCCCGCCCAAGGCTATGGAAGAACAGGGTGAAATAGCGGCTTTTCTTTCTAATAAGGCATTTAAGTTGCAGAAGGATGAGTGCTATACGCAGGCATGCAAGTATGTTTATGTACATCGCGAAGAATTGAAAAATGAGTTTGATTGTGCGCTCGCTGAAACTTTGCATCGTGACTATGTGCGAGAAAAGAACATTACGCCGGCCATGCAGCATGAATCTTCGCTCATTTATAACCGCGCCTATGTGAACTGGCTGAATGCCAAAAAGGCTGCGGACTTTAAAATTTTTGCGCCGTCGCTTAAGGAAGTTCGTGATTGGCAGCTTAAGGAAGTTTCGCTCAATGAACATCGCAAGCCGCTTGCCTATGATACCATTTTCGATGCTTACGAGCGCGGCCTCACGAGCGCCGACCTCGATGCAACTTTCAACAAGTGCAAGGAACGCCTTGTACCGCTTCTCAAAAAGATTGTTGCTAGCAAAAAGAAAATCCGCACAGATTTTTTGAGTCGCGTTGTAACAGACGAGGCTCAAACGAAAATGGCTCGTTACTTGCTCGAAACCATGGGCTTTGACTTTAGCCGCGGTGCTTTCACGACAACGGAACACCCGTTTACAACCGAGCCGGGCAAAAACGATGTACGCGTGACGACTCACTACTACCCAGACATGTTCTATTCAAGCATGTTCAGCATTATTCACGAAGGCGGCCACGCACTTTTTGAACAGAACCAGCCAAAAGAAAACTTCGAGCATTTCATTGAATACAACAAGACCATGGGCATGCACGAGTCCACGAGCCGTTTCTATGAAAACCGCATTGGCCGCAGCAAGGAATTTATCCACCTGATTTATCCAAAGACTTGCGAACTGTTCCCCGAAGCTATGCACGACGTGAGCGAGCGTGAGCTTTATGAAGCTATGAACATCGTCAAGCCGTCCCTTATCCGCACAGAGGCTGACGAGTTCACCTACACCTTCCATGTCATCATACGCTATGAAATCGAAAAGCTCATTGTGAGCGGGGAAGTCGACATTGAAGAATTGCCGCGCATTTGGAACGACAAGTATGAAGAATATTTAGGTGTTCGTCCGGAAAATGACCGCGAAGGCATTTTGCAAGATGTGCATTGGTCTAGCGGCTTTGGCTACTTCCCGACGTATGCGCTCGGCAATATGTACAACGCCATGTACTACAACAAGATGAATGAAGAATTCGACCTTAAATCTGCCGTCGCATCCGGTGATTTTGAACAAATTAACGGCTGGATGCGCGAGCGTGTTTGGGCGCGTGCAGACCGCGATGACCCTAAAACCTGGCTCATGGGCATTACGGGGCGAACATTTACGGCAGATGATTTTCTGGATTATCTCGAAAAGAAATATTCGGAAATTTACGAGTTGTAACAAATTGGGGCGATTTCGCCCCTTTTTTGTTGTGCATAATCATATTTTCTGCTTATCGGTATTTTCTATTTAACTATTTTTTTGTTGTATTGATTTTTGGAGAATATATGCATATTAAGACTACTGCCGCATTTCTCTTTATGTCTGCCATGGCATTTGCCGGTGGCGACAATTTTTCTATTGCACCCGAAAATTTCCGTATCGGTGAAGAAATCAAGCTGGACGTGATGACCGCTATCGGGGAACCTGAACAGAAGGTTCGCTCCATTGCTCCGGCCAAGGTTGATGGTTCTGCCCAGCTCTATATGCGCTTGAAAGTAGATGGTTCCGTCTATGGCATCTACGAAGGCAAGCTGAACCCAGTGCCGTACCGTCATTTTTATGCATTTGATTTGAAGGCAAACAAGCTTACGATGCAGGAAGCCATGAAAATGAAGTTCTATGGCAAGCGCCGTTCCAAGCCGTACCGCGACGAACCGGAACTCTACTTCGATGGCGACCGCATCTATTCTCCGCATGTGCCGGTCCTCTATTTCATGAACAATGGGGAGTGGGACCGCTTGGAAGCAATCCTTGCTCCGGGCATTCTTAATGCGGTTTCCAATAATCCTGATGCTCAGATTTTGTACAATGGCAAAAAGAAAACTTTGCCGCAGGAGATATTCCCTGTTGACGCTGGTTTCTTCTATGCGGAATTTAGCGCCCCGGGTTATTTTACCTTTGTCGATGCAGTCAATATTCAACCGAACAAGACCACGACCCTTCGTGTAACGCCAATGAAGGGCACCGGGGAACGAGTTTCATTTTTCCCGAACATTACCGAAAAGCAACTTGCCGATGCTGACTCCCTTGTGAAGGTGGAAGCGCTGTATGATGTATTCCGCAAGGATTCCTTGGCTGTTCTCGATACACTTTCGGGTGGCAACTATTCCGATGTGTATCCGCCAAAGAAAACCTTTGAAAATGCAGACTCTGCAAAGTATGCCGCATATTCCAAGGCTTATGATTCTCTTTACAATGCAGGCTTGAGCTCCTGGATGAACCAGCGTTTGGAACCGGTTGTCAAGCTTTCCGAAATAGTTCATGAACGCCTTGCTGAATTTGAAAGCAAGGAACTTCGCCAACTTCTGGTTCCGGTTGAAGTGTTCAAGTTCCAGTCTGCAAATGCTGCTCCAGTCGCTGAACCAGCTCCTGCTCCGCAGCCGGCTCAGCCAGCTCCGGTTGCCGTTGCTGACTCCTCTGCTCCTGTGGATTCCGCTTTTGTAGATTCTGCAGCAGCTCCAGCTCCGGTAGTGCTTGTTCCGCTCGACTCTGTACGCTTGACATTCAAGTCTGCCGATGGCCGTTTTGATTTCACTTGGGTCGGAAAACTTGAACAGGGCGATCTTGCTCAGGTAGCCAATGCGCTGGAAAAGAATGAAAACATTCAGACTGTCGTATACATTCAAAACGACAAGCCGGTTTGGTTCTTTGAAAATAATGCTGTAGTAGCGCGTAAACACTATCGTTACCAGAACATTGAATTTGTTTATGCTGGCATGATCTACAAGGGCGTCGGCCACTTTGTTTTGCCGGAAGATGTCTTGAAGCAGCAGGAAGTTCAGGATTGGCTCAATCCTAAGGCTGCCGTTGTTGAAAAGAAGGATTCCTCAGTAACTGCGGCTCCTGCAGATACAGCAAAAAAGGATTCTGTAGAAAAGACAAATCCTTTTTGGGGTGATGTGGTAAAGGTTGACTCCGCTAGCTTCCGCTATCACGGCAAGGTTGTCGGTATCTCTGGCTTCTACATTCAGGCAAAGGAAGTTTCTCAGGAACAGTATCGCAAGAATATTGTAGAATACCATTTGACAAAGCACAAAGATCGCTCCACATACGAAGGTGGCGAAAGACCTGTGCACAACATTACATGGAACGATGCTCGCGAATATTGCCAGGCTCTTGGTGGCGATTTGCCGACAGAAGCCCAGTGGGAATTTGCTGCACGTGCTGGCGGCAATGACGGCTTTGTTTGGGACGCTCTTGGTGGCAAGGCAGATGATTATGCCGTCTATAGGGAAAATGCTGGTAAGGACCAAAAGGGCCCGCAGCCAGTTGGTTCCAAGAAGCCGAATGCATGGGGCATCTATGACATGGCTGGTAACGTGGCTGAATGGACTCGCGACAGCTATTCCTTCTTCAGCTTCTATGATGAAGATGTGAACCCGACAGGCGCTATGCTCGGTTATACCAAGGTGTTCAAGGGTGGATCCTTCGATAGTAAGGAAAAATACCTGAATGCTTCTTCTCGTGACGACGAAGACCCACGCTATTGGGGCGAAAGAATCGGCTTCCGTTGCATGTTCCCGCTTGCTCCAGCTGCAAAGCCGGAGGCTGAACAGAAGCCTGCCGAAGAAGCAAAGCCTGCAGAAGAAAAAACTGCAACTAAGTAACGATTTTTAACTCTTTATCGGGTGATGGCTTGTTTGCTATCGCCCGATTTCTATTTTATAGCTGTATTCATTAAGGAGTTTTTGATGGCTGAAAAGAAAGAAGAAGTGGCGCAAAAGGATGTTGTGTTCAAAGTCCTGTCTTCACTTCCGTATGCCTTGATTTTTGTGGCATTCTGTTTGCCGCTCGTTGTGTTCTCTTGTGCCGGTGCCCCGAATTCAAAGGAGGGCGGCACAGAAATTGCAAGCTTCAATACTTATGAACTTGCTGGTGGTGTAAAGCTTGATGATGTGGATAATGAAAATTTCCAAAAGCATTTGACTGGCATAAAGAAGGCGAACCCCGATGCCGCGGCCCAGTTTAATTTGCTGGAACAACCGAATTATGTTCTTTACGGAGTTTTCATTGGCATTGCAATCGCTGCGCTCTTTGCCTGGTTTACGCCGGTCGGCTCGTTCATCATGGGCTTCTGCTCATTCTCCATCATGTGGATGTTCATCTACCAGCTTTCTCAGGTGCTGCAGGGAATGGGCATTGCTTCGTTTGTTTATGTCGAGGCCTCGTATGGCGCGTACGCCGCAAGTGCTCTTTTCATAATCGGCTTTGCCATGAACATGGCAACCCTCGTGCGCCCGTTCCTTGAAAAACGGCGTGCGAAAAAGTTGGCGAAGTAGAATTACACTTCCACTTTTTCTGGCCAAGGATGCTTCGGGTAACGACCCCGAAGCTCTTTTCGTATTTCGGGGTAGGTGTTCTGCCAAAAGCCGGTCAGGTCCCAGGTCTTTTGCACGGTTCTAAAGTTCGGGGCCAAAATGTCGTAGCGCACTGGGACCTTGCCTTGCGCAATAAAGTGCTTGCCCTTGTTTTGCATAAAGTCTTCGAGGCGGGCTGAAATTTCAACGGGGCCTTCTTCCGGGTATGCGTAGCGTGCCTTTTTGCCGTTCGGGAGCACCATGGAATCCGGGAAGTTCTGTTTTAACCACGGCATCATGGAACTGCCGAAATAGTCGATTAGAATGTTGCGGTAGCGTTCCGGGTTCAAGTCGCGCTGCATAAAAACATTGCTCACGAACTCGTCCATGATAAGTTCCATGTCTTCATCAGTCCAGGTGGGGAGACTGAATTCCGGGAAGTGTTCTGCGGCAAGTTTCATTTTGACAAACAAGGTTCTGTTGTCATCGTCAAGGTACAGGTGCGTGAGGTTTTCGCGGTTGAAGCGTTCGAGCCAAGTGGGGGCGCAAAGTTCCTTGAGCTTTGCTAGAACTTCTGGTGAAGCTTCTTGTGGCAAAACCTCCCTGCGCGAAATTTCGGTATCGCCGTTCTTGCGGATTTCAATGCCTATGTAGCGTTCCTGGCCACTGCGCCAAAAGAGCTCGTATTCAAAGGTGTCTTCGGAACTGTGTAGCAGGCTTTCTGGAATGTCGAGGAATGCCGCCGTGTGCAATTCGTTCTTGTTGCCGCCGCCCGTGCGTAGTAGCGAAAACGCTAAGATCGCCTTTGAATTTTCGGCGTCGGCAAGGAGCGTCGTTCCGTTTTGGAACTTGAAAGCGTTCCCTGCACGCGTGGCGAGGTTGTCTGCAAAATGTGTTAAAAGTTCCGGCAGAATTTCATTGAACTTTTTGTTCGGATATTTTTTTGCCTGAGCAAATTTTGTGAGCTTATCGAAAATGTAGGTGACTTCGCGCGGGGTGCGTCGGCTTTCTATGTCGTTTGCAAGTTCCTGCAAATCTAGAGAGCGCTTTTCGCGAGCAAAGAATTCGTTCCCTGCATCGAGCCATGCAAAAATCGCAAGAAGCTCTGCATTGATGCTTTGCAGGCGAAGGAATGCCTCGGCAAGTTTCAAGTCGCTGAGCGGAGTTTGCAATGCAACTTTGCCAAGTTCCGTGATGGAGCCGTTTTCAAGGAATCCGAGTTTTGTGAGTGCCGTGCTTGCGCGAGCAATTTTAGAATCTTCTGGGCTGCTGAGTAGCGATAGCGAGTTGCCTGCTTCTCCATTTTTTTCAAGTGCTGCCTTGCAAAGCAAAAAACGCTGCAAGTCCATCTTGAAAACTTCTGGAACAATGCCCTGCGGCATGCGTGTTTCTTCGCTTTCATTCCAGAGCCTTATGCACACACCCTTTTGCGTACGGCCCGCGCGCCCTGTGCGCTGCACCGCGTTTTGCAAGCTGATTCTTGCAAGTCGCAGAATGTTCAAGTTCTCTTCTTCACGGAATTCCGTTGTGCGTTCAAGGCCAGAGTCAATGACACCCGTAACATTTGGAACTGTCAAGGAAGTTTCAGCAATGTTCGTCGTAAAAATGATGCGAGGTTCTTGAGTTTCTTCAAAGATCTGGTCCTGGATTTCGCGGGATTGCCCGCCGAAAAGTTCCAGGCATTTTACCTTGCCACCATAGGCGATGTCTACAGCATCGTGGGCGCTCTTGATTTCGCCCTTGCCTGGCAAAAATACGAGTGTCGTTTGCCAAACATCGTTGCGTTCCAGGGTTCGCAAGGCCTTGATGATTTCATCGTTTAAGCGTGAACCTGCATTTTGCTGCTGATGTAAAATGCTAACGGGGTAGAGAGAGATCCCTGCTTCAAGGCATTTTGTTTGCAGTGCTTTTTCGATAGGTTCGATATCTAGCTTTGCAGAAAGCACGGCGATGCGTGGCGCGTTTGGCTTGTTCCTGCGCGCTGTAAAATAGGCAAAGAGCAAATCCATGTCGGCGCGGCGTTCATGAAATTCGTCAAACAAAATCCAGTCGGCGTTTTCTTCGCCATGCAAAAGTTCTTGAAGGTAGTTGCCGTATGTCTGGAAAATGATTCGCGTTTTACTGCCTACTGCGCGTTCCATGCGGAATTTGTAACCTGCGGTTTGGCCACACTCTTCACCAAGGCACTTTGAAAAATATTTTGCAAGCTCGAGTGCCGCAAGGCGGCGCGGTTCCAGAACGATGATTTTGCCGGTGCACTTTGTAGAAAGGTAATACGGAAAAAACAAGGATTTACCGCTACCTGTTGGCGCTGTGAGAAGAATGTCCCGATTGCTTTCGAGATGCGCGTCTAGTGCAGGGACTGAAGCTGCAAGTGCAAATTTTTCAAAGGCTTTGAGCATGGGGTAAATTTAGAAATGTAGGTTGAGATTCCATAAATTCTATGAGTATATAGTATTATTAGTTTTTATTAAATTTCCGTAAAGGAGGTCTCTATGGCTTTGTCAAAGAAATTTATAACTGTATTTGCTAGCGTGCTTTCTGCCAGCGTGTTTTTTGCTTGTTCGGAGTCAAATAACTCGCCGACTGGAGCGGAAGGTGCTGTTGAAAGCAGCTCCGATGGTGTGCAGTCTTCTAGCAGTAATACATTGGGTGTTAATGTTTATGCAACTTTAGAAGACCTGCCTAATTGCACTACATCCCGTGAAAACCAACTGGTTGTTGTTGCAACCTCGAATACTCCATATACCTGTACTGAAGGACGCTGGGTTGTTTATGGAATTTCTTCTAGTTCTAGCAGCACGTCCTCTAGCAGTGTTGACCCAGGCTTCGACTCGCCTGTTATGTCCGACGGCTACTACAGCAACAGCTCGAACTGCCCCGCAGGCCTCACCTGCAAGTACGCCACAACAACGGATTACCTGAACTCATCCAAGACCTACGGCGAAATTCTTGATACCCGCGACGGCCAGGTTTACAAGACCATCGTAAACTGCGATGAGGACAACAAGAATTGCCAAACCTGGATGGCCCAGAACCTGAACTACGCCTACACCGGCGTGAAGTACAACTATGATGGTTACACCTCCGACTCCACAAGCTGGTGCTACGACGGTGATCCAAGTAATTGCGGCACCTACGGCCGTCTTTACACCTGGGCCGCAGCCGTTGACTCTGTGGCTATTTATCAGAAATACGGTGAGGAATGTGGTTATGGCAAGTCTTGTCCCCGTTTCAGTGCCTCTGCACTGGCTACAACGCCTGTTCGTGGCGTTTGCCCCAGCGGTTGGCACCTGCCAAGCAATGCTGAATGGAGTACTCTCTATACGAATGTGGGTGGGACCAGCTGTGCCGTTCAGAGGCTGAAGGCGGGCTCTAGCCTGTGGTCCAGCACTAGGGGTACGGACGAGTACGGTGTCTCGGTTCTCCCTGCCGGAAGCTGCAACCGCAGCGGCGGCGGTAATTTCGACGGTCAAGGCAACAGCGCTAGCTTCTGGAGTTCTACTGAGATCGACCACACTTACGCGTGGTACCAGTACTTCTACTGGCGCGACGGCTACGTGAACCAGGACGGCAGCCAGCACCTCGGGTTCTCTGTTCGTTGCCTAAAGGACTCTTTCTAACCAAGGTGCCGTAGGCGCCTCAAAAAAAAGGCGGCGTGAGCCGTCCTCCCCCAAAAAAAGGAGCCACCAGGGCGTAAGCCCCAAGGCTCCTTTTTTGTATCCAAACAAAGGAAACCAAATGGAAGAAAAACAAGCGACACTTTACACAAATTCTAGAGTGTTAGAAAATGAAACCGGTAACACCAGCGCCATACACATGTACCTGCGCAGGGCCCACTAATAAAAAAATCCAACGGAAGAGCAACAAAAAATTACTGCATTTTCTCCAAATGTCATATTTTGTCGCTGAAATGTTTTAAATTACACATCGTGCAAAATTCTCGCACAAACTTAACTCAACATGCCTTGCAGTTTCCGCTTGTTTGCAAGGAAAGGAAAATCTATGAATACAAAAGACCACGACGGTATCTTTAGGAAGTTTTGCTATACTTAGGCGAAGAATCATCTTCGGAATACAGGGAGGCTATCATGGACCGTCCTGAAACATTTGAACAACGCACATAAAAAGAAAGCCAGTTCGCAATGAACTGGCCTTCGCATTTCAACAAAATTCTAATTAAGCTTAACCCTGGTACTTGAGTTTTTTGCCTGTTTCGACATCGGCATACGGCCAGGTGTGGCTCTTGCGCTTTT
Organism: Fibrobacteraceae bacterium; assembly: GCA_045615885.1. Classification (GTDB taxonomy): domain Bacteria; phylum Fibrobacterota; class Fibrobacteria; order Fibrobacterales; family Fibrobacteraceae; genus UBA1765. The sequence continues at coordinate 124,820 of JAZLFR010000044.1, forward strand.
CGTTTGGCAAAAGGTTTTTGAGGCGGCGCTGCAAACCGGCTTCGGTCTTGCAGAAGAAGTAGGCGACCTTCGGTGCCTGTTCGTTGCCTGCGGCATCGCGTTCTGCCGGCAAAAGGAACATGCCTACCTTGAACTTGTTCTTTACGACGACGCGAATGAGTTTGATGTCTTCCTTGGTCGGGGCAATGAGTTCACCTTTGGTGTTGCAGATCATGTCGGCGTCTGCGATGAGAGCCTTCGAAACCTGCTTTACCCAAAGCTTGTTAGGTTCGGTGCTCTGGCGAGCCGTTGCCACGCGGAATGCACCACCGCCTTCCTTGAGTACGCGACGCACTGCACGCACGGCAGCGACGATCACGACGATAATGACCAATACAACAATCAACGGCCAGTAGTTGGCAAAGAAATCAGAAATGGATCCCATAGTGTCCTCAAATAGTTTGAGGCAAAATCTAGTAAATATTTTGGAAGGCAGAAAATAGAATACAGAGAACAGTGGACAGGAGACAGAGAACAGAAGAAAGTAGGAAGTAGGAAGACGGAAGGAACTGTAACTTCCCATATTCTGGATCACTTCGCGTTGCTCGTGATGACAAGTTAAGAGAAAACAGAGAACAGAGGACAGAAGGAAGACGAAAGACGGAAGGCTAAAGCGAGCAACTAACAACTAATGACTAACAATTCTTTAGAGACTAGGTTCTAGAAACTAGAGACTAGAAACGCGCATTCACTAACCCCTATCCCCTGAACCCTATCCTCTAAAACAATGGAATTTAACAATCTTCTTTCGTCTTTCATGGCATCGCCATAGGATGTGGCGGCACTCGGTCATGCCCAAGCAAGCTTGGTCGCGACACTCGTTTGCACACATCTCGTCTACCAGCGAAGCGGTCTTTCGTCTAA
>JAZLFR010000045.1:0-20576 GCA_045615885.1 Fibrobacteraceae bacterium
TTTTCCAGTGTTGTCGGTTGTAGGCTGATGCCTGTCGACAGATAGTTCAATTAACAATTAAAAATGAATAATGAATAATGGAATGTCATTGCGAAATCCGTAGGATTGAAGCAATCCAGAACATGGTAAGTTACAGTTCCTTCCGTCTTCCGTCTTATGTCTTCCTACTGTCTTCTGTACTCTGTTCTCTGTCTTCTGTTTTCTTTCTTGCATCTTATTCCTGACTCCTGTCACAGACTCCTGTTTTCTGTTTCCAACCGGCTTTTAGGTAAAAAAATGAAAACAAAATGGCGTTTTAGGGGAGGAAATTGGCGTAAGCAATCTTTTTACTAGAAAAATTCCAACATTATGTTATTTTTGTGAATGGATTGTGGGATTGTTTATCATAAAAGGTCAATTATGAATAAAAAAATTCTGATGTCGTTACTCTCGTTGACAGCCGCAGGAGCATTCTGGTGCTGTTCAGACGAATCCTCCAGCGGTTCTAGGCATGAAGAACATTCCTGGACTTGCTCCGTTGATGGCGAAACCTACACCATTATAGATGATAAAGATCTTTCTGTAAAAAATGAAGATGGTGAAGTCATCGGCAATTTCGTCAAGCGCGAAAATTCTACGAAAGGCGACATCATTTCCAGTAAAGACAAGGAAGACACTCTTGCATTCAAGATCAGACTTGAAAACGTAGACCAGTGCAAGGAAAACATTGTCGAAGATTCAGACGATGACGAAGAAGGCAATGGTGACGGCGATTCCAAATCCAGCTCTTCTAACAAGATCAAGTCTAGTTCTTCACAAAAGAGCTCCGACGATGGTGACGATCCTGATGTTGACGATCCAGACGTAGACGACCCGGATGCAGGCGATGAAGATAGCGACAAGTCCAGCTCCTCTAGGAATGCCAAGTCAAGTTCTTCTACAAAAGTTCAATCCAGTTCTTCCGAAAAGGCTCCTGAAGGCACCTGTTACGACGCAGCAACAGGCAAGTTCGTCAAGTTTAATGAAAGTATCCAGGCAAATGGTGCTTCCTACGCCTACAAGGAAGACTGCTCCATTGCCTGCTACTACGACCCAGCAGACAAGAACTGCGCAGACTTGGGTTCCAACACAGCCAAGTCTTCTAGCTCAGCAAAGTCTTCCAGCTCTGCAAAGTCTTCCAGCAGCCAAAAGGTGGTTTCCGGTCCGTTCACCATCAAGTATGTAAGTGGCGGCAAGAGCGGTTCCGGCTGGGCAACCCGTTACTGGGACTGCTGCAAGCCTCACTGTGCTTGGCCAGGCAAGGGCGGTCTTCAGGCTCACGCTTGCGACGCAAGCGGCAACAGAATCAGTGATGACGGAGCAACAAGCATGTGCGACGGCGGTAACTCCGGCACCTGCAAAAACCAGATTCCTATCGTTTACAATGACACAATCGCATTTGCCTTCGCAGCAGTTCCGGGCAGCGCAGGTGGCGAATGCGGCAAGTGCTTCGACCTCGCCTTCACTGGCAAGGGCAAGTATGCAACCGACAACCACACTAAACTGGCAGGAAAGCACTTGATCGTGATTGCATCCAACATCGGTTACGATGTGGAAGACGGTCAGTTCGACGTGATGATCCCGGGTGGTGGCTTTGGCATCTTTGACGGCTGCTCCGCAAAGATGGGCTGGGGTCCGCAGGGTGCACGCTACGGTGGCCTCCTAACCGAATGCGAAGAATCCTCTGGCTACAAGGCAAGCACCTACAAGAGCTGCCTTACAAACAAGTGCAACAGCTCCTTCTCTAGCGACCCGGTTGCAAAGGAAGGCTGCCTGTTCCTCGCAAACTGGATGAATGCATCCGGCAATCCGCTCCACAACTACAAAGAAGTGGAATGCCCGAAGGAACTCCTGGACAAGTTCTAATCCAGTGATTTTTAAGAGAGCATAAAAGAGCCGCGCGAAAGCGCGGCTCTTTGTTTTTGAAAGTAACATTGGCATTGCAAGCAAACGGCTCATTCTGCGGCAGCGAGCGTAGTGCGCACGCATTCGGACTGCACCTTTGTGCAGGCTGAACCGAAATTTTGCCGTGTGCGATAGAACTGCATTTTAAACGGGACGCACATCAAGGCAAAATTATACGGCAAGCAAGCGGTAGCCGCCCATACGAAAAACAAAAAAATCTACATTTGTCTGCAATGGGACATATTTTTTTCATAGCACCGACGCCAGACACGAACCTGGACGAGATTTCCGAATGGACGCTTTTTTGGCTCCTGGAGCACAATCTCGTTCCGGATACGGCCATATACAATTGCCATACCGTGCGCCAGGCCCTGGCTGCTATCGAAGCCCCGCTCTCTATCGGTGAGCCGCCCGCACTCGTCGTAATAGACCACTCCACGCCGCCCCGCGAAGAAATAATCAAGTTCGCAGACAACCTGCGCAACTGCATTCCGGAATCGTGGATCTTGGAAATCGTTCCTAACGACATGCCGCTTCCCGCTGCCAAGGAAAACGCATTCTGGGTACGCAAGCCTGTTTGCAAGGAAGACTGGATTGCAGTCCTTGACCATGTTTTCTTCAGGGCCGGCACGCCGCAATGGTCTGCATCCGAAAAATAGGGCCTAAGTTGAAAAAAGGTGTAAGTTATTTTGGAGTCCGTCGCCCAAAGTGGGCGCTCGAAGACATGAAGGAGCTTAAAGCGGCCGGCTTTACGCATGTGCTCCATACCTACTCCGAAGAAGACCTGCAGTATTACCGCGACACGATGAAGGAAATCATCGACGGTTCCGTGGAACTCGGCTTGCAGGTCTATACGAACCCCTGGGGCGTGGGGCGCGTGTTTGGCGGTGAAGCGTATTCCGAGCTTACCGCAAAGAACCCCGAATTTGCACAAATCGGCTTGGACGGCGTGGTCAAGCCGGCCATTTGCCCGAACCGCCCTGAATTCCGCGAATTTCTGCTTGGCTGGCTAGACGCTGTTGCCGAGACAAAGGTTGAAACCGTATTCTGGGACGAGCCGCATTTCTTTTTTACCAAAGGCCACCTTGAAATCTGGAGTTGCCGCTGCGAAACCTGCAAGGCAAAGTTCAAGAGCAAGTACGGCTTTGAAATGCCTGCTGAACTTACTCCCGAAGTTCAGGAATTCCGCGAACAGAGCCTGATCGACTTTTTGGACGAAATGACCCGCGCCGCACGTGCACGCGGCAAGCGCAACTGCGTCTGCATGCTCCCCCCGTGGTTCCCGGCAGGCATTGACGACTGGGGTAAAATCGCAAAGCTCGAAGCCGTCGATGAAATCGCCAGCGACCCGTACGAAGAACGCGGCGACGACCCTAAGATTGTTGAGCAGCATTACAGGGAAACGGCGGAACGCCTCGTGCGCACAGCCAAGGAATACGGCAAGGACTGCCAGATGTGGGTCAAGAACTATCTGATCCAAGCAGGCTCCGAGGGCGACGCCGCAAACGCAATCAAGGCCTCCTACGACGCCGGCATCAGGAACATTTTCGCATGGTCCTACCGTGGTTCCGAATACTTGAGCTGGCTACGCTCCGACGACCCAGAAAAAGTCTGGGCCACCCTCTGCGAAACTCTAAACAATTTGAAATAGAAAAGTTCCTAAGGGGTTCCAAGGGGTTTACCCCTTGCGTCAGATTACTCTTCCCACTGCATGCCGCCACCGTATTCGAGGGTTTCCTCTTCGGTCTGCACGGCGGGCTCTACTGCAGCGCCTTCCTTTACGGGTTCCGAAGTTTCAGCCTGTTCTTCATATACGGGTGCACTAGCTTCTTCTTCAAAGGTAATGCCACTTGCCTCTTCCTGCACCTCTTCAGGTTCTTCCTGAGCTGTCGTCGGCGTTGCCACCGGAGCATACAGGCGAGCCTTCTTTTCGCGCTCCGGCTTAAAGAAGAGCCACGGAGAAATGCTTACACTCACACGGTGCACCGCAGAAAGCACCGGGTGCGATTCGAAGGCGTAATCGACTTTGAGGAACTTGGCAAGCGTGAGCCCCGCACCCGCAGTAAAGCTTTCGAACTCGGTAAAGCTTGCAAGACCTGCACGCAGCGAGAGCCCAAAGTCAAAGGCGAATTCCAAACCGCCGCGGCCACCCTGCAGCCAGTCGAGCGGGTCGTCCCAAAGCCTGCCGCCGCGGTCGGAGCCATCCCAGTCCAGATCGCGTGCCTCGTGATGGAACAACCCTGCGCTCTGCCAGTACAGGTTCAAGCTGCCGTAAAAATAGCGCACCGGAACACCCCAGCTTGCGGCAAGGTAAAGTTCCGGAGATTCGTATTCGAATTCCCCCGATTCCCACTTGGCACCGGAGCTAGTCCAGCCCTTGAGGAGCGCTGCCACAGAAACATTTTCCGGGAACATGTAGCGGAGCGTTGCGTCGCCACGAAAGCCCCAGCCGCTCTGATCAAGTTCACGGTAGAGGCCATGCAAAGAAACACCCAGGTCAAGATTTCTGAAAATCTGCCTGCCGTAGGCAACCGAGAACACATAGTCGGCAATCGAGAGCGTGCGGTAGTTGGAGCCTTCCGGGATTTCTTCGCCTTCCTTGATCCACGGAATGTCGTCGGCACCGAAGCGGGAAAACGCTATTCCGAGCGCATGGCCATCGCCAAGCGGAAGTGTCATGGAAGCGTAGTCGTAAACGGTGCCTTCAAAGTAGGCAACATGCGAAAAGCTCCCCCACACATACTGCTGTTCGGCCAGCTGGTAGGAATTCAGGTCAACAGACATCAAATCTTCATTCTGCGCAAGCACCGTACCGCCGAGAGCAGCCGACTTTGCCCCGGCAACGATATCGAGCGTAGCGTTGGCACCCGTCACACGGTCAGCCGCAAATGACGAACCCACGCAAAGGGCGATAGCCAAAGAGATTTGACGCATTGTCAAAGACATAAATTTCTTAGTTCCTAAAAGATCGATTGACTTGCCCTCAAGGGTGCGCGATGACATAATCATAGCAAAAGCAATACTTTACATAAAGAATGTAGAAATTTCATTTGCTATAATTTGAACATAATGAATATACATGAAGCCGTACAAAAATTTTTGCTCTTCATTGAGCGGGAGCGCCGCTATTCCGAAGCGACGGTAAAAACATACGGCACTGTACTGCAGCAGTTTTTGGCGACGCTAGAAAGCGACTTTGCGGCAGAGAACTTGACCAAGGAAAAATACAAGCTGTTCATTCGTGAACGCCGCATGAAGGATAACCTTGCAACGGCAAGCATCGCACTCGAAGTCGCTTGCCTAAAGAGCTTCACGAAGTTTTTGATCCGGTCAAAAGTTCTTGCGGTAAACATCGCAGAGGACCTTGCCGCACCCAAGCGCGAAAAACGGCTCGTCACATTTCTACCGCAAAAAACGCTCGATCTTTCGAACCTGCCAGAAATAGAAAACCCGACTTTGCAAATGGTTCGAGCCCGCTTTCTGCTGGAAATCATCTACGGTTCCGGGCTTCGCATTTCGGAATGCCAGGGCCTTGTGTGGAGCCGCTTGGATTTAAAGAACTTGCAAGTACGGGTGATCGGTAAAGGCAACAAGGAACGCATCGTACCCATCACGGAATCAACCGTCACCTGGGCAAACAAATACAAGGAAAAGCTCGCCGAAGCAAAGCTGCTCCCAACGATACAAAGCCCTGTTTTCATAAACAGCGAAGGTAAAGCCCTGAACGTGCGCACGCTTCGCGAAGACATTTACGGCATACTCCATGGCCTGGGCTGGGAAGGCAAGGCTAGCCCCCACGTGCTGCGGCACAGCTTTGCTACCCATCTGCTCGAAAACGACGCAAACATCATGGGCGTAAAGGAAATGCTCGGCCACGCGAGCCTGAACACGACACAGGTTTACACCCATGTGACGGCTGAACGCCTGAAGGCAGCCTTCAAAAAGACACACCCAAGAGGCTAAAGTCGAGGCGAGAGCGCCGTCTAAATATCTTTTAACATAAAAGAAAGTACTAAAAAAGCTTTTTCTTTTCTAATTTTTAACCTGTTAACTGATGCTCTTTGGTGTGGTAGTTCTGGAGGCTTCATGCGTATTTTCATTACTGGCGGTACAGGCTTCATAGGCCATTACGTTGCTTTAAACCTTCTGAATCGTGGCCACGAACTGCATATTGCGACTCGTCATCCAAACAAGATCCCGTCTCTCGCCCAAAATCCGAACGTAAAGATGTTCGAGGGTTCCCTGACCGACACCGAAGTTCTGAAACAGGGGGTGGAAGGTTGCGACGCCTGCATTCACATTGCGCTCGGCTGGGGCGAAACTCCAGTGACGATGCTCGAAAACGACACCAAGGCTACGGTCACGCTCCTGGAACTTGCTGCAAACGCAGGCTGCCAGAAATTCATTTACACCTCCAGCACGGCAGCCATGGGCAAGATGCGCCCGACCATGTACGAAACAAGCAGCTGCCTGCCAATTGATTTGTACGGAGCCACCAAGGCTGCAGGCGAAGCCTTCGTTCTCGGCTACCGCAAGTCCGGCATGAAGCGCAACATCATTCGCCCGGGCTATACCTTCGGCAACCCAGCTTGCAGCGACGGCTGCACCCAGCCTGACAAGCGTTTCAAGGAAATCGCACTAGCCGCCAAGGAAGGCCGCGACATCAACTTGATCAAGAACGACGGAACGCAGTTCATTCATGCCTCGCAGCAGGCAGAAACATTTGCGCGCGTCCTTGAATCTAACTTTGACGAAGAAGTTTTCCTCTCGCTCGGCACAAACTGGATCAGCTGGAAGAGCATAGCCGAACGCGCTATAGCCATGATCCCGGGCAGCACCTCCAAGATCATCGAAAAGGATTTGCTCTGGGGCGACGAACCAATGAAGTTCTCACTCCGCAAAATAAACGAAATGCTCGGTCTGGAATTCGACGCAGAGCCGTTCATTGCAGACCATCTCAAATACTACATGGGTGTTTAGAATACAGAAGTCAGTAGGAAGACAGAGAACAGAGGACAGAAAATAGGAGTCAGTGACAGGAGTCAGGAATCAGTAGGAAGACTGAAGACGGAAGGAACTGTAACTTACCATATTCTGGATCACATCGCGTTGCTCGTGATGACTGTTAAGACGCAAGAACCAGATGCAAGATGCAAAAGATTACAATCGCGCCGAAGGCGCCCGAAATGAGCCAAACGAATTGAGCTAGCTCAAATTCACTTGGCGAATGAGCCGCATCTATGGCGAATCCATGAAATTGTAATTTCCTATGTCATTGTCAATTCTTAATTCTGAATTCTTAATTATCAAAGCCTACTGCCGACAACATGGAAATTAGGCAAGTATCTCTCGTCACTCGTCTGTAGGGCCAAAGGCCCGTTCTTTCGTCAAACCACTGAAGCATCGACCTCAAAGCGAAGCGCCCTCATACCTCTCAGTCAACAGTTGTCAGCCTACAACCGACAACACTGGAAAATAAAATTCCTTTCGTCTTTCGTCTACCAGCGAAGCGGTCTTTCGTCTAATCACTAGCCCCTAAATCCTAGATCCTAACATTCCCTAATTTCTATATTCAGGCTATGCGTAAAAGTATAGCCTTTTTTCTTTGCTCCATTTCTTTGACGGCAGCCTTTGCTGCCCCACAAAAACAAGCCTATTCCCCGTTCAGCAAGCTCGCCTACCTAACATCTTCATTTGGCGAAAACCGCGGCACACGCTACCACGCAGGAGTTGACTACTCCACGAACATGGAAGAAGGCTGGCCAATCGTAGCTCCAGAAAACGGAAAGGTCGAAGAGCTGCGCATTTCTCCATACGGCTACGGCAAAGTCTATTACTTTAAGGGCGAAAGCGGCAAAACATGGGTGTACGCTCACCAGAGCGGCTTCAACAAAATCCTAGACAGCCTCGTGCGCGTAGAGCAAAACGCACTTCAAAAAAACGACATCAAAATCAAGCCGAATGTGGAATTCAAAAAAGGCGACACACTTTCCTTTTCCGGTAGCTCTGGCATCGGAAACCCGCACCTGCACCTAGAAATCCGCATGGGTAGCGACATCGTGAAAGCGCCCTGCGAAAACGGCGTAATGTGCGGCGATTCGCTAGCTCCGCTTGTGTTAAACGCATTCACCTGGAACGAAAACGGCGAACGATTCACAAGCGAAGAAGCCTTGAAGAACGGCTGCCTTGCAGCACCCGAAAACGGAGCCTACGCTGCGTTCAAGATTGCGGACTACAGCAGGACCCCGCTAGAAAACCCGATGTCAGTGCGTCGCGTATCTGTATTCGAACAAAAGAAAAACGGCAAGAAGGGCAAAAAACTTTTTGAACGCAAATACGATGAACTCAAGTTCAGTACGATGATTGAAATTCGCGAGCGCTTGCTCTGGGCAGAAGAAGCGGATACGGCAGGCGACTACCATTTCGTGAACACAAAGCTCAAGGGCAACATCGCTCTTGAAGTTGAAGATTTCACAGGCCATTTGACCACGCGCAGCTTGACCATAAAAACAGATTGCGGAGAAAATTTTGTACCGGTCAAAACGAAGTTCCAGGATGGTCCCGTCTATACAATGGCCTCGCGCTCCTACTTGAAAATGAACTGCGCCGAAAGCAAATTTACTTTGCATGCAAAAACTGTTTTGGCAGACGATCTGTGCACAATCTACACAAGCGACACGCCGCTTGCAACGATAGTCAAAAAGTTCGGAAACAAGCCTTCGCAAATCGAAGTCTATAACAAGAACGACGGCAAGCTCGCAAAGACGATCTACCTGAGTGAACTCAATGCCACCGAGTTTACGATTTTCCAACAGGACTCCTCGCGCATTACGCAAAAAATCACGAAGCCAGTCGCACTTGCAGGCATCGACGAAGTGCTGGCCGTCGTAAAATCTGAAAATGATTCCGTACCATACTTTGAATTCCACCCGAAGGGCCTGCACTTTAAAGGCAACTGGGAAGTTTGCCTTGATACAAGCTTCGCGAACGCTCCGCTCTACTACCTTGGCGAAACGACGCGACGCTGGTTCATATTCAGCAAGCAAAGCAACGAAAACGGGCTTCGCTGCGCAAAGGCAAATGAACTGCGAGACATCGGCTGGATAGCAGACACAACAGCGCCAGCATTAGGCGATGCATACTTCGCCACGGCTCCTATCGCAGGTGTATTCAAGGAAGTCGTTCGCATTCCGGTCATTGAAAAATATGCCGGCATAGAAAACGGCAACGCAATCAATGTTTACGCAAACGAAACCTGGATCCCGGCAGAATACGATTCCGAGCCACATGAACTTGTCATAGAAAAAGAACTGCTCGGCAAGCAAGGCTCGGCATTTTCAGTCGAAATCAGGGACGAAGCGGGCAACTCAGCAAAGTACGAGGTCAAAGTCCCGTAAACTAGTTCAAACAACAAACAAAAATAAAACAAAAAGCCTCCCCTACGCTGTTCTCACAGAAGGGGAGGTTTTTATATCCTGATTACGCTAGGGGGAATCAAAAACAATAAGTTTTACGCGTAATCCCTTTCGGACAGTTACAAAGATACTCCCAATTCATCAATTTTTCAATAGGATAAAGCCTTAAAGCAATTCAAAAAAAATTTACAAGCCTAAAAGCACCCAATTTGGGCGTTTTTTTATTTCAAATTGGAATATATATTAGCTATCTTTGGGGCATGCAAATAGGTCGATTTTACCGCGTTAAAGCTGAAGAACAGATGCCGCAGGGCATTTATGTGACTACTGACCATGGCGACAGAATTCTGCTGCCGAATTCCAAGGTTCCCGAAGGACTGCAGATTGGGGACGAACTTGATGTTTTTGTCTACCTTGATAGTGAAGACCGACTGATCGCCACTACCGAACAGCCGCTTGTCGAAGCCAACCACTTTGCAGTACTCGAAGTCAAGGACGTAAACCGTGTCGGTGCATTCCTTGACTGGGGGCTCGACAAGGATTTGTTCTTGCCATACAAGCAGCAGCTTGGCGGTGAACTTATGCCGGGCGACAAATGCGTCATCTACGCCATGGAAGACGCTCGCAGCGGCCGTCTCGTAGCTACCGAAAAACTCCGCAGTTTTTTGGAAACGGACACTTCTGAACTTCGCGTTGGCCAAAAGGTGCAACTCGCCATTTATGAAATGGAAGAAAACTTTGCCGAATGCCTAATCAACCTGCGCAGCGGCGGCAGGCTCTACCTGCACCCGGGCGAAGAAAAGCTATTCATTGGCGATATCATCGACGGCTACATTGAAGAACTCCGCGACGACGGCAAGATCACCGTGTCACGCTTTCCGGTCGGGTACAATACCGTGCGCAGCCACGACTCCGGCATACTCAGGGAACTCCAGGAAAACGGAGGCTTTTTGCCGTATGGCGACCACACCGCCCCGGAAGAGATTCAGGAACATTTCGGCCTTTCCAAAAAGGCTTTCAAAAAGCTCATTGGCGGCCTGTTCCGCGACGGAAAAATCATCATCGAAGAAAACGGCATTCGCCTTGCTCCCAAAAAGCAGCACCGTGACTTTAAGCCGCGCAACGACTTCAAGCCCCACAAGGATTTCAAACCCCGCAAGGACTTTAAACCCCGCAAGGACTTTAAACCCCGCGGAGAAAGGAACTTCGGCAAAGGCCCAAAAGAAGAATTCGAAGGCCCAAAATTTTTGAGCGGTCGCCCAAAGAAAGGCCCAAGATACTAAGGCAAACCAATGAGCAAATTCCAGATTGAACCGCAAAACGAAGATGAACGCACCCAGCTCGCCTGGATGATGAGCCATCATGTGTTCGACAAGGATTACATCGAAAACGTAAAAGCCGAAGAAGAGCGCGTCCTTGAAGAGAAAAAGCGCAAGGAACAGAAGTTCCGTCGAAGCCCGGCTTCATGGGATCTGCCGCTCCCAGAGCAGGAAATCGACCTGCACGGCTATTCAGCCGACGAAGCCGCTGCAGCCATCGAAGAAATGATGGAAGCAATGACTCGCGCCGGCATGACCGTGCTCCGCGTAATCCACGGTGGCGGCAACCCGAGCTACGGCAATGTAAAGCACATCGTAGACCGCAAAGTGCGTTCCGAATGGAAGGGACGCGTACTTTTTTACAAAACAGAGCCCGACAACGCCGGTTCCAGCATCATGAAACTCCTTCGCCCGGGCGCTACGAGCCCAAGCATACAGGGAAAATCAAAAAAAAGAAAATAATTTTGCATTCTCCCCTTGCCAACACCCCGCGATTTACTATAATTGTGCCCACAACGGAATATAGCTCAGTCTGGTAGAGCGCTTGCTTCGGGAGCAAGAGGTCGTGAGTTCGAATCTCGCTATTCCGATAACAAAAAGAAGACCACTGAAAGTGGTCTTTTTTTGTTATTATAATGATTTGAACTCACGACCGTAGGTCGGGAGTTCGATTAACCGCACGCGGAGCGGAGCGAAACGCGGGCGGTTAAGCCTTTCGAATACGAAGTATTCGGAAGCCCGAAGGGCGATGGGGGAACGAAGTGACCCCGGAGGCAATCTCGCTATTCAGATAAACGAAAAAGAGTCCCATCACATAAAAAGGGGACTCTTTTTTCGTTTATATTGACATTGCACGGTTTGCTAAACCGCACACTCAGGGCTTTCAATTAACCGTGGTAAAGCTTCTTAGAACGATACTGCGGTTCGGTTGTAAGGTTTACACCGAGCTTGCGGAACACATTCACATCGACTTGTGGAAGAATTACGCTAGCATGAACTTCGCAATGCTTAAGTTCAGCAAGCTTTTCCATGGCAAGCTTTGCGTTTTCATCGGTAAGGGCGCAAATGGAAAGCGCAATCAAGGCCTCGTCAGTATGCAAGCGAGGATTGGAATTGCCAAGGCGTTCCGTTTTAAGCTTCTGGATCGGTTCAATAACCATCGGCGAAATAAGCTTGACATCGTCCGGGATATTTGCAAGCAACTTTAGGGCATTGAAAAGAGCCGCAGCAGAAGCGCCAAGCAACTTGGAGGTCTTGCCGGTAACGATTCTACCGTCATTCAATTCAATGGCAACAGCAGGTTCCTGCGTAGCTTCGGCCTTTGCAAGAGCGGCTTCGACAACCTTGCGGTCAGCCGGGCTAACATGAGCCTGTTCCATGACAAGCTGGAGCTTGTAAACCTGATCCTGGTCTGCATTGCCCTTGCGCACGTCACAAAGGGTATTGTAGTAACGGCGAACGATTTCCTGGTTTGCAGCTTCGCAAACAGCGGCATCGTCGATGATGCAGTTACCGGCCATGTTCACGCCCATGTCTGTCGGGCTCTTGTACGGGGATTCGCCAAGAATACGCTGGAATAGAGCATTCAAAACCGGGAAGATTTCAACATCACGGTTATAGTTGATCGTTGTCTTGCCGTATGCTTCCAAGTGGAACGGGTCGATCATGTTGACATCGTTCAAGTCTGCAGTTGCAGCTTCGTAAGCCAAGTTGACCGGGTGCTTTAAAGGAATGTTCCAAATCGGGAAGGTTTCAAACTTTGCGTAGCCGGCCTTTACGCCACGGGTATTTTCGTGGTAAATCTGGGAAAGGCATACAGCCATTTTGCCGGAGCCAGGGCCCGGAGCGGTAACAACGACAAGTTCGCGGCTAGTTTCAACAAATTCATTCTTGCCGTAGCCATCGTCACTCACAACAAGAGGAATGTTGTTCGGGTAACCAGCAATCGGGTAATGGCGATAAACCTTGAGGCCAAGGGTTTCAAGCTTTTTTTGGTAAGCGATTGCGCTTGGCTGGTCTTGCCAGCGGGTAAGAACAACGCTGCTTACAAACAGACCATAGCCACGGAAGGCATCGATAAGGCGAAGCACATCCTGGTCGTATGTAATGCCGAGATCGCCGCGGACCTTGTTCTTTTCGATATCGTTTGCATTGATTGCGATAATGACTTCGGCCTTGTCCTTAAGCTTTTCGAGCATGCGGATCTTAGAATCCGGAGCAAAACCCGGCAACACGCGGCTTGCATGGTGGTCATCGAAAAGCTTGCCACCAAATTCCAAATAAAGCTTGCCGCCAAACTTGCCGATACGTTCAGCAATTTTTTCGGATTGCGTACGCAAATACGCGTCGTTATCGAAACCTACTTTAAACATAGTTACTCCACTAACAATATTTTCGCGTTCAAAAATAGTTTTTTGGCATGGTTTAAGGCAAATTTTGGCGACTAAAACTACAAAACCATACAAAAATCCAGCAAAAGTTACAAAAATGTAAATTAAGGTGATGAACGAAAGACGATAGACAGAGGACAGAAGAAAGAAGGCGGAAGACGGAAGAAAGATAACTAGCAACTAATAACTAGTAACTAATGACTAACAAATGACTAACAAATCTATTTTCTACCTTTATGCAATGCTTTTACATTTTCTGAAATCAAAACCAGTCCGCAAGTTCATGCTCGCATTTCTTTTGGGTGCTGGCCTGACGATTCTCGTTCTGCTATTTTCAAACCCTTACAACACTCCAGTCCCGCGCGTGGCTCTTTGGGTGAACAATCTAGAAAACCTGTTCTACGATTCCTTCTTCAAGTGGGAAAGCTTGACGAGCGAAGACGAAGAAACCGCAGAAGGTGAAGGCGTGATTCTTTCGCGCCAATCTGATGAAAGCATATACATCGTCGATATTGACGAAGCTTCACTTGCAAAACTCGGCCAGTACAACTCCTGGAGCCGCGACATCCACGCTGAGGTAGTTAACTCCCTTTCTGACGGTGGCGCAGGCGCGGTGCTTTTCGATATTTTGTTCAAGACGGCTGACTTTGGCCAGGCCAAAACAGACAGAACCATCAAGGCATTGCAGAGCGTGGCTCCCGAGGTCGAATGGGATTCCCTGAGAGCTAGCCTCAAGACAAAATTCAATGACGACTCCCTACTTGTGAATGCGGTGCGAAGCAGCGGCATCACCACGGTCAGCGGCTTGTTCGAAACAAGTTCCGCCTACCAGCACAAATCGCAATGGGAAGCTTACAGTAACGAAGATTGGCAAAAGGCAATCGGCTACAAATCCAGCATGCCTCTGAAAAACGTTGACAATCCAGAAAATGTTGAAGAAAAGGAAATTCTCGACGATGTGTTCCCGGAACTTTCCAACGCAGGTGCTGCACTTGGCTTCACAAATACCTTCCCGGATCCTGATGGTGTTGTCCGCAACATGTCGCTTCTCTACCGCTTCCCAAGCCATGAACTTTACCCGAATGCAGAGCAGCAAATCTACTTAGCGATGACCCTTTCTGGCGCATTCCAGATTTTTGGTCAAAACCCGGATAATGCAATCGTCAAGATGGGGCAATACATCGATATCGGCAAGCCCTTCGGCGTTTACAAAGATTCGGCAGGTACGTTGCATACAACATACCCATCGGTTTCGGTACCAATGCTCAAGGCCCTGCACAAAGTTCTAGTTGCCCACGAAAATTACGAAAAAAATCCTGAACAGCAATCCTTCTTGCAAGCTTCTTCGAAAGTGATTGCAACAAAGCAGGGCGACGAAATTGAAATCGAAATTTTCGACGCCCAGATTCTTACCGGTGCCCTATCGGAAGCTTTGCAAAAAATGAAAGTTACAGACCTGCAGAATGTGGAAGGCGAAGTTGAAATTTCTGAAAATGTCACTCTCAAGAAAAGTGAAGAAACTGAAGGTCATTTTGTATTGACGGACTCCGAAGAAGAGGAAGAAGTCGAAATTTCGGAATACACAGTTTCTGTAATAGAATTTTTCAGAGACTCCCTTGAAAACCTGCCTGAAGGACGACGGGTGCATCTTTCCAGCGATTTGGACATTTCATTTGATGTGAATTCAAAAAAATGGATTTCAAACTGCATCATCTTCTCGGACAACGTCCTTCGCGACTTTAGAAAGGCTTCAGTCGCGGCAATCGACAATCTGGAACCGGGTAAAGAAGTGCGCTACGGCGACAACATACGCATTCCGATCAACGAATATGGGCAGATGAAAATCAAATACGGCAGTCGCTACAACACTTCCAAAGCAAAGCGCAGCTTTAGGCATATTTCCTATTATGACGTATCCAAGCGTCGCCTCGACCCAGGCCTCTATGAAGGTAAAATTTTCATTCTCGGTTCCGCTGCACCGGCCTTGTTTGACTTTGTGAGCGCTCCTCACGAAGAAAACTACCCGGGCGTTTTGGTGCAGGCAACCACGCTCCAGAATATTCTCCGCGGGAACTTCATGGTGTTCCTCGAATCCAACTGGCAGATTTTGATTTGCATATGCTTTGCATTGTTCTTTATTCTCTTCGCCCTCTACGCAAGCCAGACTTTACTGTTACCGGTATTTGCCGTATTCCTCGGCACATATCTCTTTATAGGTAACTACTTCTTTGCTGACGGTCTCTATCTCGGTTTTGCCAAGCAGACCCTCATCATAATTCTCACGATGATTTCTTCCTTGCTCGTGAAAATTTCATTTGAATCCCGCGACAAGAAATTCCTGAACGATGCGTTCAAGCAGTACATTTCTCCAGAACTTATCCAAGAAATGATCGACAAGGAAATGAAGCCGACACTTGGCGGCGTGAAGTCTGAAATCAGTGCTTACTTTACAGACATTGCAAGCTTCTCTACATTCTCTGAAAAGATCGGCGACCCGTCAAAACTCGTTGAACTTTTGAACGAATATTTGAGTGCAATGACCGATACATTGACAGCTCACCGAGGCACGCTCGACAAATACGAAGGCGACGCCATCATCGCATTCTTCGGAGCTCCGATGCCTCTTGAAAACCATGCTCAGAGCGCCTGCGAAACGGCTGTTTCCATGCAGGAAAAGTTGCTTGAGCTCCGCAAAAAATGGATTAGCGAAGGTGACAAGTGGCCGACAAACGTTCACGAAATGCACATGCGAATCGGCATTAACTCAGGCGATATCGTGACGGGAAACATGGGTTCCGAAATGCGCAAGAACTACACAATGATGGGCGATAATGTGAACCTTGCGGCGCGCCTTGAAAGTGCGGCCAAGCAATATGGCGCATACATCCAGATTAGCGAAAACACTCGCAAGGACTTGGTTCCAGGAACAATTCTCTACCGCTCCCTCGACAACATTCGCGTAGTCGGCAAGTCAGAACCTGTCAAGACATTCGAAGTGCTCGGCACACCGAATTCAGCGAACGCAGAACAGTTGAACAAACTGATTGAAGTTTGGGAACAGGCTCGACTCGCCTACCTTGCCATGGATTGGGACAAGGCGATTGAGCTATTTACAAAGTGCCTCGACTTTGAACCGCACCATCCTGAACGCGATCCAGGATCAAAGACTACCCCATCGCACATTTACATCAAGCGCTGCAACGACTACAAGGTCAATCCACCTGTTGCCCCAGGCGAAACATGGGACGGCGTGTTTACAGCAACCAGCAAGTAGTGTTTTAGGGTCTAGTGATTAGACGAAAGACCGCTTCGCTGGTAGACGAAAGACGAGAGAACGGCACTACATGCCTACAGACGAGATGTGTGCAAACGAGTGTCGCGACCAAGCTTGCTTGGGGATGACCGAGTGCAGCCACATCCTATGGCGAAGCCATGAATGACGAGTGAATTAGGGTATAGTGACTAGGATCTAGGATTTAGTGAATGTTGGTTTCCAGGTTTTTGGAGGCTAGAGATTAGGGAAATTGTAAAAGTGCGTTTCTAGTTTCTGGTTTCTTCCCACTTCCGTCTTACGTCTCCTGACTCCTGTCACTGATTCCTTTCTTCCGTCCTCCGTCTTCAGTCTTCCTACAGATTCCTGACTCCTGTCACTGACTCCTGATTTCTGTCTTCTGTTCTCTGTCCTCTGTATTCTATTTTACAGCAGATTCGGATCGATAGTCGGCTCGTAGCCAGCAGGCACAACCTTATCCGGGTCTTCCCCACGCTTTTCCGCTTCCTTCTTGCGAAGCTCAAGCATAAGAGCCTTTTTCTTCCTGATGCGTTCCTTCTTCATGGCAAAGCGTTCAGCACGAGTCAGGCGTTCCTTGATAGGCCTTTCTTCGTAATCCGGGTAGAGGTCTTCGAAATATTCCACTTCTTCGATATCGTCTTCATTTTCAAAGCGCATGTCGGCATCAAAGGCACGGAAGCCGTCGTCTTCAAAGACCGGAGCTTCTTCTGGCACATGTTCACGCAGCAGTTCCAAAACCTGTTCAAAAGATTGTTCGCGTGGCACTTCAAATTCCATTTCTTCTTCGGTGCGCGGGTGGATCAAGCGAATCTTGATAGCCTGCAAAAGCTGTGCCGGTGCAATTTCAAGAGCCTGTTCCGCAATGTTGCGAACGAGCGGCTGCACGCGCACAAGGCAAACATCGCGGCCATCATAGAGCGGGTCGCCAAAAATCGGAGAACCCATGAAACGGCTGTGAACACGAATCTGGTGCGTGCGGCCAGTTTCAAGCTTGTATTCCATGAGAGTTGCAAATGTAAAGTATTCGAGGGCAGTGTAATGCGTACGGGCATCCTTGCCATCTTTCTTTGTTACAGCCTGTTTCAAGCGGTTCTTCGGATCGCGGCCAATCGGAGCGTCGATTACGCCTTCCTGGTCACGCGGAGTGCCCCAGATCAAAGCCTGGTAAGTGCGAGAAAGCGTTCGCGTTTCAAGCTGGTGTGCTAAATGCCTATGAGCGGCGTCGTTCTTCGCCACAATCATGAGGCCCGGCGTATCTTTATCCAGGCGGTGCACAATGCCCGGGCGGAGCGGACCGTTCACGGTCGAAAGGTTTTCCTTGAAATGGTACAAAAGGCCTGCAGCGAGTGTGCCGCCCTTTACGCCATTGCCAGGGTGCACAACAAGATTACGCGGCTTGTTGATGACAACGATGTCTTCGTCTTCATACACAATGTCAAGCGGAACATATTCCGGTTCCAGCGTGGAGGCTTCCTTTTCCGGGAGACCGAGAAGTTCAAAGATCATTCCCTCTTCAACACGGAAGCTCTTGGAAATCGGCTTGCCATCAAAAAGCACGCTACCGGCAGCCAGCAATTTCTGGATGTCTGTTCTAGAAAAATCGGCCAAGGCATTCTGCAAAAATTTATCGGCACGAAGTCCTTCACTCTTTTCATCAACGATAATCTGGTTCATAAGTTTTTTAGGATTTAGGGGCTAGGATCTAGTGATTAGTGAATGTCGATTTCCAGTCTTATGTATTCCTACCATCCACAGTCTTCTTCTTTTCTTCACTCTTGATTTGCCTATGGATTTCCTTGAGCACAAACGGAGAAAGAATCAGGAACGCAACGCCGACAGTAACAAAGGAATCCGCCACATTGAAGGTCGGGAAGCGCGTCATAATGAAATCAGGCAAATCGCAGTCAATGAAATCAACAACCTGCTGCAAACGCATGCGGTCAATGAAATTGCCGATCGCACCGGAGAACACCATGGCAAGGCCGAGGCGAGAAAGCCAGTCGCGTTTGTCAATGCTCTTGTAGAACCACACGAGAACACCACCTGCAACAATCGTCAAAGCCAAAAAGAACGCCCAAGGCGGGAGCATTGGCAAAATATCTTGCGGTCTGCTGCTGAATGCCGCACCCTTGTTATATACAAGATTGAAGCGCAGGTAATCCCCAATGATCTGAATTTTCTGGTAATTCGGGAAACCCTCCGCATTCGTAAAACGAGCTACAGCCCAGAGCTTAGTCACCTGGTCAAGGACAATGCCAACGAGAATGAGAATCAAGTGAAATCGGAGTGTATTGATCTTCTTAATCATTTGAGGCTCTCAAAAGTTTTACGGATCCACGAGTTTGAATAGAAATGGAGCGTTGAGCTCTTCACAATGCGCTTGACATCGTCACGCGTGATTTTCACCTTGCCTTCCACTTCAAATATCTTGGAGCCATCGCCAATGGCTCGCATATTTTCGGCAGACATCAAAAGAGGCCACAGGCAGAACAGGCGGATGCGAGCAAAACGGCGTGGCACCTGGAGAATGTATTCCATGCCATCCATAATGTGCATCCAAGTTTTTTTCACGAGATCTTCCATTACGGCCGCACGAGCCTTGGCATCGGCATTTTCAAGGAACATTTCCGGGGATGAATTGAAGCCATGCTTTTTGCAGATTTCTTCTGGCACAAAGCACACATTTCGTTCCGCATCTTCACGAACATCCTTCACAATGTTTGTAACCTGCAGAGCTAGTCCAAAACTAATGTCAAGTTTTTTCAGGCGTTCAAAGCCATCTTCACCCATGCTCGGCCTATCGGCATAAAAAGCTTCCGACAGGAAACGGCCAACAATGCCAGCAACATAGTAGCAGTATTCATCAAGGTCAGCTACTGTATCGAGTGTGAGCCAGCCCTTGCGGCGCGCATCTTCTTCACGGAGCGCAAACTTTGCCATGCCGGCGCACATTTCCACAACGACCTTGCAAATCGGCTTCTGGAATTTTTCAGGCAGGTCAAGGAGAAGCGGAATCACGTTCCTTGAATTCCTTGAAAGCTGCTGGTCGTAGCTTTCTGAATTTTCCCAATGCGGCGGAAGCGCGATCATGAACTTTTCAAGATTTTCCAAAAGCTTGGTGGTATCCTTGAAAATGTCCGCAAACAGTTTGAGCAGGCGGTCCTTTTCGTGGGCTGGCAAAATGGGGTCATCTTCGACTGTATCTGCAATGCGCAAATACAAATAGGCAAGGAGCACCGCATTGTGCAGCTCGCCTCGGAGCACATTAATGTTCAAGGCAAATGTGCGCGAGACTTTCAGCAAAATTTCTTCGGCATACTGGTACTTCGGCAAATTTTTCATCGAACGGTCTCCTGGTAAAGTTCCTTCGGGAATTTTTTTGTCGTCGCGGCAGCAAGCAGATAGCGACGCAGGCACCCACGCTTTTCGACTCGCGAAAGTGTGCGCTGCAGCTCCCAGGTGCTCCTGGAGCGCAAGTTATCCATCGTTGTTGCAAGGCCCTTCTTTTGCGAAGCTACGCGCAAACGCTGCATGTACAAATAGAATGTAGCGCGTTCCAATTCGTACATCTGCTTGGAAGCGTATTTAGAAAGCACAATCAGCAAAATCAAAAATGCGATAGCCGAGGCTGCACCATATTCAAAATGTTCAATCTGCAAATACCAAAGTGCAAATGTCAAGGCGAACGTGGAACTTGCCACGGCAAGAACAGCAAGAACGACCTGAACAAGCCTGGAGAGCAAAACCTTCGCCGCATTCTTTTTCCACCATTCCGGAATGTACACCCACGGTTCACCCTTTTTCAAACGCTTCTTGATAACTGCCGGATACGTCAAAAACTTGCAAACAATAAAGAAGAGCACCCAGAAAACCAACGGTATCCAAAGAAAATAAACTGTAGTATATGGCAAAAGATCAAACATAGCGGCGTAAAGATAGCTTTTTTTAGGATCTAGGATTTAGGAGCTAGGGTATAGAATAGACGAGAGAACGGGCCTTTGGCCCTACAGACGAGAGATACTTGCAAATTTCCAATGCGTCGGCTGTAGGCTTTGATAATTAAGAATTCAGAATTAAGAATTGACAATGACATAGGAAATTACAATTTCATGGCTTCGCCATAGAGGCTACTCATTCGCCAAGTGAATTTGAGCAAGCTCAATTCGTTTGGCTCATTTCGGGCGCGTTCTGGCATCTTGCATCTGGCTCTTGCATCTTAACAGTCATCACGAGCAAC
>JAZLFR010000046.1:0-106019 GCA_045615885.1 Fibrobacteraceae bacterium
GGAATCAGTAGGAAGACGGAAGATGGAAGAATGAAATTATTAATTATTAATTGATAACTCCATTAATATGTCGCTCGGTCATGTCAGCTCGAGCAAGCTCGGCTGCCGCGACTCTCGCTTGTTATTAATTGAACATTCAGACATCCGCCTACAGCCGACGCATTGGAAATTAGCAATTCTCTTTCGTCTACCAGCGAAGCGGTCTTTCGTCTAACCCCTAGATCCTACGCTCCTACTTCGGCGCATCAATCTTGTATTCTTTCAGCTTGCGCCAGAGCGTTGCACGGCTAATGCCGAGCTTTGCCACGATTTCATCTTGAGTGCAGTTCTTGAGCACTGCAAGCGCGTGAATAATGTACTGGCGTTCAAGTTCTGCGAGGGTAACGATCTTGTCTTCGGGGGCAATTTCTTCCGGTTCCACCGTAGCCGGCAGCGACTTGTCTGGAGCGTGAGCAATCGAGAGCATCGTCTTTTGTTCAGGCACGCTCTGCTGCTGCACGGTTTCGGGCAAATCGTCAAAGCGGATTATGCCACCTTCAGAAAGCACGATCGCGTGTTCAATGATGTTTTCCAGTTCGCGGATGTTGCCTGGGTAGGAATAGCTAGAAAGAGCGATCTGGGCCGCAGAATCCAAGCCGTGCACCTGCTTGCCCTGCTCCTGCTGGTACTTCAAAATAAAGTACGAAATCAGGCGCGGGATTACGATCTGGCGCTCACGAAGCGGCGGCAAATGCAAATGGAACGTGTTCAGTCGGTAGTACAGGTCTTCACGGAAATCGCCACCCTGCATGCGCTGCTGCAGGTTGCGGTTCGTAGCTGCAATGATTCGCACATCCAGGTAGCGGGCCTCCGTTTCACCCACGCGGCGAATTTCCTTGCTCTGCAAAAAACGCAAAAGCTTGACCTGCGTTGCTGGCGAAAGCTCGCCCACTTCGTCAAGGAACAGCGTGCCGCCTGCGGCGGCTTCGAACAAGCCCTTCTTGTCGGCAACGGAGCCCGTAAACGAGCCCTTCTTGCTGCCGAACAATTCGCTTTCGACAATGTTTTCTGGAATGGCGCCGCAGTTCACCGCAATGAACGGCTGGTTAGCACGCTTGCTCAGGCGGTGCACGACATTTGCCAAAAATTCCTTGCCCGAACCGGATTCGCCCGTAATGAGAACCGTACTCGTAGTCGGTGCAATTTTACGCACCATGTTCAAAATTTTTCGCATTTCGGGAGTGTCACCCAAAAGCGAATCGAGCACCTGATTTTCCATCAGGCGGTTCGTAGAAGAATTCTTCAACTGCTGCTGGTACAGCCTAGCCTCGGCCTCGAACTTCGAAAGGTCGAACGGTTTTTGCAAATAGCGGGCCGCGCCGCGAGCAATGGCACTCTCGGCTGCAGGCAAACTCTTTTGTTCGCAAAGGGCAATCACCTCGGCTGCAGGGCAACGTTCCTTCACAAAAGAAATGACATCCAGATCGTTTCGGAGCAAAAACGATACATGGATCAGGGCCAAGTCCAATGGGGCCTGTTCTATAGCAGAAATCAGGTCATCTTCCCTGAAAACCTGCACAAAATCTGTGTCTGGCAAAGACCAGCCGTTTACAAAATCACGGACAAAGCTAGCGTCCGGGTCAGCAATCAGTATTCGCATGGATTACGACTGACCGCCTTCTGCGATTTCCTTGACCTTAGCCAAAAGAGCCGGCAAGTCGATCGGTTTCGAAAATGTAGCGGCGACATCAAAATGGGAGGCTGTCGTCAAATAGTCTTCGGCGCTGGTTCTGCCACCACCGCTAATGGCGATGGTCTTTTTAGAGTAGCCCAAATGACGCAAGTTCAAGATGACTTCAAAGCCATCCTGTTCCGGCATGATGATATCGGTAATAATCACATCGTAAGAGGTCTTGCAGTAAAGCTTCTGGGCTTCAAGACCATTCTTTGCGACTTCAACTTCGCAACCGTTGTTCGAAAGGAATTCTTTCAACAACAAGTTGATCTGCGGATCGTCATCGATCACAAGAATTTTAGCCATTGTTTACTCCTTTACCGGCCAAGGGCCAGTACACTTTAAATGTAGAACCTTTTCCGACAGTCGATTGAACCGTAATGGCGCCGTGGGCCGCTTTCGCAAGCGAAACACAAGCAAAGAGGCCAAGACCAAGGCCCTCTCCAGGCGGCTTCGTCGTGAACAGGGGGCTGAACAGTCGCTGCATCACATTGCTCGGAATGCCTTCGCCCGTATCGCTAACAGCTATGCACACAAAGTCACCCGCCGGAATTTCCCACGGGGAGCCAACTTCCTGCGGTTTTTCAAAATATATGGACTTTGCCGACACCGAAAGCACGCCGCCCTTTTCGCGCATCGCATAGACGGCATTATTGAATAGGTTTGACAAAATCTGTCGCAATGCAGATTCCGAGCCCTGCAACTTGACATCGCTACCGGCAAGCGGGGTCTCCAAGCGAATGTTCTGCGGAATGGAACTTCGCAGCGCACCCAGGGAATTCAACACGAGCCCAGCCAGCATGAATTCGGAATGTTCCTCATGCTCCATTTCGGCACGGGCATGCACCAACAGCTTTTCAATCAGTTCCTTTTCGCGGGTGCCCGCAATCTCGATCTGTTCCAAGTATTTCTTTGCCGGGGAATCCTGCGGAATCACGGACTTCGCCAAGGCGCAGAACCCGAGCTGCGCCCCCAGAATGTTGTTGAATTCGTGCGCAAGGCCGCCGGTAAGCGTGCCTAAGTCTTCGAGGTGCATTCGCCGTTTTTCGTTTTCCAGCAGGCGCATGCGTTCCAAGTTCAAGTTTAGCGAATCCGTAATGTCACGGCAAATTTTCAAAACCATGTTTTTGCCGGATTCTTCTGCCACAGGCAAATATGTATAGTTCAGAGCACTCTTGATAGAGGACTTCCCTTCCGTATAGACGATATTTTCAAATGTCCCCTGCACGCCGGCAAAGGCGCGTCGCTCGGCCTCAGGCCATTCCTGCTCCGTCATGCCGAGCAGCTTGCCGTTGCGTTCTTCGTCCAGGCGGTTCTGCAATATCACGACGCCCGCGCTGTTCTTTGCAGAAATTTCCATGGGCAGGTTGTTCAAAAGCGTCATGAGCAAGGTTTCCTTGCGCCGTATTTCCGCTTCCATGTTCTGCAGCTTCGCCTGCTGTTCCAGCTGTTCGCGCAACAGAGTCGCCTTCCATTCAGAGTACCCCTGCTCGCGTTCAAAATTGCGGGAAAGGAGCAGCACAAAGCTCTTGGTATCGAAGAGGCCAAGATCCTTGAACACGACATGCAGCAAAGTTTCCTTGCCGTCACCGACGATGATTTCAGAATGCTGCGAAGCGTGCGCCACAAAAAGCGCCTCATCGTTCAGGTTCAGAATGTCGCGAATGTTTTTGCCGACAAAATTTTCGTGCGGAGACTTCAAAAGAGTCTTTGCGGCCGGGTTTGCAAAAAGTATCCTGCCGCTGCGACTGTAGATGAACACGCCGTCGCCAACGGAACGCGCAAGCATGAAAACAATTTTCGATTGCCATTGGTAAGTCGCCTTGTACGAAAGCTCAAAAAACAAAGCGAGCAAAAAGATGGCAAAGCAAGTGGGAGTCTTGCGCCAAAGAGTCGTCAAATCTACGCGACCGTTCAAAAAATACGGAACGACCACATCACTTGCAAGCGAAAGCAGCACAAAGAGCAAAAGCAGAACGCTCGTGTACAACAAAAAGTTGCCTTCTTTTGAGCGCCCGGTTTCGATGCGAAGCAAAAAGCAGTTGAAGCTTGCAATCACGCAAGGCAAAAACAAAAACAGGCAGCCGGCTGCGGCATTCCACTTGAAAATGAAATTTTCAAACGCCCCCTGAAAAAGCAGGAGCACAGCAAAAAAACACGCCCAGTAAACAGCATACGCGCTAACGGAAAGCGCCCGCACTATCTTGGACTGGTGTCGTGCAAAAACACTATGGGTCAAATCATAGATGACTGAACCAAGCGGCAAATAGAAAAGCGCCTGGATCAAATAGGCAATGTTGCCGAGCGTCTTGAATCCAAGCGGAAGCGATGCCACGAAGCAGCTTGCAAGCCAGCCCAAAGAAAACAGGACGGCAATCCGAAAGTAGCTGGCCTTTGGCAAGTGAAGTTCAAGGTCCCGCGACTTTACGGCAAGCCAAGCAAGCATCACGATGCAGCAGAACAGCTCCACCGCAAAAGACACGTCACCTGTAACATCCAATAAATTCATTACCTATTGAATGTAATATTTCGTAAGAAAAAAAGCAAGTTTCCTGAGATAAAAAAAAACGGCCCCGCCAGTGTTACTGGCGGAGCTCGTTTTCAAAGCTTCAGAAATTAAGCTTGCTTAATGCTGCCGAGCTTTTCACCAATCTTCTTGGCAGTATCGTTTGCAGCGAAACGATAGGCGGCGAGGCAAGCCTGTTCGATAGCCTTTGCGTCGGAAATACCGTGGGCAATGAGGCCTGTACCGTTCAAGCCGAGGAGCAAGGCGCCACCGGCATTGCGGTAGTCCCACTGTTCGTCGAAGCGACGGCCAGCAGGAGTATCGATCTTCCCAAAAAGTTCGTGATGAAGAATGTAGAAGCCTTCGATCATCTTGAGCACAACGTTGCCCGTGTAGCCGGAGCAGACAAGAACATCTGTACCGCCCATGAGGACTTCGCGGCCTTCAACGTTACCAATGAAGTTCACCTTGTCGGAGCCCTTCAAAAGCTGGTAAGTTTCCTGGAGCACTGCCGGGCCCTTCTTTTCTTCTTCACCCATGTTGAGGATAGCGACGCGCGGGTTTTCGATGCCGAGGTAGCATTCTGCAAACACAGAACCTGCCAAGGCAAAGTCAACGAGCTGCACAGCCTTTTCGTCAACATTTGCGCCAGCGTCAACCATCACCATCTGACCCTTTGCGGTCGGAATGATGCAGCCGATAGGCGGGCGGGCGAAGTTTTCGCTGGTACGGCCGAGAAGCATAAGGCAGGAAGCCATCATGGCGCCGGAGTTACCAGCGCTGACGCTTGCCTGGACGAGGCCCTTCTTCTGCAAGGCGACGCAAGTCACCAAGCCGGAGTGCGGCTTCTTCTTAAGAACTTCAACCGGATGTTCGTCCATTGCGACCGGATCCGGAGCGTCTACGATGGAGATTGCATCACCTTCGTAACCGAGATCCTTCAACTTCTCGGAGACCACATCCTGCGGACCACAAAGAACAATCTGGAACTTGCCTTCGCCAGCCTTGACTGCGCGAACGGCACCATCAATTACAACGTCTGGGGCGTAGTCGCCACCAAGAGCATCAAGAGCGATACGAATCATTCACGACTCTCCATTCTTTGATCGTTTAGATCTTCGACTTTTTATTAAGCGTAGCTATTAAGCGTCTGTCGGCTTGATAACTTCAACACCGTTGTAGTAACCGCAAACCGGGCATACGCGATGCGGACGCTTGGTAGAACCGCAGTGGTCGCAAGTTGCCATTGCCGGAACTTCCATCTTCCAATGGGTACGGCGTTTGTCACGGCGAGCAGTAGAGGTTTTTCTTTTTGGGACGGCCATTTTTCACTCCTATTTGAATCAAACTAGTTTGATTCGTCCATTTTGCGCTTGAGCGCTTTCAGTTTAGCCCAACGCGGATCTTCTGCAGGAGCCTCGTCCTCCGGTGCCGGAGCGGGCTGATGGAAGTCTTCGTCGGGATTTTTAACCGGGTACATCGGTTCCTGGAGAATAACCAGTTGCCTGATGCACTCTGTAAGATCCACATAATCTTGTCCGACCGGGATACGAAGACAGAACGTTTCGTCATCCTCGTCGTCAAGTTCCTGGGAACCAACATTGCATTTTTCCACTTCTACGACAATCTCGGTCTCGAAGGGGTGGTCAAAGGGATCCAGAGTGCGGGCGCAAGTAAGGCGCTGCGTTCCGGATAGCGTACCTGTCAGGAGAAACTTGCCCTGATCTTCTGGGCTAAGAAGCAGTTCGGCAGACAAATCGCCAACGAGGCGAAGTTCTTCGAAGAGCTCCGGTGCATCAGAAGAAGACCATTTTCCAGCCAAATTGGCCGATTCGGTCACATTTTTTGCAATATCTATTCTCAAGGTTACGCAAATATACAAATAATGAAGCTTTTTATCAAAAATAATTTCAAATAAAGGGTGTGTTTCGGGACATTTTAAAAACAACGCAAAATATGCGTAGAATAAGAAAATCAAAGAGTTGCTATCCAAGCAACAAAAGTCCATCCGACTTTTTTAATAGATTTTGCCGCGATGACACCGACCGACGTGTTTTCCATTCTGTTCGTAGCCCTGCTCGTTGCATCTGGGCTGTTCTATGCGGGCCTAGTGCTGCGCATGTTCTTTGCATTTGGAAAAATGAAGGCCGGGAACGCCACGTTCGAAAAGCTCCCCTCGGTGAGCATTCTCGTTTCGGCAAGGAACGAAGAGGCGAACGTCGAAAATCTTTTGAACAGCCTGCTCGCGCAGGATTACGAAGGCGAGTGGGACATCTGGATTGCGGACGACAGATCTACGGACAGTACGCTTGCCGCCCTCAAAAATTTTGCAAAGAGCCACCCGCGCGTTCATGTGCTCCCGATTACGGAGCTCCCGCCAAAGACTAGCCCCAAAAAGCAGGCTATCACAAAGCTTGTGGCTAGCAGCAAGGGAGAGCTTCTGCTTTTGACAGATGCCGACTGCAGAATCCCGCCGACCTGGGTTTCGCACATGGTCAAGGAATTTGAACCGGGCATCGATCTTGTGGCAGGCAACTCCTACCTGGAAATAAAGCCGGGCAAAGACAGCACATTATTATACATGCAGGCGGTCGAGACCATGTCTTACAGGATTGCGGGAACGGCAGGCCTTGCGCTGCAAATGCCGCTCACAAGCACGGGCAACAACCTCGCCTACCGCAGAAGCTTTTTTGAAAGCGTGCACGGGTTTGAAAAAGTGGAGCATATCCAGAGCGGCGACGACGATCTGCTTATGCAAAAGGCAGCAAACAACCCGAGCTGCATGGGTTACAGCATTGCCGAAGAAACGCTCATCGCGACAGACGGCAAGGAAACGCTCAAGGGCCTTTGGGAACAGCGCAAGCGCTGGGCCTCGAAGACCATTCACTATACGCCGCGCACGCTCCGCATTCTCGCAAGCATATTCATATTCTTTTTGTGCCTGACCGTAGCTCCGTTTTTGGCATTTGTGAATGAATGCATTGCAATTGCAGCAACCACCATGTTTTTAATTAAAATAGTAGCGGACCTTATGCTCTTTAAACGGGGGCTCAGGGTCTTTAAGCAGGAACACTTGTTCAAGTGGTTCATTCCGGTGGAAATTTTGCACGCTCCGTTTACAGTGCTTGCAGTGCTGTTCGGCGTGCTTGGCAAATTCCAGTGGAAAAATTGAGGTAAAGAATGGCTAAAGCGATTTCACCGAAAACACTCATTATTGCAGAAAAACCTAGTGTAGCAAACGACCTTGTCAAGGTTCTCGGAACCAAGTCCTTTAAGAAGGAAGCGACCTTTTTTGAAAGCGATACGACAATCGTCTCTTACGCCATTGGCCACCTCGTAACCATCGCAGACCCAAAAGATATTGACGACAAATACAAAAAATGGGAAATGGATACGCTCCCGATGCTACCGGAAAAGTTCCCGCTCATCGCATCGCCTACGACCAAGGCGCAGCTCAGCGCACTCAGCAAGCTCATCAAGCGCAAGGACGTTACCACGATCATCAACGCATGCGATGCCGGCCGCGAAGGTGAACTCATTTTCTTCTACATTCTCGACTATGTTCTGAAGGGCAACTTCAAGGGCAAGGAATTCAAGAGGCTCTGGATGCAGAGCATGACCCCTGCAGCCATCAAGGATGCATTTGCCAACCTGCGCGAAGGTGCCGAAATGGAAAACTTGAAGGCAGCAGCCATTTGCCGCAGCGAAGCCGACTGGCTCGTTGGCATGAACGGAAGCCGCGGCCTTACCGCATACAACAGCAGCATGGGTGGTTTTCAGGTAACACCGTGCGGCCGCGTGCAGACCCCGACACTTGCAATCATCGTGAAGCGCGAAGAGGAACGCCAGCAGTTCAAGCCGCAAAAGTTCTGGACTATCGAAGGCCTTTTTGAAAACGGCAAATCGACCTACCCGGGCAAATGGTTCAAGCAGAACGGCAAGGAAACCACAAAGCAGATTTTTGACGAAAATACGGCAAACGCTATCCTTGCAAAGTGCAAGGGCAAAACAGGTTCCGTTACCGAAGAAACAAAGCCTTCGCAGCAGAACTGCGGACAGCTCTACGATTTGACGACGCTCCAGCGCGAAGCGAACGCGCGCTTTGGCTTTAGCGCAAAGACAACCCTCCAGATTGCTCAGTCCCTATACGAACGCCACAAGGCAACGACCTACCCGCGTACCGATAGCCGCTGCCTGCCAGAAGACTATGTGCCAACAGTCAAGGGCACGCTCGGCAAAATTACCGGTTCGCTGCAGAAGTTTGCGCAAGATGCCATCGGCATGGTCACAAAGACCCCGAAGGTCTTTGACAACAAGAAAATTTCTGACCACTTTGCAATTATCCCTACAGGAGTCATGCCAAGCGGTCTCTCTGAAGCGGAACAGAAGATTTTCTTCATGATCTGCCAGCGCTTCATAGCCGTGTTCTACCCGCCAGCAAAGTACCTGAACACGACCCGCATTACCACAATCGAAAAGGAAACATTTGTTACCGAAGGCAAGATCCTTGTGGAACCGGGCTTCAAGGTTGTATATGGCAAGGACGAAGGCGATGGCGAAAACCTGCCAAAGCTCGAAGGCGAAAGCGCAAAGAACGCAGAACTTGAAACCAGGGAAGATACGACAAAGCCGCCTGCACGCTACACGGAAGCAACGCTCCTTTCCATGATGGAAAGTGCGGGCAAGCTTGTGGAAGACGACGAACTCCGCGAAGCCATGAAGGAACGCGGGCTCGGCACTCCGGCAACGCGCGCAGCCACAATCGAAAAGCTCGTGAGCGACAAGTACGTGATTCGCGATGGCAAGGACATGATCCCGACGGCAAAGGCATTTGACCTCATCAAGGTCCTTACCGCAATGGACATCGAATCGCTTACCAGCCCGGAACTTACCGGCGATTGGGAATACAAGCTCGGGTTGATTGAAAAGGGCAAGGAAACCCGCGAAAACTTTATGCAGGGCATCGTCGAAATGACAAAGACGATGGTCACGAACATCAAGGGGTTCAAGGAAGAAAACACCACGGGCGAAGCTAGCTTCAGCCCGGTGAACGGCAAGAAGGTCTTTGAAACAGTTTCTCGCTACACCACGGAAGACGGCATCGTAATCCGCAAGATGATTGGCGGCAAGCGCTTGACCAACGAAGAAATCTGCGAACTTTTGACCAACCGTAAAATTGGCCCGCTCACTGGGTTCCGCAGCAAGAAGGGCGCTGAGTTCTCAGCGGTGGTCATCATCAATGACGAGAACAAGGTGGAATTCGTGTTCGAAGAACGCGAACCGGAAAAAATGGAACTCGGCGAACAAATCGGTGTCTATGCAAAGGACAACAGCCCTGTTTACGAAACCATGACCGGCTACATTTCTGAAAGCCGCGTGCAAGATAAAGAAAAGGGCGTGCAGCTCCCGAAAATTTTGCTCGGCAAGGAAATTCCTCTTTCTGAAATCAAGAAACTCCTTGCTGGCGAGAAGACGGAACTCATCAAGGGGCTGCGCTCTTCCAAAACGCATCGCCTGTTCGATGCATACCTTACTCTCGATGCCAAGGGAAATCTCAAGTTTGACTTCCCGCCGCGCACGTTCGGTGGCAAAAAGTTCTTTGCCAAAAAGACTGCCGCAAAGAAAGAAGATTAAGCGCAACATATTTTAGACATGCTTCGTAAACTATTCATATCGGCTCTGTGCATAGCTTCGTTCGCAAGCGCTGCAAAGCTCAGCATGCAGGAAGCAATGCATGCGGGCGATTCCATAGTGCCTGCAGAAGCAAGGCCTATCTGGGACTCCCTTTCCCTAAAGGAAAAGGCTGCGCAAATGGTGATGGTGTACTTGCCGCCAGCAAGTTTCATAACGCAGCACCAGTTCGGCGGCGTGCTCATCATGAAGAACCACTTCAAAGACACGCTAAAGCTGCAGAACCAGCTTGCCACGGCAAATGCGGGGCTCAAGATTCCGCTGCTCACGGCAACGGACCAGGAAGGCGGCAAGGTAAACCGTCTGGGCGGCGTTTCTGAAAGCTATGCACATTTGCCTTCTGCACGCGCAATGCGTGACATGCAGGAAGATTCACTGCAGGCGCTCGCAAAGGAAATTGGCGAAGGACTCACCCGCTACGGCATCAACCTGAACCTTGCCCCGGTTCTTGACCCAAGCAAAGACCACCGTGGCAAGGCGACATTCATGGAAGTGAGCGACCGCAGTTTTGGCCCGCGCGAAACGGCAGAGCCAAAGCTCAGGGCATTCGCAAAGGGCATGAAGGAAGCAGGCGTAATCTGCACATCGAAGCATTTTCCGGGTTACGATTCCTGGACAAACAGCGACCACCAAATTGCAATCAGCGCAACGCCAAAAGATTCCGTAGTGGCAAACGCGGCGCATTTCGGGAACCTCGCAGACGACATTCCGGTCATCATGATGTCGAGCGTCCGCTACATTCGCTACTCCAGCAAGCCTGTGGTTTTTGAACCGAAATTTGTGCAGCTGGCTCGCGAACTTGCCCCCAATGCAATCCTTTTGACAGACGATCTTTGGGGAGCATCGCTTCGTTCCTGGATCAGCGGCAAGGAACGCGTGGTGAGCAAGGGCTACCCCACTGCAGATTTTAGAAAGCTCATTCGCACGGTACTCTTTGCGGGCAACGACATGTTCATGATCACCTATCCGGCAAAAGCTGTCGAAATGATACAGTACCTGGAACGCATCGGAAAGCAGGAGCCTGCTGCACGCCAAAAAATTGAACTAGCCGCAGCAAGAATCATTCGCTTGAAATATGAAAACGGCATTTTGAAAGTTGAAGGACCTTCTACTTCAACAGCTGTTTCCCAGTAATAAACTTCATCACACCGTCGTTGCCGACTTTGGCAAGAGCGCGCTTCAAAATTTCTGCACAAGCCATGGCATCGTCTAAAGCGCGGTGGTGGTTGAAATCGGGAATTTGCAAAAACTCGGAAACGGCACCCAAGTTGTAATGGTCTAGGCCAGGGAACACCTTGCGCGAAAGCTTTACCGTGCAAAGGCGCGGCAAATCCATTTTGCAGGCGGCGCGCTGCAGCTCCGCACGAACCAGATTGTAATCGAACGTCACATTGTGCGCCACAAAAATGCGGCCGGAAAGTTTTTCAAAAACAGTTTCTGCAACATGTCGGAATTGGGGTTTGCCATTCAGCATGGCAGTTTTGATTCCAGTCAAATTTTCGACAAACGGAGTTACGGGAACGCCCGGATCAACGAGCGTCTGGTAGGTGTCAACGATTTCTGAACCGTCCATAAGGACGATCCCGATTTCTATGATGCGGTTGGTTTCTTTAGTACCGCCGGTAGCTTCGCAATCGACTATTGCAAAATTCATAATAGTAGAAGACAGAAAACAGAATACAGAGGACAGGAATTGTGGTTAGAAGACGGTAGGCTGCTTCGTTTCGCTCGCAGTGACAATAGGTCTACTGCAACTAATTAATGGGAATTACGAAGTCTAGTGTTTGGCGGCCGTCGGGAGTGCGCACCTGGGCCTTCATGTCTTTTTTCGGTCTTGTAAAAATCGGCACAGAGACGAGGTTGGAAACGCCGGCCTGTTCGCTCTGCACTGCTGCAGAATCGGCAACAGTTTCCTGGTAAATCGGATTCTTGCCGCCCTGCCAAATGGAATAGACGAATGTGCGTGGGAGTCCCTTCTTGATTTGTTCGGTCTTTACCTGGAAACGCACGATGCCACCGCGCGGGAGTGTGCGGACGCTATCCTTAATCTGTTCTTCGGGAACTTCCATTGCATCAAGGTAGGTTTCCAAATCCTTTTTCAGCTGTTCGTACTTTTCGTACTTGATAGTGACCTGGAATTTCTGGTCTTCCGGGATTGCAGATTCGCGGATGTCACGGATTTTAGAATTGCGCTGGTAGTATTCCCAGGTTCCGTTTTCGTGCAAAATTACGCCACGGCCATCGACTGTCGTTGCAGAAATGTCGCCCGGAGCAGCAAAAGCACAGGCAGCAAACAAAGTGAGCAAGGCAAACAGTTTTTTCATATAAATCCTTTGTTTAAAATGCTAGGGAAGCTCGCCGCCAATCAAATCCATTTGCATCTGGTGGATTTCCTTGCAGGCCTTTTCGCCAAGATCAAGGAGCGTATTGAGCATACAGCGGTCAAAGCTAGC
The DNA here is from genome assembly GCA_045615885.1 of Fibrobacteraceae bacterium. Classification (GTDB taxonomy): domain Bacteria; phylum Fibrobacterota; class Fibrobacteria; order Fibrobacterales; family Fibrobacteraceae; genus UBA1765. Next base: position 12,365 of record JAZLFR010000046.1, read on the forward strand.
ATGTTCGCCAGTGCCCTGCACTTCAATGAAGTTCTTTGCATCTTGCATCACGACATTCATGTCAACATCTGCGGCGGAATCTTCCACATAGCAAAGGTCGCAGAGCGGCTTGCCATCGACAACGCCAACAGAAATTGCGGTGATTGCATGCTGCAGCACCTGTTCGGTAAGGCCAAGGCGGGCCTTGATTTTTTTGATGGCAATGGCAAGGGCAACAAAGCCGCCAATGATACTTGCCGTGCGGGTGCCGCCGTCAGCCTCGATGACGTCGCAATCAACCACGATTGCGTTCTCGCCGAGTGCGGCGAGATTTGCGGCACCGCGCAGGGAACGGCCAACCAGGCGCTGGATTTCTTGAGTGCGCCCGCTTGCCCCCTTGCGTTCGCGTTCCACGCGCTTGCCCGTGCTCTGCGGGAGCAAGCTGTATTCGGCGGTAATCCAGCCGGTGCCACGGCCCGCAAGCCAATCTGGAACTTTCGGCAAAAGTGTTGCGTTGCATATCACGCGGGTGCGGCCCATTTCAATAAGCACGGAACCATCTGCGCTGGAAATAAAGCCTGTAGTCATTTTGACCGGGCGGGTTTCATCAAATTTTCTATCTGTACGTTCGTATGTCATGGTAGTTTTTAGGATCTAGGATTTAGGAGCTAGTGGTTAGTGAATGTTAATATCCAATGTTTAGGGTCTAGGGGACAGGGTATAGGGGAATAGTGGTTAGGATCTAGAGGTTAGGGAAATGGTAAAAGTGCGTTTCTAGTTTCAGGTTTCTTCCCACTTCCGTCTTCCTACTGACTCCTGTCACTGACTCCTATTTTCTGTCCTCTTACTCTAAATCAATACTTCAATGTCTCCACGACACCTTTCTTGAAAGTGCCGAGAATGTAAATCAAGCTCGCATAGTTCTGCAGTTCAGCAAGGGCAGCCTTTGCGTTTTCGTCCTTCGCATTTGCTTCAAAAGACACATGGAAAATATATTCCCAAGGCTTATCCGGGTGCGGGCGGCTTTCGCAGCGCGTCAAATTCAGGCCGCGCTTTGCAAAGCAACCAAGCGCATTGTAAAGTGCGCCACATTCCTTGGAGGCAGCAAGTTCAAACAAGATCGTAGTCTTTGCATGTTCACTTTCAGCAAAATCCATCGGAGTCTTTTGAATGGCATAAAAGCGCGTAAAGTTCGTGCCCTTCAAGTTTTCGAGGCCAGCCTTCAAAACATCCAGGTTGTAAATTTTCGCGGCATAGGTGCTTGCGATAGCACCCTCGTCACGGGCGCCACGGGCGGCAAGTTCTTCTGCACTGCCCGCGGTGTCAAATGCAGGTATTGCCTGGATCTGCGGGTTTTCTGCAAAAAAACGGGAGCATTGAGCAAGTGCCTGCGGGTGGCTGTAGACGCGCTTCAAGTCAGAAAGCGAAACGCCAGGCATTACGCATAGTGAGTGCTCAATACGAAGCAGCACTTCGCCCACAATGCGGTGGCGCCACTTGTAGAGCAAATCGTAGTTTGCTTCAATGGAACCTGCCGTAGAATTTTCAATGGGAATCGCACCGCCATCGGCTTCGCCAGTTTCAATCGCCTGGTAGATTTCTTCAAAAGTATCTTTCGGGAGCGTTTCTATGTTTTCGCCAAAAAGGTAATGTGCAGCACAATCGCTGTAGGCACCTTTTCTTCCTTGAAATGCAATTTTCTTCATGGAAGAAAATGTAGAAAAAAGGCTAGTACCTTCTTGCACCCTGGTATTTTGGAGACCAGTAAATATCATTCATCGGCGAAATCATAACACCCTTGGAACTGCTGGCATGCACGAAGCGGTCCCCCTTCAAATAGATGCCGACATGGTCTATTTTCCACATGCTGCCAAAGAACACCAGATCGCCTTCGCGCAAGTCATCGCGAGAAACCTTGCTGCCGCCCTTGTACAAATCGGCGGCGTGGTGCGGCATGGACTTTCCGCGAACTTCCTTGTAGAGCTGCATTACCAGGCCAGAGCAGTCAACGCCCTTCTTTGTGGAACCACCGTATTTGTACGGTGTGCCAAGCCACGGCTTTGCAGCCGCTTCCCAGGTGCCGCTGGCAGGAGCCTTCGGCTTTGCCTGGGCTTTGGGAGCCGCAGCAACTTCCTTTTTCGGCTCCGGCTTCGTTTCTTCTGCAACCTCTTCTGCAGTTTCTTCGACTTCAACAGGTTTCTGCTTTGCCACTTTTTTAGGCGCACTGCTTGAGTTCGACTTGTAGCTCCCTGAAGCACGGTCATAACCGCTGCGGGCCGGCATGCCCGCGCAGGCAGCAAGCAAAAGCGCAATCAATATGGGAAGTATAAACCGCATACTCTAAAATTATAATTTTCCGTAGCCATGCGGCACAGGCAAACGCCAGGTGCTCCCACTAAAAGAAACGTCATTCTGCACTTTCTTTATATACAAATTCAAATAGGGAGCGTTATTTTTAAGCACTCTAATCTCGGGCCAGTTAAAGACGGCGCGCTCGGTGCCACGCTCTAGCCACAAAATTTTATTGCCGTTTCGGGCAAAGCGGAACTGCACTCCGGCGGCATCCTTCGCGTTTACAACCTGCACGCCCAAAGAATCTTCTACAGAAAGCTCTTCAAAACTCTCTGGCAGATATTTCTGTTCAAAAAAGCCCGCAATCTGGTGGACATTCACAAGCGGAAATTCCGGCTGGTCAAGCATGCCGACCATGTAGCCGTTCCCCTTCAAATATTTTTTCTCCGTCGGGAACACGATGGTCCAGAGAGTATCAGTCCACAGCATGGAGGCAACGCCAATGCCCATCGGGCCGCTGAGTTCCAGGCGATAGCGCTTGCCCGGCACAGAAAACATCACTGCATCAAACTTTTGCAGCTTGCCCTCGCCATCGGGCATTTCGAGCTTGAACTTTGCTCGCAAGCTATCTTGCGGTGCTTCGCTTGCAGCGCCCTGCGCATTTTCGGCAAGCACAGAAGGGGCCCTGGTGCAGGCCACAAAAAGCAGAAGGAAGGCGGCAAAGATCAGGTAACGCATGAATCAGACGGCAGGGAGCAGCAATGGGAATCTGCAGGTGTTACGGCTTCTTGGCAAACGGGTGGCCTGGCTGAAGTTCGTAGAGCTTGTTGAAGCATTCCTTGGCACGGTCCTGTTCACCGAGCGCTTCCAGCGTACGGCCAAGATGTTCCCAGTACGTAAAGTCCTGCAAAATGGAAGGCTGCTTTGCAGAAAGCGAAATGAACACCTCGTAGGCTTCCTTGTATTTGCCCTGCTGGAACAAGCCCCAGCCTTTGGAATCCAAATAGGAAATTTCTTCCGGTTCACGCTTCAGCGCCTCGTCAACGAGGGCCACGCCTTCCTGGATTTCTTCTGGAGTGCGGCCAAGTTCGATGAGCGTATAGCCCAGATAGTTCATTGCCAAATGGCTTTCCGGTTCGCGGGCAAGAATTGCGCGGAAGGCGGCAATAGCCTCGTCCGACTTTTTTTGCCGTTCAAGAATGGATGCGCGAAGGAACGTGATGTTCATGTCTTCCGGCTTTGCAGCCAAATACTGTTCGCAGGCTTCGTAGGCCGTCTGGTAATGAGCCATGGAAGAATCCGGGGACGAATAAACCAAAGTCGCAGCATAGCGTGACTGCATGTCGGCATAGAGCGAAAGCATGGCATAGTAGCGGTCCCTGACGCTTGGCTCACGGGCTGCACCCTGTTCAGCCTGCAAATCAACGGTTTCGCCTTCGCTCTGCATCTGCTTATTCAGATTGTCGAGCAAGGCTTCGATCATCGGGAATGTCTTTGAATACATTCTGTAAGTCACATAGCGGCGAAGTCGCTCGGCAGCATACTTGCCCGGTGCAATGGAATCAGCAATTTCGATTTCCCTGACAGCGGTCAGCGAATCATTTCTATCGCCCGCAATAAAGGAAAGCTGGGCATGCGCCTGGTGGCCAAACTGTTCGTCGCCCAAAACCTCGTTGAAGAGTTTTTCGGCTTTATCCAAGTCCTTTTCGCCGCGTGCGGCAAGTCCCTGCAAATAGACCATGGAAGTAGTCGCGTCATGGGATTCCCTATAGGCAGCAATCAGCTTGGAAGCCTCGTCGGACTTGTTCATCGTCACGAGGGTTGCACCATACAACTTCAGAATTGTCGTATCTTCCGGAAACGCCTCGTTCGCCGCGGCAAGGGTCGCAAGCACGGAATCCTTCTGGCCCATTTCTTCAAAGTAGCCGATTTTATCTGTCAAGAACGACTTGTCGCCAGTTGCACGGAATGCGTCGGTAAGCAATGCGCAGAATGCAGAATCCCTGCCGTTCTGCAGCATGAGCTGCGCCGTGCGATTGAACATGTTGCGCATGTAGTTGATGCGCGGCAAAAGGATAGCATAAACGCGAAGGAGTTCTTCCACATCTTTCGGTTCTTCCCATTCCAGGAACAAGCTGTATTCATAGATTTTCGTGTAATCTTCTTCGTTTTCTGCAATCGCCTTCTTGTAATAAGTCTTTGCGGAATCGATTGCTCCCGTCTTCAAATAGAGAGAAGCGAGCAGACCGTCCTGGGCAGCATTCGACTTGCCCGGCAATTTTTTTGCGCGTTCAGCAACCTGCATTGCATATTCAATCTGGTTCTTTTCGGCAAGTTCTTCGGCGAGCGTAAAAGAAAGAAAGCGGTTTGCCGGGTCGTTTTCTGCAGCATGCTGCAAAAACACGATGGCCATGTCAGGTTCTTCGCGATGCTGCAAATAAAGGTAACGCAAAAAGGATTCCTGCGCAATGTCCTTGTTCCCTTCGGGAATCGGCTCCTGCGCAACGGCGGCCACGGAATCTACCTTTGCGGAATCTTGCACGACAGGGGCTGGCGCTGCGCCAGCATTTTCCGCAGGCTTCGAAGAAGCGCAGGATGCAAGCAGCAAGGCAAGCAAAACAAATGCAATTCGAACGATATAGCGCATATTATTTTGCAACCACAAAATCGACCACGGTCCCCTTCGGCAAGTATTCGCCCGGGCGCGGCATTTCAGAAACTACGGTGCCAGAGATTCGTTCCGGAATGGAATCGTACTTGACTTCGCCAAGCTTAAAGCCGTTCTTTTCGATGACGGTCTTTACGCTATCGAACGGAGCGTCCACATAATTCGGGAGAGCAACCTTGTTGCCCTTTTCGCCAGCAGAAATCACGACGCGAATGGTGTCGCCGATGCGGGCGAACGAACCGGCGGCAGGTTCCGTGCGAATAATCACACCACGCGGAATAGACACATGGGCTCCCTTGATGACCGGGCCTTCCACAAGGCCTGCGCGCGTAATGAACATGGTAGCCTGCTTTTGGCTTTTGCCGCGAAGATCCGGGATTTCAACTTCGCGAAGGCCCTTGCTCTTTGTAAGAATGACAGTGCGGCCAAGCTTTGCAACACGGCCGGCCACAGGAGTTTGCCCAAGCACAGAGCCTTGTGCCACTTCGGAGCTGTAGCGTTCTTCCGGGTTCCATTCCACGCCAAAGCCTGCGGCGGCAAGTGTTTCTGCGGCCTTGTCTGCAGGGAGGCTAAGAACATTTGGAACTTCGGCGCGGTCTGCATAGCGGCCAGCAAGGATTGGCATTACGATCTTATCGACAGCAATCAAAAGGACGAGCACGAGCAAGGCAACAATGCAGAGAGCCTTGAGAGCCGGGTGCTTCACGAACTTCTTTAATTTATCCTTAAAAGCCATTACAAATTCTCCATTTGCAAATCGTCCAAAATAACAAGATCCTTGCCGACCACAGAAATCGAGCCCTTCTTTTCGAGCGCTGCAAGCACGCGGCTTACAGTTTCGCGCGTCGTACCCGACATATCGGCAAGCTGCTGGTGCGTCGGTCGATTCTTGATAATCGTCACGACGCCATCTTTAGAAGGCGAGCGCACGCCGCGTTCTTCAGCAAGAGCCAAAATCGTTCCGGCAACGCGACCGCAAACAGACATCGAAGAAAGCGAGCTGATCTGCTTGTTTGCACGGCGGAGCCTTTTGGAAAGTTCGGCAAGCAAAGTGCGCACAAGGCTCGGCTTTGCATCGAGCAGTTTCAAAAAGTCCTGGCGCATCAGCACGAGCACGCGGCAGTCAGAAACGGCACGCACAGAGGCTGAACGCGGGTCGCCATCGAGCAGTGAAAGTTCACCAAAAAAGTCTCCCCTGGAAAGGAGAGACAAAATGGTTTCACGGCCATCCGGCCCTGTAAGATAAACCTGAACGTCGCCATCGGCTACAATGTAGAGAGCCTTGATGGAATCGTCGCGTTCAAGAATAATGGTTTCGTCACGCTTGAAAGTGCGAAAGGAAGTAACCATGGCGATCTGGAGAAGTTCCTCATCGCTCAGGCTTGCAAAAAGGTCTACGCCCTTCAGCAAAGAATGCACTTCTTGCGTAACGACCATCTACAACTAGTCCATATCGATGATGATGCTCTGGTCGCGCTTGGCACCGATAGATACCATGCCGATCTTTACATCAACAAGTTCAGACATGCGCTTCAAATACTTCTGAGCGTTTTCCGGGAGTTCATCCCAGCTGCGGCACTTAGAAGTATCCTGCTTCCAACCCGGCATTTCTTCGTAGATCGGTTCGCAACGGCCGACCTTGGAAAGCTGGTTCGGAATGAGGTCGAGCGTTTCGCCATCGCACTTATAGCCCACGCAAATCTTGACAGTGTCGAAAGAATCGAGAACATCGAGCTTTGTGATAGCCAAGTGGGTAAGACCGTTTACAACGGCAGCCTTGCGAACGACCGGAGCGTCGAACCAGCCGCAACGGCGGTTACGGCCAGTAGTTGCGCCGTATTCGTTACCGATCTTGCGGAGGGTGTCGCCGGTTTCGTCGAGAAGTTCTGTCGGGAACGGGCCGTTGCCGACGCGGGTTGTGTAAGCCTTCACAACGCCAACAACCTGGTCAAGAGCGGTCGGGCCAATGCCGGAGCCGCAGGCTGCGTAGCCAGCGACGGTGTTGCTGGAGGTAACGAACGGGTATGTACCCTGGTCAACATCGAGGATAGTGCCCTGGGCACCTTCGAAAATCAAGCGCTTGCCAGCCTTCAAAGCCTTGTAGAGGAGTTCGCTAACATCTGTCACGAACGGCTTGATCTTCTGGCCGAGTTCAAGGTAGTCCTTGATGACTGTTTCCGGGTCGATCGGTTCAACATCGTACATGGAAACGAATTCTTCGTTATGGACCTTTGCCATAGCTTCGACGCGCGGGCGAAGTTCACGTTCGTCCATGAGGTCGCCAACGCGAACGCCAATGCGGTTCACCTTGTCGCTGTAGCACGGGCCAATGCCGCGGCCGGTGGTGCCGATAGCGGCCTTGCCAGCCTTCTTTTCCTTGGCCTTGTCGAGGGTAGAATGATACGGGAGCACAACATGGGCGTTGTTTGCAATGAAGAGGCGGCCTTCCGGGCTAATTCCCTTGGTATGGAGGTCTGCGATTTCTGCAAGGGTCTGGATCGGGTCGAGCACAACGCCGTTACCGATAACGCAGAGCTTGTTTTCGTGCATAATGCCAGACGGAATGAGGTGGAATACGAACTTCTTGTCGCCCACTTCAACGGTATGGCCGGCATTTGCACCGCCCTGGAAACGTACAATAATATCGGCATCGAGAGTCAAAAAGTCGACTATCTTAGCCTTGCCTTCATCGCCCCACTGGGAGCCAATAACAACACGATTTGCCATAGTGCCTTCTTTGAAAAATTACCCACTAAAGATAGTATAATATGGACGGGAGATTGTTAATCCTTTACGCAACGGACTGCATGAGCGTAGCATTTGTCAAAATTAGCATGAGCACCACAGCCATATCCAAAAAATACGTAATTTGCATTCTTGTAATCGTCTTCTCCAAAAGCCCAATAAACAGCATCTGAATTTCCATAATATGTAGGCAACGCATTGAATCTCAAAAGATTTGTTGCTTCGGGCCAATCTTCGTAGGATCTATCAAGAAATCCTAGACAATTTGAGGAAACTCCGATCGCTGCTTCAGAGAAATCCAATAATTCCTGGAATTCTTCTTGAGAAGGCAAATGCCAACCATCCGGACATATACCCTGGACCTTGCCCAAGCTTTCTATGCCGCATGTTTTTTTGTACCCGCAATCGAGGGAATGTTCTTCCCAAAGCTTTACGGAATCTATAGCCGCGGCCCAAGTATAGACGACGCCATCGTCGCACTGTCTCGGTTCAGAAAGATGGGAAAGGTTGCATGCAATTTTACCGGTCAGACTTGGGGTACTAACGCTATCCACATAATTCAAATTCTGCGACATCCAGACCTGGTTCCCCAGGGCGACGGTCGTATATGTCTTGCCATCGCGGGCATCCACAAATGCACTTTCTTCAATCAAATCCGAAGCAAAAGTCCATGCATAAAACTCCATACCATCTTCGTTCTTTTTCGTGCATCTCCATTTGGAATAACGGGTTCCATATAGTGAAATTTCGTTTTCCGTATGTTCCACGCATCCTTTGCCAGCGGAAACTTCTTCCTTTGTAGCCAGCCTGAAGGTATCTGCTTCGCACACGAAACGATCTTCTTGATAATTCCAATATTCATTCGGTTCACCGAAAAATTCAATCATCAATTCCTTGCTCAGCGTAGATTCATGGAGGTCCCCATTCCTATCGCATGCAAGGCCCATGGTACTATAACAAGCATAGCTTGCTTCTTCCCAGCCAGGCACAGAGTTCTTTACCTTGCAAATAACGAAATAACGTTTGTAACATCCTCCATACTCATTGCAGTGACTCCCATAATACAGCCCCACAGAATCCAGCATTTTTGCATTATTTCTGCAGCCGCCCAACTGGGATTCTATTTCGCTTGCAAATTCCCAACCCTTATGGCCATCCTTATTGGCGTCGTCCACATCGCACACATAAATGGTTTCCTTATTCACGCGACCCGGCATAATGTCGCCGTCATTTGCAGCAACGCACTTGTCGGCAGCTTCAAACGTATCATTATACAAATCAGAAACTGCGGTCCATGCGTATTTTGTTTCACCTTCAGGGCGAGTGCAGTAGTAATAATTGCCATCTGTAGCCTTTACAGTGTCGTTGTCGGCAGAAGCGATGCAAGCCCTGCCGCAATACATGTCAACCGCGCTACCTTCGCGCCATACGCCATTTTCAAAAACATACACAATGTCTGTATTGATAGTGCCATACCTTACCTTGCCAGGTTCATAATCATTACCCCAACCGGCAGTATCCTTTTCAATGTTTTCAGCCAAGCGCCATTTTTCGTTAACGCACTTATACCATTCCTTATCGCTACCCAAACCTACCGTATCTTTCCTTTTTTGAGTGCAACCGCGCAAACCGAGCGTTATATCATCCTGGCTGTTCGCATGGCGCCAGCGTCCAGCAACGCCTTCCCCTTCGATTTCTTCAAAGGTATACACGGAGTCCACGTTTACCAAGCCTTTTCGAACATCACCATCCTTAAAATCCCTACCCAAGCCCATGGTATCTTTTTCAATATCTTTTGCCGCGCGCCATACACCGGCATCGCCATTGCAAATAAAGCGCGTCTTTTTATCCTTATCGCCACTATATGCATAGGTACTGGAATGATAGCCGGAATAAGGATTTGTAATATGTACAACTTTATTGTGCATGGATTCGTCGCAGGCGCTCAAACGCAATTCCTGGTGCCAGAACTTGCGCATGTATTTTTCAAAGTTCGGCACAATTTGTCCGAGCTTCCATTTTTCGATATGCTGCCTAATTGATGCCAGGCGGTCAGCAACATCGGCATTAGCCGCCCAGTCGGCGATTTCTGCGCGGGAAGCGGAATCCTGGTCCCAAAAACCGTCTTCCGCCAAATCCGTACTGATGCTAGTCAGCAAGGCAGAAAAATCGCCTTCACTCAAATCACCCTGCAGCATAATGGAAATGGCAAGGAGTGCGGCATTGTCTTCGCCGTCACTGAAAATATTCAAGTCTTCTGGAGAACCGAATTTTGCATTGTCGATATTGAATGCGGCAAACACATCTTTTGCAGCCATGGCACGAGCCTTTGCGATTTTTTCACCGTCCTGCAAAACAAGGTGGCGGGCACGGTGATATTCCAGGTGCGTAAGCAAGTTGATGTTGGCGCGTTCCCTATCCATCAGGTCTGTCAAGGCGAACAAGCTGATCGGTGAAGAAGATGTATAGCCAGATACTTCGTTGCGATAGTAGCCATTGGCTTCAAGCAATGCATACTGCGATTTCAGGGAAACGCTTGGAATCGTGAACAGGCCGTTGTCATCTTGAATCGTTCCGATAAATGTTCTGGAAGTTTGAGCCAAGGACTTGCCATTGGCAAGTTCGTACACATACACTTTGGAACCCTTGACAAACGGGCCCTTTTGAGATGCACCGGAAAGCGTAAGCATGGATATCAAATCGTTCATGCTAACTTCCAGGCGCAAGGAATCCTTGCCGCAAACGATGGTTACAGAATCCGTGCGAGCTTCACTGTCTTCATCTTTTACAATGACGCAACCTTCACCGGCAGCTCCCGGCTTGCCAGAGTTCCCGGCAGCGCCCTTTTCGCCGGAATCACCCTTTTCACCTTGCTCGCCTCGTTCCCCCTGTTCGCCTTTTTCGCCATTGAATACGACACCGATGCTATCGCCGTTGCAAATGATTTTGGAGCCGCTCTTGTCGGCAAGCACTTCTGAATAGCAAGTATTCTTTCCATCTGTCGCTATGGTGCTCGAACTCAGCCAGTTCCCGTCGATGCAAACAAAAGGTGCCGAAGCGTCTTTTACCCAAAAGGATTCGCCGCGGTTGCCGTCATTGCAAGGAGGCAATTCAGAGACCTGGTCCACAACGTCCATCCCTATTTTTTCGACAGTCGTGGTAGAAGACTCTTCGCCGCAAGCGGCCAAAAGCAGTGCAACGCTAAACACCACGAGAAACATTTTTTTTGACAACGGCATAGGCATCATACTTACCCCTACAAAAAAACTTAGTCTACAATGCAACGAACAGAAAGATAGTTCGACTTTTCAATTTCCATGCTAGACAGTTCCTTCGATGTGGACTTCAGGTACCAAAGAACCGCATAGTCGTTTCCTGATTCTCCAACATCTTTAGTCCACCAAAAGCCCTGGGATTCTACGGACTTGAATCTGACTTCATCAAAATAACCGCCTGGCAAAGCAGCAAAGCCCCACTTGTCGGAACCATTGCCATCATTGGACCAGCCAGAAACAGCCTTCAAAGCCATGCCGGCAACATCAGCCTTACCGCTAGAAACAAAAGTCTTCAAGGCTTCCCATTCCGCGCTCGAAGGCAAATGTGAACCTTCCGGGCAAACATCTTTCGCATCGGACCAACTATAAAGCCTGCCGTAAGTATCGCAGTTGGCGGCATCATCGCCGTAGCAATAAGTATCTGAGCCAATCTCATAGTTCATGTTTTCGGCAAACCAGCACTGTTTTCCAATTTGCACGGTCTTGTACGATTTTTTGGCAGCATCGGATCTGGAATCCTTAAAGCCCAGGGAACAATCGTAAGCAGGCCCTTCTTCGGAACTGGAACTAGATTCGCCCTCGGAACTGGAACTGAGGGCCGCGTCAGAACTTGAGCTTTGCGCCGGGGCTTCTTCACCGGAAGAGTTTCCGTCAACAACGGCGCTGCTAGATGACGATTTTTCATCATGGCTGGAGGAAGATTTTTCGTCAGATTCGATGCTGCTCGAAGACGATTCTTCGGCAATGGCATTGCTCGGAAGCAAATCTTCGTCAAAGGTGTCGTACATTGTGCAAGCAGAAAAAAGGGCGACAGAAGCAAGGCTAAAGATGATAGACAGTTTTTTCATTTTAGCACCTCCTTAAAACACCAGGCCAAGGCCAACGTATGCACCGTTGCCAACATCGGTTATGATGGAGTAACCCAGTTCAACATTGAAAAGGCCGAGAGTGCAGAATACACCGCTGCGGAACTGCAGCCACTGTTCTTCACCACTGCCTGCGATCGGGATAATTGCAGTTTCACGGAAGCCGAACATGCCGTAGCCAAGTTCAAACTGAGCAAGCGGAGCTACATAGACTTTTTCAAGTTCATTGCCTATGGCAAAGCCAACCATGCCGCCAACGCCGACAGCGACAAAGCCTTCCGCATTTTTACCAAAGCCAAGCTTTACGCGCACAGCCGCGGCAACATCTGGCATTATGAAGAGGTCGTCTTCTTCGAGGCCATAGCCGTATGCAGCTTCGTTTGCATAGAACGCAGCGACGCCTGTAACTGCAGCCCACAAAGACGGATGCGCACCGCGGCGGTTTTCCACTTCCTTTGCGGCTTCTTCAGATTTTGCGACAGCAGCTTCTGCCTTTACATACTGCAGGGAGTCTGCGTCGTATGCCGGGCCAAAGTCAATGCCTTCTGCCTTGCCCTGGTTTTCCCAGTACCAGCGGCCATTCAACTGCGCAGACTTTTCAGCAAACTGCAGGGAACCCTTGTACTTTGCCGGGGTTCCATCGAACTTTGTCACGATGGTTGCGCCATCTACCTGAACTCCGCCTTTTTCAAAGGCAACGCGCAAATTACTCTGTTCTGCAGGGCCTGTACTAATACGGCTATGGAATAGCTTTACGCCATTCAAATAGTAGGCGCTGCGTACGGGTTGCGCAATGTCGATGTAGAGCGTCGGCACCTTTGCCGTGTCGACCTTGTAAACTGCGAGCGAGCCGTTTTCCTTGAGGTTTGCATTCAGGCGGGCCAGGCGTTCAAGGAAGAATGGAGCAAAGCCTTCGCCATCTTGGCGCACGACCATGCCGCGGCAAATTTCGCCCCACTTCCTTGCGATTTCAAAGGCGCGCTGCTGGCGCTTCGGTTCGTACTGCAGGGTAAAATTGTAATTGGCTTCAAAGCCCTTTGCTAGCGGTTCCAAGAAAACGCCGCCGTCAAGGTTCACGAATTCTTCCTTGGAACTTGCAAGGCTGTAAAGAGCATCGGTACAGGCATCGATCTGCTTTTTGCGGTCTTCAAGGCCGCGGGTAGTTTCCATGTAGCCAAGGCGGATTTCGCCGGTCACCTGCATGTAGCGGGCTTCGAATTCTGGAAGTTCCACCTGGTAAAAGTCCCAGCAGTCTTCGCCAACGACATCATTAATGCTAATCGATGCGCACTGGTCGTTCATCTTTGCAATTCTATCGGCATCGGCAAGTAGCGATGCAAGGCCCGCATTTGCGCTGCCAAGGTCTGCCTGTAACTTTTGCAGTTCTGCCTGGCGGCGATGAAATACTGCCGGATCCTGCACAAAGATGGATGTGGAGCTTGGAGTCGTTGCGGCTGGCTGTTCAGCAACCGGTTCTTCCGCTGGTTCTGCGACTGGTTCTGCAGCCTGCTCTTCGGCCTGTTCTACCGATGGTTCTTCTGCAGGGGCGGCAACAGCCGACTCGGCGGTTTCCGTTTCTACAGGTTCTTCTTGCGCAAAAGTAGGCAATGCGCTAACGCACATTCCAACCAATGCAGTCAAACAAAATTTCTTAATGCCAAAAGTTTTCATATTCCACCACTACTTTCCAAGCTTTTCTGCAATCGCTGCAAACGGCAATTTTTGAATGGCCTTTGCATGGGCGTCTTCTGCCGTTTTGCCAACTCCCTTTGCCGTTTCGACAATTTCCTGGGTTGCAGTTTTCAAGGTCACATTCAGAGTGCTCGTCACAAGGCCTGCAGAGCTCTTCTTATCAAAAAAATCAAGCGCTGCGACAAGGTCACTGCCGCTTTCTACAAAGTTCACGCCACCATCGCCAAGGGTCTTTTGGAGCGTTGCGCATTCCGCAGCAGAAGCACCGCAAACCAGCTTGTAAGAAGCACCGCTCTTTGCCGTTTCATAGCGGACCTTCACAGACTTCGTATCTGCACTGCGAACATATTTAAAGTTCAAATCCGGGTGGACCGTGACTTCACCCGCACCAAACTTTGCAGCAATCTGCTTGCGGGCAAAAGAGAGCGAGCCCTTCGCGTCTGTCTTGCCGTTTACAAGATCCTTGGAATTCTGCGTTACGGCAATCGGGAAGAGTGGAAGCGGTCCAGAAAAATCAGACACCTTGATTTCGAGGGTTTCACCGTTCCAATCTGCTTCAATCTTCACGGTAGCTAAAGATGCCATCAAGAATTCCGTCAGTTCGCCAAGCGTATGTTCCAGTAAAAGTTCACGCGGCACGGCCTGTGCGTAAGAGAGGTTTTCAAGAAGCTCGTCGTGCTTCTCCACAAGCTTTTCAAGATCGCGCATGTCGAGCGTCATCTTGCGGTAGTCCCTGTCGAGCATGTCATAGCGGATTATGGAATCCTTGGCCTTAACCGCGCGGGCGGTCTTTTCGACATCGATCAGAATTTTGGAAGCCATCTGGTCCAGGTCAACGCTTGCCGTGGCAGTGAACTTTCCGTCCACCTTTTTACCTGCAACGACGGTCGCGCCCTTGAGCACGATGTCTGTCGATGACTTCCTGGAAGAACTCATCGACTTTTCCGTTTTCCAGCCAGCCTCTGTTTTTTGCTCGGAACGCGTCACTTCCGTTTCGGAAGTCACGCGCGTTTTCAACTGCTTTGCAATTCCTTCCAAGGCGAGCAGATCAGCTTCTTTCTGGGAAGTTGCAGAACTTGCGGTAAAGGTAACCACATTTGCGGCAAAGGCAAACGAAACCGAAAGCAGCGCCAATGTCAAAAGCTTCTTCATATTCATCAGACACAATTCCCCATTTCAGCCATTTACTTGATTTCCATGATAATCAGCTTTTTGGTAATGTTCTGCTTGCGAACTTTGGCAAGGCCATCGAGCGATTCCGCGAATGCAGAATACACCATCTGGGCGTCTTCATACACGCTCGGGTCAGCATACACAAGCAAATCGTAAGTGCTGCGAGTCATGGACTTCACCTGCATCTTGTTGAACTTCTTGCGCACGGCTCCGCTTACGATGTTTGAAATTTCTTCCGCCTGGTCATCTGTAAAGCTGTCTGCCAAATGGGCAACGACCTTGTACTGGACACCAATTTCCAAAGAAGCGGCAAGGTTATCGCGCACCTTGTTTTCAAGTTTTACAATCGCCTTTTCTACAGCCTTCTGCACAAGCACGCGCTGGCCTTCGTCGTTATCCTTTTCACGAACAGATTCGCTGCCAAGCAGATTGCCGGTAGAAGCTTCGCTTGCGTTCAAATCTACAACGATGTAGCCGTCCTGAATGCTGCCAGCAAAAGAAATGTTGATGTCAGATCCAATGGAAAGGCCAGCGGCGTATGCAAGGTCTTCGTCATTGCCGGCGATATCGGCCTGCAACTGCACGACCTCATTCACCTGGGCGTCGCTTTCAAGGCCGACAACGCTATAGTCGCGACTTGTCAAATAGGCATTAATAACTTCCATGGCGGTCTTTGCGAGCGGGTTGCGGCGGACCACGTCAATGGAGCCAGCCATGCGGCCTGTCAGGGCCGGGGTCACAAGCACGGTCGGCCTGGTCTTGAACACGACCTTTGAAATTTCGATTGCCGGTTCCTCGACTGCTTCTGCCTTCTTGGCAACCGGTTCCGGATGGCGAGCGTCCAGTTCCCTGTTCAAGTCGGAATAACCGGCAGCGGCGCGATCGCGGGTTGCATCTTCATTTGCCGGCGGGTTAGAGGCGCAAGCGGCAAGCATTGCAAGCGCACCAAGAGAGAGGGTTGCGCAAAGAGCGTTCTTAGAAAACAATTTCATGTCTAACTCCTTTTATTCCTTTTCGATTCCGCCAGCCTGTTTCAAGCGTTCATATTCCTGGTCTTCCGGCAAAAGCGCGTTGCGGGCCTTGCCTCCCGGGTGGTTCGAAAGAAGGCAATACACTTCATAGGTCTTGCTAGCCTTGAACGTCTTGCCGTTTTTCAAAGTCACGTCAACTTCGAATTCCGCAATTTTATTACGCGCCACTTCTACAGGGAATTCATATTTTAAAGATGTCAATTCATTGGCCGGGACCGTATTTACAACCTTGCCCCCGCGCTTCAAGACAACGCTCTTGACTTCGTCCAAATCGTCTTCTGCAAGGCCAGACAAAGTTACGGCGACCTGGCCAGCATAGGAAGCGCGTTCCGGGCCAATATGGATCCGTTCCATCTTCTGACCAGCAATGCGCACCCCCACCTTCAAATTCTTGGCCTTCGGGGCGGCCTTCGGAGCTTCAGGTTCTGCAGCAACTGTGTCTGCAACAGGTTCCGGTTCAAGTGAAGGCTCTGCATAGAGCGTATTCCACATGTAGCATGTAAATTCAACCACGCCGTCGCTGCAAGTTGCAAGAAAGCGCTTCGGCCCATAGGCATCTGCCTCCCAAGAGAACTCACGCTGGTAAATTCCATTCGCAGGTACCGTATCCGTAGTTCCAGCCACCTTCACAATCACACCGGGGGTCACGCGGGCCTGCAACGTAATAGAAGGAACAAATACGGTATCGGCAATGCGTGTCGCCTGTACGCGGACCTTGTTTTCAAAATCCTTCAAGCGGGCAGAGAAATCCTCATCGAACTTGGCAAGCGTCTTTTCCAGATCTGCACTTTCATCGGCCTTGATGGAATCCAACTTGCTCGCGAGCGCCGCAGTACCGGAAGACTTCAACTGCATCTTGGAAATGCCCTTGGAATGGACGATCACGGTTTGATTCGGCTTGACATCTTCCTTCTTGCCGTTGTTATCTTCAACTTCTACCAAGCCTTCCTTCAGGGAGGCAACCGTCTTGCCGCCAACGGAGCCTACAAAACCCGCAGTACCGCGGATAGCCGCCACAGCGGTTCCCGTCTTGAATGTCATCGTCGAGGCATTCTGCTTTTGCACGTCAAAATGGACGACGCCGTTTTCCACAAGAATCGAGACGCTCTTGTTGAACGACAGATTTTCTATGCTCAATACGATTTCCGTATTTTCTGCAAACGTAAGGGAAGAACCATCCGGAGTCTTCATGACCACTTCGGACTCTTCCCTGGTACGGATCCTATCCTTTTCAATCATGTTCTGGCCAACGCGCATCGGAGACCAAGAAGAACTTTCCCTCTGTTTTTCGCATGTTCCAAGAACATTGATGACCTTGGCCTTAAACGAAGCCTTGCTTTCCTGCTCTTCTTCAGAAACAACAGGCACAACAGAAACACTCTGCTTTGCAGTTTCTTCCTTGCATGCAAAAAGGCACAGCGATACCAGGAGAAGCGCTATTTTTTTCATATAAATCCTACTTACAATATATCAACATTAAATTTAGTTTTCTATTGCAAAAATCATGTCTTTATACTTTTAAAACGGGGTGCAAATCACACCGCACAAAAAAAGGCCTCCGACAGAATCGGAAGCCTTTTTTGCAGAAAAGCGCGTGCTAATTAAGCAAGGCGGCTAATCATGTAACCAGCGCAAACTGCGGTACCGATCACGCCGGCAACGTTCGGACCCATGGCATGCATGAGCAGGAAGTTCTGCGGGTCGTACTTAGCACCTTCAACCTGGGAAACACGGGCTGCCATAGGAACTGCAGAAACGCCTGCGGAACCGATGAGCGGGTTGACCGGGTTCTTCGGGGAGCACTTGTTCATGATCTTTGCAAGGAAGAGGCCTGCTGCGGTAGAGAAACCGAAGGCGACAACGCCCATGGCAATGATCATAAGTGTCTGACCGCGCAAGAAGATGTCGGCAGACATGGTAAGGCCAACGGAAGTGCCAAGGAAGATCGTAACGATGTTCATGAGTTCGTTCTGTGCGGTCTTCACGAGACGTTCCACGACGCCAGATTCCTTGAAGATGTTACCGAGCATGAGCATGATGATAAGTGCAGATGCATCAGGAACAACGAGGAGGCAGACGATCATGACGAGAACAGCGAACACGATGCGTTCGAGCTTGCCAACCTGACGGAGGGCCTTCATACGGATCTTGCGTTCCTTGTCATTTGTCATGAGACGCATGATAGGCGGCTGAATGAGCGGCACAAGAGCCATGTAAGTGTAAGCGGCAACGGCGATAGGTCCAATCAAGTGCTTTGCAAGCTTGTTAGCCGTAAAGATGGATGTCGGACCGTCGGCACCACCGATAATGCCGATGGAAGCTGCTTCACCAAGGGTAAAGCCGCCAAATGCTACTGCGCAGAACATTGTTGCGAAAACGCCGAACTGAGCACCACCACCGAGGAGGAGCGTACGCGGGTTAGCGATGAGCGGACCGAAGTCGGTCATGGCGCCAACACCGAGGAAGATGATCGGTGGGAAGAGTTCCAAGTGGATACCCTGGCTGATGTAGTAGTAAAGACCACCAGTCGGGCTGAACATGCCTTCGATGCTCCAGCCGCCGTCATAGAAACCTGCTGTAGGAATGTTGACGGCGAGTGCGCCGAGGGAAATCGGCAAAAGCAATAAAGGCTCGAATTTTTTCACGATCGCAAGATACATGAGAACGCCGGATACGATCCACATGACAATCATCTGCCATGTGATGTACTGGAATCCGGTATCCTTAGCAAAATCAAGGACCGATGCTAAAACTTGAGACATAGGTTACCTTAGCCGATTGTAACGAGAACTTGGCCTTCGGAAACAGAATCCTGTTCCTTGACATTGATAGAGGTGATGGTACCAGCAACTGGAGCCGGAACCGGAGTTTCCATCTTCATTGCTTCGAGAACCATGATTTCCTGGTTAGCTTCAACCTTGTCACCGACCTTGCACTTGATCTTGAACACAAGACCCATCATCGGGCTCGGGACCGGAGTGCCTGCGCCAGCAGGTGCTGCAGCCGGAGCTGCCGGTGCTGCAACTGGGGCAGCGACAGGTGCTGCAACCGGTGCTACTGCAGCCGGAGCAACGGAAACTGGTGCTACTGCACCGTTAAGAACTTCAACTTCAACGTCGTAGCTCTTGCCTTCAAGTGTAATGCGGAGTGTCTTTTTCATAATAGTATTTCCTGGCTTGTTACTTAAGCCCGTTGGAGTGAAGATTTGCACGACCCTGGGCAACCCATGCCAAGTTGTCGTTATTAACTGGACGGAAGGAAACCACATTGCATGGTTCACCGAGAACTTCCGCTGCCGCGACAGCAAAGATCATTGCAAGCTGTGCGTTTGTAAGACCTGGATGAATCTGGTCTTCGGTGCCTTCGAGAGCGGCCTGGCAGGCAACACCGATAAGAGCCTGGAACTGAGCGTTCGTAAGGCCCGGGTGAATGCTCGGGGCATTCGGATCGAGGTTGCTAACCGGAGCAGGTGCCGGTGCCGGAGCTGCTGCAGGAGCAGCCTTTGGAGCCGGTGCCTTTGTAAGGCCAAGCTTTGCCATGATAAAGGACATCGCATAGGTAAGGAGGCAAAGGCCGATAATTACGACCATCACCACGATGAGGCCAGTTGCCTGGAACTCAACGAGCTTACCGATTGTAAATGTTTCCTTTGAACCAGAGCAAACGCCTGTTTCGGTATTGTATTCGCCAGCGCAGTATTCGGAACCAAGCTTTGCCTTTGCAATCGGCAAAACCTTACCAGCTGCGTCTTCCTTAACCTTCAAGGCCATACGGGCTTCAGTGGACTGAGCGTAGGTCTTGTAGAGGACTGTGTAGCTACCGTCGTGGGCTTCTACAATCTTATAGACTGTAGAATCTGTACCTGGAGTAAGTTCAAGCTGGGCAGTGACTTTTGCAGCCTGTGAAGGCGGCATCATCGAAAGCTGTTCCTTGAACTTTTCAGGGACCGGATTAGCTACGGTTTGTGTGTTTGTTGTTTCGTTCATAATGGATTATAATGGGCTCAAGCCATTCTTCTTGGATGGGCGTGAAACGCGCTTTGTAAGCAAGGAGCGGAGGCTGAGTGCCACGCGGGCGCGAGTTTCGGCCGGAGTGATAACATCAGTGATGATGTCATTTTCTGCAGCCTGGTACGGGTTGGAGAACTTGTTACGGTAGTCGTCGGCAAGTTCCTTGAACTTGGCCTGCGGGTCTGCCGCTTCCTTGAGCTCCTTCTTGTAGATAATCTTTGCAGCGCCTTCTGCACCCATGACTGCGATTTCTGCAGTCGGCCATGCGAATACGACGTCTGCGCAGAGGTCCTTGGAACCCATTGCAATGTAGGCGCCACCGTATGCCTTGCGCATGATGACTGTTACGAGAGGAACAGTGCAGTTTGCATAAGCATAGAGAACCTTTGCACCGTGGCGGATAATGCCGCCGCGTTCCTGGGCGAGGCCCGGCATAAAGCCCGGAACGTCCTGGAGGGTTACAATAGGAATGTTGAATGCGTTGCAGAAGTTGATGAATTCTGCAGCCTTGTCGCTTGCATCGATATCGATGCAGCCAGCCTTGAACTTCGGCTGGTTGGCAATGATACCGACAACAATGCCGTCGATACGGGCAAAGCCAGTGATCATGTTCTTTGCAAAGTCGCGCTTTACTTCGAACCATTCACCCGGGTCTACGAGGCGTTCGATAACCTGGTAGGTGTCGAGCGGGGTCTTTGCGTCTGCCGGAACAACTTCGTTCATTGCCGGATCCGGTTCCAAGGAAAGGGATTCGGAGAAGCGATGCGGAGGATCCTGCATGTTGTTGCTCGGGAGGAAGCTCAAGAGACGCTTGATGATGTTCAATGCGTCGGCATCGTTTTCGGCAACGAAGTGAACGTTACCGGAAACTGCAGCGTGAGCTTCGGCAGTTGCGAACTGATCGAGCGGAGCTTCCTGGCCAGTTGCAGCCTTGATAACTTCCGGGCCGCAAATAAACATGTTGGACTGTTTTTTAACCTGGATGCAGAAGTCCATGAGGGCAGGGCTATATGCAGCACCGCCAGCGCACGGGCCAGCAATGAGGGCGATCTGCGGAACAACGCCAGAAGCCATGACATTTGCACGGAATACCTGACCGTAGCCAGCAAGGCTCTTGACGCCTTCCTGAATGCGGGCTCCACCGGAGTCGTTCATGCTGATGATCGGGTTGCCAAGCTCAATAGCCTGGTTCATTGTTTCTGCCATCTTGCGGGCATGCTTGGAACCAAGGGAACCGCCGCTAACCATAAAGTCCTGGCTAATAACA
The DNA here is from genome assembly GCA_045615885.1 of Fibrobacteraceae bacterium. Classification (GTDB taxonomy): domain Bacteria; phylum Fibrobacterota; class Fibrobacteria; order Fibrobacterales; family Fibrobacteraceae; genus UBA1765. The sequence goes on from JAZLFR010000046.1 coordinate 33,363, forward strand.
GAAACAGGGCGTCCATCCACGAAGCCAAGACCGGTAATCACACCGTCGCCCGGGAGGGACTTCTTTTCAAATCCAAAACCGCGAACATCATGGTTCACGTGGGCGCCGAATTCCTGGAAGGAACCATTATCCACAAGGCCAGTCACGCGTTCGCGGGCTGTCATCAATCCTTTTGCATGGCGAGCTGCAATTTTCTCTGTATCGCCTGCAATCACCTGACGACGCTTGTTCAAATCGTCAAGTTTTTCTTGCTGAATTGCCATAGTTAACCTTTGTTTAGTAGTCAGAATAAAAATTCTCAATTCAAATATATATAAAGCAAGGGAGTCGCGGTTTAGGCAACTCCCCAACAATGCTAAAAATCGGTGATTTTTTGCAAACCTTCCGAAACTTAGAATCTCAAAGCTACATTAATGTGATGGTCTCCGTCGAGCACCGGGTTCGTGGCATACGCATATTCCACATTTATATTGCCAAAACGCAGGCCAAGGCCACCGCTGACTCCGTTTTCTGTATCTGGGCGGTAGGCATAGCCAGCACGGAACACGAGCATTTTGCGGAACGAGAGCTCTGCGCCGGCCATGGCCATCAAGTCGGAATCGGCCTGACGGTACATGTCAAGCGACATGGCCAAATCAAAAATTTCGGTAAGCGGGTATGTAGCGGTTATGCCAGACTGCACGGCTGTGGGCGGCACGCGATGGTTGCCTTCATATTCCGTCACATAGCCTGCATTCGTGACCTTTGTCGCAAAGCTGAAGTTCCTGTTGAGCGCAACGGAAACGCCGCCATCGGCCAAAAAGCCAAACGCGGTTTCGTCGTCAATGGTCTGCGAAGCAAAGCGGGCAGAAAGCGCCCAGCGGAACATGGCATGCCTAAAGCCGACCCCTAGCTGGGCGGCCCATGCAGAGGCCGAGAACTCGCCCGTTTCAAAGCCTTCGTCGTCACGGCCCTCCAGGTCGTCGTAGCCAAGGAATTCGAGCGCGCCAGAAAAGACAAAGTTCTCGTACGGCATCGCATAATACAGCGAAAGGAACTGGGCGCCAATGCGGTCGCTGAACACGATCTGGTTCCAGCCGATTTCCGCTTCCGTCGCGGCAAGGGACGCAAGCGGGTTCCTGGAAAGTTCAGACGGTCCGGCCGGGGTCGCAACGCCTGCGCCAGAAAGGGCTGCAGTGCGTGGAGACACGTTCAAGTACAAAAACTGCATTGCCGAGGCACCAGTTTCTGCATGCCAGTAGTCCCCGGCAAAAGCCGCGACCGCAGCAAGTAATATTAGGGCAATTTTTTTCATACAATGTTTTAGGATCTAGTATCTAGGGGCTAGGATCTAGTGAACGCTGATTTCCAGTGTTTTCGACTGATGGTGCAATTAACAATGAATAATTAAATGTCATTGCGAGGACCTTTAGGTCCGTGGCAATCCACATATTCCTGGGTTGCTTCGTCACTACGTTCCTCGCAAAGACATTGGAGGTGACAATTTCTTGTCTCTTGCTCTTGCATCTTAACTTGTCATCACGAGCCGTAGGCGTGGTGATCCAGAACATTGCCCTGGATGGCCGCACTGCGCTCGCTTCGTGCGCATTCTTTCGTCTTCCGTCTTATGTCTTCCTACTTTCTTCTGTCCTCTGTTTTCTGTTCTCACCCCAGTCTACTTTCTCCAACCTTCCATAAGCTTGAGGCTTGCTGCAAGGAGTTCAGCGGCGCGCGGGCGGGCGTCGGCTTCTACATAGCAGCGGAGTTCCGGAGCGTTGCCGCTCGGACGCAGGTGAATGATGTCGCCGGAATCGAATTCCATGCGGTAGCCGTCTACGGTGTTCACAGAAACGAGCTTGCCGCCAGCGATCTTACCGAACATCTGTTCGCCAAGGTTCTTTTCTGCGATTTCTGCAATTTTTGCCTTGGAAATTGCAGTCGGGAATTCCTTTAAGCGGTCGCTTGTGGTAAAGCGGCGCGGGAGCCTCTTGAGCAAATCGACCACGCCTACCATTTCCTTGCGGACCTGGTTCAAAACGGCAAGCATCGGGAGGAGCGCATCGCGTGTCGGCAAGGCTTGCAATGTGCGGCCATCGAGGGTCACCGGAGTCTGGAGCAAGAAGCCACCATTAGCTTCGTAACCAGCAACGGTTGCATCACCTTCTACAAGGCCTTCCATGCCGGCAATTACATACGGGCTACCAATGCGCGTACGGCAGATCTTTTCAAACATTTCACATTTTTCAAGGCTAGTGTTGCAGCTTACCGGGGTTGCAACGCGCTTAATGCCAAGGGCCTGCGCAGCCAAGATGCCAAGAACATCGCCACGGAGCCACATGCCAACGTCATCAGCCAAAAGCGGGCGGTCAGAATCGCCATCTGTGCTGAGCACGGCATCAACAAAATCCTTGTGGGTAAAATCGCGGGCGAGCTGTTCGTCTTCTGGGCGAATGGCTTCCGTATCGACAGGGATGAAGGTTTCGCTGCGGGCAAACGGCTTTACGACTGCACCCAAGCCTTCGAGCACGCGAACGACGATGTCGCGGCCGACTGCACTGTGCTGGTACACGCCAAGGGTAAGGCCGTTCAAGGCCTTTGCACCAAAGAAGTCAATATAGCGCTGCACATAGCTTTCTTCTGCGGACTTCTCGACTGCCGGGAGTTCCGGGGCGTTTTTCAGCATGCCGTCTGCATTGAAAAGGCCTTCGTCAAAGTCGACTGCTTCGGCGACAATGCCCTGCTCGTCGGCTTTGGTAATTTCACCATTCGGGTGGTTGAACTTTATGCCGTTCCTATCTGCCGGAATGTGGCTTCCGGTAACCATGATGGTCGGCAAATGCTTGTCGAGGCCATAGAGGGCAATTGCAGGGCTCGGGATTCTGCCGCAGTATACGACATTCCACTTGCTATCGACGCCTGCAGCAACGAGAGATTTCAAGATGCGTTCCGTGCTCGGGCGAAGGTCGCCAGCGATCGCGATCGTGCGGTCGCACTTGTAGTTCTTTTCGCAATATTGAATAAAGGAACGCGCATACACATAGCAAACGCGGTCCGTCATGGCACTCACGAGGCCACGGGCACCGCTAGTGCCAAAACCGACCCCGGATTCCTTCATAACGCTCTGCATTGAAACAGCCATAAAAACCTCTAATTTTCATTCTAAAATAGCAAATAATATTTTTGAAGTCCATCACTCATGAAATTCATCGTCGCTCGGCGGGAGCGGTTCGCATTCCGCAACGAGCTTCATGGCTTCAGTGATACGGTCTAGCTCATTATCCGTCGTAATGAGCGGCGGCATGGTGTAAAGATAATTGCAGAAAGGCCTTAGCCACACGCCTGTTTCCTTGACAACGCGCAAGATGTCGTCGGAAGAAGGCATGCCCTTGAGTTCCATTGCGCCAATGGCGCCGAGCACGCGAACATCGGCAACGTTTTCCAGGTTCTGCAGGGCAAACAAATTGTCGTGAAGACGCTTTTCGATGCGCTTTACCTGGGCTGCGTAATTTCGTGTTTCAAACAGTTTGAGCGAGGCAACGCCAGCGGCGCAAGCGAGCGGGTTTGCCATGTAAGTCGGGCCATGCATGAACGCGCTCGGGCGGCCATTCGAAATGGCCGCCGCAACATGGTCCGCGGCCACGGCCGCGGCCATGGTGATTGCGCCGCCCGTGAGTGCCTTGCCGATGCACATGATGTCCGGAAGGACACCCGCGTGTTCCTGGGCAAAGCGCGGGCCCGTGCGGTAAAAGCCGGAGGCAATTTCATCAAAAATAAGCAAGATGCCGTTTTCGTCGCAAAGCTTGCGCAGACGGCGCAAGTATTCCGGATGGTAGAGCCACATGGCGTTGCCACCCTGAAAAACAGGTTCGCAAATCACCGCTGCAAGTTCATGCCTATGCTTTGCAACGAGTTCTTCCATGGAATTGAAATCGCCCTCCAGAAATTCGCCGTCAAAGCGGGAGCGGGGCTGCTCTGCAAAATAATGTTTCGGCATGATTCCCTGAAAAAGGACATGCATTCCGTCTGGATCGCTCAAAGCCATTGCACCTGCAGTATCACCGTGATAGCCACCCTTTAACGCGGCCATTTTGCAACGCTCCGGGTGCCCGCAAACAACCTGGTACTGCACCGCCATTTTCACGGCGCATTCCACCGCTATGGAACCGGAATCCGCAAAGAAAATCCGATTCAGATTGCCCGGCAAAAATTTTTTCAGGCGTTCTGCCAATTCAATTGCAGGCTCGTGCGTAAAGCCCGCAAACATCACATGATTGAACTTTTCTGTCTGCGCGCGAATCGCCTCGCAAATTTCTGGAGCGTTGTGCCCGTGCGCCACGCACCACCAGCTAGAAACAGCGTCTATAAGCTTGAAGCCTTCTGCGGTTTCGATTTCGGTTCCGTTTGCACTCTTTACCAAAAAACGGGCTGGGGTGTTATGCAAACTTGCGTACGGGTGCCAAATGTACTCGCTATCAAAAGCAAGCTTTTCTTTGTCAGAAGTCAAAACAGATTCCATGGAGCGAAATATAGAAAAAACGAAATTGCATACGAAAGTTTTTTGTAGCAACAAAAATGAATAGTTTGTCATTGCTAACTTAAAATATCAAACAAACCGAGAGCATTTCTACCCAAACACCCTACAATACTTCTAATTTTTTTTAAAATTGAGCCGCACAAATAGACCATTCATTTAGTGAAGGAAAAAGTTATGAACTACAATCCTCTTGCTGAAGCACTTAACGCAGAACTTTCTGCAAACGGTTGCCCAGTTTTTGACATGCTCTCTGCACAGGGCAAGGCAATCTTCTTCCCGAGCAAGGGTATCCTCGGCCAGGGCGCCGAAGCTAAGGGCTCTGAAATCAACGCAACAATCGGTACCGCACTTGAAGATGACGGCTCCCCGCTCACCCTCCCATGCGTTCAAAAGTCCTTGAACTTGCCAAAGACAAGTTTCCTCTATTGCCCAAGCTCCGGCGATGCTAACCTCCGTGCCGAATGGAAGAAGCAGATGATCATCAAGAACCCGAGCCTTGCTGACAAGAACTTCTCCAACCCGGTTGTAACGGCTGCCCTTACACACGCAATCAGCTGCGCAGGTTACTTGTTCCTTGACGCAGGCGACGAAGTAATTATCCCGGACCTTTACTGGGACAACTACGAACTCGTTTTTGAAAACGGCCGTGGCGCAAAGATTGTAACATTCAACACTTTCAAGAATGGCGGCTTTGATACCGAAGCCTTGAAGGCTGCCCTTGCAAACAGCAAGTCTAGCAAGAAGGTTGTTCTCTTGAACTTCCCGAACAACCCGACCGGCTACACTGCTACAGAAACTGAAGCCGTTGAAATTGCAAAGATCCTTACCGATTGCGCTGCTGCAGGCAACAAGGTTGTAGCCCTCATGGACGATGCCTACTTTGGACTTGTCTATGAAGAAGGCGTTACTCGCGAATCCGTATTCACAAAGATTGTTGATGCTCACGAAAACTTGCTCGCTGTAAAGCTCGACGGCCCGACCAAGGAAGACTACGTTTGGGGCTTCCGCGTTGGCTTTATGTCCTTTGGCTTCAAGGGTGCAACCGCCGCTCAGCTCAAGGCTCTTGAGCAGAAGGCTGCAGGCGTTGTTCGTGGCAACATTTCTAACGCACCGAGCATTTCCCAGAAGATCTTGCTCGCTGCATACCAGTCCCCGGAATACGCTCAGGAAAAGGCTGAAAAGTACGCAACACTCAAGAAGCGTTACGACATTATCAAGAACGTTCTTGCAAGCCACCCTGAATACGCAGAATCCTTTGAACCGATGCCGTTCAACAGCGGTTACTTCATGTGCATCAAGCCGAAGGGCGTTGACGCAGAAAAGCTCCGCCAGGAACTCATTGCAAAGTACAGCACCGGCACTATCATGCTCTCTGGCCTTATCCGCCTTGCATTCAGCGCCGTTCCGACCGAAAAGCTCGAAAAGCTCTTTGCAAACATCGACGCTTGCATCCGCGGCATGAAGTAATTGAGGATCTAGGATAGACGAGAGATTTTCTTCTAACTGTTAGTTACTCGTTTCCGTCTTTCGTCTTCCTACTAACTCCTGTCCTCTTTCTTGCATCTAAAATTGACACTAACACGGGAAAACATTATGGCAGATAAGCTTTCTCTTCTTTATAACGGCAACACTTTTGAATACCCTGTGCTCCAGGGTTCCGAAGGCGAACACGCCGTTGACGTCTCCACGCTCCGCAAGGACACTGGCCTCGTCACTTTGGACTACGGTTACCTGAATACCGGCAGCACCCAGAGTAAGATAACCTTTGTTGATGGCGAAAAAGGAATTCTTCGCTACAGAGGCTATGCTATTGAAGACCTCGCCACTGCAGCAACTTTCCCGGAAGTTTCCTGGTTGCTCATGCACGGCGAACTCCCGACCGAACAGGAAATCATGAACTTCAGAAAGCTCCTTACCGAGAACGCCCTGATTCATGAAAACTTGCTGCACTTCTTCCGTGAAATGCCGCCTAACGCTCACCCGATGGGCATTCTCGCTTCTGTGATGAACGCGCTCGGCCTTTTCAACTTGAAGTTCTACGATGACGAACAGAAGAGCACCGAAGAATTCAACGTGATTGCCGCAAGCCTCATTTCCAAGATTCGCACCGTGGCAGCATTCTCTTACAAGGCAAGCATCGGTGAACCGTTTGTCTATCCGGAAGCTGACCGCAGCTACTGCAGCAACTTTTTGAACATGATGTTCTCCAGCAAGACGCGCCACTATGAACCACACCCGGTCATGGAAAAGATCTTGAACGCACTCCTCATCATTCACGCCGACCACGAGCAGAACTGCTCCACAAGCACGGTGCGCATGGTGGGCAGCTCCGGTGCAAGCCTCTATGCAAGTATCTGTGCAGGCGTTTGCGCATTGTGGGGCCCGCGCCATGGCGGTGCAAACCAGGCGGTGCTCGAAACTCTCCTGCAGATCCAGGAAAGCGGCATGACCGTGGAACAAGTGATTGAACGCGCAAAGTCCAAGACCGACCCGTTCCGTCTTTCTGGCTTTGGTCACCGCGTGTACAAGAGCTACGACCCTCGCGCAAGAGTTCTCAAGTCACTCCTCCGCGAACTTCTGGATTGTGGCGAACATGTGCATGACCCGCTTCTCGATATCGCGATCGAGCTTGAAGAAAAGGTGCTCAAGGACGACTACTTCATTGAACGCAAGCTCTACCCGAATGTAGACTTCTATTCCGGCATCTTCTACCGCGCCATGGGCATTCCGACAAACATGCTTACCGTTATGTTTGCAATCGGCCGTTTGCCAGGCTGGATCGCCCACTGGAAGGAAATGCACGACGACAAGAACACAAAGATCAACCGCCCGCGCCAGCTCTACATTGGCGAACCGGCAAGAGCCTTTGTGCCTCGTTACGCTCGCAAGAACGGAACAAGTTCACTCTAATAGAAGACTGGTTCACAAAAACGGTTCGCTCCAAAATCGGGGCGAACCGTTTTCATTTGTATGGGCATAAATCAAAAACTACTTGCCAATGCAGAAGCCAGCGAAAATGCTCTGCAGAATGTCTTCACTTGAAATTTCGCCAGTGATGCTTTGCAAGGCGCGGCGAACGGTCTGCATTTCAAAGGCAATGAGTTCCACGGCAGGGTTTGTGCGAAGCAAGTCGAGCGTGCGCTGCAAGCCCTCGGCGGCGTTTTCCAGGCAGCGTTTTTCGCGTTCACTCGTGACAAAGAAATCTTCCTGCATGCAGGAATCGGCCGGGTACAATTTTTCATTCAAAAGCAAGCGCAACTGTTCAAGGCCAGTTCCCGTCTTTGAAGAAATTGCAAGGCAGTCTTTTGGCATTGCATCTGCACGCAAATCGGCCTTGGAATAAACGAGAATGTCATTTTTACCGTTTCCTCCGTCTTCCGTCTTCTGCCTTTCTTCTAAAGAAACCAAATGAATTTTCAAACTTGCTTCATTTAAAATTTTGCGGCTCTTTTCCATGGAAAGAGCATCTAGTTCAGAGACCGGTGTTTCGGCAAGGCCCGCCGTATCAACCAGACGGATTTCGCCGCCAGGGAGCATCAAGCGAACTTCGACAAAGTCGCGCGTCGTGCCGGCCACATTGCTTACAAGCAAACGGTCTTCTTCAAGGAGCGCATTGATAAGGCTCGACTTGCCCGCATTCGGGGCCCCGTACACAACGACAAGCGGAAGCCTATTCATGGATTCTGCACTGCGGAAGTTGTCAAGCAGGCGGCGCACCGTCTTTTGAATGGCGAGCACGCGTTCTTCCCAGCCGTCAATATCCGGGTCTGCTTCCTCTTCGGCAAAATCGACATCAAGCTCTATGCGGGCAGAAAAATCTTTCACGGCACGGGCAAGTTCATGGACCGTTTCGGAGAACTTGCCAGAAAGCAGGCGCCTTGCGTTTTCGAGAGCGCTCTGCGATGTACTGTGAATGACATCGCCAACGGAGGCGGCCTGCACAAGGTCAAGCTTGCCATTCAAAAAAGCGCGTTTGGTAAATTCGCCCGGTTCGGCAAGGCGAACGCCATCTACGCAAAGGATTGCTTGCAAAAGTTCGCGAACGATGAGCGGGTTACCATGCGGGAAAATTTCAAGAGTATCTTCGCCCGTGTATGAAGCCGGGCCTTCAAAAAAAATGTAGAGAAGCGAATCGATAGCTTTGCCGGTTTGCGGATGGCAAGCAGTCCCATAGCTAGCTCTGCGAGCTACTGGGTTTTCGTTGCCAAACATTGCAGCAATAACGCTTTTTGTAAGCTTGCCACTCACGCGGAGCGCAGCCACGGCACTCACACCTGCCGGAGTCATTGGAGCTACGATAGTCTGTTTTTCCATAAGTCCAAAAATAGAAATTAGTTACTAGTTACGAGTTACTAGAGAATGTAGAACTACACCGTCACTGCAAGTGTGGGCCTTTCCCCGACCTGATCGGGGAAAGCTGTCCATTACATAACCTTGTAATAGGTTGCATCGCCCGATGGGCTCGCAATGACAATCCTCTGTTCTCAGTCGACAGATAACTAACATTTATCCAATTTTCTAAATTGTGAACATGACAAAGTTTTCCCTTATTTCTCGCCCGCTCGGCACTGTCGAGCGCCTTGTAATCGCCCGTGAAGACGGAGCTGAACTTGAAATTTTAACAGGCTGGGGCGCAGGCCTTAACGCATGGCGCGTTCCAGTTGCAAACGGCACACGCGAACTTCTGTTTGGCTACCGCGACGAAAAGACCTTCCGCGAAACACAGGCCGACACAAGCGCAGGCGAACGCCTTTCTCCGTGGCCGGGCCGCACAAACAACGCCGTTTGGCAGTGGAAGGGCAACAGCTACAAACTCGACAACAACGTGACCTGGGCAAAGCATTCCCTGCACGGCCTTACGCACACCAAAAAGTGGTCGCTCGTTTCTTTTGAATCTGACGAAGCCTCCGCAACGCTCAAGGTGGCTTACGACTGGACAGGCAACCACGCTGGTTTCCCGTTCCCGTTCCGTGCAGAAACCGCATTTACATTTACAGGCGAAAGCGTAACCGTAAAGAGCTACACAAAGAACGTTGGCCCAAACGCAATGCCTTACGCAGAAGGTTGGCACCCGTACTTTATGCTCGGTCAAAAGGTTGATACGCTCACGCTTTCGATCCCGGAATCTGAACGCCTGCTTCTCGACAGCACTGACATTCCGACAGGCGAACGCGTTGCAGAAACACGCTTTGAAGGCAAGGCCGCGCTCGGCGACACTTTCATCAACGACTGCTTTGCTCTCAAGGGCAACTTCGAAAGCGCAAGCACCATTCTTGCAAGCGAAAAGGAATCCATCACGATTTCACAGAAGTCAGACGCCAAGGGATTCCGCCAGCTTGTTGTCTATACTCCGCCTGACCGCAACAGCATCGCCATCGAACCGATGACAAGCGAACCGGACGTTTTGAACCATCACAGGGAAATGATCGTTCTGAACGCAGGCGAAGAGCTGAACCTAGAATGGTCGGCAACGTTCAAGGCTTAACATTTTTAAGGCTACAAAAAAGAGGACCTACGTCCTCTTTTATTTTTTGGTTAAAACGATCTTATTCCTCTATTTCCCATTTTAGAATTGGATAACCACTATTACTTCCACTAGCAAGAATAAAGTCATCACCATAGACCTTTCCGGTATTATACATGGATGATGTTTTAGAGTAGCCAGAGTAACCAATTACACCACCAACTATTTTTTCACCTTCAATTAGTCTATTCTAAATTTAATCATTTTTATCAGCTGTTAATCAATAAATTTTTTCAAACTCCCTTGACACAAATTCTTTTCATATCTAAATTCATAGTGAACAAAAGAGCATTTAATTATTTTTTGTTCATATTCTGGCGAGTGCCGCATTAAGTATTATGAGTTAAACAGTCCGTCGCTTTTTTAGCATGTAGCGACCGGAGGAAAAATGAGCTATCAAATGAAAAGGTACGAAGACCTGGACATTACTGACAATTTCATGTTCGCCAAGGTCTTCAGCAACGAGGATGTCGCCAAGGATTTTCTGCAGGACATCCTGAAAATTTCCATCGACAAGATTTCCGTGGTCGCCGAGGCCACGACACAGGAAGATCCCTTCCACAAGAGCGTCCGCTTCGATGTGCTCGTGAAGGAGGAATTGCCCGGTACAGGTCGTTTCTTTGACATCGAGATGCAGATGGAAGATACTGGCGAACTGCCCAAGCGCGCCCGCTACTACCAAGGGATGTGCGACCTGGATGTTCTCGCCAAGGGCGTAAGCTACGACGAACTCCGGGAACAGTACATCCTGTTCATCTGCCCGGACGACATCTTCGGCAAGGACAAGCCTGTTTATAGGTTCCAGAATCGCGAAGAAAGCGACCCGAGCATCCTGATGGGCGACCTCTGTTACAAGAATTTTTATATCTTTAAGAAGTATAGCGAAATCAAGGACAATTCCATTCGCGAATACATGCAGTACTTCGCCACGCAGGAGCACGGATCTGCAAAGATGAAGCGCATCCACGATCTCGTGGAACAGTACCGCAAGGACCCCATCACGAAGAAGGCTTACATGACCCTGGAACAGGAACTCAACATTCGGTATAAGAAAGGTCGCGACGAAGAAAAGCGCGAACTCGCCAAGGCGTTGCGTGTTCAGGGGAAACTTACTTTGGAAGAAATTGCTTCAGTTTCTGGCCTCACTCCCGAGGAAATACAGGCATTGTAAAACACGTCTTAGATAGCGTTCCCCAAGGGGCCAGCACACAAGCCTATACGAGAGTTGCAAGCACTTCGTTCGCAAAGACAAGGTAAAAGTTAGAGCAAACCTTCCGTAAAAACAGCAACAAATTCTCTACAGCGAAGTAAGCAAGAAACATACAAAAAAGAGGACCTACGTCCTCTTTTATTTTTACTTAAAACTCAAAGTAATCGTTAAACAAGTAATGTTCTGTCTGGATCCAGGCTAAAAGCTTATCCCACTTTTTATCAGGATCGTCGAGCAAGATGTCTTCATCAAAATCGCCGACCATCATCGCCTTGACTTTCAAATAGCCAGTCATATCCAAAAGCAAGAAATCACCTTCGTAAAATTCAGGGGCAACCTTGATATCGGTATTGCGCAAAACCTTGCCATCTACAACAATCGTCAAGTGTTTTTCGTAAATAGAAATCGTGTAGGAATGCCATTCGCCATCAAAGACCTTTGCAGCTCCATAGAGAGTCGTATCGACGCTTGCATCGTCAAGGCCAGATGTTATGCGAACGCAGGCCACCTGCTTATCTTCTGTGCACTGGCGTAATTCAAGCCCTGCATCTTGTTTGGAGCCATAATACATTATCACATGGCCAGTGTCACTCATTGCTTCACCATCAAACTTGAACCACAAGGTACGATGTCTGCGATTGGTTTTATCAAAAGCTTTATCGTCAGCAATAAAGATTTCGCTTTTTTCTGGCGGGAACGTGTATTGTTCATCGTAAACAAATGGCGCAGAGAATTTCTTTTCATCTACAACGTTATTGTACCTTTTGGCATAGCCATATTCCATTACAGAATCTAAAGTTACGAATGGGAGAATCGCATACGTAGAACCAGCATTGCAACCAGATTCGCCATTGCTAAAGCCAATGCAATATTCACCATTGCCAGGATTATTTTTCATCGGGAGTGCAAGACCAGGCAAAGTAAACCCAGTCACGGCTCCTTCCGGGATTTTCATGGTATATGTTTCTTCAGCCTTGCTAAAGAAGTTCACGACAATGCTATCGCCCGCTTTTATATCCATCGAGAAATCGGCATAGCTCGGGACCGAATTAAAAATTGGCACAATGGTATCAATGTGCATTGCTGGCAAATGGAATTCAAGCAATTCATCGGCATTGAACTTTTCTTCTGTCATCGCTTCGCAATACGGTGTGCCATAAATGCAGAGCGTGTCGTTTTTCTTGAGGTTGTAAACATAAGGTTCTATCTGGAGCAAGGCGCTTTCTGCTAGTTCAAGCCTTGCAGAATCCGTATCCCATTCCACATTCTGCATTGCAGCAAGACCTTCCACAGTTGTTGCAAAAACACGGTGGCCAGTCGCACCATGGAACACTTCATTCATGCCGTACGAATACTCAAATTTGAAGGAACCATCTTCAGCGGAAACTGCAGTCGCCACAGGCACTCTGCGGGCAGCAACAAAGTCTCTTGTAACCAACACAAGTTCGGCTCCCGCGACAGGATTGCCGCTTGCATCAACGACAACGCCCGCAATCTGGTGACCGGATTCCGTTTCAGAAATCACGCCAGCAGTATTGCTGGAATCGCCACAGGCAAGGAGGATCAAGGAAAGTGCAAAAGCTAGTGCGAATATTACTAGATTGCCACGGGCTACGCCCTCGCAATGACATTTCTTTCGTCTTTCGTCTTTCGTCTTTCGTCTAAATGTCATACATCCTCCGGTTCCAAGTTGGAGAACAAATGTAAGTTCATTTGGTAAACAGCGTTTGCCTTGTTCTTGTCGTTTGTAATAATACGGCGGGCTGCAGCCTTGAACTTTTGAAGTTCTGCTTCAAGTTCCTTGTACGCTTCGCTAGAAACGCTAAACACCATCGTTGACATTACATGCGGATTCTTGGAGGGCGAAAGAATCGCCTGCTTACTAAGTTCAAAACTCTGCAGCTGGTATTCACGAATCAATTCGGAATTGTTGTACGGCCCGCTCGAAATGGATTCCTGAGTCGGTTTCCAAAAACCCTGTTCATTTTTGCGAATCAAGTTCAAGCGTTCCAGGAGCTTTATGGATTCTTCAAGTTTGCCAAGGGCCACATGCGGCACAAGACGTTTTTGAACTGCGGTCAAGTCATCTGCAACATCCATCACGTCGAGGAGCGCAAACATGGCGCTATTGTACCAATGCTTGTAATAAGCATAAGCATCTGCGTCAAGAACCATTTGCGGATTCGGGTGGATTTTCATCAAGGCTTCAAACGCCTCGGAACGCTCTGCCAGGGTCTTTGCCTGATCAAAAGCAATCATCGCCTCGAAATACTTGCATTCAGCATCATCAAGTTCCAAAATCTGTTCGAACTTTTCGGCCATGCGCTTCGAAACCTTTTTGCCACGGAGCACATCGGCAAAATAGCTGCGAGTCTTTGGGAGCCCAAGCAGGTTGCACACTTCAACGCGAGTAAAGGAAGGTTCTTCAAGCATGCGCGCAGCCTGGTATTCTTCCAAGTACTTTCGAAAGTGGGTAAACTGATAAATGTTGATTCCGTATTTCATAATTTAGATGCAAGACGCAAGAGCAAGATGATGTTAGTTTTCAGTGTTTAGGGTGCAGGGTGTAGGGTCTAGTCAATTAATAATGAAATGTCATTGCGAGGACCTTTAGGTCCGTGGCAATCCAATCTAGAATATCAAAATTTCAATGTTTCTGGATGGCCACGCCTTGCTCGCCATGACATGGGCAAGTTACAATTTCTGATTCCTGTCACTGACTCCTGTATTCCGTTTTCTCACGCCAAAGGGCGCCCCGCAAGCGAAGCACCCCTTGTATTGAGGAATATGATTACTTGTTCAAGATTCGCTTTTGGAGCATTCCGGCACTGGCCTTGACCTGAACGACGTACATGCCCTTCGGGAATGCGTTCATGTTCACGGCATTGCTAGAACCTACATACACAACCTTGCCAGTCATGCCCATCACGACAACGCGCTGCAAACCATCGACATCCACATTCAAGCGGCCCGCTTCAAAGTGGAGTGCATTCGGAGCAAAGCCCTGAGCAAAGATTGCTGTTTCATCATCCTTTGAGCTAGAGGACTCTGGTTCCTTTTCGCTGCTGGAACTTGCCGGAGTTTCGCTAGAGCTGGATACATCTTCCTTAGCAGAGCTAGAGCTTTCTGTAGTCGTGCCAGAAATTTCGATAGCAATCAAGTACAAGTTAGATGTATCGCCCTTAGTAATTGTATGCTTGCCTGCCGTCAACTCCACCACTACAATCCCATCAACTGCTGTAACCTTTTCTCCATCGATCTTGACAGTCTTTGCAAAGTCGCTATTGAACACGAGAGTGAGCTTTGCATCTTTAGCAAGAACAAATTCAATCGTCGTTGCAGTTTCAAGTTTCAGGCAACGGGTAAGTTCTTCGCCCTTGTAGGTAACGGTTCCCTTGGAATCAGAAAGGTTGCCAACAAATGCAAAGTAATCGCTGCTTGCGCCTTCTTCTGTAAAGTTATGGACAATGCTCTTAGAAATTTCAACCGTCGTTTCTTCATCTTCTACAACATCTTCATTTTCGTTACGGCTGGAAGAACTTGCCGGCTTGGAGCTGGAGCTGCTTACGCTGCTTGAAGAAACTGGCTTGGAAGAACTGGAGGAAACACTGGAAGAACTTGCAACAGAGCTGCTAGAAGGAATAACCGGCTTAATATCGCCGTCGCCCTGAATGCTCTTGAGAGTACCCTTGTAAGCTACGAGAGCGGCCTTCAACTTTTCATCAACGGCATACTTTTCATCGTCAGTAGCGTTGTTGAATGTCCACTTGAAGTCACCACCCTGGACGCGGCCAGCATAAGTCGTAACGTTTGTCTTTGCAGTTGCCGGAGCGTCGGCTGTATATGTATAAGGTAACTTCAAATCAAAGTTGTTATGCTTATTTGCACCAAGGTAAGAAGTAATGGTCGAAGGCATTTCCTGGGTACGGCTAGTCACAACATAGGCATCAAAATCCTTCTTGGAATCAATCGCGCCGATGGATGTTTCAACGCCCTTCAAAGTGTACTTGCTTGCACCGTAAGCAATGAACGTGCCACCTTCAATGTAGTTGTTGAAAGCCTTGATGGAGCCTCCAGCTTCACCGCTGAATGTGCCGTAGTTTGCCGGATCGCGCTTTGTTGTACCGGCATACACATCGCTGCCCTGCATAGAGGTGAGCATTGGGTACTTGCAGTTACGGAAGTAGTTTGCTTCTGCAAAAATGGAGGACCCGAGAGTGGAGCCGATTCCGTATTTTGCATTGCCGTCGTAGTAGTTGTTATAGATGTGAGCGCTGTAGTAACGGACGCGCGGGTGACGGCTATCGGAATGGTCATACCAGTTGTGGTGATAGGTAATAAAAAGGCCTTCGGTAGTACCTTCGGAAAGGCCAAGCAAATTGGACTTGCCGTTATCCCAGAAATGGTTGTAGCTAAAGGTAATGTAGGTTGACTTTTTGCAGTCGAGAGCACCATCGCCCTTCACCTGGTCCTTGTCGGTACCGGCATCGCCGTAGAAAAAGTCATTGTTGTGAATCCAAACATACTGGTCGTTCTGCTGAAGGCCGATATTGTCACCTTCGCTACTATTCACATTCATGATACCCATGTTGCGAACTTCAACATTCTGCGCATTCTTGATGCGAATGCCCCAGCCGTTCGCAACAGCGTCAGTACCGATACCTTCGACAGTCACAAAGGACTTTTCAGAAGAACCAAGGTCAATGAGCATGTCTCCCTGAACGAGGGAATCGGAATCCGTGACATTGCCGATAAAGCGGAAATCCACCGGACGGTCTTCGTAGCCCTTCTTCATGCAGTTCAAAATGCCCTGGAAGCTAAGGCACTTGGTGGTTGTACCCTTAGAGCTCGTCTTCACATCCATCGTTACCTTGTTCTTGGTATTTTCCGAGACATAAATCACAACGGCATTGCTCTTGAGAGTGCCATCAATATTGTAGGCACCAGGAACGCGGCTATTGACAAAAGCAAAGCCAGAACGGTCATGGGCCTTTACACTAACAGAGCTTTCTGGAGAAACGTCGCCAGTACTTGCCTTAACCTGAAGCTTATGTGAACCAGCCTTGAGGCCAACCACATCGGCACGCATATAGCTGCCATAGCTACGAATCAGCTGGTTGTCAATGGCCTTGCCATCGGCATAGACCGTATAGCTAGTCGCGCCACTTACTGGAGCCCATTCGATAAATGCGGATTCCAGCCAGCCTTCTGCTTTATTTACGGTCACAGCAGCAGATGCTGCAGAAGCTAGAGCAAGGCCGAAGAACGCCATTTTAGAAAACACAGTCTTTTTCATATTTACCCAATCCCGTTTTGAAATTTTGTTCTCATTTTTTTTCTCAAATTTATATTTAGTAAGATATTTTGTCAACATAGGAATATAAGTTCTATTTGCAAAAAAAAGTAAACAAATGCCATTCCAAGTCGGACTAAACCCAGGAACAGATTTACCCAAACCATACGGCATAGGGCATTACGCCTATTTTTTTTATATTTCAGAGCCGATGAAGCAGATTACGGAATATCAAAACTTTAGAACCTGCATGCTGGATTATTTCAACGAAAATAAACAGCGAGGCAGAATTACCTGGCGTGGATTTTCTAGGCTTGCCGGTTTTTCTTCTTCGGGTTATTTGATGCAGGTATGCAGAGAAAAAGCGAACCTGAGCGATGCAGGCGCAGTTCAGGTCGCAAAGGCCATGGGTTTAAATGATGCCGAGTCAGCCTATTTTTGCGAACTCGTTCGCTTGGATCAATCAAAGCGCGCGCCCGAAAAAAAGAAGTCACTGGACAATTTGAAAAAACTTGCAAAAAATTGCCCGGCAAGAGTTTTAAAGGACGATGCGCTGGATTATTTTGCCAACTGGCAAAATGTGGTTATGCGAGAAATTGCCCCACACACGGTCCCGAATACAAAAACTTCCAACATCGGTCGGCAGTTCCTCCCCGAAATTTCTGCAGCAGAGGTTTCTCGCGCATTAAAGTTTTTGACTGCGACAGGCCTGCTCGTGAAAAAGGAAGACGGAAGCTACGTTCAAACAGACAAGGTTCTGACTTCTGGCAACAAGGATGTTACAAGCATTGCCTTGCGAAATTTTCATAAGCAAATGAACCAGCTTGCCGTAAACGCGCTAGACAGCGTGCCTATCGCAGAAAGAAACGCATCGGAAATGGTTATCGGAATAACAAAGGAACATTATTCGCAAATCGTAAAAAAGATTGCGACATTCCAGCAAGAAATTCTGGATCTGATCACCTCCACCGACGAGGTCGATAGGGTTTACTGTCTGCAAATGAACCTTTTCCCTTTAAGCCACAAATTCCATTCCAAGGATAAAGAAGATGTTTAGGAATTTATCAAATTTTTTCTTTTTTCATTCCGTTCTAGTTCTCTTCTTTTTGAGCGCTTGTTCCAATGACGAAGATTCGACCGCAGGAGGCGGCACCGTGGGCGGAAACGCCATTACGGTAGCCTCTGTTTCGGGTGTGGTTCAAAAAGGCCCATTTGCCATGGGTTCAAAAGTCATTGCCTACGAACTGGATGGCGACAGCTTGCGCCAGACCGACAAGGCCTTTGTCGGCAAAACAGATAAATACGGCGCATTCGAATTGAACAACGTTTCACTTGCGTCCCAATACGCAATCCTTGAAGGTTCCGGCTATTTCTTTAACGAGGTGACTGGCGAAAAATCCCAGGGTCAAATAACCCTGAACGCCCTTGTCGACCTTAAGGAACGCGATCATGTAAACATCAACTTCCTGACCCAGTTGGAATACGATAGGGTCGAGTATTTGGTAACGCACGAAGGCATGAGCGTAACGGAAGCAAAGCAAAAGGCCGAAGAAGAAATCGTAAAGACATTCTTTGGAGTGAACGATTCCCTGCAGTTCGAAGACCTGAATATATTTGGCGAAGGCGAAGGCGACGCCATGCTCCTTGCAATGTCAACGCTTGCGCTTGCAAACAACAGTGATGGCGATTTTTCCGAACTGCTGGCAGAATTTTCTGCAGACATTGAAGAGGACGGTATTTTTGACAATGCCAAGCGCCGTGCCGAAATGGCCGACTTTGCCGCTGTTTACCTGGATCTTGCAAAGGTCCGCAAGAATGTTGAAGGCTTTGATTCCAGCAAGGTCCCTGACTTTGAAAAGTACATTTACAAGTTCTGGGCAAGCGAATATGGCCTTGGCGAATGTTCCAAAGAAAACGAAGGCGAACTAAAGGTGAACGCAAGCAAGTCGAGCGGCCGACGCACGGCAAGCTTTGTATGCCACGAAGGGGCCTGGAAAATTTCGTTGAAGAATCACGAATTCAAGTACGGCTCCTTTACCGACGAACGCGACGGCTACGTTTATCGCACGACCACAATCGGCAAGCAGACCTGGTTTGCAGAGAACCTTCGCTACGCAACCAAGGAAGACATTCTTGGATATTTCTGCTACGACGACACACAGCTTTACTGCGACTTGTACGGCTATCATTATACGCACAAATCTGTTTCTTGCCCAGCAGGGTGGCACATGCCAAGCCGCGATGAATGGCAGGAACTTTTTGATGCCGTCGGCGGCATCGAGCATGCCGCAACAAAGCTTCGCGCCCGCGGCGCCTGGAACGCAAACGAATACCCTCGCACCCTTGAAGACAAGGACGAATTCGGATTTTCCGCAATGCCTTATGGCGTGTACGGCTTTGGCGATGAAGGCCACTCCGGGTATTTCAGGGTCTCTGACATTACCTTGGATTCTCTCGGCAAAGAAGTGGAATCTTCTTATGTAGTCGGTATATGCGACGGCGACTCCACATGGGTCGGAAACGCCCGCTACAGCACCGCAGTTTCTGTAAGGTGCATTAAGGATTAATTTCTATTAAAACAATGACTTCGCAATTCATTGTTTTAACGCGTGCGTTTTATAAAAAGAGAGTATGCTGTTTTCAATCATTTTTTAGAACAATAGAGAGGAACAACACTATGAAAAAACTTCCACTGTTACTTTCCCTTGTCGTTACCGCATTTTTCTTTGCATGCGGTGACGACAGCGCAAGCAATGCAAACGGCACCAATGGTGAAGGCGCGAATTCCAACACTTCATCGCAAGGAACCGAAATTCCTTGCGACGCTGGCAGCGAGGGCATCATATTAAAGCCTATCGACAGTGACTCCTACCGCCTTTGCAACGATGGCAAGTGGGTCGTTGTCGAGCCAGACAAACCAGCTGAAGAGGCTAGCAGTTCTTCAACAAAGAGCCCTGAGCTCGCCGAAGAAAGTTCCTCCTCTATAAAAGTTGCCGAACCTGACGACGAGTCTTCATCCTCTGTCAAAGACCCTGAGCCTGACGATGAGTCATCATCTTCTGCTAAGGACCCTGAACCTGACGATGGGCCTTCATCTTCCGTCAAAGACCCTGAGCCTGTCGATGAGTCATCATCTTCTGCCAAGGACCTAGAGGCCGCAGAAGAATCCAGCAGTTCAAACGAAGAATCAAAGGTGTTCCTTTGCGACGATGGCGAGACCTATGTAATCGACCCTGCAAACTGCGCAAAGAATTCTTCTTCAAGCGTTGTAACCTCATCAAGCGCAACATCATCTTCAAGCGTTCCGAGTTCTTCAAGCGCCAAATCCTCGTCAAGCACTCAAAGCAGTAGCAGTGTAAACAAGTTAAACTGGCAATACCTGAACTCCAAAATCAGCTACGGCGAATTCACGGATGAACGTGACGGGCAAGTTTACAAAACCATCACCGTAGAAGCTAAATCTCTTTACTTAGAGGGGTATGGATATGTAACAACCCAAACCTGGATGGCAGAGAACCTGAACTACGCCTACACACAAAAGACATCAACACTAGACTCCTCCAGTTTTTGCTACAACAACGACCCTAAATTCTGCGATAGGTTCGGTCGACTGTATTTAGGTTCTGCCGCAATGGACTCCGCTGCAATTTTCAGCAGGGATTGTTTGGAATGTGGCCACGAAACACGATCACCACAATTACAATCACCATTACAATCACCAATACGTGGAGTTTGCCCAGAAGGATGGCACATTCCCAATAACAACGAATGGCTAAATCTTAAAAATATTGCAGGTGGAGGCCGCAATTTAAGATCGTCCCAAGGCTGGCAATTTGACACAGAACATGGAATCGGCGGTGGAGGCACCGATTCCCTTGGATTAGCAGTTCTACCAGCAGGTTATCACGGGGCAACTACCAACGGAGTCGGTTTTCACAACATCGGAATCACTGCTTCCTTTTGGAGTTCTTATAGCTGGAATGCCATAGACTTTTACACCGGTATGAATAATGCAGACTTGAACCGATACAACGCCCTATGGGCCTTCTCCGTCCGCTGCGTACAAAACCCACCGCCAAAACCAGCATCCAGCAGTTCCGTGCAGTCGTCAAGTTCCAGCATAACATACGGAGAACTCAAGGACGAACGCGACAAGCAAGTTTACAAGACTGTAAAAATCGGCAGCCAGACCTGGATGGCCGAAAACCTGAACTACAACTACAACGAAGGTTCTGCGAAAAGTTATTGCTATAACAACTCTTCAAGCAACTGCAATAAATATGGTCGTCTATACACATGGTCTGCAGCAATGGACTCTGCCAGCGTATTCTCATTTACAGGCCAAGGCTGTGGCTATGGTACTAGCTGTAGCGTCGCTTCATCAACTTCAACGACAAAGGTAAGAGGTGTATGTCCAGACGGCTGGCATTTGCCCAACAACCAGGAATGGGAAACCTTATGGAAAACCGTTGGGGGGACAAGCGTGGCAGGAGACAATCTTAAATCAACCAGCGGCTGGTATGATGAATTGTTTGGCGATGGTAACGGAAACGACAAATATGGTTTTTCAGTATACCCGGCAGGCAATGCCGCAAAAGGCAATTTCTACAACATCGGCAATTTTGCCTACTTCTGGTCAACCAGTGCAGACGCCTATTCTTTCAGCACCCTGAGTTCTAGTGTAGTTACAAAAGATATTTCCAAAGACTACGGTCTTTCTATCCGTTGCCTCAAGGATTAAATCAAAATGAAACCGAAATCAATTATCCTCGTCAAACAAATGGGTTGACAATTTTTTAAAGCAAACAACAGAGAGGAACAACACTATGAAAAAACTTCCACTATTCTTATCCCTTGTCGTTACCGCATTTTTCTTTGCATGCGGTGACAACAGCGCAAGCAATGCAAACGGCACCAATGGTGAAGGCGCGAATTCTAGCACCTCATCACAAGGAAGCACAACACCTATCAACGGTAGTGAAGTTGAATCCATAAAGGAATTGGGGCGTTGTTCCAACGAACGCGATGGTGACACCGTCTATGTCGCCGAAAAGATGAGAGACTACATCTGTCACAACCATGTTTGGGAAGATATTTCCGAATACTCACAGAAAACATCTTCATCTTCGGTGATAGCAAACGTCCAAGAAAGTTCTTCTTCTCAAAAAATTGAAATAAACGAAACATCTTCGTCATCTTCATCAAAAATCGAAGTGAATGAAACTCCTTCATCATCTTCTTCTAGTTCACTCATTCCATCATCATCTTCTTCTAGTTCACTCACCCCATTAAGGCCTTATGTAGAAAAGGGCGGCTTTGTAACATGGTACGGAGACCAGGGCGAATACCGCATAAACACAGGTCTAGACGCTGGCACAAACACATCAGGCCTATGGTACGATACTTACGACGATATTAAAGGTGGAGCTTCCCAAATCGAATGGCCCACACCTCTTGGCGAAGGTACAAATCGTTTCAATTCCGTCATAGAGCATTGCAAAGGCATTTGCGGAACTTTCTCATTAGATAAGGGAGAATTAGGATACAACCCATACATTAGTATCAATTTCGATTTGGCCGGAAAGGATGAAACAGGAAAAATAGTTGCGACCGATGTTAGTAAAATGGAGGGGATTTGTATCGGCTATAGCAGTGATATAGCCGGATCCATCGAGATAAGTCTTGGAGCACAGGGGGATGCTGAATTTGGGGAAGATTTACCTTTCGTATCTTTTCCAAAAGCATCTACTGGAGCAGTCAAGGAATATACTTGGAGTGAATTCAGGCAAGTAGGATGGGGGGAGAAATATATTACGGGCGAAGAAGCCGCGACCAAGATAGTCTCGCTACGATTCAAACTTCAGGCTAGGCATGGTACTACCGGAAACTTCAACATAATGTCCATAGGCGCAATAGGCGGAAACTGCGCTGTAACAACACGGTAATAATCAACAAGTAAAATTTCAAAAGGAACAACACTATGAAAAAACTTCCACTATTCTTATCCCTTGTCGTTACCGCATTTTTCGTTGCATGCGGTGACGACAGCAGTTCCACAAAGGCACCCTCGGAAGAAATTCCGAACGAAGATGTCCAGGATTCCACACAAGTTCCTGTGGCAAACCCTGATTCCACAGGCAACGGAGAAGAGATGCCTAGCGACTCCATTCCCGGCGCAGAAAAGGGCATCTGGAGTTCCGGCTCCTGGGCATACAAGACTGATTCCTCCTTCTGTACAATTGCAGCAGACACCAGCTTTTCTGCCGATTACAATTACACGGGTGTCAAGGGCAGCGTAACCTGTTCGTATGTCCGTGGCGACGACCCGGCTCTCGAATGGACCGACTCCTGGGCTCATGTAGCCTACAAGTTCAACCCGAGCCCGGAAAAACTGGATTCAAAAGACGGCATTTGCCTCGTGTATTCAAGCCAGACTGACTTGCTTTTGCGCATTGCTCCAGAAAACGAAGCTGTTTTGACTGGTGGAAACAATTATGAAATAACTTTGCCAGCCGCAAAGGAAGTGACCGTTTTAAATCGTAAGTTTGCAGGTTTTAAGCAAGTTTATGCGAGCCCGTGTTCAATAACTGCAAAATGCCGAGTACTCTGGGGTAAAAAAGTTACGCTGGAACAAAACTTGGCTGCAGTAACCGAAATCCGAATTCAGTCCCAGAATGTTTACGAGAACTCGTTCCATATTGTGAAAATCGGGAATTACGGAGAATGCGGTGACTTGACTCCAGAAGATATTTCTCAAAGCAAGCGAGATTCCATCGCGGCAGCTCGTGATTCCATCTGGCATTATAACGATTCCCTAAAGCAGGCCGCAGCGGAAGCTGCAGAGGCAAGGCAAAACTTCATTGCCGATTCGTTGCAAAAAGCCTGGCTAGCCGAGCTGGGCCTAAAGGGCAATTACCCACTGTACCCATCTGTAAATATAAGTGAAGTAGTCATCGAAGAGCTTGATTCTTCATTCTGGGTTGGTGGATTGGATTGGTACTTTCCTCCAAAGACAGGCTTTGGCACTATAGGATACCAAGATAAATTAGATGACATGCATCCTTGGTACAATTTTTCCAATAAAGAAACAGAAAGCTTCGATCTTGATTGGGATATTAACAACGGCGGCCTCTTTATCGAAATCGACGCTAAGCCGAATGTTTACTATGGATTCGGTTTCGATATTGTAGCTGACGGTCAGATAAAGGGTGCAGATGTCAGCAAGTACAAGCAGATCAATGTGGCATATTCCTCCACGAATCTGCCTGTAGAAATCGTACTTGTCCCAGAACAGAACGAAGCCCTCATTGGCGACGACCTTTACGAAATCACCCAAGGCGACAACTTCCGCTTTACCCTACCCGCTACAGATGGCGAAATCAAGGAAGTCGTTTTGCCGTTTGCAAACTTCGCACAAAAAGGCTGGGGCGTAAAACAAAACATCGATGACGTGGTCAAGACCCTTGGCGCAATCCAGTTTGCAGTCAACGGATTCACCATCGACTTTGATGCCGTAGCAAGCACTTCCAGCGAAATCAGAATTTACGGTGTCGGCTGGGAATAATCCAAAGCTAGCTGTAGAAGATTTGAACTCCCAAGACTTGTTTCTTGGGAGTTTTTTTAAATGATCGATTTCAAAGTTTCCTGCAATTCCGCTTCCGTTCGCGAATTGTCGATATTCACAATGCGCGAATGGTTCAAGTCAGGATTCTGCTTTTGCAGTTCTATGCGGCGCATTGCATCTTCACGGTTCAAGCCGCGTTTTACCAGCCGTTCCAGGCGGACCTCGGCAGAAGCATCTACATTCCAGACTTCGTCGAGCTTTGCAAGCGTGTTCGGGACCTTGAAAAGTAATGCAGCTTCGATAAAGGCCTTGCCTTCGTTAGCCGAAGATGTAAAAAAGTTTTCGATCGACGTTTCCAAATACGGGTAAACAATCGATTCCAGCAAACTGCGTTTTTCGGAATCCTTAAAGACAATGTCTGCAAGGTACTCTCGCGAAACGCCATCTGCAGTAAGCACGGACTTGCCAAATTCACTCGCGAGCCTTTTCCGCAATTTTTCATTGCATGCATAAAGTCTATGCACTTCGGCATCGCAATCCAAAACGGCAAAGCCCCGTTCACGGAGCAATTTGCCCACCGTGCTCTTGCCAGCACCGATCGAACCTGTAAGACCTATTTTTTTCAAAGCGATTCCTTGCGCTAGAATATAGAAATCAAGCAAACAAAAACCACCGACCTTACTATATTTGTCAAAAAATTTTTCAAAGGTTTAACTATGAGCCAGTTTAAAGCTTATTTCCAGAATATCAACGGCGAAGATACATACCCGTTGACAGACATCATCTACCGCAGCAAGGTTGACAACAGCCTTTTGGAAGTACATCACGACCGCGAAGCGCTCGCAAGCCGCAGCCCGGAAGAATGGAAGAAGCTTTTTGCAGAACGCCGCATGAGCTTTAAGCCAGCAGACCAGAGCGGTATCTGGAGCAAGCGCGAAATGGTCCTCCCGGACATGCCGGAAGAAGACATCGTTACCATGCGCGAAGGCTGGAGCCCGCTTTTTGACGCAAGCATTCTCGCCCGCGAACTTGGCATGAAGAAGCTTTCCGTTAAGCTTTGCGGCAACTCCCACACAGGTTCCTTCAAGGACCTCGGCATGACAGTTCTTGTTAGCCAGGTGAACCACATCATCAAGAAGAACATTCACCCGATCGATGCCGTTGCTTGCGCCTCTACAGGTGATACTTCTGCAGCACTTTCCGCTTACTGCGCAAAGGCAGGCATTCCTTCTATCGTGTTCCTCCCGGCAGGCAAGACAAGTACAGCCCAGCTCATTCAGCCAATCAGCAACGGCAGCATCGTGCTCGCCCTTGACACGGACTTTGACGGTTGCATGAAGATTGTTCAGCAGGTTACTGCAGACAACCGCATCTACCTTGCAAACTCCATGAACAGTCTCCGCGTCGAAGGCCAAAAGACAATTTCCCCTGAAATCTGCCAGGAACTTGGCTGGCGCGTTCCAGACACCGTCATTATTCCAGGCGGTAACCTCGGTAACGTTTCTGCACTTGCAAAGGGCTTTGAAGACTGCATGGCCATGGGCCTTATCGACCATCTGCCGCGCATCATCGTTGCCCAGGCAGAAAACGCAAACCCGTTCTACCAGGCATACACTCGCGGATTTGACCAGCTTGTTCCGATGCAAGCCAAGAAGACTCTCGCAAGCGCAATCCAGATCGGCAACCCGGTTAGCTACCCGAAGGCAGTTCGCGCAATCCAGAAGACAAACGGCCTCGTTGTTAGCGTAAACGAAGAAGAACTCGCAAACGCAGCTCACCGCGCAGACCGCACCGGTCTCTACTGCTGCCCGCACACTGGTGTCGCCCTCGGCGCTCTTGAAAAGCTCCGTGCAAGCAACACAATTTCTGCAGACGAAGAAGTTGTCGTAATCAGCACCGCTCACGGTCTCAAGTTCACGGAATTCAAGGTGAACTACCACGAAAAGCAGCTTGAAAACATCGTCTCTAACTTCGCAAACCCAGTGTTCAAGGCAAAGGCAGAAATCGGCCCAGTCATGGACATTTTGAAGAAAGAGATGGCTGCACGACGTCGCTAGACAACTTCATTGAGTTCTACAAAAGTCCCCTTCTTGGGGGCTTTTTTTTATGCAGTAAGAAAGTATTTTGTAACTTTGCTGCTATGGACGAGCAGAAAGAATACAAGACCCTATATCACATCGTTTACCTATCCATTACGACCTTCATGGGCGTACTGATGGCTATAGCTTCCATCGTGCTGAAATGGGGCCCGGCAGTTGCCTACATCATAGGTCTAGCGCTCGTATTTTCATGGTACTTGCACATTTCCAAAGTTGCATCCAGCAACGCTAGAATCGGCATATACACAATCGAAGTAGCTCTCGCCCTGCTCTATTACGGTTCCGCAACAACTAGCGTTATCGACATGCCGGTAATCATCTGCCTTTACCTCGTGCTCGCGGCAATCGGCACCAGCAGAGCGCCGATCTACATTCTTTCCATGGTTTTCCCCCTGGAACTGCTCTACTTGTGCATTGCGGGCGAAATCACGCTCCACATGCCGTTCGTCTTTTATTCAAGACTTGCGCTCGGCATTTTGAGCATCATTTGCGCAACCGGAATTTCGCTGTTCCTCAAGAAGACTCAAAAATTTGAAGCCGAACACATGGGCCGCCTGGAACAGGCGCTCGTCATTGCAAAAGAAGACAACAAGAAATTCATGGAAAGCATTTCCCATGAGCTTCGCACGCCGATCAACGCTGTAAACGGCATGAGCCAGATTCTTTTGAAGAAGGGGCTTTCCGAAGAAATCCACAGCGCCGTAGATTCCATCTACAAGGCGGGGCGCGTTCTTTCTGAAGACATCGGCAACATTCTGGACTATTCCGAAATTCTAACGAACAAGCTGCAGCTTTCAGAAAACGAATACGAAATTCTTTCTGTGGTAAACGACGTATCAACCGGCTTCATTTGGTACGACGAATACGACTCCATCGAATTTGCGATCGACGTGCAGCCAGACATTCCGACAATGCTTTACGGCGACGAAAACAAGCTGCGCCGAATGTTGATATTGCTGCTCAACAACGCCTTCAAGAACGCAAACAACGGCGGTGTCTATCTGGGAATTTCCAGCAAGGAGCAAGACTACGGCATCAACATGAACATTGACGTGCACAGCACGGGCAAGGGACTTACCAAGCAGGAAATCGAAGAAACCTACCTCAGCTTCAACACTGAACAAAACCTTGTCAAGGGCAACTACGGCCTGGACCTCAGCCTGATTGTCGTGCACGGCATCGTTGCGAAGATGGGTGGCTTCATGAAAATCGACAGCAAGGAAGGCTACGACACGCATGTCCACATTTCCATTCCGCAAAAGGTAATTAGCCCAAGACCTGCGCTCGTCCTCGAAAGTGCCGAAAAGTACAAGATCGTTTACTACTTCAACCAAGACAAGTATTCCACCCCGCTCATCGAAGAGTTCTACAATAAGCTCGTAGAAAATGTCCGGAGGATTGTCGGCGTAGAAATCATTGAGGCGGACTCGCTCAGCCGTTTAAAAACGATAGTTTCTACCAAGAACATAACACATGTGTTCGTGGCCGAATGGGAATATAAGATTGACCCGGAATACTTTGAAGAACTCAGCCGCAAAATCCACACCAGTGTTTTTGCAAGCAAAAAGTTCACCACCCCGGCAGGCAGCCAGGTTCGCATTTTCAGAAAGCCGGTCTATATGCTTTCTGTAATCAACAGCTTGAACTCCATGACTCCGGGCCAAATGGAATTCCACCACACAAACATCGTAGAGAACGCATCGTTCCCGAACATGCGCGCTCTCATCGTCGATGACGACGCCCTCAATTTGCGAGTGTCTCGCGAAATACTGCAGGAATTCGGAATCGACGCACAAACGGCAAATAGTGGCGAAGGTGCAATTGAGCGCTGCACCTTCGAAGAATTCGACATCATCTTCATGGACTACATGATGCGCGGCATGAACGGCATTGAATGCATGAAGAAGATTCACGAAATCAGAAGCGCCCGCTACAAGGCAATCCCGATTATCGCACTCACGGCAAACGCAGTGAGCGGTGCCCGCGACATGCTCCTTAGCGAAGGCTTCGACGACTTTATTCCAAAGCCAATCGAAATGTCGCACCTTGTTCGCGTATTGAAGAAGTTCTATAAGGGGGCAAAATGAGAGAACGCAGCCGAGTCTTGATTTCTGTGGACAGCCTTTCGGACCTGCCACCAGACCTTGCCCAAAAATTCGATATTTCAGTAATGCCTTTTTACGTGCAAACTACAAAGGGGCATTTTCTGGACGGCATAGACATTGACCAGCACGACCTGTTGCTCTACATGAAGCAAGAAGGTTCAAGAGCTGTTTCTGAAGCGCCGTCCCCAAGCGAATACAAAGCCTATTTTGAAGCCAAGCGCCGCACTGCAGACTACGTGATCCATTTCAACATGGGCCGCAATGCAAGCCGCGGCTACGCCTCTGCAAGCAAAGCTGCCGAAGAGCTGCGCAATGTGTTCGTCATTGACACGCCTCTCGTTTCAAGCGGCCTGGGCCTTGCCGCAATCGAAGCGTCCAAGCTTGCGCAAAAAGGTTTGTCCGCCCAAGACATTCTCAAGCGGCTCCCAGCCATTTTCAAAAAGATTTCGATAAGTTTCATAGTCAAGGAAACCTCGTCCCTTACTAAAAGTGGAAACATCAGCCCGCGCGTAAAAAAACTCTGTGACCGTTTGCTGCTGCACCCGTGCATCAAGCCGAAGGGTACAAAGCTTGCCGTCGGCAACATCTTCATGGGCAAATGGCAGAGTGTCATCAAAAAGTACATTGCACACTGCTTGCGTTTTTCCCAATACCTCGACAAGAGAGTCATCTTCATCGTCCATTCCGGTCTTTCCGTAGATGAACTGTCTTCGATAAAAAATCAGGTCGAAGAGTATTGCCATTTTGAAAAGGTCATCATTCAGGAAGCTTCTGCCACAATTTCTGCCAATGCCGGCGAAGGCGCATTCGCCCTCGTCTATATGTACCAAAGAAACGAAGGCAAGGACTTTGCAGAAGAAAGCAAGGGCAACGCGATTTCCGACAGGGTCAAGAAAGCATTCAAGCTCATTTCCGGCACCATATTGAAGGAAGATTTCAGCATTCGCCACAAGCTAACGAACCTCATCATGCTCGCCACTTTTTTGGGCGGCGCAATTTCGACAATCGTCACATTGTTCGAAGGCGAATGGTATTCTTCCATAGCTACAGGCAGCGCAATGCTTATCGTATTGCTAGCCATGTACCTCTCCGTGCTCAAGAACAACATTCGCGCGGCAGCATTCCTGATTACAATCGTAATCAACATATTCATTTTCCCGCTCATGTTCTTTACCTCGGGCGGCCTAGCTTCCGGCATGCCTTTGTGGTTCCTGCTCGGGCTTGTCATTACATGGCTATTGTTCGAAGGCAAGGAATGCGCGCTCATGGTTTCTGCAAACCTTGCAGTAGTCATCGCAACGCTTTTCTACGCGCACATGCACCCAGACTATGTTGCAAAAGTTTCCATGGAATATACGCTAGCCGATGTTTTGCAAGGCATTCTGTTCGTGTCTTGCATCTTTGGTGCCACATTCAAATACCAGAGCCACATCTACGAAAAGCAGCGTAAAAAATACGAAGAACGCGACAAGGAACTGCAGGCGGCAAACAAGGCTAAAAGCACATTCCTTGCCAACATGAGCCACGAAATCCGCACGCCAATCAACGGTATTATCGGCATGGATTCCATGCTCATGAAGGAGCGCGGCGATGACCAGGTGACGCTTGAATATGCAAAGAACATTCAAACGGCAAGCAACGCCCTGCTCACAATCGTCAACGACATTCTTGACATTTCAAAAATTGAATCCGGCAAGCTCGAGCTCATTCCGGTCGATTACAAAATTTTCAACCTGATCAACGATTCCCACAACCTGTCGGCCCAGAGGGCAATCAACAAGGGCTTGAACTTTACGCTCGACATTAGCGAAGACTTGCCATCGGAACTTACCGGCGACGAAGTTCGCGTGCGCCAGATCATAAACAACCTGCTTTCCAACGCAATCAAATACACAGAACAAGGGTCTGTCCAGCTTTCCGTTTACCACCGCGCCATGAGCGACGCCCAAATCACGCTCTGCATCGAAGTTTCAGACACAGGCATGGGCATCAAGAAAGAAAATCTGGATATTTTGTTCGACAGTTTTACGCGCCTCGACGAAAAGAAGAACAGAAACATCGAAGGAACCGGCCTTGGCTTGAACCTGACCCAGAATCTCGTTCACATGATGGGTGGCGAAATTTCTGTCGATAGCGTTTACAACGAGGGCTCCACATTCAAAGTCCGCATTCCGCAAAAAATCAAGAGACGCGAACCGCTCGGCAACTTTGAAGAACTGCAAAAGCAGCTGCTCCTTGAAAAGCAGGAACAGACAGTTTCGTTTACCGCCCCGCAGGCAAAGGCTCTCGTCGTTGACGATGTGAAGATGAACCTGCTCGTGGCCAAAGGCTTCTTGAAAGAAACCCAAATGCAGGTCGATACTTCGCTTTCTGGCCAGGAAGCTTTGAAGATGATTGAAGAAAAGAAATACGACATCATCTTCCTAGACCACATGATGCCTGTCATGGACGGCATCGAAGTGTTCCGTGCAATCAAGGCGATGCCAAGCGACAGCCTGAACGCAAACACTCCAATCGTCATTCTTACTGCAAACGCAGTTCTTGGCGAAAAGGAAGAATACCTGCGAGTTGGCTTTGACGATTACCTTTCCAAGCCGCTGCAGGAACAGGAATTGATACGAGTCCTCAAGAAGTTCCTTGCAGAACAGAATGCGGCTCCCAAGGCTCCTGTCGAAAACATTGCAGAAGACATTGCAAAAAGCACAGTCGCGACGCAGCCGGTTATAGAACCTGCAGCCATCGAGGAACCTGTAGCAAAGACGGAAGAACTCGCTGAGCCTCCGCAAAAAATTTCGCTGGAAGAAGTGCCCGGCATCGATACGAAGGTAGGCATGTCTTACGCCATGAACGACAAGGATCTGTACAGGGAACTCGTCGAAGAATACCTGAACGGAAACAAGCACCAGGTTCTGCAAGACGCCTACGAAAGCGCAAACTGGACTGACTACATGATCAATGTCCACGCGCTCAAGAGCACATCTTTAAGCATAGGGGCAAAGGAACTTTCGGAACATGCAAAGGCTATGGAGCAGGCTTGCAAAGACAATAACCCGGCCTTTGTGCACGCCAACCACGAAAGCCTCATGAACGAGTACGAAACGCTCCTCGGCTGGCTGAAGAAAGTGATGTAGGGGGTAGGATCTAGTGATTAGACGAAAGACGAGAGATTTTTTTTAGTTATTAGTCATTAGTTGTTAGTTACTAGCTCCAGGCGCATTCAAGTTTCTGGTTTCTAGTTTCTGACTCCCGACTCCTGACTCCTGTTTTCTGTCTTCTGTTTTCTGTTCTCTATTCCCAATCAGCTGCTGTTCGAGCTTGGCGGGGAGCTTCGCCAGGTTGCGTACAAGACCGTAGATTGCAGAAAGTTCATTGCGTGTCGGCTGCAGGCGCTGCACCATGGTAGAAACAAACTTTTCGCGCCACACCTGGTCCTTGTATTGTCCGGTCAAATTGCGTTCCAGGAACTGCTTAAAACTTTCAACCTGCTGGATCGTAGCCTTGCCTGTTTCAGCAACGCCTCGTGTCGGGCGCTTTGCACGGCCATTGCCATTGCCTAGCGAGCCCGAACGGCAAAGCTCGTAAAGGCCAGCAGTCACCGCCTGCCCAAGATTCAGGCTCATGAGCCCAGGCACAGGAATTTCGCACTGGTAGGAACATGCGTTCACTTCTTCCAAGGCAAGCCCGCAAGATTCACGACCAAACACGAGCGCGACAGTCCCGTCTTCAGGAATATAGTCCGCAATTTCGGGGAGCATGAAATGCTTTGTAGGGCAGCCAAAAACGCGACGGCTAAAAGCAATGGCGCACTGGCAATCAGCAATGGCTTCGGCAAAGGTATGCACCACTTTTGCATTGTCCAAAATATCGTGGGAGTTGGCTGCAGTGCGGTACGACTTGTCGTTCACGGTCTTTTGCGACTTGGGGTAAACGATGTGCAAATCAGAAATGGCATTGCAGTGCATGGCACGAGCAACAAAGCCCACATTGTGCGGGTGTTCGGGTTCTACAAGTACAACTCTAAATTTTGGCATACACAACCTTCCATAATTTTTGCCCGGCGTCTGCATACTTTTCTTCAAAGGCAGTTTCTGGGACTTCGGGGACAAATTCACTCAAGCGCACGTCGCACTTCATTTGCAACTCACAGCATGCTATCTGGGCGGCCATGGCAAATTCTTCTGCATATATTTTCCAGTTGGTGCGCAGCTCCATGCTTGGAGCAAGCTTCAGCAATGCAGGGAACACAGGGCTTAAGTGAAAACGCCTTGTAGCTTCGCTCGCCTTCGGCCATGGGTTCGGGTAGAATACGGCATGGTGCTGTATGTTCCAGCCGGCCTCTAGCGCAAGCCTCCAAAAGTCCAGAAGTTCCGCGCGCACAAATAAAATTCGCTCTGCAAGTTTCGATGTTTCCGAATTCTGCAGGGCTGCCTTCGTCAGGCGAACCTGGGACTTGTCAACAGCGACGACTACCGCATCCGGGAAACGCGCCGCAAGTGCAAAGCTGGAGCGACCCGTGCCACAGCCAGAATCAAGCACCACAGGCCTACCGGCAGCCCTCACAAACGCATCGGCCTCGGCAAAGGCAGCCACCGTGTGTTCAGCGAAGGGGCGCCTGAATTCCGTATGGACATACCGCAAAACAAGCGCTTCCAAATGTTCAAAAACGCCGTTCTGGTTGGTTGTCACTTCGCGGGCACCGCTAAACTTCTGTCCCTGATTCTGCATAATCAACTTACCAGCCATTAAATTAGAAAATTAGACGCTTATCTGCTCAATTTTCATTAGCATCTTCCCCAAGCACCTTTGCTTTTGTTACTTTGTGAATATGGAATACAAGAATATTGTGGGGCTTGTAGGCCCGGATATATTGAACGATCTTGAAAAAGGCAACGCAGAAATCGCAGACGCCGTTGCCACATGCGACATATTAGAAATCCGTTACGACTGGTTCCAAGACACTAAGACCTGGCCCGGCATTTCGGCAAGGCTCCGCAAGGCTGCTCCAAAACAACTGCAACTCGGTACCATACGACTTGCCGAAGACGGCGGCAAGCTCGAAAACAGCAAGGCTCCAGAACGCCTCAACCAATGGAAGGCAATCCTTGCAGAAGCCGAGGTTCCAAACATACTGGACATCGAATACAACCATGTAGACCAGTTCCAGCGCGTGCAAGCCCTCGCCAAATCCAAGGATGTTGACTTAATAATTTCTACGCACGACTTTACCGGCATCCCCGACGACGAAGATATGGACAGCCTCGTGCAGATAGCGCAGTATCTGAACGCAAGCGGCATAAAAATCGCCGCCATGAGCGTAGAACTCGGCGACACGGCCCCGCTCTACAGGTTCCTAAAGCGAAATTCCCAAAAGTTCAAGTACTGTTCCGCCTTCGCCATGGGCGAAACCGGCCAAGCCAGCCGCATCGCGACGCTCCAAAAGGGAGGCAACTTATCTTACGGTTCCTTTGGCGAATCGAATGTTCCAGGCCAAATTTCTGTAACAAAAATGCGAGAAATCCTCAAAAAGTTGCCATCTACAGCATCAGAATCACTCATTTTTGAAATTTTGGGTAAAAATTTTGATTTTAGCGAATAAAAAGCATTCCAACTTGGAACATTTTGTGTAGATTTTGCTAACATAGAGTTTATCGTTATTTCCAGAGGCTTATTTTATGCATCTTTCTGATAGATTTGTCGACAACAGCATCATTATCAACTCCAGCTCCACCGACAAAGAAAGCATATTGAACGAAATGGTAGATGCCCTTTGCAGCGCCTACCAGCTTAAGGATCATGACGACATCCTTGACGCCGTCCTCGCCCGCGAAAAGTCCAGATCCACCGGTATCGGTTGTGGCCTCGCAATCCCGCACGCAAAAGTGGAAAAGGTCGATCGCATGTGCATCGCCGCAGCGACCGTCAAGAACGGCATCGAATTCGACTCCCTCGACGGCGAAGACGTAAACCTCCTGATTCTCATCGTGAGCCCAGAAAACACAGTCGGACCGCACCTCAAGGCCCTCTCCTCCGTCAGCCGCCTCTTAGCCGATGGTTCCGTGCGCCAGGACTTGATTGATTCCAAGACCCCGGAAGAATTCCTGAACATTCTCAAGAAAGCCGAAGATAAGTATCTGTAATCCCTTGACGGCAAACCATTGATTTTATATCTTTGGCTTCGCAAGGTCGATTAGCTCAGTTGGTTTAGAGCGCTGCTTTCACACGGCAGAGGTCATTGGTTCGAATCCAATATCGACCACTAAGTTAAAAGTTCCGGTACCCGGGACTTTTTTTGTACCCATTTTTCAAGCCCTTTTCCGGGAAGCTATATGTCCAAAACCAGTGAACAGTACAGAGTCGATTGGCTCGCCGCCGACTTGAAACGCGATGAGGGCTTGGTGGAACCAGCCGAAGTCAAGGCATTCAAAAATATTCCGTACAGCGGTTTCGGGGAATGGACGACCCTTGATCTGTACAAGCCAGGCACCGTAGCAGAAAAGCTCCCCGTAATCATTTCGGTGCACGGAGGTGCCTTCGTATATGGCTCCAAGGAAGTGTACAAGTTCTACCTGATGGACCTTGCGCGCCGCGGCTTTGCAACCGTCAATTTCAATTACAGGCTCGCTCCGGAATACCAGTTCCCGGCAGCGCTAGAAGACACGAATGCGGTCATCGAATGGGTATTGCAGCATGCCGAAGAATACGGCCTGGACACAAGCCGCATCTTTATGCTCGGCGACTCTGCCGGAGCAAACTACGCAGCACTCTACACCGCCCTCTGCATAAATCCCGATTATAGAAAACAGGTGGAAGCCTTTGCAGGTAAAACACTCGCCGTCGCAAATTTCAAGCCACGCGCACTCGCGCTGAACTGCGGCGTCTATGACCTTACAGAGGAAGCTGGCCGCCGCGTAGATACAATGCAGGACATGTTCGGCGAACGCGTAAGCGAAGGCGTAAAGCTATTGAATGCCATAGACTGCATAACGGCCGCTTTCCCGCCCTGCTATGTAATGAGCGGGCACTACGACTTTTTGAAAGCCCACGCCCCCATGATGGACGAGGCTCTGGCAAGGCTCGGCGTTGCTCACAAAACAAAAATCTACGGTTCTGAAGAAACAAGAGAAATTGCACACGTGTTCCACTTGAACATGCGCTCGGCCATTGCAAAACAATGCAACGACGACGAATGCGATTTCTTTAAGGGAATCTAGATTTCAATGCGTTCCTCGTCGCCCTTGATGAATGCGGCGAGGCGCTCAATGACTTGCTCCGTAGGCATGTTCCCCCTGCCAGCGACGGAACATTCCCATACGCACGCTACGCGAAAGCCCTGCAGCAAAAGTTCATGTTGCACCTTCATGTCGCGCACAATGTTGTTTGTGAACTTGCTGTTCCAAAAATTTTGATTGCTTTTGGGGCGGCTCGTAAACTTGCAGCCGTGCTGGTGCCAAAAGCAGCCGTTGATAAAAATGGCGACTCCGTAGCGAGTCAACACAAGGTCCGGCGAGCCAGGCAGATCCCTACGATACAGCCTGTAGCGGAACCCCAATTTAAAAAGAGCACGACGCACCAAAAGCTCGGGCGTCGTGTTCTTTGAGTGAATCGCGCTCATCATCTGTGAGCGCGAAAGCGGTTTTCTTTTGCGTTTTGCCACTACTTCACGAAGGCGTTGTAAATGGAGCGGATAGCCTTTTCGGTATCAGCTTCGTCAACGCCGGTGATGATGTTGATCTGCGAAGAACCCTGGTCGATGATTCGAACGTTCACCTGGTTGTCTGCAAGAGCGGTAAAGAGCTTTGCGGCAACGCCGATCTTGTTAGTCATGCCATGGCCAACCGTTGCGATAAGGCTAATGCCCTTGAAGATCTTGATGCGATCCGGGTGCATCTGCTGGGAAAGGTCTTCGATCACCGTGTTCTCGACAGCTTCAAGGCGCTTGGTATCTACGACAATGCTCATGGAGTCGATTGCGCTCGGGCAAAGTTCGTAAGGAATGCCTTCGCCTTCAAGGACTGCAAGCACGCGACGGCCAAAACCAACTTCCTTGTTCATCATGGACTTTTCGATGTAGATCATCGAGAAGCCCTTGCGGCCTGCAACGCCAGTGATGGCGAGCTTGGTGGATTCCGGAGTAGGTCCAATGATGGTACCCGGATCCTGCGGGCGGTTGGTGTTGCGGATGTTGATAGGAATCTTCTTTGCACGGCAAGGAGCAATGGATTCGTCGTGAAGAACGCTTGCGCCGGAGTAGGCAAGTTCGCGAATTTCGCGATAGCTCACATATTCGATCGGGAGCGGATTTTCGACGATGCGCGGGTCTGCCATGAGCATGCCAGAAACATCGGTCCAGTTTTCATACTTTTCGGCATCGATTGCATTTGCAAGGATAGCGCCGGTAATGTCGGAACCACCACGGCTAAAGGTCTTGAGTTCGCCGCGAAGGTTGGAACCATAGAAACCAGGAAGCACGTAGAGTGCATTTTCGTCAGAAAGAGTCTTTGCAATTGTTTCGTAGCTTGCAGAAGAAATGCGATACT
The DNA here is from genome assembly GCA_045615885.1 of Fibrobacteraceae bacterium. Lineage (GTDB taxonomy): Bacteria > Fibrobacterota > Fibrobacteria > Fibrobacterales > Fibrobacteraceae > UBA1765. Next base: position 70,208 of record JAZLFR010000046.1, read on the forward strand.
TTTCGTCAAAAGAAATGATCGGGTACGCATCTACAAACTTGGCACCAAGATATTCTGCCATCACGCGGGCGCTCAAGTATTCGCCACGGCTCACGAGGTAGTCTGTAGTCACATTTTCTACATCGTTCTTGAGCTGGTTTTCGAGAGCGTCGAGGTCTTCGTTCACCTTGGTATTCAAGCCGAGGTCAGCACAGATTTCAAGGTAACGGTTGCGAATCAAGTTCCACGGTTCAGAAAAGTCGAGGTGCTTGGAAGCAAGGTCGAATGTGGAATAAAGAAGGTCGGTGAGCTTGGTTTCTTTCGGGTTGCGCTTACCTGGGGCAGAGACAACCACGACGCGACGCTTCGGGTCGGCAGAAACGATATCTTTGATTTTTTTGAACTGGCCAGCATCAGCAACGGAGCTGCCACCGAACTTACATACAATTCTAGACATTTTTATCCTTCGGGCCGCCCGATCTCTCAACTCTGAACCATTCAGCCCAAGCCTACAAATCTAGAGCCAGCCACCTGAAAATTAGACCCCGTTTGTAAACTTTACCGGGGTTTTGTAAAAATAGCAATAAAACACTGCCTAAAATTGCGAAAAAAGCGTTTCTAATCAAAATGAAGTTTCTTTTAAGGCATGGTATGCAAAATTTTAAAGAATTATTGAAAATCGCCGCGCGTTCCGACATCCCTGTACTGATTCTAGGCGAGTCTGGAGTCGGCAAGGAAGTCGCTGCAAGAAGCCTGCACGAGCAGAGCCCCCGAAGTGCAGGCCCCTTCATTGCGCTCAACTGCGGAGCGATACCCTCAACGCTTGCAGAAAGCATTTTAGAGGGAGCAGAACGCGGAGCATTCACCGGCGCAGTAACGAGCCGACCGGGCGTAGTCCGGGCAGCACACGGCGGCACACTATTTCTCGACGAAATCGGAGAACTCCCCCTGCAAAGCCAGGCTAGGCTCCTGCGCATTCTGCAAGAAAAGAAGGTTCTCCCAGTGGGTGCTCACCAGGAGGTCGCCGTAAACTTCCGTTTGGTATGCGCAACGCACCGCAACTTGCAACGCCTTGTGCAACAGGGCACATTTCGCGAAGACCTGTTCTTTCGTCTGAACGTCTTCCCGGTCAGGGTGCCGCCGCTCCGCGAGCGCCTGGACGAATTTGCAAGCATCGCAAACGACCTGTGGGAACGCATCTCGCAAGAAAGCACATACTGCGACAATCGTAAGCCTCTTTCAAATGCAGAAATCCAAGCGCTAGAACATTTTGACTGGCCAGGCAATATACGACAGCTGAAAAACGTTCTGGAGCGCTACCACCTGCTCAAAGACAACAACATCAAAATCCATTCGCTGCTCTCGGAAGAAAGCGTGCAGTATAACTTTGAAGAGCCTAAAAGCTCAAGGCGCAAAACGCCAACAATCGACATTTTGCTAGAAACGCTAAAAGCATGCCACAACAACAAGGCACGCGCTGCCAAAAAACTGGGCATAAGCCGCGGCTGCCTCTGCTACCAGCTGAAAAAAGCAGAAAATGAGGATAGAAATTAGTAGTCAGTGAGAGGAGTCAGGAATTAGTTGGCTGTCGGCTGTAGGATGTCGACTGAAAAGAAGACAGAAAACAGAAGACAGAAGACATAGGAAGACATAAGACGGAAGACTGAAGAAATTGTAGCTTACCGTGTCTTGGCGAGCGAAGCGCGGCCATCCAGGGCTGCATTCTGGATTACTTCGCGTTGCTCGTAATGACAAAATCAGATGCAAGAAAGAACGCGCACGAAGCGAACAAAGCGTATGCTAGCATAAACATTTTGCGAGCGAATAGCCTCTATGGCGAAGCCATGAATGCGCCCGAAATGAGGATAGCGAAAATAAACTTGTTTATTTTTCATTATCCGAATGAGTAGCCTCTATGGCGAAGCCATGAAAACAGAGGACTGAAGATAGTAGGAAGACGGAAGTTAGTAACTAACAACTAGTGACTAATGACCAGAAAAACAAACACTTTTTTGCCATGCACAACTTTTTTCCGTATTCAATATCTATTTTATTTTTGTAAGTTATTAAATGAAGAGTTGATTTTTATCAAAGGCACAAAAAAATGAAACGTACATATCTCGTAGTTCCTGTGGGAACAGATTCCAAGGCTGCTGAAGTCGCAGCAAACATGCTCGCAACAGCAGAAAAGTCCGGCAAGGCAGTCAGCACAACGCTCTTCTGCGAAAAGTGCATTGCACACGCCAAAAAGGAATTTGCAAAGGGCAACGCTGCGGTTGTCATGGAAAACAAAGTCCTTGAATTTTTCGAAAAGACCGAAGGCGCAGAAATCGCAATCGTCACCGGCGTAGAAACTCCAGAAAATCCATGCTTTGCCCGCAAGCTGAACGAATCTCTCGCCCTCGCACTTGATGCAAGCGTAGTTCTTGCAACTGGCAACGCAGAAGACGCAGAACTTGCAGCAGCAGAACTTGCAGACGCACGCGTTCGCGTAGTATTCGCAGCAACCCCGGCAGACGCAAGTGCAAAACTTGCTGAAGACCTTGCGAAAGTTGCTCCGGAACACAAGATTTCCCAGGCAGAATTCCGCGCAAACCTCCTGAAGCAGGCAAGCGCAAATGTAAAGCGCATCGTTCTCCCGGAAGGTGCAGAACCGCGCACCATTCAGGCCGCAATCCTTGCTTTCGAACGCAAGATCGCAGTTCCTGTCCTTCTTGGCAAGCGCGACGAAATCGAGGCAACGGCAGCAAAGCTCGGCCTCGCCATTCCGGCCGGCCTCGAAATCATCGAAGTCAACGAAGCCTCTGCACAAAAGTATGTACCGACTCTCGTGGAACTCCGCAAGTCCAAGGGCATGACCGAAGAACAGGCAAAGGCAGCACTTGCTGACAATGTCATGCTCGGCACCATGATGCTCAAGATGGACGAAGTTGACGGCCTCGTAAGCGGTGCAATCCACTCCACCGCAGACACGCTCCGCCCAGCTCTTCAGGTCATCAAGACCGCCCCAGGCGTCAAGTCCGTCAGTTCCGTATTCTTCATGTGCATGCCAGACCAGACTTACGTCTATGGCGACTGCGCAATCAACTTGAACCCGACCGCTGAAGAACTCGCAGGCATTGCGCTCCAGTGCGATGACACCGCCAAGACATTCGGCCTTCCAAGCCGCGTAGCAATGCTCAGCTACAGCACGATCAACAGCGGCAAGGGCCCAGACGCAGACCTCGTCAAGGAAGCAACTGCAATTGCAAAGGCCGCCCGCCCAGAAATGGCAATCGATGGCCCGCTCCAGTACGACGCAGCAACAGTCCCGAGCGTAGGCTGCCTTAAGGCTCCTAACAGCGCCGTTGCAGGCAAGGCAACCGTATTCGTGTTCCCGAGCCTTTCTGCCGGCAACATCGGCTACAAGGCAGTACAGCGCAGCGCAACAAATGTTATCGCAGTCGGTCCGATGCTCCAGGGCCTTGCAAAGCCAGTAAACGACCTTAGCCGTGGTGCCCTTGTGGAAGACATCGTCTACACAATCGCCCTCACAGCAATCCAGGCTCAAAAGTAAAACAGAACGCATACTGTTTAGATGCAGGATTTTCATTTCCTGCGCAAAGCGTCCGGAGGTGAACCTCCGGACGCCTTTGTCTACAGAGCCAAAGTAGCTTTACTTCAGCTTCTTTTGTACTTCCTTTATGTGCCAGCGGGCACGCTTGTCTTCAAGCGTAAAGTCCTTGCGCACGGGCAACGCAAGGCCCTTGTCAATAGCCTTTCTAGCTTCGTCATAACGTTTTTCTTCGGCAAAAAAATCGGCCAGAAAGTAATAGTTGTACGGATCCTTCGGATTCTGCTTTACGGCCATGTTCAAATACTTTTCGGCAAGCTTTTTGTCTGGCCAAGAAAGCACAAACGGCACATACGGCAAAATGGCATGGGCGCGACCAAGGAACTGGTAGTCACCGGCACTGTCGGCCAAATCGCGGGCACGGCCGGCAACGCCATTCTTCACGGAAGCAAGTGCCCCGGCATTATTGCCCCACATGGAATATACGGTTGCATAGAGGCTCGTGAGCTGCTTGTTTTTAGGGTAGCGCGCATGCAGCGTGTCGCCAAGCAATTTCAACTTTACGACAAACTTTTCGCGTTCCTCCTTGCCCTTGCAGGCAAAACGGATTCTAAAATATTCCGCCTTGTAAACACCGAGGGCGGCGGCTTCGCCAAGCTCCTTGTCATTCAATATGGAGCGGTATGCGGCAATCGCCTTGTCGATGCGAGCCCTGTTCGCCTTGTCTCCATTGGCTCCGTCGGCCCTGTGCTTGTAGCAGGAATCGGCAAAGTGCAGCGCCTGCTGCGGAGTTGCCGTAGCAGGTAATTCATTCGCCGCAGCAAAAGAGGCCACGACAAAAAGCAATAGCAATATCAAGCATCTCATGTGCTTGAAACTATATTAAAAAAATGCAAGAGGCAAGTATTTACTACAGCGCCAAGGGCTGGAAAGTAGGAATCAGGAGTCAGTGACAGGAGTCAGGAATCAGGAATCAGTAGGAAGACGGAAGACAGAAGTTAGTAACTAATAACCAACAACTAATAACCAACTCAGTCGACAGAGATCAGCCTACTGCCAACAACACTGGAAAATAACAATCCTCTCTCGTCTTTCGTCTTTCGTCTTTTGTCTAACCCCTAGCCCCTAGATCCTTAATTCTACACCTTCCAGCTTTGGAGCAGCTTGTTGAGCTGTGCGATGCGGGCCTTTTCTTCGTCGGTACCGTGGAATGCCTTAAAGAGCAAATTACGATATTCCATTAAAGCAGTTCTAATAAGAATTTTTTCTTCTTTTTTCAGCATATATTGAACCTCAACGCAAAGCGTTACCAGGATTTACCAAATTATCGGAAAGCAGGGAACTAGCAAACCCTAGTTCCCGCAGCTTCAATCTACTTTCTCTTTTTGCCAGAGAAGTAGTCGTTTTGACGCGTGCAGCCAAGCACAGCATGCCACAGTGCGCCGCTCGGATCAATCTTCTTGCGTTCGCTTACGGCATAGTCGATAGGCACATGCGTGAACGAGTTGTTCATGCTGCCCACGACCATGTTGGTCTTGCCGGCCATGGCGGCATGCACTGCGTTTTCAGCAAGCTGGAAGCAGAAAATCGCATCGGTGCCCTTGGCAGGAATGCTGCGCACCATGTAGCTCGGGTCAAAGTACTTGATGCTGATTTCCTTGCCGGCCGCCTTGAAGTGAGCCTTGATCTTTTCGTGGAGGAACTCGCCAATATCGTTTTTCAAAATGTTTCCGCTTGCGTCCTTGCGTTCCTGCTGGCCCTCAAAGAAATGCTGGCCAGCACCTTCTGCAACAACGAGCACGGCATGCTTTTTGCCCATGTCATAACGGTTTTCAAGAGCCTTGAAAAGACCCTTTTCGCCTTCAAGTTCAAACGGCACTTCAGGCACAAGGCAAAAGTTCACAGTCGTCGTAGCAAGGGAAGCGTATGCTGCGATAAAGCCGGAATCGCGGCCCATGAGCTTTACAAGGCCAAGGCCGTTGTAGGCGCCGTTAGCTTCGGTGTGTGCGCTTGTAATAACGTCGGTGGCGGCAAGAACTGCGGTTTCAAAACCGAATGTGCGGTCCACAAGGTTCAAGTCGTTATCAATCGTCTTAGGAATGCCGATCACAGAAATCGGCTGCTTACGACGCTTGACTTCCTTAGCAATGTCGCGTGCGCCGCGGAGCGTACCGTCACCACCAATGCAGAAGAGCATGTTGATGTTCAGGCGCATGAGCGTATCGACCATCACCTTTTCGTCCTGGTTGCCACGGGAGCTACCGAGAATGGTGCCGCCATCTTCCTGGATTGCATCGACAACATCCGGGGTAAGGTTGACCGGAGCATAGCCATAGGCCGGGTTCAAGCCGCGATAGCCGTACGGAATGCCAAAGATGTTGCGAACACCGTAGTCAAACCAAAGCACATGAACGATACTCTTGATCACGTTGTTAAGGCCCGGGCAAAGGCCGCCACAGGTAATGATTGCAGCACGGGTCCATGCCGGGTCGTGGAAAATGGTCTTGCGAGGTCCGGCGGCTTCAAGATCCGGCACATTCATGCCGGCAGCTGTCAGCTTCTGCAAAGTCTTGACATCTGTCGTAAGGGCGACTCTATCGGAGTCGTCAACAAAATGCACTCCCGACATCGGGGACTGCAGCGTGCCTTCGCCAACAGTTTCAATGGAAAGATCGTATTGGCTCGGATTATTGATAATATCGTCTTTTGTCATAAGGACCTCACTTATAAACCCAATTTAGCAAAGAGATTTATGAATGAACCATTATTGAAGTGAAATTGATGTAAAATGAATTTTAGTACGCAGCCCAGGGTTCGCATTTTCGAGCTCGATCTTCATATTTGTAAGGGAGCAGAGCTTCTTTACCATGGAAAGGCCGATACCGGTACCCTTTGTAGTGCGGGTCATTTCATCTTCGACGCGGTAAAACTCGTCGAACACCTTGTTCATTTCTTTTTGCGGAATGCCCGGACCGTAGTCGCGCACAGAGAAGTAAATGTCATTTGCGCTTACAGAAAGCTTGAGTTCAATCATCTTGTAGCCGGCATTGGCAGCAAACTTGAGCGAGTTGTCCACAAGGTTCATAAGGATCTGCATCACGGCGTCCTTATCCATCGGGATAGACACATTGCACGGGTCGCAGCTCACAGTCAAATCAAAACCGTGATTTTCGATATTCTTGCCATAGGTTGCAACGAACATGTCCAGAATGCGTTTAGGATTATCGTTCTGGATCTGCACATTCCAGCGGTTTCTGTCGAGCTTCGAAAGATTGAGCACATTCTGGATAAGGCGAGAAAGGCGCTCCGTCTCGGAGGCGATCAGGTCATAATACTTGCGCTTCTTTTCTTCGCTCGCAGCCCAGGAATTCTGGAGCATTTCCGCATACATGCGAATGGCGGTAAGCGGGGTCTTGAGTTCATGGCTGACTGCAGAAATGAAGTTCTGGCGCTTGAACGAAAGTTCCACCTGGCTAGTCATCAGGCGATACAGGCCATACAGGCCGCCTGCCACGGCAACAAGCATGAGCAGGCCAAGCAAAATCACCATGCGCTCACCCGGGGAACTTGTCACTTGCGTCAGGTACACATTGAAGTGCATTTCGTCGAGCGGGTGCTGGAGCGTAGCTTCAAAAATCAAATGGGCATTCCAAGGCTTTACGCCAAGCACGGAATAAGACGATGTATGCGAAGCAAATTCAATATAGAGGTTCTGCTCCTGCGGGTCAAATACATTTTCCTTATCGACAATCGCCTTGAAGTATTCCTTCAGCCGCACGATGTAGCCTTGAATAAAGCGCTCGCCGCCGCGTGTCACATTGCGGTAGAACACGATGTATTCCTGGTTGAACATCGCCTGGAAGGGTTCCAGCTGCACAACGGCCAAGTTGGCATCCGCTTTTGCTGCAAGCTTATGGATCTTCGAAGATTCCACATCAAAAATGAAGGTTTCCTTTTGCGAGCTTTCCTCTATGCGCGCAGAAAACGCATTCGGCTTTTCCTTCATCTTGGAGCGGGCAAGCTGCAAATCCTGCTTGTAAATTCTATTCAGGATGCCGCTTCCGGAATCAAGCACTGCCCTATCGGGCAACGGATTCACGCGCACATCCATCTTCGTCAAAATGCTCTTCAGGGAATCGCGCTTCGCTTCACGCAGCTTGCGGTCATCCATCTGGATGTTTTCAAGAAAGCCATCCGGCAAGATCGGGGTCTGCACGGAACCGTCAGAGAACAACTGGAAGTAACCGACAAAGCCTGGATACTGGCTCTTGTAGCCAAGTTCGGCAAGCGGCGAGAACGTAACTTCTTCACCACCCAAAACAGGCACGGTGCGAATAAAACGGTAGTCAGAATACGAACGGGCCTCTTCTACGGAAAGGTCTGCATAAATGCGCTGGTTGAGCATTTCCAAAAGCAAGTACGCATGTTCCCTGTAGGCGTATTGCGACGCCTTCTGCAAATAGGAATAGGAGCGTTCAAGCAAAATCCCCACAGGGATTGCAATCGCAATGAAAATCGCAATAAATACATACTTGAATTTTTGAGTATTCATAACTTTCCAAAAAACTAGAGACAACACAAAGATAAAAAAAGCACCTTTCGAGCAAAGCTTCAAAAAGGTGCTTAAAGACTTTCAGGGCCTAGACCACTGCGCGCCGACTACTCCGGATTTGTGCAGAACTGGTAACCTTCGCCACGGAATGTTACAAGCAGCTGCGGATGGGACGGTTCGTCCTCTATCTTCTTGCGGAGCTTGGTTATGTGGATGTCGACCGTGCGGGTATCTACGGATTCCGCATTCTCGTAGCCCCATACTTCACGCAAAAGTTCAGCACGAGAAACGGCGCGGTCGCGGTTCTTCCACAGGTATTCAAGGATTTCGACTTCCTTGCGCGTAAACTGCAACTGTTCGTTGCCACGAGTACCTGCGTATTCGCGGAAGTTGATGCGGAGGTTTCCGGCAACAAGCTTGCCATCGCCTTCGAGGGTCTGGCGGCTGCGGCGGAGCACAGCAGAAATGCGAGCCAGGAGCATCGGCACAGAGAACGGCTTTGCGACATAGTCGTCGGCACCGTACTTCAAACCATTGATGATATCTTCGTCAGAGTTCTTTGCAGAAAGAATGATGATCGGAAGATTCTTGTCCTTTTCGCGGATACGGTCGCAAACGGTAAAGCCGTCGAGCCCCGGGAGCATAAGATCCAAAAGAACAAGGCTGTACTTGCCGGTAAGAGCTTCTGCAAGGCCGGTTTCGCCATCGGCAGCATGCTTTACCTTGTAGCCATTCATTTCGCAAAGGTCCACGAGACCTTCCGCAATGGCAAGTTCATCTTCAACAATCAAAATTTCTGTTTGTGGAACCATTTTCCAAACCCCTTTAACAATTAGATAGCAAGACCGATACCAAGTTCAACAGCATGGCGGCCAAAATTGATTTCTTCAGCAAAATCCCCACCGATATAATACTTGTAGTTAGCGTAGGCGGCAATCGGGATAATCGGGAGCTTTGCGCGCATACCGACAAGGATATGTCCGCCGATGCTAGTCTTCAAGCCTTCGTCCAAGGCCTTGTCCTGCACATTCTGCTTCAATTTTTCGCCAGCGTCCTGAAGTTTTTTCATCTTCTTCTGCTGGATTTTCTCCACTTCTTCAACAGTCATGTCAGAAGTGATTTCCGTGTTGACAATATCATTGAGGTCATTTGCGACATCGCCAATAACACCCTTAACAAAGTCCTGATTCAACACAAAGGAATTCATGTAGTATGTAAGACCGCCACCAATGTACGGACGGATAATCGGGAGAAAAGTGATTGGATAAGTGATGGACAAGTCACCATTCATCACGACAAACTTCGGGTTGGCCTTGCCGAACGGAGTACCGCCAAGTTCAATTTCAAGTGGGATTTCCTGTTTTTCGACCCAAAGGCTTGCATCATAGGAGCCAAACTGGATATTGACAGTTGTTTCAACATCGATAAATGGAAGAATATCAACCCAGAGCTTAATACCGAAGCCCTGCATTGTGCCGCTAAAATCCTGATGATTGAACTTAATCGCTGTTGCCGGTTCGCCAGGGACCGGATTGTCAACGCTTGCGACTGGAACCTTTTGGGGAGCGCCATCCAAGGAGGTGCCAAAGCCCGGGGCATAGTGGAAACCGAGGCCGATAATAGCAAAAGACTGCGTTGCGCACAATGCAGCGGCAGCTACCAAAAGTTTAAGCTTCATGGTTCAGGACTCCTAAATATTTAGTTTCGCACGAAATCTATATTATTTTTTTTACAATGCAAACAAAAAGTGCGCATTCCTTAATAAAAAATGTCATTTTTTTGGCAAATAATCCATTTTTATGTTCCGCATGCTCTCAAAAATATTCCTTTTGAGGGTGGAACTGCCGCCAGTCAACGCTTCTATTTCTTTTCTGATGTGCTTTCTGTGGCTATTTTTAGAAAATTCGCAGGTGCATGTGTACTTTCTGTAGCCAGCCTCGTCCACATAGTCGATAATTTCCTGTTCTTCGCAGTAGCAGAGCGGGCGTATGATCGACATTGGGTACTTTTCGTACGGAACATACGGAGGCATTCCAGAAAACTCGCCATTATACACGATATTCATGAATAAAGTTTCAATAATATCGTCCAGGTGGTGGCCCAAAGCAATCTTATTGAAACCATTTTCCCTTGCAAACTTGATAAGCTCCACGCGGCGTTGCGTGCTGCACCAGTAGCAGCTCAGCTTGTGGCCTTCCTTGAGGCGCCCCTCTACGGCAACGTCCTTGTAAAAAAACGGAATATTCAAATCCTGCTCCAGCTGCTTCAAAAAATTGCGCGGGGCGGGGTCTGCAAAATCGCTCTGGATATGAATCGCAGCAAGTTCAAACGAAAGCTGCTTGCCAAGGCGCGACGAAAGCTCCATCAAGAGCGCAGTGGAATCCTTGCCACCGCTTGCGCCCACGAGCACCCTGTCGCCCGGTTCAATCATCGGGAAGTCGTAGAGGGCCTTGGTAATTTTTTTGCTGATGCGTTTGCGAATGTAGGAAGACATGGGAGTAGGGGACAGGGAATGAAAAAGGCTCGCCGAAGGCGAGCCTTTTTGCGTATAAATTAAAATTAGTTATCGTCGAGCAAACGGAGCGGCATAAGGAGGAACGAGAAGTTCTGGCCTTCGCCCACCGGTTCGATGATGCAAGCGCCGGTCGGGGTCGTCATCTTGAGCTTGACTTCTTCGGTCTTGCACATACCGAGGATTTCGGAAAGGAACGTACCGTTGAAGCCGATGCTGAAGGAGCCTTCGCCTTCGTGGGCAACGGCAAGTTCTTCGTTAGAGAAGCCGCCTACTTCCGGGTCGCTGGCAGAAAGTTCGAGAGAGGAGTCTTCCACCTGAAGACGGATCTGACGGGTGCGAGCGTTTGCCATGGAAATCACGCAGCGGATCTTGTTCAAAAGTTCCATCGTGCGTGCCTGCACTGTGCGGTCGAAGTTAGCCGGAATGACGTTTTCGTACTTAGGATACGGGCCTTCGATGAGCTTGGAAATGACCTGCACGTTTTCGCTCAAAAAGAGCACATGGGTCTGGGAAATGCGGATTTCGACATCGGCATCATCGGAGATGTTGCGGCTGACATGCTGCAAGACCTTCGGTGGAATGATGACGCCGTGATCGAGCGTAACAGCGGAGCCTTCCGGCTGGTCGATATGTGCGCGGCCAAGACGGTGGCCGTCGGTTGCAACCATGGAGATCTTGCCGTCGCGTGCTTCAAAGAATACACCGTTCAAGGCGAGTCTTGTGGAGTCGGTAGAAACAGCAAACAAGGTCTTGTCCATGAGGAACTTGAGTTCGGCTGCGCTCACATGAAGGATCGTGCCGTCTTCAACTTCCGGGAACGGAGGGAATTCGCTGGCGTCAAAGCCAGTGATGGTAGCCTTACCGCGTTCGCTCCAGCGGATAGTCGTGAGGAAGTCCTGAACATCGAAGCTGATTGTAGAAATGGACGGATCGACAAGGTTCTTGATCTGTTCGGAAAGACGCTTTGCGTTGACGATGATAGCACCGTCGCGTTCGCCCTGAACTTCTTCCGTCACCTTGATGCCAAGGTCCAAGTCCGTTGCACTTACTTCGAGGTAGTTGCCTTCCAGGCGAAGTGCAAAGTTGTTGAGAATCTGGAAAGTAGCCTTGTTAGGAACTGCGCTGATCACAGAGGAAAGCACTTCCTGAAGGACAGCCTTTTGAATTTGAAATTTCATTGTTTCCTCTGTATTGTATTAGGAGTATTGAATGGTTCTCGTGGCAACGAAGAACAAAGCGACGAACAGACCGAGGGCAATAATTACCCAACGAGGAAGAGCTTTGGACTTTTTAGGAACAAAATCCTGTGCCTTGCGCATATCGCGACGACGTTCTTTTCTACTCATTCTAGGACTCCTTGAATTATACGCTTCAAAAATAGCTATTTTACAAACCGAACGTTGAGGTTAACATGCCCAAATCTACATTGAATGACACATTTCTGCAACTAAAATCTTCTATTACAAACACAGCAACGAACTGTGCCTCCAAAGTCAAGGTGCGCATAGACCTTGCAAACGAAGAAGCCAAGCAGGCCAAGCGCTACCAGCAGCTCGGCGAACGCGTGCTGAACGCCCTCGTAGAGCAAGACTTCGAATCACTGAAAGACGATGCCGTGACTGTAGAGCTCATTGGCGCCATTCAAGAAAAGAAGCTGCTCATAAAGGAGCTTGAAGAAAAACTGAAGGGAGGCTAGAGGTTGGTTTAGGATCTAGGGGTTAGACGAAAGACGAAAGACGATAGACGAGAGAGGATTGTTATTTTCCAATGTGTCGGCTGTAGGCTGATGTCCGTCGACTGAATTAGTTTATAAGGATCTAGGATTTAGGATCTAGGGGTTAGGGGTTAGACGAAAGACGATAGACGAAAGAGGATTGTTATTTTCCAGTGTTGTCGGCTGTAGGCTGACATCTGAATGTTCAATTAATAATTAATAATTTCATTCTTCCATCTTCCGTCTTTCATCTTCCTTCTGTCTTCTGTACTCTGTTCTCTGTCCTCTGTTTTCTGACTCCTGACTCCTACCTTCTGTCCTCTCATTTCTATATTCTGATCTATGAAAAAAATTGAAGTTCACCTTTTTAGCGATTCATCCAATTCCGGCAAGACCATCAAGATTTCCCTTTTGAGAATCGTGCTTTCGCTGCTTGCCATCGGCGCTGCCGTTGCGGGCTTTTTGCTGTTTTCGCCAATCGAGGTGAGTCAGCTGATTTTTGACAGGCAGATTTTCAAGGTGTACCAGGAAAACCGCGCGCTCCGCCAAGAAATCAAAGCCTCTACCGAAAAAATCGAAAACGCGAAGGCTGAACTTTCAAAGACAAACGCCATGCGTGATTCGCTCTTCAGCGACAAGACCATGCGCCACATAATGCAGGCACGCAAGGGCGAGCTGCCGCTCGTGACCGCCAAAGAAAATTTGCGCGAAGTAAAGGAACACCAGACCAAACTGATCGACCTTCTGCAAGACAACCAGAAATTCGCAAGGTCTCTGCCAATCATTTACCCGCTCAAGGGGCAGCATACAATCACGAACCGCTACCAAATGCTGTACGATCCGTTCACGGAACAGACTCTTCCGCACAAGGGGATCGACTTTTCGGCAAGCGTTGGCGACACCGTATTTGCCACCGGCGATGCAGTTGTGCTGGAACAGCGCACGCACCGCGGCTTCGGCGTTACCTTGAAGCTTGAACACGCACCGCACATTAGAACTTTCTACGCGCACCTGAAGGAAACCCTCGTGCCAGTCGGCAAAAGCGTAAAGCGCGGCGAACCTATCGCTGTCGTCGGCAATTCCGGCCGAGCCACCGGCACCGTGCTGCACTACGAAATCCGCTACGACGGTAACGCAATCGACCCCGAAGACTACTTCATCTTCAAGGAACCGAACTAGGATTTTGCGCCGAACATCAGTCTTTTTTACAGCAAAAGTCTTTAATTCGTTTACAAAACTTTACGCGCAACTTATAACCAACCCTCTTCCGCAACTTGCAACAACCAAGTCGCAGCTATTATTCTATCTTAGGGGCGCAGATTTTCTGCACTGGGTTCTAGGCAATAGCCGACGGCCCCAAAAAGTTTCACAACCGGCGGCCTCTAAATTTTAGGGATCGCCCAAAGAAACACGCATTTGTTGAACCTTAGGAGTTTTAATGCAACCAAAATATCTCGCAACCAAGCGGAAAATTTTGATCAGCAAGACCCCTTATGAAAAGCGCATCGCCATCATGGAAGACGGCGAGCTGTCGGAACTCGTTGTAGAGGCAACCTCCTCGACCCGCGTTCTCGGCAATATCTATAAGGGTGTTGTTCAAAAAGTTCTGCCTGCGCTCAAGGCTGCGTTCATTGACATCGGCATGGAAAAGGCAGGGTTCCTGCACCAGGACGACGCAATCGACCGCAACGCTGAGCTTCGCAAGGAATTCGGTGACGATGATGAAGGTGAGGAAGCAACAGAAGAACTTTCCATCGACAAGATTCTTACCGAAGGCCAGGAAATCATGGTGCAGGTGATCAAGGAACCGATCAGCACGAAGGGCGCCCGCTTGACGACGCACCTGAGCTTTGCCGGCCGATTCCTCGTTTGCATGCCGGGCACCAACTTCATTGGCGTTTCCAAAAAGGAACGCGATCCGGCCAAGCGCCGCGAATTGAAGAAGGTCGTCCGCCGCCACAAGGCACGCGACGTGGGCTACATCGTTCGCACCAACGGCCTTGGCGAATCTGAATTTGAAATCGAACGCCAGATGCAGGAACTTGAAGCCAAGTGGGAACAGACAAAGTACAACTTTGAAACCCAGGCTCCAGAGACCTGCATCTACGAAGAATCCGATTCCATCGAACAGACCGTTCGCGAATACTTCAGCGAAAATACGGAATCTGTCTTTGTGGACGACAAGGAAGAATTCGACGCAATCCGCGATTACTTGCGCGTGCTCTCGCCGGATAAGGTGAACAAGCTCAAGTACCACTCCAGCGCAAGCGGTAGCCTTTTCGAACTGTTCCACATCGAAGACGAATACGCTCGCACCCTGCAGCGCCAGGTTCCGCTCCAGCACGGCGGCAACCTCGTCATTGAACAGACCGAAGCACTCGTCTCTATCGACGTGAATACCGGACCAAAGGTTCATGGCAAGGACCAGGGCAAGATCATTCTTGAAACAAACCTTGACGCCTGCCATGAAATTGCAAAGCAGCTTCGCCTCCGCGATATCGGCGGTCTTATCATCATCGACTTTATCGATATGGAAACCGAAGCCGACAACGAAGCAGTGTACCAGGAATTCCGCAGAGCGATCCGCCGCGACAAGGCTCCAATCAGCCCGTCGCCAATCAGCCAGTTCGGCCTCATGGAAGTTACACGTAAGCGCGTTCGCGTGAACCTGCTTACCGAAAAGACCCACCGCTGCCCAGTCTGCAACGGTAACGGCCACATTTTCCGCTGGGACGCAACGCTCGGCATGATCGACCGCTGGCTCGGCCGCGCAAGCAGCAAGGGCCGCCTCCGCGAAGTTACACTCGTTGTAAGCACACCGATGGTAGACATCCTTTGCCGCGACATGGGCAAGATGTTCCACTACCTAGAATACAAGAACAAGATCAAGATCAACCTCGTCGAAGACGAACGCGCACATGTGAACCAGTTCGCAATGTACGACGCCAACGACGAAGAAATCACCGATCTCTACAACGCTTCGTAATCTGGCTTTACAGACGCAAAAGGCTCCGCGAATGCGGAGCCTTTTCGTTTTGCTTTACGGCAAGCCTTACTTTTGGCGGAACACTATCAACTTCGACTTCGCCCTGGTCGCAGCGACAAGGAGCGTAGCCGACTGGTGGTGCGGCTCGTTTGGAGCATTGCGGTTCCGTTCCATGTCAGTCAGTATGACCACCTTGGAATCTAGGCCCTTGATGCGGTGCGTCGAAACGACATTGACCAGGTGATCGCTCAGGTTGTGGTCACCCGTATCTGTCCAACGGTATTTCATTTCATCGAGATTCTGCAATGCGGAATGGCGCTTGCTGCGCAAGGAAACCACGAGAATGTCAGAGCGCGCAACCCCCTGCTCTTCCAGTTTCTTTATGCACTCGTCAAGCATGGCTATTTGTTCAGACGGTTCCTTGTAAAGCTTGACTGTCGGAGCCTTGCCAGTCGGAGTGTCGTTGTAGGCCGGCACAGTAATGCCGGTCATTATGCGGACCCATTCCAAAATTTTCTTTGTAGAACGGTAGCCGCGCGAAAGCACGAGCACCGGGAATTTAGCGAGGGCTTCATTTTCCTTCCAGTTTCTGCCGGAATAGAGTTTCTGACGCGGGTCGCAGAAGAATCGAACCACCCCCTCTTCCGGGGATTCGAGCATCTGCAAAATGGCATCAACCCAACTGCACATCAGGTCCTGCCCTTCATCTACCAGAACGGCGTCGAAGAGGCGCTTCTTTCCTTTTTTGGAATCGCGCAAAATCTGCAATGCGGCCTTGAATCCTTCCGGAAGCTGCTCATTGTAATATAGACTCTTAGCCGCGGCTTCCTTGGGCTCCTTGCGCGGGGCACCCGGCACCTTGGCAAGCGTCACATACTTTTGGCACCACTTCGCAAAGTTGTGCACCTCTATAAATTCGTCAAGATTTTCATCCTTGAAGGTCTTTTCAAAAGAATCGGCCAAAAGCTCGTTGTAGCATACGAGCGCAACGCGCATTTTCATTTTGGCAAGGCGACGGGCTTCCCAAAGAACCAGCATCGACTTGCCGGAACCGGCAACACCCTCTATCATCACCTTCGGATTGCGCTGTATGGATTCCATGAGCATTTCCTGCATCAAGGTCGGCAATACGCGGGCTCGATTTTCGACATCCCAAAGTTCCAATAAAGACGGTTCGTCGTAACTACCCAGGAATTGAAGCAACCTTTCGAACGATTCGTCACGCAAAATATCGTTCGGGAAAGCATGACCGCCATGGCTGACTTCGGGCATGTTTAAAATGTTAATCACGCGGCTTTCAAAAGTAGCGACATCCAGCAAATCACTCTTCAAAAGCAGACGCTCCGCCGGCAGTTCATTCGTCGGGAGCCTTTCTGCCGATTCCATATCCGCAAAGCAGGCCGCCCATTGCACGCGCACTCGGGCGCGCGTGTCCTTCACCGACAAAAACTGGACTCCAAAGAAATCGTGCAGCGGCGGAGTCAGCGTGCGAGCCTGTTCCGCAGGCGACCTATCCATCTTATGACCGTTTTGCGTCCAAATCTGGCAACCCATGGTAGAATCGTAGCGGGAAGCAATCTTGCCATCCTTGCATTCGATAACAAGCATCCCGAACTTTTTGTGGTAAAGTATGCAGTCCACCTCTCGCTGCATGGAACAACCCTTTACCATGAAATCCAATTCACGATTCATCCAGACATACCAATCATCGCTCAATGCGGAGGCAATCTGGTAAATGGCTTCTTCTGATCTTGATTTTGTTTCCCCTGAAGGCGGCAACTGGATATGGGCCATAATATCTCCTTGATACCCCTTGAAGCTACCTTTTTTTAAGGTAAAGCGTACAAAAAAAGTTCTGTATTTCTACAGAACTTCCAATTTCTGGCACAAGCCTTTACGCAAGGCGCGTCACTCCGGCGCCAATAAGTTCGCTTTTCCCGGAACCGAGCGGCTTCACTTCAATGCAAACGCGGCTAAGTTCCTGCTTTACGATATCGGCGTGGCTGATAATGCCAAGCATTTTGCCATTTTGCTGCTGCAGGCGTTCCAAAATGCCAATGGTTTCCTGCAGCTTCACGCCATCCAGCGTGCCAAAACCTTCATCAAGGAACATGGAATCGATCCTTACATTCCCGCTTGAAATGGAAGACATGGCAAGCGCAAGAGAAAGGCTGACCAGGAAGCCTTCGCCCCCGGAAATGTTGCTTACAGAGCGGCGTTCATCGCTATTGTAATGGTCGATCAATTCAATATCGAGAAGTTCCTTGCCTTCCTTATCGAGCATGACCGCCATTTCGTAGCGGGGGAACATCTTGTTCAGATGGGAATTCGCAATCTTGAGCAAATTCTTGAGCGTGATGATTTGCACAAACTTGACAAACTTGTCGCCATTCTGCGTATTATCACGATTCCCCTGGAACCACCTCTGCATATTGAGCCAACGATCGCGCAAGTCACACTTTTCTTCCAGATTCTTTTGGAGGCCAGCAATTTTTTGACGGTTTCCGTCATCATTTTGCTTTTGCTGGTTCTTTTTTGCAAAATCGACCGTAATTTCTGTTTGGCGTGCCATCTTTTGTTCCAGAGAAAGTTTCGACTCTTCTTCAGAAACTGCCGACATGTCAAAAGCACAACCGGATTTGTGCTTCTGCATTTCTGCACTAACCTGATCAAGCACCGATTGCGTAGAAACGACATCGCGTTCAATTTCGGCATGCCTATTTTGCAACTGCGTGCGTTCATTTTCAGAAAGGCGGGCCTTTGCAAACTCAGCTTCACTTGCAAAACCTTTTTCGCGCAGTTTAGCTTCAAATTCATTCTGAAGCGTTTCACATTTCTGTTTTGATTCAAGAATATTACTCGAGATCGTTTCGATGGCAGTCTCAACGGACTTCTGCGCTTCTGCAGCCTTTTGCACATTTGCGCGCAAAGTTTCTTCCAGCTTTTCTGCGGTGTCGCGCTTCTGCTGCAAAAGCTTGCGTTCGTCATCGACAGACTTTTCGCCAAATTTTTCGGCACGCTGGCCAC
This sequence comes from Fibrobacteraceae bacterium, assembly GCA_045615885.1. GTDB lineage: Bacteria > Fibrobacterota > Fibrobacteria > Fibrobacterales > Fibrobacteraceae > UBA1765. The sequence continues at coordinate 88,534 of JAZLFR010000046.1, forward strand.
GCAATTCGGCAAAAGCTTCGTCAGCAGCAGACTTTGCTCCATTTTTCTGTTCACAAAGGTCCTGTGCGGCCTGCAAAGATTTTTTCTGTTCAGCCAAGCTACTTTCGAGAGCGCCCAATTCCGTCTTGAGGCTATTTACATCATTGAAGGTTTCCTTCCATTTATCAGCCTTGTTCTGCAGTTCCAAGCAAAGTGCTTCAAAATCTTCAGCACGAATGTTAGAGAACCATGCTTCAAAATGGCCCGAAATTTCAGAGAACAGTTTGTTCAAATCGCTCTCAATTCGAGAGACTTCCGCATTTGCAACCTGCCTTGCACTTTCAAGGGTAGCCTTGTGGCCGGCTGCTGAATTCAACTCAGCAGTCAACTCTTCACAACGATTTTTCTTCTGCCTGTACGCAGCGTTCAACGCCTCAAGCGTAGACACAATCTGTTCCAGAACATCGCTAGCGGCATTGTCTTCGACAGATTTTTTCCACGGCGAGAGTTGAGCGTTCAACTGTTCAACAAGCTTTTTGAACGAATCCTTATCTTTATCCAACGATTTTTCAAATTCCGCAAAGGCATCTTCGGCGGTCTTTTTCTTTGCTTCGGCGGCATTCCGCAAATTCTGCGCACTTGCAATTTTTTCGTTGATTGACTTTAGCTGAGTTGCAAAATCATTCAACGCGTTTGCACCATTTTCGGCAGTTGCACATTCAGCGGCGCAACTCGGGTGATTTTTTGAACCGCAAACAGGGCATTCGTGATTTTCTTCAAGACGGCCTCGCAATTCCGCGACAACAACCGGAATGTCCTGATCGATGATATCTTCCTTCTGATTTTTCAATTCAGCAATGCGAGCGTCCTGATTGTGCATTTCGGCGCTGTAGCGTTCAATTTCAGAAGCCTTGCTAGAAATGGACGATTTCAACCCATCAATATCACTTGCTGCGCTCAGCATTCCAGAAACATTCACCTTGATCTCTGGCAACAGGGCATTCAAGGATTCATCAACAGCATGCTCCGCCAAATAGGCGTCAACAGCCTGCTTTTCGGAATTTGTCGAAGCCAAACCTTCTTCAAACGTTGCAAATTCGTCGGCAGCATTTTTTTCTGCCTTTTTTGCATTCACAAGTTTGGACGCCTGCTCGCCGTAATTGCGCACTTTTTCCTTTACGAGCGGGAGCAATGCTTCAAGGCCTGCGTCATTTTTGTGTTCGTCAAGATAGAGCGAACCGGCATCATACTTCGCCTTCATTTCGCCGATGGAGCCTTCGGACTTTTCGATGCCCCGTTGTTTTTCAGCGACATCGCCTTGTGCGGCAAGCAATTCAGCACTAGCCTTATCGCATGCTTCCCTTGCGGTGGCAATTTTCACATCCAGTGCGGCAATTTCATTCCAGAGCGGTTCTGCGGCAGCGTATTCCTGCTTGGCCTTTGCAAAGTTTTCAAGAGCCTTCGCATGATTTTCTTTTGCCTCTGTGGCAACCGTTTTCAGTGCAGGGAGCTGCGCTTCTTTCTCCTGCTGTTCCGCTTCAAGCCTAGACAGGTTTTCACGGACACCATTTACCGCAACATAGGCGCTTTCAACTTCGTGGGCATCCAATGCCCTCTTGAGCTTTGCAGCGTCTTCTGAAAATGCGTCCTTCGCAGCACTGGCATTGCGCAAGGCAGTCGAAGCACTTTCAATTGCAATTTCGCATTCATGCAATTTGGCAAACCAGCCGCAGATTACGTTCAGTGAATCGATTTCTTTTTTCAACGACTCGCTTTCTTTACTCAATTCCGCAAGTTCTGCAACCAACGCATTCAAATCTTCGCTAGACAATACTTCCACATTGCCTATGCGATCTTTTATTTTGGACACGTCCTCATTAGCCTTTTCGTAGAGCTGGTGCACAGCTACTGCAATTTTTCTATGAAGCGGGTCGCCAGAAATTTTTTCAAGGATTGCAGCGCGTTCTGCTTCATTGCATTTCAGGAACTCACTGAATTTGCCTTGAGCAAGCATGATGGACTTGGAGAACTGATCGTAATCCAAATTGATGTATGTTTTGATTTCTTCTTCGATTTTATTCGAATTCGAAATCGATGCAATAACATCGCCGCCCAATTCTTCCAAACGCCATTCAAGAGCCTTGAACGAGCCTGTCCTTGTCTTGTTCTGGCTCCATGTGGCTTTGTATTTCCCCCTATTGCAAGAAAAAACTACTTCGGCATAGCAATCCTTCGTCATGCGTGTCATCACTTCGTTGCCCGCATTGTTAATGCGGGCCTGACGAGGCGTTCTTCCATAAAGCGCAAGGCAGATTGCATCCAAAATAGATGTTTTGCCAGACCCGGTGGGGCCCGCAATGCTGAACATGCAACTACCGCCATTGAAAGCAGCACTTTCAAAATCAATTTCCCATTCACCGGCGAGGGAATTAATGTTCTTGAATCTAAGTTTCAGAATCTTCATTACACTTCCTCCGCATTAGGGGGCGAGAGCCAATGCTTCGCGGAACAATGGCATATACTTTTCTGCAAGATCCTTTGCATCCTGGGAGTCCAAATCCAGGCCTTCATCAGAGGCTATGAGCATTTTGAAATAATCTTCCGGAGAATACTGGTCAACAGAGCCTACGACCTCTTTGACTGCACTCCCCGACTGCCTTAGCAAACTCCTAGAGAAGCGATGACGCTTTATCGTAAAATATTTCCCAGATTCAAAAGCTCCCAAAGCATCACTCAAGTTGACCGCATCGCCAGACTCGAGAATTACATCTACATAGGTCGGCATCGGATTTTTGCCAAGTTCCGTTTCCAGCTTGCGCAGTTTTTCTTTCAATGTATTCAAATCTCCAGAAATCTGCACAAAGCGAATTGTTTCTGGAACGTCAAGCCTCTGCACTGCAGGAGCTGCATTACATTCAAGATCCACAAGCAGAACACCATGCTTGCGATTGGCCTCATCAAAACCCATTACAAACGGAGAACCGGAATAGCGAACGCGCTCGTTGCCCGCAACAGTCGTTGCATAATGGATATGCCCCAAGGCAACATAATCAAAATCCTTGCCAAAAGTATCTACGGCCACGTTCCCCAGGCAACCGACAATGTCACGAAGGCCAGATTCGCTATCCATCGATTCTTCATTATCCTTGCCCTTGAGCCCTGCGGCATACAAATGTCCGGTCGCAATAATTGGAACATCGCGAGCACCTCGCATAGTCTGAGCAACGGCGTATGCATCTGCATAGAGTTGCTTAAGCAACGATTCTGCAGATTCCTGCTTCGCGTCCTTGTAAAGGTCGTTCAATTCCAAATCCCTTACAAACGGAACGGAACAGCAAATCGCGATTGTTTCGCCACTGTCGTTTTTAAGTTCATGCACAAGATCTTCGATTTTACGATTGTTCACCGAGCCAACCACATGAATATCCAACGCATCGAGCAATTCACTGGGAGCATCAAGCATATTGCCGGAATCGTGGTTACCGCCAACCACAACGATATTTCTGCATTTCGTTTCAAGCAAAGATGCCATGAAGCGGTAATACTGTTTTCTTGCCTCGATACTCGGATTCACGGTATCAAAAATATCGCCAGCAACAACAAGCGCTTCCGCACCCGTTTCTACGATCAGCCCCTTAAGCCACTTAAGAAACTCCTCAGATTCTTTGCTACGATCGATGTCGTGCATTGAATTGCCCAAATGCCAGTCTGCCGTATGAATGAACTTCATAAAAACCTCTAACCTAAATATAGCACCCCGCTATGACAGAATACGTCACATACCAGCTTTTATTTCAAAGCTACCATAATTATATTCCGATCTTTTTTAAAGGCAAGGGGGAAAATTAATAACGCGGGGCATCCATGAAGGAACGAACATCCTTGAGTAGCTGAATCATGGCGCTTGCCTGCTCAAACTTGTTCTTGATCAAAGCCTGGATGCGGGCGTAGTATTCTGCGTTGAAGAACGGATCGTCCGGGTAGGACTTCAAGTCCTTGTAGATTGTCTTTAAACGTATCATTGCGTTTGCAAAGTTTTCCATGGAGCCGTCAATGGACTTGCGGAAGTTTTCAAAGGCTTCACGGTTTTCCTGCTGCTTTTGCGGATTGTTCAATTCCAGGACGCGCGACGGGAGCTTTGCGAATTTTTCGAATGTCTTGCCGACTGGGGCATTTGCAGAGGAGCGCAACCCAACGCCCTTCACGACTGTATCGATGGAAACAGTGCATTCCGTGGAGCCTTCAAAGTTGCAGAGCACATGCTTTTCTTTTTGGCGAAGTTCGTTGTACGGATTGAACGATTCATGCGTGCCGATATAGCGTTCCGGCACATAGAGTGGGAACGATTCGCCTGAAATTTTGATAGTGTGCTTGAGGCAAAGTTCGCCTGCATATTCAACCGTGTCGAAGACGTCATCGGAAGCATTCATCAAATGTTCCGCAGTCTGCCTGAGTTGCACGGAAGATTCCTCGATGTTGCCGACATCAGGAATGCCCTGCAGCATGATTTCTTCAACCACAGTAAGAAAGCGGGCGTTGAGCTCCGCATTGTTGCGGGCGCGGCTCCAAATCGGCATGCCAAGCAGGAACGTGTCGGTCAATTCCACCTGAGAGCGATCGTTGCAGAACGCAATCATCTTGAGCATGCGAAGGAACTTTTTCCAGCGACGCACAGAAACGTAGATCCTGGCGTCATCACAGGCAGCAGAGAAACGGCCAATCAAATCAAGGACCGTCGAAGAAATAGTGACCTTGTTGATTTCAGAAAGCCAAAGTTTCTTTTCTTCGGGAGTGACCTTCAGCTCTTCCGGAATATCATAGCCTTCTTCATCAAAAGAGGCAGACAAAAGCTGCTTCAAGGATTCTGGCTTGAGAGTTTCCGGCAACGAAAGTGAAATGTTGATGCTATCGATTACACCAGCTTCGCTCAAATTCGATTCCGGACGGCGAGAGCCGCTCAAAATGATTGGGCGATCTTCAAATTCCTGAAACACAATGTTTGCGGCATTGCGAGTTTCTTCATCGCTACCGTCAAAACTCATAAAATAAACAAGATCAAAAGCCTCGAGCTTATCTGGCAGGGTTCGGAATCTCTTACCGAATCTCAAAGTTCTTTTTGCTGCAAAAGCCTGCTTTGCTCGCTTGACCAACAGGGATTTGCCGGAACCTGGACGGCCGAATATATAAATCGGCTGGTTCGTCAATATCGAAAGGAAAATGATCTGCAAAAACACATCACGTTCCACAATGCCCTGTTGCAGAGCTTTCATCAAAGACTTTATGCGTTCTTTCACTGCCATAATGGGAAAATATACAAAGATTAGGATCTAGGATTTAGGGGGCTAGTGGTTAGGGAATGTTGATTTCCAGGGTTTCAGAGATTAGAGGCTAGAAACTAGAGGTTAGGGAAATTGTAAAAGTGCGTTTCTAGTTTCTGGTTTCTTCCCACTTTCGTCTTACATCTTCTGACTCCTGTCACTGATTCCTGTCTTCCGTCTTCCTACTGTCTTCTGTTCTCTGTCTTCTGTTCTCTGTCTTCTGTTTTCTGTCTTCTGTTTTCTATATTTGCAATATGAAAGAAAACGAAGGCTTACTTTTGGTGCAGCTGGGATCGCCAGCCGAACTTTCAGAAGAAAGTAGTGCTGAATACCTCTATGAATTTTTAGGGGACTGGCACACGCTAGGCAAAAAGCTCTTCTTTTGGAAGTTCCTTTTAAAGCACATGATTTTGCCCAAAGGCAAAGTAACCTCATTCAAAAAATACCAAAAGATGTTTGCAGCAAACGGCTTTACGGAAATGCCGCTCGTCACTCACAGCAACCAGTTTTTGCAAGCTGTGAAAAAGCTGCTGCCCGGGTCAAGCATAAAACTTGCCTACCAGTACGGCTGCAAGCCAAGCATCGCAGACGCCCTTCACGAATTTGAGGCAGAAGGAATCGATACAGTAAATGTGCTCCCGCTCTACCCGCAGCGCGCAGGCGTCACCACGCAGGCAGCAAACGACAAAGCCATTGAAACTGCAGCAAAAATCAACTTCAAAGGCAGGCTCAGAACTACGGAGGGCTTTTGCTACAATGCAGCCTGGGTTCGCGAAGTGGCTAATTCCATCAAGACATATCTAAGCGCAGACGACACGCTGATTATTTCATGGCACGGCCTGCAGACCTGGCGTGTAGAAAAGGGCGGTGACCCATACCGTGACGACTGCGAAGCAAGCACCAAGGCAATAGGCGAAGCACTCGGCGTAACGCCGACAATCGCATACCAGAGCAAATACGGCAAGGGCAAATGGCTCGGCCCATCTCTGTTCGAAACGGTGCAGAAGTTTGGCGCAGCCCACAAGCCAATCGTAATCGCAAACCCGATTTTTACAGCCGACAATCTGGAAACCATTTTTGAAATCGATGACGAAGTAGCTGCAGTCTACAAAGCCGCAGGCGGTACAAGTTTGAAGCGCGTTCCATGCCTGAACGCAAACGAAACCTGGGTCAAGGCCTTTGTCGAAGAAATTTTGCCAACGCTTGAATTTAAGCAAGAAACGAAAGACGATAGATGAAGTCCTTCACAAAAAAACATTCTTTCTTGGCAATCGCGATTTTCGCCTTCACCTTTTTGAGTTCGTTCTCAAGAGGCGTTGCCGATGATTTCCAGCGTTTTTCGGCACTCCCCTTCGCCGCCTATTCCGAAGAAACTAAGATCCAGTACGGAGCCATGCTCATCTTGTTCTTCAAGCCGTTCGAAGGCGGCTCGCAAGTTTCGTCCATTGATTTTGTAGCCATAGGCACGCAAGAAAGCCAATACCAGTTCCGCACCAAACCGGAATTCTACCTATTGCAAGATCACTTGCACATTCCCTCGGAATTCAAAATCAGCAGTTGGCAAGGCAAGTACTTTGAGCGTGGAACAAAAGGCGATTTTGAAGCCATCGCAAATTACGATCAACTTTCTTTGAAAGGGCGCCTGCCGATTGAAATGAACTTTGGCATTCCAAAAAGCATACCGTTCCGCTACGGAGTTGTTTTTGAAGGGGAATACCGCGACAACGATTTTAAAGAAGGCTTTACAGAAACAGAAGACCGTCGAGACGGATCGTTCGGCGCCGGTGGCTACAGACTAGTCTTCGATGACCGCAATAACAAAAACTGGCCGACTCTAGGCAGCTATGTTTCTTTTGAAGAACGCTTCTTTGGCGGCGAATTCAAATTCCATACAGAAGAACTCGATGTCCGTTCCTACATGCCGCTATTCTGGAGCACTTCGGTAGCGGCTGGCGTCTTGTGGAAGCAATCCCGAGGTGACGTTCCGTTCGGCTACCTTGCCGGTTCCGACGGCACCAATAGATTCCGAGGCGTAGATCCCGGCGTATGGAATGACACTCAAGTTTTGATTTACCAACTTGAATTCAGAAAGACATTGTTTTGGAGACTTGCGGGAACCATCTTTGGCGAATGGCTGCAGTCGGGGCCGCACTTTGGCGCCCTCTTCAGAGACGACTACCATTACTCAGTCGGCTTTGGAGGCAGGCTTGCACTCAACCGTTCAGAAAATCTGTACGCCCGTGGCGACCTGAGTTTTATAGACGGCAAGCACATAGGCATCACCGTCTATTTGCGCGAAGCGTTCTAGCATTTAGTCAAGCAATTTCACATCGAGTTCGTGCGGACCCGCGTCCACGACGATCGCCCTGCGGAACGTGCCGACATCGCCATCGCCTTCTACAACGCGAACAATGTCATCGACATCCATGGAGTTCGCCTCGGTGCGACCATAAAAGTGGAACTCGCTTTCTTCGGCGACTTCGTCAAGAATCACAGTCACTTCCTTGCCGATCATGTTCTCTGCATTTTCGGCACAGATTTCTTCTTGCATTTCGTTCACGGCATCAAGGCGCATGCGGGCATCGGATTCTGCAACTGGCTCAAGCTTTTTCATGGCCATCACAGGAGTGCCTTCTTCTGGGCTAAATACAAAACCGCCCAGGTGTTCAAAGCGAATTTCGCTGAGCAAATCCATGAGCTGTTCAAAGTCTTCATGGGTTTCACCCGGGAACCCGACAAGCACCGTTGTACGAAGCGTTACGCCAGGAATCTTTTCACGGATCTTCAAGAGAATGTCGCGGAGTTCCTTTGCCGTATATTTGCGGAGCATCGGCTTGAGCACATTGTCGCTTGCATGCTGGATCGGCATGTCAATATACTTTACAAGACGCGGTTCGTTCGCAATCATTTCAAGAAGTTCATCATCAATGAATGCCGGGTACCAATAGAGCATGCGAATCCAGGGAATGTTCGTGTTATCGAGCAACGCACGCAACAAGTCCTTCAGATTGCCGCCAGCAACAGATTTCTTTTCGCGTCCATAAAAAGTGGTATCTTGCGCAATGAGCGTGATTTCCTTGACACCGGACTTTTCAAGCATCTGCGCTTCTTCGACGATTTCAGAAATCGGACGTGAAACCTGGCGGCCTCGAATCTTTGGAATGGCGCAATAGGCGCACTGGCGTTCACAACCTTCCGCAATCTTCACATAAGCGTGGTGCTTAAATCCGCCAAGGTTCTGGCGCATCGGAACTGCACAGCTTTCAGCCGGGGTAAGGCCCATTTGACGCACAAGTTCGCCCGGCTTGTAAAGGCCTGCCCAGTAATCCACTTCAGGCAATTCCCCCTTGAGTTCATCGCCATAGCGCTTAGAAAGGCAACCTGTAACAATAATCTTCTGGTTCTTTTTACGGCCCGCAATGTGAGCAAGAATCGTATTGATAGCTTCTTCCTTTGCAGGTTCAATAAAGCCGCAAGTGTTGATCAAAATGTAATCAGCCTTTGCTGCGCTATCTACAGTCTTAAAACCGAGATGCAAAAACTCGGTAATCAAGCATTCCGCATCTACCTGGTTCTTGGAGCAGCCTAGATGCACCGTAAAAATCTTCTGTTGCTTTGCCATGCGCCCAAATTTAGCAAAGTCTAAAAAGAAATATTTTTAATCCTTTAAGCACCTTGCGCTAATCGCAGTAGTCATCAGGGCATTAGATTCATAGATTTCATCTTGATTGCCAATAACGCCAACATCGTAAACAGCTTCGTCAGATATCGAAGCCAAGCCACCCTCCGGGAGCGAGCGCGACAAATAAAAACCGGCATTGCCTTCGTCACCAAAGATATATACACCGGCAGGGAGCGAAGAGAAGCCGAAGGCATCAGTGTCATCAGCAGTTTTAGGGTATTCTGCCGCATTCCACGCACCAACCGCGCGTAAAGCCTTGCCAGCAACATCCTTGCCGCCAACAGCATCAAACAAGACCGCCCATTCTTCTAATGTCGGCAAATGCCAACCGCTCGGGCACAAATACGGGGAATATTCATAAAGGCGGCCGTACTTTTCGCAATAAGTTTCATCGTCATTGTAGCAATGGCTACCTTCACTTGCATAGCGGAGGTTTTCGGCCATCCAGGTTTGCGTACCGATTTTCACGTAACGATAAACAGTGCCGTCGCGTTCATCTACAAAGGTATCGCCTTCATTTGCGACACTTGAAGAAGAATTCAAATCCGTTTCGACGGAGGAACTACTTTCAATTTGTGAAGAGGAGCTGCTTTCAATCTTTGAAGATGAACTAACGAGCGAACTATTCTTCTCTACAAATTCACTATAAAGATCGCTCTTTTCAAGTGGCTGCTCAGTAAAGCCCCAGGAATTCAAGTTGGAATAAATGCGGTCCAGATTTGCGTTTGCGACCCAGTTTGCGATTTCGCCCTTGACGGATTCATTGTTCCATTCGCCGTTCTCAGCAATGTCCGCAGAAACGCTTGCAAGCCTTGAATCAAGTTCTCCCACCTTCAAATCGGACTGCAACATCATGGAAACTGCCAAGAGTTCAGCATCGCCGGCATCGTTGCCAAAGACATTTAGATTTTCAAAGCCTGCGGCAGGAGGCGCCATGCCAAACGCAGAACTGATTTCAGTCTTCGACTTTTTCTTTGCATCCACGAATGCCGAGCCATTTTTAACAAGCTCCTGAACGCGATCATTTTCAACATGGGTCAGAACATTGACGTTCACGGAATCCGTTTCGGTCAAATCCACAAGAGCACTCAGCGAAACCATACCGGAAGAAATCTCGCCGGTCACTTCGTTGCGGTAATAGCCAAGCGCCTCGAACACGGCATACTGTGAAACCAGATTCAACTTCTGGAAGGCATAATCACCCTTGTCGCTAGAAACCTTCGTTGTAAAGATACGCCCAGTAGGAGTCAAGGACTTTCCTTCAAGTTCATAAACCGTCACTGCGGAACCCTTTACAAAAGGCCCCTTCTGAGCAACGCCCGCCACATCGCGATCCTTGATGGCCACGATGCCGGAATCTTCCGTGCTGCCGCCTGCAGTTTTTTCGCCGTCGTCAGAACAGGCCGCAAAAAACAATACCAACAGCAAATTCAGCAAGAAAAAATCAATTCTTTTCAACATCGGTATTTTCCTCTTCCTTTTCGTTCTCTTCTCCAGGAGCATCCAAAGAGCCGGAAAATGCCTTTCCAAGCTGGGTCAGCGGGAACAAATGCAAATTTAATCTATAGACGTTTTCCATGCCATCTTCTTCGGTAGCAATGGCTACAATCTTCTTTCGGAATTCTGCGATTTCACGATTGATGCGCTCGTAAGCGTTTTTCGTGAGGCCAAGGGTCAAGCCCGACATGCTTCGTTCAGACAGCGGAAGCGATTCCAGAGCCTCCATGGCAAACTCGCCCATCTGGCGCTGCATCAGGCGGGCGGCCACAGGGGCTGCATCCGTTGCGCCCATAGAAATGGACTTTTGTGTCTGGCGGTAATTGCCGTGCTTGTCCTTAGACAACAAGCCTGTCTTTACCAAAAAATGGAGCGTCTCGCTGACTTCTGCAGCAGAAATTTCAGGGCGGCAGGCGCGGGCAATTTCAAGCGGCCTTGCCCCGGGCATGGCAGGGGCAAGCTCGCGCAACACCGGATTCTTCCAGGATTCAAAATAAGTGAAGGAATCGCCGCCAAGAACCTTGACCTTGTGGACCTTGGCTATAGACTGAAGATCTTCAAAAGCCTTCTTCTTGTCTACATCCTTCTTGGCGTGATTAAAATCCACAAGAATCTTGAAATAGGTCAGCTCAAAGCCGGCAAGTCCCATGGCGGCACCAACGCGATCGATAGCGTTTTTACCCAGGTTATACGTGCCATCGCCAATCTGCTTTAAATACACCGGGTTCGTGAACCCAGCAAGCTTCGCGAATTCACGCCACGAAAAAGCGCTGGTCCTTTTCCTGAAGGCATAATAATCCGCAATGTATTGGCGGTAATTCAAATATTCAATGATAGGCTTCATGGAAGACATATCAATAAGATACAAAAATTTTAAAGCAGTTACAATACAAAATCAACCATTCGAAATCAGAACAGGAAGATCTTAGGCAAGGCTTAACCTCTTGTTCTTTATAGATTCATCTTCGGTAGAACCGCCGGAACCTTCATTGAATAACAAATACATACTTTTACTTTTCAATTTCAACACGAAGTGACAATATAATAAATACAATTAATTATTTGAATACAAATTTTCAAACAAACACTACAATTTCATAAATTTTACAATACAATTTGTATCGTAGATTTTAATGGATTTGGACGCCATGCAGAACAAGAATATCTTAAAAAACTCCTTGAATCGGATAAAGCCGAATTCATCATGGTTTATGGTCGCAGACGTGTCGGGAAGACATTCCGCGTTGGCAAATGAAACCGGAAAAACCGACAACGGCGTTTGAACTTTCTTACTCCCGAAAAAAGCCTTGCGCAATTACAAAAAACGACAGTAACACAAAATGTCACTGCCGTTTTTTTCACGCTGCCAGCTTCGCAGGGCTGCGGAAGACCTTGGGGCTTCGCCCCATGGCCTTTTTAGTCCCTGAGGAGACGAACCGAGTAAGCGCGTTCCTTACCGTACCAACTCTCGAGGAAGTCCTCGTAGTAGTAGCACAGGTTGCGACCGTACGCGATGTCATCATAGTACTCAGTAGATGTCCAAAAGATGGCGTCCTCGCCGAGATTGACGAAATCGCCATTGAAGCGGCTAAAGCCAGCAGGCAATGCGCAAAAGCCGAATTCATCCGAGCCTTGCGGAGCGTCTTCGTCTTCTTCCCAACCCGTTCTTGACTTCAGTGCAGTGCCAGCTTCTGCATTTGCATTGGCTTCTACATAGCCCTGCAAGTTGTCCCATTCCTCACGGCTTGGCAAGTGCCATCCCGTAGGAGCGCATTTCATGGCGGCATCCCATGTGTACAGGCGACCGAACTTCTTGATGTTCTTGTTCTTGTTGTCGTAGGCGTAAGAGCCATCGCACTTGTAGCGGAAGTTCTCGGCAAGCCACACCTGGTTACCAATCTTCACTGTCTTGTAAACCTGTCCGTCGCGAGGGTCGGTAAAGGTATTGGTTTTTATTTGGTCATCGTCCATGGTGATTGTGTTAAAGACAGACATCATAAGTAAATCTCCTTCATTTAAACATATTTATAGGTTTTATAGCTTCATACTCGGTGGAACCACCTAGAAACATTAAGGATGTCAAAAAAAGTAATGTTTTTTCATATATAGAAAAACACAATACGCAATAAATATAAGAATATAATTTCAAGCATTATTCAATAATTACACAAAAACAAATACTTTTACAATACATTTTGTATTGTTACAGAACTTACAAATCATAAATTTCCACGGAGACATCCGGTTTCACATCATAGTGAACTTTTAGACAAGCCAAAGCATAAGATACCGAACATTGTTGATCCGCAAAGTTCCCCTCTCGCTCAATTGCCGAAATTTCATCCCTTACTTTTTCTACCCGATCGAACAGTTCCAGGATACAATCATAGGCGGAATCAAGTCCGTCCATATCTATAGCCTCCCGGGAAAGAAAGAAGAAATAATAGTTTAAAGAGATGTTTTCATTACTCATAATCAACCACTCCCGTACTTCGGTAAAAAATCAGCCACTTTTGTATTGTATTTTCAAATAAAATCAAACTCACATCAATATACTCCTTAAATCAGCAACAATTTGACAAATATATATTGCATTTTCTAAAAATTTATTTATTTTTAGAAAGAGTTTTTAAACGTATCGCCTTTTTAATAAAATGAAATAAAATCTAAAAACACACGAGACTAGATAAAAACTTTAAAATCCAGTATTGTTAAGAAACGTTTTTATGGCAGAATTAGACAAATTTTACACCAACAAAGATGTTGCGAAGAGATGTGTCAGCAAATTAAAGAGCCTGCTCGGCATCAAAAGGAAAAATCCCAAATGTTTTTCACAAAACCATTATGCAGGCAAGCCGATGCAATTATAAAAAGAATGGATTTTGCATTTCTTGCTGCTAAAAACACCTCTACGCCCGGATTTGGCAAAGCCGACTTTGTCGCGTACTATGAGGAATTGAAAAGAGAAGCTATTCACTAGGGAAAAGTAACATTTTATGAGCAACACAAAAAGATATTTCACGAAGTCGGCTTTTAAAATTGCCTGCCACTGCCCAATGCAGGCGTATTATTCCAAGAATAGTGACTACGCATATCATTCCCCTTTTCCGGAAGGTTCAGCTGAAGTCGGAGATCAATTTGGGGAACTGGCTCGCATAATCGAAAAAGTTCCTAGTTGCAACAATATCAATTCCTTAGATTACGACATTTCCGAAACAGAAACGAAAACGCTTATGGCAGCAAATAAGGTAGATATTGCTGAAGCCGCTTTTCGCTACGAAAACCTATTTGTACGAGTCGACATCCTTCATAAAAATGATTCTAAAATTGAATTGATTGAAGTGAAATCCAAGACCGTTTATGGTGATGTCAAAGCTCAAGGCGATGAAAATTTTGCAAAAAATTTCAGTGAATACCTCCTAGACATCGCTTTTCAAAAATATGTTGTACAAAAAGCCTTAAATAGAACTTCAGCAGCTCCCAAATTTGAGATTACCGCAAAATTAATGTTCATTGATTCGGAACGAACATTGGACATAAAAAATTTGAGTGCCATGCTCAAGATAAAGTATGATTCCAATAATCGTCGTTTTATTGAATGTTCCCCTGAAGATAGAGCTTTCATAGAAAATAACAATGTTACAATTCACAGAACTTTTGACGTGACTGACATTTGCGATAAAATTATAAATGATGAAATTTCTCTTATAAAAAGCGCTCATAATGAGACTTTTAAAAATTTTGTAAAAATTCAGTCTGAACTTTTTGTTTCCAAGATTATTCCTACCGAACATTGCAAAATTGATAAGGATTGTTTCAAATGTCCCTATTATGCGACTGAAAAAGAACTTAAGGCAAATAAAAAATGCGGCAAATCAAAATGTTTTAAGGACATATTAGGAATAGACATTGGCAATAAACCATTAATTGGTGATTTGAAAGGGTCTTCAAAGTCTTTCCCCTCTAGCATAAAAAGCTCCTGGCGCGAAAGTAAAAAGATTTTTTTAGAGGATCTTGACGAATATGAATTTATTCCTGCCTCAAAAGCAACAGAAAAATCATTCCTTGAAAGAAAGGAACTCTCCACAAAAGATTTAAATTTTTTGCAAGTCCATTCGGTCAAAACAAAAAATTCTTCCCCATTATTTTTAAAAGATGCAGCCCGGAAAGAAATGTCTTCTTGGGATTATCCTTTACATTTCATTGATTTCGAAACTTATCAAGGAGCCATTCCTCTTTTTAAAGGAAACCATCCTAATGAGGAAATTTGCTATCAATTTTCTCATCACATTGGCTATAAAGACGGACATTACGAACACGCTGGTGAATTCATCTGTTTAGAATCAGGAAAATTTCCAAATTTTGACTTTATCAGGGAGCTAAAAAAGCAACTTGAACAAGATGGCGGAACGGTATTCCGTTATGACAGCCATGAAAATACCTGTTTAAACGCAATTCTAATTCAATTACAAAATTCTCATGAAAAAGATGCAGATGAATTGATTGAATTTATAAAGAGCATTGCTCAACCTACGAAAAAAAATGAAGGCTTGTTTACAGAGAGACCTCGCCATATGCGAGATCTAAAGGATATCTGCCAAAAATTTTTCTATCACCCTGATATGGGTGGATCAAATTCTATTAAAGATGTTTTGCCTGCAATCTTGAAGAGTCATGAGTATTTCGCAAGTGAAGACATGGATCCATACCATAATTTGCCAAAATTAAGCGTCTTTACCGATGAAGTTATATCTGAACTGGAAGCTTCAGGAAAAACAAGGGAACAGATTCTCGCAGAACAGTTTGACGACTCGGATGTCTTTAAACCTGATTTACAAATTAACCAAGGGGGAATCAGCAAGTTGGATTATATATTACTGAATGCCAAACGATTTAACAAGTTACATACAGAGGCAATTCGCAGGGCAGCCCTTAAATACTGCGAACTTGACACCCTTGCAATGGTCCGCATTTGGGAATATTTTAAAATAATGACAAAGGAGTAAAAAATGCCAACATTATGTGAACTTAAAAACGCAGGCATGCCTAGATTCAGAGTGCCCGGCAAAGATAAAGTGTACAGTCTGTTTGATGCGTTCATCAAAACAACTCTGGAAAACGATCAGGTGATTGATTTTTCTAAGGAGCCTATTAGCAATCCCGATGGCTCATTTGAATTTTTCACTACCGAGGGAAGTTTCAAGGACATGCTTTTGAAAGTGAAGAAAGACCTTGATGCGTCCATAAACATAAAGACCTTCTTTAAACAAGAAAACAACAATGCTTATTTCAATGTAATTAAAGAACATCTAAGCAAGCTTTTTTTACTTGGTGTAGGTGATATCGAAAGCACTCTTCATACAAAGGCGGAAGGACTCTGGAGTATGGGGATGGTTGTAGAACATCAACCAGCAAATTTTTGTTTCTTGATAAAACTTTTGCACCAGATTGTTACCTGGCCGCAGTCAACTAAGCCAGCGACCATAAAACTCGCTTTAGAAAAGAAATGCTTGACCGTGGATGATAAAGATTCTGGGAAAGCATCGGTTCGTCACGCGATTCTTCATTTTTGCAATCAAGACAAATACATTCATCTTATAAACCAAGATGACAAAACAGAATTCGTAAAGAGATGGGGTTCTCTCCCAGCCCATAAGGCTGATTGCCGCTACATGGTTAATGGAGAATTAATCAAGTGTTATGAGAATGGCGATTATGTAGCTCACGCTCTTGATGAACGTCTTTGCGAAATATTCGACAACCTTCGTGAAAAGAACCTGAATATGGACTATCACGACTTTATGCGTGCAAATGTGTACGGAAGTAAGAAGTAGGAGTAGAAAATTTCTACAAGTTTTCTTATTGAATTAAAACCGTCCCCGTATATACGGGGATTTTAGATAAACATTTAAAAGAAAGGAAAGGGAAATGAGCGAAGAAATTGATCAGTATAAAAATAAACTGCTTAAAATTTGGGAAAAAATGAAAGTCCGCCCTATTGATGTGAACCCCGAAAGTTGGACAAAAAACTTTCGGGGTTCGGGTCATTTCAATACAGCTTCTTATAAAGTTACCTTCTGTTTTGACTCATCGGGAACAGACTGTCGACTTCATATTGTGTGAGTCCGAGTACACGTCTGATCTGACCGTTGGAGGAGCGGTAGTCGTAGTGGAGGATACGTGCGAGATCTAAACGCTGTGCCTTCGTCAGTTCACGAAGAGCTGGAACGTGGTAGGAATTGCGTATTAGCTGCGTCAGTTGCGAGAAGAGTTCCTGATCCGTGAGGTATTCCCCATCATCCAACTCCCCGGCGATTCCACTGTAAGCCTCCACGTTCTTGCTTACGGCAGAGAAATAGTGATGCGCGTCACGGAATAATGACATTCCAAATCTTATAGCGCAGAAGGATGTCGGAGCGACATAGTCCTCGATGACCTTCCATTCCGGAGGGAGTTTCGGATCACGCCCTCTGAACATATTTCGTTTCACATCTACCTTGAGTTTCGAAAGCTCTCCTTCAATAGGAAATTCGTTGAAATAATAGCGTCCGGTGCCCCATTTATAACTGAATGGAGTGTGATCCGGATTGGCCACATAGCCATTTCTATGAGTATATACGATGCGGCTACGAAATGAATTCAGGTCCAAAATCGGTCTGAAGTCAAGTTTTACAGGACTTATAAGCGGAAAGTGCCGGAACAAGCGTTTCTTGACAACCAGGAAGAAATCTTCAATGACCGGCTCACTTTCACAAGCTATCACAAAATGGAAATGGTTGTTCATCACCTCAAACGCTATAACTTTCATACTGTCGTAATTGGCTGACACTTGGGCAATGACATTCATTACAAATATGAAATCCTCCTCTGTGGAGAAAAGCAGCGGAGTGTCCTTACCGGATGTACTGACAAAGAAGCAGCAGCCTGCACTCTGGAATGAAGTCTGGCAGAATCTCTCTGCATCAACAAAGTTTTTCATAGTTTTATATCTTATATCCATACGAGAGGAG
>JAZLFR010000047.1:0-1570 GCA_045615885.1 Fibrobacteraceae bacterium
CACGCAGGAAACAGAAGCAACATCAGCGTATTCGGACAGGAAGCCAATGCCGACACCTGGAAAATGGCAAAAATGAACATGGCAATCCGGGGAATCGATGCAAACTTTGGCGAACATCAGGAAGACACATTCTTCCACGACCTGCACTCAACACAGAAGTTTGACTTCATCATGGCAAATCCGCCATTCAATTTAAGCAACTGGGGACAAGATAAACTTCAGAACGACCAACGCTGGGCATACGGACTTCCACCATCAGGAAACGCCAACTTTGCCTGGATCCAGCACATGATCTATCATCTTGCCCCAAACGGAAAAATCGGCCTTGTACTTGCCAACGGAGCCTTAAGCACCCAGACCGGCGGCGAAGGAGAAATCCGCAAAAAGATAATCGAAGCAGATTTAATAGAAGGAATTGTTGCCATGCCAACCCAGCTTTTCTACAGCGTAACAATTCCGGTAACACTGTGGTTCATCAGCCGCAACAAAAAGCAGACAGGCAAAACCCTTTTCATAGATGCCCGCAACATGGGCCCTATGGTAGACCGCAAGCACCGCGACTTTACCGACGAAGACATCAAAAAACTTTCAGACACCTTTACCGCATTCCAGAACGGCACCCTTGAAGATGTAAAAGGCTTCTGCGCCACAGTCAAAACCGAAGATATTGCCAAGCAGGACTACATCCTTACCCCTGGCCGTTATGTAGGCATAGAAGAAAAAGCCGAGGACCTGCCTGCGCCGCGACCAGGATTATTTTTTGTATATGCTATTAAATGTGCTGATGAAAGTATATATATTGGTCAAACTGATGATTTAACCCGCAGATGGAAAGAACATAAAAGTGGTCAAGGGGCTGATTGGACAAAATCCCATAAGGCTGTTCGTATTGTTCATTATGAAGAATACGATTCAAGAGAAAAAGCTGTTGAGCGTGAGAAAGAACTTAAAACGACGAATGGTCGAAGATGGTTAAAAGCAGAAATTGAAGCAGGTCGGGCGCGGTAGGCAGGCGACGAACCCTTTGACGAAAAAATGAAACGCCTCACCAGTGAACTTGGCCAGATGTTTACCAAGAGCCACGAGTTGGAAGAACAGATAAAGAAAAATCTGGAAGGAATTGGGTGGAAGATTGATTAGAAATTAGGAGGGGAAAGCCTTCCCCTCGCTTCAAACCTGCGGTTTTCCGCTACCCCTTCGCCTAGGGGCACAGCCCCTAAAACCCGGTAGCTCGCAAGCGGGAAAAATGTCACACGAATTCGATTTTGCTAACGCAAAATCAATGGATGTTGTGTCATGCTGAACTTGATTCAGCATCTTATGAGCTTATGTTGTTCCGAACAAAGTTTGGAATATTTTAAGAAAGAAATTGGAGAATTGGAATATATAATGGAAGATTGGAAAGAGTATAAACTTGGAGAAATAGTTGAAATAAATCCCACAGAATCTCTTAAAAAAGGAACTATTGCAAAAAAGATAGGGATGGATATCCTCCAACCTTTTAATCGTGCCATTCCATCTTATACACTTGAAGCATTTTCTGGAGGAACCAAGTTTAAAAATGGTGACA
>JAZLFR010000048.1:0-4670 GCA_045615885.1 Fibrobacteraceae bacterium
TGGAAGCAGTGGAAATAAAGTGGCCCCGCTTTGTATTCGCCAAAAATATCTTGCTTTTTTACGTGCAATGATTCATACTGATGTATTCACAACGATAAGAAAGGAAGAAAAATATGGCTAAAAAGAAAAAGGCCGCCGCGCCACGCGGCAACACATGGGTTGGTTACTATCCACGCGTTACGAAGGATAAAACCAAGTATTCTAGAAAAGAGAAACACAAAAAAGACTACCGACGTGATAGCGGTAGTCTTTTTTTTATTGCGCCGCAGGCCCTTTTCTCCTTTTTATTTCCGCGCCGCAGGCCCTTTTCTCGTCTGGACTGGGCAGAATTCTGCACGAAATGAGGTTTTTGCGTTTTGTGCAGAAGAAATTGGCGAGTTTTGCTGGTGAATTCTGCATGAAATCGTGATTTTGCAATTTGTGCAGAAAAAAATAGCAAGCTCAGAGTAGAAATTCTGCAAAAAACTAGAATTCGCGAATATTTGCAGAAAATAAGCCTTGTTCCAGGGAAAAAATTCTGCATGAATTGCAATTGTCGCATTTCGTGCAGAAATCCGTGCAAGTTTGGACTAAAAAATTCTGCACGAAACAAGAATTCGCAAATTTTTGCAGAAAGAGGGCCCAATTTTAGGAAAAAAGTTCTGCATATAATGCAGTTTCCGCATTTCGTGCAGAAACACTCGCAAGTTTGGGCGAAAAAATTCCGCACGAAACAAGAATTTGCAGTTTCGTGCGGGATTTGAGTCGGGATTTGAGTCGGATTGCGGATTGCGAGTCGGAATTTGATTCGGATTGCGGATTGTGAGTCGAATTCGAGTCGAATTCGAGTCGGATTCAGATTAGAATGCCTGCGAGGTGGTCGCATTCGTGCTGGATGATCTGGGCAGTGAAGCCGGTGAAAGTACCGGTGCACTTTTTAAGGTCAGTTCCCTGCCATTCCACGGTTATCATCTGGTAGCGTTTACACGGTCTGACACCGGAAAGTGAAAGGCAGCCTTCTTCGGTATCGTACTCCCCGCTCTTTTTAGTTATTACCGGGTTGAGCATGGTATGAATCTCGCCGCCATCCACGTAAACGATTATGGCTTTCGGGGCTCCTATCATGTTGGCAGCCATGCCAACGCAGCGGTCCAGGTTTGCAGCCAGTGTGTCGCGAAGGTCTCTTGCGACACCAAGGTCTGCAAAGGTTGCCGGCGCTGCCTTGCGTGCGAGAAGCATAGGGTCATGACAGATTGGTTTTATCATTGTAATCCACCTTATAAACTATAGTTCTAACATATAAAATATCACATTTGCTTGTATTAATAAAACTGATGGCTTATACTATAAGCAATTACACACCGACTTGGTAGGTTGCACGCAAACGCAAGCTCGCAAGCGCGGATTGGATTCCCGATGCGGGAGTTCAGCGTGTTACGCGACTGCGGCCGGCAAGGCGCCCGCTCGGGGTTATACATTATTTCAGGAGTAAAGCTTATGGGAAAGATTATAGCTATTTGCAAAAGTGATGAAAAAGGTACAGCAAAATATGAGATTCCGGAGGGAATCCTCGTTGAGGAATGGGGTCTTGAAGAAGACGCCCACGCAGGCAAGTGGCACCGCCAGGTGAGCCTGCTGGCGCTTGAGCAGATAGAAGACTTCCGTGCCAGAGGTGCAGATGTTGAATTTGGCGCCTTCGGTGAGAACCTTGTAGTTGAGGGATTTGACTTAAAGAGTCTTCCGATTGGCACGCGCTTTACGGTCGGAGATGACATTCTCCTGGAACTTACACAGATTGGTAAACAGTGCCATTCCCATTGTGCCATCTATGCATCTGTCGGGGATTGCATTATGCCGCGCGAGGGCGTGTTCACACGCGTGCTGAAGGGCGGCACAGTTAAAGTCGGCGACGCAATTGAAATAACGGAATAATTAAAAGCCACTCGAAAGAGTGGCTTTTTTCTTTAGCTTATGAAGTTTGTAAATTTGCGTTCGCCGACATCTGCTTTTTCTATGCCTGCAGCCTTGCCTGCTTCAATACATTTTAGAAGATATGCCATGTTGGCAGCGAGCTTGCGCATGATGAAAAGGCCTTCTTCGTCCTTTTCCACCTCTTCTGCTGTTCTGCCGTGAACGTTGTTCCAGTAGCAGGAAGATACGACAGGCATCTCGTTTATAGTGAGGTACTTGTTAAGCTGATCAAATGTAGCTGTTGTACCTCCACGACGTGCAGATGTAATAACTGCACCAGGCTTGCCCTTGAGCTTGGCGCCTGCGGAATAGAAAAGTCTGTCCATGAATGATGTAATGGCACCGGATGCAGCGGCATAATGTACAGGTGTGCCGAAGATGAATCCATCGTATTCATCAAGCTTCTCTGCAACATAATTTACCATGTCATCATATGTGCACTCGTTTGCAACGGCGCAATAGCCGCATGCTTTGCAGCCTGCGATTGGCTTGTTACCGAGCCAGAGAATATCAGCCTCGATGCCTTCCTGTCTTAAAACGGTTGCGCACTCTTCGAGTGCTCTATTGGTACAGCCGGTTCTGTGAGGACCGCCATTTACAAGTAATACTTTCATATCGGGTCTCCTTTTTCGGGTTTTGCTGACACCTATTATACCACATTTGTTGACATAAAATTTAGTATTCTGTAGACTACTGTAAGACTTGAACTAAAGAGGTAATTATGTCAGAGAAAAAAGACAGAATTCAGCTGTCCGATCACTTTACAATCGGCAGACTTTTGAGGTTTACCATACCTTCAATGGTAATGATGCTGTTCGCATCAATTTATAGCGTTGTGGACGGATTCTTTGTTTCCAACTATGCGGGAAAATCGGAATTCGCCGCTGTCAATTTAATATTCCCTGCTATTCAGATATTCGCCGCAGTCGGCATGATGCTCGGAACCGGTGGTTCCGCGCTTGTTGCCAAGACCTTCGGCGAAGGCGACAAAAAAAGAGCCAACGGATACTTTTCCATGCTCATCTATGTGGCAGTCGGACTTTCCACATTGTTCTCAATAATCGGCGCAATCTTCATAAAGCAGATTGCTGTTCTGCTCGGAGCTGAAGGCGCCCTTGTGGATAACTGTGCAACATATGGCAGACTGATTTTTATTGCGCTGCCGTTCTTTGTTTTGCAGAATGCCTTCCAGGCATTCCTTATAACTGCGGAACGCCCGCAGCTCGGACTGGCAGTGACTGTCATTGCGGGTGTCACAAACATGATTCTCGACTTCCTGTTTGTCGGCATTTTCAGGCTTGGGCTCGTCGGCGCCGCTGCCGCGACGGACATCGCCCAGATTATCGGCGGACTTGTCCCGCTCATCTACTTCATTTTCCCGAACAGCTCCACGCTGCGGCTGCGCCGCGCGCTCTGGAGCAGCAAGGCGCTGTTCAAGTCCGCCTCCAACGGACTCTCCGAATTCTTCTCCAATATATCTTTCTCCATCGTAGCTATGGCCTACAATGCCCAGCTTCTTAAGATTGCGGGCGAAGACGGTGTTGCCGCTTACGGTGTCATCCAGTATTTCGCTTTCTTCTTCGTTGGAATCTTCATGGGATACTGCATTGGCTCCGGTCCAATTATGGGATACCACTTCGGTGCGCAGAACCATGCCGAGATGAAAAATGTATTTAAGAAGAGTTACTTCCTTATGGCCTGCCTCGGTGTTGGAATTGTTACGCTCGCTGAGGTTGCCACAGGTATCTTCTGTAAGATATTTGTGTCTTACGACCAGGCGCTGCTCGAGATGACAATTCACGGCATGCGTATCTACTGTATCTCCTTCCTGATGGCCGGATTCACCATCTACTCCTCCTCCCTTTTCACTGCGCTGAACAACGGTGTTGTTTCAGCCGTGATATCTGTGTCGAGAAGTGTGGTTTTCGAACTCGGCGCTGTACTCCTTCTGCCGGCGCTAGCGCCGCAGAACGTGCGCCTCGACGCCATCTGGTCCTCCGTCATAGTTGCGGAAATTCTTTCAATTATCCTGTCTGTTATTTTCGTGACCGCATATCGAAAGAGGTACAAATATTTCTAAATTTTAACCCCCCTGGGGGCTTATATCCATCTCCCTGTTTGTTTACACTTAAAAGGTAGTAAACGAATAGGGAGATGTTTTTTATGCATATGGCAGACGCTCTTCTGGCGCCGGCTGTTGCAGGAGTAATGTACGTGGCATCAGGTGCTACAGCAGGACTCTCAATCAGCAAGTTAAAGAAAGATGAAAATACTGCAAAGCTTCCGGTTATGGCTGTTACAGCTGCTCTGGTATTTGCAGGTCAGATGATCAACTATACAATTCCGGGAACCGGTTCCTCAGGCCACATGTGCGGCGGCATGCTGCTCTCCGCATTGCTCGGACCTTACGCCGGCTTCCTCAGCATGATAGTAATACTCGCCATCCAGTGTCTGTTCTTCGCAGACGGCGGACTTATGGCACTCGGTGCCAATGCCTGGAACATGGCATTCTACGGATGCTTCCTTGGCTACTTCCTCATCTGGAAGCCAATCATGCAGTCAAACCTCATGAAAGAAAAGAGCGAACTCGACCCTGCGGGCGAGCGCTCCGTTAACCGAATAAAGATAATCCTTGCTTCAATAATCGGCTGTGTCCTCACTCTTCAGCTCGGTGCTTTCTCAGTAGTACTTGAGACTCAGGCTTCAGGTATCACAGACCT
>JAZLFR010000049.1:0-185022 GCA_045615885.1 Fibrobacteraceae bacterium
TGTAGGCGTACTTGTATTTTTGTCGATACCCGTTCAAGACTTCTTGAGGGTCCCTGTTTTCGTTGATGGCACGCTTCATGTCGGCAAGCATCTGCCCGAACTGCTTTCTGTTCATAAATTCTCCTTTTAAACATTCCTATACGCAGGTCTTTGCGCTCATGCATATAGAAACGCTTTTTACAAGAATTTGGGAACCAGGAATTTTCAAAAAGTTGAAATTTTACAAACTTTACATAAACAACAAAAAAGGCCCCGGCAAAACCGGGAACCTTTGTAGCAATCCGTTTTCATGCGAACAAGCGTTCGCGAAGGAATTACTTGTTCGGGAGCTTGACTTCCTTGCCGAACTTGACGTTGGTCTTCTTGCCGAGCAAGAGAGCGCGAGTCTTGAGCGGAAGACCGAAGCAACGAATGAAGCCGGTAGCGTCCTTCTGGTCGTACATTTCGACATCGGTAAAGCCACCGAGGCCCATGTCGTACAAGGAGTTTTCACTCTTGATGCCAGCCGGAATGATGTTGCCCTTGTAAAGCTTGAGGGTAACTTCACCGGTAACGACACTGTTCACTTCGTCGAAGAAGGCGTCCATTGCCTGGCGGAGCGGTGTGAACCACTGGCCGTTGTAGACGAGGTTTGCATAAGTCATAGACATCTTCTGGGCTTCGAACAAGGTTTCCTTGTCAAGAACGAGCTGCTGCAAGCATTCGTGAGCCTTGTAAAGGAGTGTGCCACCCGGAGTTTCATAAACGCCACGGCTCTTGAGGCCGACGAGACGGTTTTCGACGATGTCGAGGAGACCGCAAGCGTTTTCGCCACCGATCTTGTTCAAGAATTCGAGGAGTTCCACTGCGCCCATCTTCTTACCGTTGATGGAAACCGGAGTGCCCTTTTCAAAACCGATAGTTACGTGAGCAGCCTTGTTCGGAGCCTTTTCGTAAGTAGCGGTATGCTTGAGCATATCATACTTGTGTTCCTGATCCGGGAATTCCAAAACGCCACCTTCGTGGGAAAGGTGCCAGAGGTTGCCGTCTTCGGAGTAGATCTTCTTCTTGCTGATGCCGTTGAGAGGAATCTTGCGTGCTGCAGCGTAGTCGATAGCGTCTTCGCGGCTGTGGATGTTCCACTTCGGGTCCTTCCACGGAGCGATGACTTCAAGCTTCGGATTCATTGCAGCGTAGGTCAATTCAAAGCGGACCTGGTCGTTACCCTTACCAGTTGCGCCATGGGAAACAGCGTATGCGCCTTCCTTTTCAGCAATCTTGACCTGGTACTTTGCGATAAGCGGACGAGCAAAGGAAGTGCCAAGGAGGTAAGTGCTTTCATACTTTGCACCGGCACGAACGGTCGGCCAAACGTAGTCTTCGAGGAATTCCTTCTTGAGGTCGAGAACATAGCACTTGCTTGCACCGGTAGCGAGAGCCTTCTGTTCGAGGGCCTTTGCGTCCGGGAAGTCATTCTGGCCGAGGTCAGCAGCGAAAGCGATCACTTCGCAATCGTAGTTTTCCTTGAGCCATGGGATAATGATGGAGGTATCGAGGCCACCGCTATAAGCGAGAACGACCTTCTTCTTAGATTCTTTTGCAACTTTAGCTTTTGCCATAGTTTACTGTCCTTTTAAAAGTTAGACGAATAAAATATAGGAATAAAGAAGACAGAAGACAGAAGACAGAGTACAGGAATTGCTGTTTTCAGTATTTAGTAGATAGTAGGTAGTAGGAAGACGGAAGAAAGGAATCAGTGACAGGAGTCAGAAGATGTAAGACGGAAGTGGGAAGAAACCAGAAACTAGAAACCTGGAATTCAACATTCACTAAATCCTAGATCCTAGTCACTATACCCTAATTCACTCGTCATTCATGGCTTCGCCATAGGATGTGGCAGCACTCGGTCATGCCCAAGCAAGCTTGGTCGCGACCCTCGTTTGCTCACATCTCGTCTGTAGGCACGCAGTGCCGTTCTCTCGTCGATTCTATACCCTACACCCTAGCCCCTGTCCCCTAAACACAGGGAAACTACATTCCACTAATTACTAGATCCTAAACGCGAAAACCTAAATTACACTCCCTGTTCCAAACGGAACACTTCGCCAAGCTCCTTGTCGCTCAAGTCGGCAAGCCATGTTTCGCCTGCATACACTGTCATGTTCGCTATGGCGCGCTTGCGTTCCAAGAGAGCATTTATCTTTTCTTCGAACGTGCCCTTGGTAATGAAGCGGTGCACCTGCACATTGCGGGTCTGCCCGATTCTGAAAGCGCGGTCGGTGGCCTGCGCTTCAATAGCCGGGTTCCACCACAGGTCATAGTGAATTACCTGACTTGCCGCGGTCAAGTTCAAACCGGTACCACCAGCCTTCAACGACAATATCAGCACCTTGTTTTCCGGATTCTGCTGGAAGTCTTCCACCATCTTTTTACGCTGCGTCTGGGAAAGCCCGCCATGGTAGAAATCGCATTGCAAATTCAATTCATTCGTAATAGCATCTTTAAGCAACTCGCCCATTTCGGCAAACTGCGTAAAGATCAAGGTTTTTTCACCTTGCTCCTGAATGGACTCCAGCAAATCCATCAGCATGCGAAGCTTGCCAGAATCTTCCGACAAAGACCGATGCAGCACTGGCGTTTCGGCATTCCCGTTTTCAGAAAGATTCTCCGTATGTTGTGCCGCATCATACACGCCACGCTTGAGGAATGTCTGCGGGTGATTGCAAATCTGCTTCATGGCAAGGATCATCTGCAAAACAATTCCTTTGCGCTTAAACAAGGCATGGGCATCGTCTTCATCAGCAGAGTTCAACTGTTGCATGAATTGTTCAAGAGTTTTGCGGTAGAGCATCGCCTGCGCCTTGGTGAGTTCCGCATATTCGTCCTGAATGATCTTGTCAGGCAGATCGCTGATAATCGACTTGTCGGTCTTCAGGCGGCGGAGCATGAACGGTGCAGCAATCTTCTTTAATAATTCAGCCGCATGGGCGTCGTTATTCTTCTGGATAGGCGTTTCAAAATCATCGCGGAATTTTTGCATTGGAGGGAGCAGTCCGCGGTTGCAAAAATCCATGATGGTCCAAAATTCCATCAGACGATTTTCGACAGGCGTGCCGCTCATGGCAATCTTCATGGGAGCTGCAAACGAACGCAAAATTTTGCTCTGTTCACTTTCTGCATTCTTGATGTTCTGCGCTTCGTCTATCACTACAATTTGCCACGGGATTTCCTTCAGTTTTTCAAAATCCCTGCGACACGTTGCATACGTCGTCACAAGCACATCGTGTTTAAAGCGCTTCAAATCGCGGGCTCCGCCGTGGTAAGAAAAAATGCCGAGATCCGGAGCGAACTTCTTAACTTCCATCTGCCAATTGCAAAGAAGCCCAGCCGGCACAACAACCAACGCCTTCTTTTCTTGCAGCTTGCCTTCGATCTTCAGCTTCAGCAAAAACGCAATGACCTGCAATGTTTTGCCAAGGCCCATGTCGTCGGCAAGAATCACTCCAAGCCCAATCTTCAACACGCTGTAGAGCCAGGAGTAACCACGCTTCTGGTACGGGCGAAGCGTCGCATTCAGGCCTTCAGGCAAATCCACATCGGTCTCTGCACGGGCGGCGTCAATTCCAGCCTTGAGTTCCGGCGTAAGCGTAATCGGCACCGAGTCTAGTTCGCCGGCAAAGCAGGCGCGCATCAAATCCGACTTCGAAATTCCCTGCTCCCTAGCTTCCGCGCGCTCCTTGATTTTTTTCAAATCTTCTTCGGTAATGCGAATGTACTGCGATTTGTACTTGAGCAAGCCCTCTGCAGTTTCAG
Organism: Fibrobacteraceae bacterium; assembly: GCA_045615885.1. Taxonomy (GTDB): domain Bacteria; phylum Fibrobacterota; class Fibrobacteria; order Fibrobacterales; family Fibrobacteraceae; genus UBA1765. Next base: position 3,793 of record JAZLFR010000049.1, read on the forward strand.
CAAGCTTCAAAAATTCCTTGGCCGAAATCTGTTCATCGCCAACGGCAACTTCCCAGTCAAAATCGAGCAGGTCTTCTGCAGAAAAAGATCCGACGCCCTCAGCCCTGCCAATGGAAATGCGCGCCTCCGGCCTGCGAATGTTCAACAGCGATTTCGGAAGTTCCACTTGAATGCCGAGCACCTTCATTTTCGCAATGCTTTCGTTCAAGAATTGCAAAAGATCTTCGCCATGCAAAAGCAGCGGCTGCGTAGCTCGCGACGCAATGTAATCGCCCAGCGGAGCAAACCATTCAGCAACGCAATTCAGCACATTCAAAACAGAAAGCAGCTGAGAGTCGTTCATGGCAAAAAGGTCTGCAAGCGGCATGCGTTCGGCGCCACGAACAGTGAACACATTCACGGCAATGTCATCGCCCTGCTCAGAGCACAAGAATACAATCTGCGTCTTGAAATCAAGCGTGTTGTAGACAGAAAACCATTCCTGGATTTTTGCAGGAATTGCGTGGGCGGCAGCCTTCAAAGTACCGGTCTTGCAATCAAAAAAGAAGCCGAGCAGGTTGTCGTGCACATTCCTTTTTGGAGGGAGCATGATGCGAGCAAAATGGAACAATGCTCCGATGAAACCAGACAGAATATGTTCTGCACGTTCATAAATCGGCTGCCCTTCATAAAGCACAATTTCTTCCGGGAGTGCGGCCTCGATCGACGACATCATCGACAAAATTTCGGGCAGCATGTCGGCAGGCAACCAGCGCACCTGCGCCGTATCTGCGGCAACCCAGTACACCTGCGGGTAAATCGCACCATTGCGCACCAGGTAATAGGCAAACTTCAGCAAATTGTAAAAGAGCTGCACATGCCTGTGCCACTCGCCCATCTCCGATTCTTCGAGGCTGCAAAGGAACGAAGCCATCGCAGCAAACGAACCGTTCTTTCGCACACCATTTTCATTCTGCAAAAAGAAGGTAGCTTCCAAATGCACCGGAGCTTGGGGGTCGAATGCGACCTTTTGATTATAGATGCTAAAGTCTTCTGCAAATGCACTAAACGAAAAGAATGTCTTGTAGAATTCGTTGATGCGCTCCATTTCGGAGCAGAATGTTTTCTTGAAATCAAGCGAGCCGCCAAAAGACGGACGCGGTTTCAAAAGTGTCGGCAAAATTTTGGAGTAATCGCGCCACTGCAAAAAATTGAATTCGGGGAGTTTTTGCACCACGGCATTTTCGGAATGCGGTCTCACCTTGAACAAATTCTTTTTCTCTGGAACTTCCAAATCCATCGCAGTAGTCGCCTTGTAATTTTTCAAAACATCAAGCGAGAGCCCGTGCAGCTTAAACAATAGGCAAGGGTCGCTATCCATATTATGTGCAAGCATGGCCAAAGTGGCAATGGTATATTTGCACGGGAGCGCATCTTTGCAATCGCACTCCATTTTTACGGCGCCAAAATTATCAAAAAGTTGAAGTTCACACTTCGCAAGAATAAGCTCTATGGACTGGTTCAGTGAATTGTTCGAAATTGCGAGAAGTTCCGCCGGCTGACGCTTCAAAATTTCAACGAACAGCTCCGAGCGCGACTGATCGAACTTCGGGAATACGAGGTAATTCTTATGACGGCCGCCATTTGGCCCCACAAGGTCGGCAAGCACGCGGTTGTCCGCAGCGTTCAACTGCACCACCTGCCCTCGTTCCGCATAGCGAAGCCCGAGCATAAGTTCACGGTCACCTACGCCAAACAACAGCGACGAAAGCCACCGCCTGCTCCACCAATTCTGCACGAACGATCCAAAATCCACGGAACCAAATATAGCCAACTTTTACTCTTTTGAGCACTAGCTCATTCAATTTCCCACAATATGTAAAAATTAGACCTTCCCCAGCAGTCCGAGCAGAATCATTTTTGCAACTTTTTGAAAATCAACAACTTACGCACCCAACCACTCTGAAGAATGTGGACAAACTGGGGATAAATTTCTAGATTATCACGCGTATAAAAAGAATCAGGATAGGCAAAACGCCAAGGGAAGGTTTATTTAAATGCAAGCTCAGTGGGAACGTACGCTCTCCAGCCTTAAAAAGAAAATTTCAGAAGATATTTTCAGCCGCTATTTTGAACGAGCCACATTAATCGCCTTTAACGACAACCGTGCAACGATCCGCCTGCCAGAAGGCGTAGACCCCAAGGAAGTCGCCCCATACAAGGGTCTTCTCGAAATCAGCTGGCAAGAAATCAACGGTGTATCCAACCGCATCGACTTTGAATTCAAAGATGTGACCGAACCGGAAGCCCCGGCCGCCAACGGAGATTCCTTTTCCCAGGTGTTCGAATCTACGAGCATTCCGCTTTCCCGCACCTACACATTCGAAAACTTCGTACCGGGCGACAAGGCACTGCTCGCCTACAACGCAGCATTCGCCGTTGCAGAAAATCCTAGCAGCAACAAGTACAACCCGCTCTTCATTTACGGCGCTCCGGGCCTAGGCAAAACACACTTGCTCCAGGCAATCGGCAACTACGTTCTCGAAAACGACCCGACCAAGCGCGTCCGCTACCTGACCGCACACGACTTCCAGGAACAGTATATCCGCAGCCTTCGTGAAAAGCGCGTTTCCGAACTTTCAGCATTCTACCGCACCAAGGTTGATGTGCTTCTTATCGACGACATTCAGAACTGGAGCGGCAAGGAAGAAACCCAGAACGAATTCTTCCATATTTTCAACGCACTTCACCAAGCTGGCAAGCAGATCGTGCTCACATCCGATGTTCCGGCAGTCGAAGTCAAGAGCCTTGCGGAACGCCTCGTAAGCCGTTTCTCCTGGGGACTCACGGTCGATATCCAGCCGCCTGACGTAGAAACCCGCATTGCAATTTTGCACCAGAAGGCAAAAGACCAGCACATCGAAATTTCCGAAGATGTAATCACGTTCCTCGCAGACCACATCAGCGGCAATGTGCGCTTCCTCGAAAGCGCAATCACAAAGCTTACCGTGCAGGCAAGCGTTATGCGCCACGACATCGACATCGGCCTCGCCCGCCGCGTCGTGACCGACATTCTGCCAACCATCCGCCGCCGCGTAAATGTGAGCGCCATCTTGAACGCCGTTTCCAAGCACTATGAAGTGCAGGTCGAAAAGCTTACAGAAAAAGGCCGTGGCACCCAGGAAGTTTCAAAGGCCCGCCAGATCGCTATGTACCTTACCAAGGAACTTTCCACGCTCAGCCTGCAGGGAGTCGGCCAGCATTTCGGCGGCCGCGACCACGCAACGGTCATCCACGCGATCAAATCCATTCAAAAACTCATCGAAGCCGACCCGACCTTCGAACGCGAAATGGAAAACCTCAAGTCTAGCATTAGGGATTAGGATCTAGGATTTAGGGGCTAGTGATTAGTGGAATTTTGATTTCCATGTTGTCGGCTGTAGGCTTTGATAATTAAGAATTCAGAATGCAGAATTAGGAAGGCCGAATTAGGAATAAAATGTCATTGCGAGGACCCTTAGGTCCATGGCAATCTAGAATATCAAAATTTCAATGTTTCTGGATGGCCGCGCTTCGCTCGCCAAGACATGGTAAGTTACAATTTCTGACTCCTGTTACTGACTCCTGTATTCTGTCTTGCATCTTGACATTCCAGGCTCCTACATTCTGTCTTCTGTTTTCTGTCTTTACATTTCTACCTACAGACGACTGCCAACACCCCTCCGATTTCACTTTACTATATTGTAGCCTATGAAAATTTCTGATCGTGCCATAGGTTATTTTTCTTTTATAGCGTTAATTGTACTTATCGCTGTAATTGCCCTAGGCATGTGGGACGCCCACCGCGCGACCAAGCACACGATTACAGCCGACTTCACGGAACTCGGTTCCTTGCAGCCAGAGGACGAAGTCACCATTCGCGGCTACCATGTCGGAACCGTCTATAGCGTAACATGGCTCGGCGACCGTTCCCGCGTCGTCATGCAATTTGACGAACCGCTCCGTCTGCGCGAAGGCACTGAAATCCGCGACGTGAACTACGCGCTCATGGGCCAGCGCCGCATCGAAATCTACCCTTCCAAAACAGGCAAGAACCTTCCTGACGATTATGTATTCCAGGGAGTCTTCGAACCAGGCATTGCCGAAGCACTCCGTTTGATTGAAGACGCAATAGCCCAAGTGGAATCCGTGCGGCAAATGATTCTTCTCGTGGCAAACGGCGACAGCACGCACGCTTCATTCACATCTGTCTTTGAAGAATCCATGCAAAAGGTTGAAGCCCTCCTAAAGAAAGCTGAAACTCTTTCCGTGCAGGTTCCGGAACAAATCAACAGCATCTTGGCAACAACGGATTCCGCATCGCGCACCGTCGTGAACATAAGCGAAGAAGCAAGCAAGACAATCAACGCAATCGATTCCGCCGTTACAGATAAAGTAAATACAGCCAACGAAGCGCTTGCAACAATCAAGGATGGGGCAGCAACAGCAGACTCCGTATTCGACTTGATAGAAAGCAATGAACTTGTAAAGACAATGCTCGACAGCGACACGCTCGTTCGCGAAACAGAAAAACTTATCGCACAGCTTCAGGACTTCATCAAGGTTCTCGACACAAAAGGTCTAGATGTTCGCGACGACAACGGCAATGTCATTCCGCTCCTCACCTGGCGAAACATCAACATCATTGGCGCCACAGCGCGCGAAAAAGCACGCAAGCGCGCAGAACTTGAAGCTAAGTTGAAAAATTAAAGATGCTCGATTTTCATTGGCGGGAACGGCATTTCTAGTTCCACGCTGATCGGGCAATGATCCGAGCCCTGCACCGTCGGGTAAATATCGGCACTCACGACAGAATTCATCAAAGCCTTGTTCACAAAGCAGTAATCAATGCGCCAGCCAACATTTTTTGCGCGTGCGCCAAAGCGGTTCGACCACCACGTGTAAGCTTCCTTGGCGTCTGGGTGGAGCGTGCGGAACGTATCCACGAAACCGTTTTCCACATACTTGTCAAGCCACGCGCGTTCAATCGGCAAAAAGCCGCTAATGCCTTCGTTCGCCTTCGGGCGGGCAATGTCAATTTCCTTGTGGCAGGTGTTGTAGTCGCCTACAGTCACCACATGCTTGCCCTGTGAAATCCAGGTGGCACAATTTTCAAGGAACGCATCGTAAAAACGGAGCTTAAAATCGAGGCGGTCTTCGCCATTGCCTCCGTTCGGAAAATACACGCAGTTCAGCACCCAGTCCGGGAACACAAGCTGAACCATGCGGCCTTCCGCATCAAATTCTTCGATGCCCATGCCGTAGTTCACGGAGTCCGGTTCTATCTGCGTAAGAATGCCGACACCGCTATAGCCCTTCTTCTTTTTGCACGGGTTCCAGTAGGCAAAATAGCCTTCCGGCTTCGCAATAGAATCCGGGAGCTGGTCTTCTTCGGCACGCACTTCCTGCAAGCACAAAATTTCGGGTGCAGTCTTCGTGAACCACTCTTCAAAGCCCTTCTTGGCTACAGAGCGAATTCCATTGACATTCCAACTATATACTTGCATAAAAACCTCAATCCGGGCCCAAAGATAGCAAAAAGGGATTTCATTTTGCAAAGATTTCTAAATAATTTAAACATACCCATTTTGAAGCCGCACCCGCATTGTTTCAAAACGAAACACGACAAAAGAAACCCGTTTCACAATGCGTTTTTTAAGCATTTTTCCACGATTTTTTGCATTTTATTCTTGCCTTTTTACCCATTTTTAGTGATATTTACCCCGTTGGCATATATTTTGCTATTTAATGTGGCAAAAGAATTATTTAACAGAGGTAAAACACTATGATTAAACCACTTGCAGACCGTGTTCTCATCGAACCTGCAGAAGCAGTAACCAAGACCCAGAGCGGTCTCTTCATTCCAGACAACGCAAAAGAAAAGCCGATGCAGGGTAAGGTTATTGCCCTTGGCGCAGGCAAGCGCGACGAAAAGGGCGCTTTGATTGCTCCGGAAGTCAAGGTTGGCGACGTTGTTTTGTACGGCAAGTACAGCGGCACTGAAGTCTCTGTCGATGGCAAGAACTACCTGATCGTTCGCGAAAGCGACATCTTCGCAGTGCTCTAATAAAGACGAGAGAACGCCACTTCGTGGCTACAGACGAGAGACGAAAGATATTTTAGAACAACATTTTCTGGCCTCTTGCGTCTGGATCTTGCATCTAAGAATTTTAAATAAACAAGGAAAAATAAAATGGCTAAACAGTTGAAATTTGATGTTGCCGCTCGTGAATCCCTTTTGAAGGGCGTCGACAAACTCGCTAACGCAGTTAAGGTTACTCTTGGTCCTAAGGGCCGCAATGTTATGATTGCCAAGGCATTTGGCGCTCCGAACGTCACCAAGGACGGTGTTTCCGTTGCTAAGGAAATCGAACTTGAAGATGCATACGAAAACCTCGGCGCACAGATGACCAAGGAAGTTGCTAGCAAGACTAACGACGCTGCTGGCGACGGTACAACAACCGCTACAATCCTTGCACAGGCTATCACTCGCGAAGGCCTCAAGAACGTTGCAGCAGGCGCAAACCCGATGGATATCAAGCGCGGTATCGACGCTGCAGTTAACGCTGTTGTAGACAAGATCTCCCAGATGGCAGTCAAGATCAACGGTAAGGATCACATTGCTCAGGTTGCAACAATCTCTGCAAACAACGATTCCGAAATCGGTGACCTCCTTGCAAACGCAATGGAAAAGGTCGGTAACGACGGCGTTATCACTATCGAAGAATCCAAGACCGCAGACACAATCCTCGACGTTGTCGAAGGTATGCAGTTTGACCGCGGCTACCTTTCCCCATACTTTGTCACCAACACTGACAGCATGGAAGTAGCTCTCGAAAATCCGATGATCCTCCTTTACGACAAGAAAATCAGCACCATGAAGGACCTCCTTCCGATGCTCGAACATGTTGCAAAGCAGGGCAAGTCCCTCCTCATTATCGCAGAAGATGTTGATGGCGAAGCTCTTGCAACTCTCGTTGTGAACAAGATCCGCGGCACCTTGAAGGTTGCAGCTGTCAAGGCTCCAGGCTTTGGCGACCGTCGCAAGGCAATGCTCGAAGATATCGCAATCCTCACTGGCGGTATGCTCGTTTCTGAAGAAACCGGTGCAAAGCTTGAAGACGCTCCTGTTACAGTTCTTGGCCAGGCAAAGTCCATCACAATCACCAAGGACAACACCACAATCGTTGAAGGTGCAGGCGATGCAGATGCAATCAAGGCACGCGTAGGCCAGATCAAGAAGCAGATCGAAGACACCACAAGCGATTACGATCGTGAAAAGCTCCAGGAACGTCTTGCTAAGCTTGCCGGCGGCGTAGCCGTTATCAAGGTCGGTGCAGCAACTGAAGTTGAAATGAAGGAAAAGAAGGACCGCGTTGACGACGCCCTCCACGCAACTCGCGCAGCAGTTGAAGAAGGTATCGTTGCTGGTGGTGGCGTTGCTCTCGTACGTGCAGCAAGCGCTATCGACGCCCTTGCATTCGACAATGCAGACCAGAAGACCGGTGCCGCTATCATCAAGCGCGCTATCGAAGAACCGCTCCGCCAGATCGTTACAAACGCTGGCCTCGAAGGTTCCGTTGTTGCCAACAAGGTTAAGGAAGGCAAGGATGGCTTTGGCTACAACGCTAAGACCGACGCTTACGAAGACCTCTTTGCAGCAGGCGTCATTGACCCAGCCAAGGTTACAAAGACTGCCCTTAAGAACGCAGCTTCCATCGCTTCCATGATCCTCACTACTGACTGTGTGATCGTAGAAAAGAAGGAAGAAAAGCCAGCAATGCCAGCAGCCGACATGAGCGGCATGGGTGGCATGGGCGGCATGATGTAATCAAGTTCCAAAGAACTTACACCTCCTTGCAAAAAGACTCCCGCACAAATGTGCGGGAGTCTTTCGTTTTTAGAATTCAAAGAAACGGTCCGGGAAGTCTGCCGCCGAGCGGATTTTTTCGATTTCTGTCGTCACAGTAATTTTACCGGCGGCAGCATTACGCGTTTCTACAGAAGTAACCATCTGAGAAAGCATTCCGTTTGCATTGTATTCAAAGAGCGTTTCTGAATAGCCATTTTGAGTTGGCTTTTCGAAACGCAACAAGCGCTTCTTTTTAGCATCATAGTACATAGCCAGGGAATCCGAATACAGCACATATTCACTGCCAGAAACCAACTTTGGCTCACTCCACACCCCCTTGCCAAACAAGCCCTTGTCAAAAGGCATCGCATGCAAGGCCTCTCCGTTGTACGGCAAAATTTTCGTAGTTCCAGACTTCAAATCGCTAACCTTCATACGGTTGCCATTGACAATGGAACGTTCCGCCATAAAGCCGTTTTTCAGTTCGGTGTAGATTTTTTCTTTGCCCTTCTGCACATAGTACACGTTTGATACCTGTGAACCGGCAACGCTGTTCACCGTCGTCGTCAAACGCAACTCAATCGTATCGCGAGCAAAGGCACTATTCTTTAAACCATTTTGCACATCAGCCAAAGTCAAAGCAAAAGTGTGCAGCGAGACAAGCCCCATAAAGGCCAACATTTTTTTCATGATGTTTTTCCTTTGAAAAAATTAAACTTACCGCAACAAGCCCCAGGAAAGAACTTGGGAATCCTTGCGAAGTACGAGATATGAACCAGGCCGCAGACTGCCAGCAGAAAGAGTAACCGCATGCACGCCTTCTTTCCAGGAACCTTCAAAGAGAGTCTCTAAAGAAAGACCGGCAGCGTTTACAACTTCAAGGACATATTTGGCATTTTCAGCAACGGTAATGTAAACCACATCTCCATCGCGGGAAAGTGCATTGCCTCGAACTACCTTTGCATCTGTTGCAAACTCGGGTTCCGGCACGCTGCCCCACAGCAAGTTTCCGTTTCCATCGAGAACCACAATGGAATCTGCTTCTACAAAGTCGACTGCAGAAAGTCCATGGTGCGACGGATCGTCGCTCGCATCAAATCCGTTACTCCAATCGGAATAGTGCAATTCAAAGTTTACTCCGCTGCCAAAATCGCTACGTTCGCCAGGGTTGAGCACAATGTCATCATAGATATACGAAACATAGTGCAAGTTACCACCAACATGTTTCAGCGAATGTCTTGCGAATGGACTATAATAGGCATCATACTGCAATTTGTCGCTAGCATCACGCAAGTAGTAACGGATTTCAAAACCCTGCAAAGCAACCGTCCCCGTATTTTCGACAAGCATCGTTACAAGGCTCCCCTGCCCCGAGCCATCTTTCGCATCTTTTGCAAGAGCCCGCACCTTCACATCGTTTGCAACGGCAGGTTTGCTCGAAACATGGCAAGCTGATTTTTTCAACAACCTGCCTTTTGCATCGAGCAAGGCTACCCCAGGGTCATCGGCGGCATTCCACGGGAAATAGCCGTCGCGATGCAAGCCAAATTGCGGGCCTTTGCCCCAATATGCGGAATCATGCGCAGCAATGCTTTCCGTGAAATCAAATTCAGCATAATAGATATCGTCTGCATCGGCAAGCACGCGCATCGGCTTTGGCGGATAAAAGGATTCTGCAAAAACATTTGCACCTTCACCGCGGTAATAGTAGCGAAGCTTAGCACCAACGATGTCAGATTCTCCCAGATTCTTCAGCTTTACAACCGGTCGTACCCAGGTGTTGTCAAGGTTTTCGTCCGCGATTTCACAAACAAGCTCCACGGCGACGTCATCATCTACATTCATGAAATCCTGATAAAGAGCAGACACTTGATCTGGCGACAACGCTGCCTTATAGAAACGCAAATCGGCAATCGTTCCCTTGGCAGAAATAAGACCATTATGGCTACCAAGAATCGGCTTTCCGACTGAATTCCAGGCAAACGGTTTTGCCAACCGTTTAGAATCCGCCAAAACACCGTCTTTATAAAGTTTGACTTCATCACCATCAAGAGAGAGAACTAAATGTTCCTCCACAGATTTCGCTACTGTTTCCGAGAATGTCACGCCACGACCTTCATATTCAAAGAAATAGCGTCCATTTTTGGCAATGCCAAAAATCCAGGGAGAAGGGCCAGCCCAAGAAAGAATGGAGTATTCGTTTTGACTAGAAAAGCCCCATGACTTGAATACAAATTCTACACTGACTGCAGAGGCATCAACGCCCTTCCAGGTTTGTTTAGGCGAAGCAACATCGTTCATCGTAGAAAGATACATTCCATTTCCAATCTTCCACGGAGTTTTTACTGCAGAAAGAGACAAGTCCATTTTGCTGCCCATGGCCTCTACGGCAACATTTCCAGCCCCGTCCTGCAACGGATACCAAAGAACAAGAGACATTGGATATGGATATACAGTTTCTTCAAGCATTCCCGTTTTTACAAAGTTATTGCCATAATCACGCGCCGTCATGACTACAGAAACTTTGCAACCAATGCAATCATCTAGCAATTTACGTTTGAGAACAAATGTTTCGGCAACTCTACCTTGATCAAAGATGGTTTTTGATTCCAACAGATTGCCAGCCCAATACAAATCCATTTGCACCGAAGCAACGCCGCTTTCTGCATCAAAGAAAGAGCCATCCACTTCCACAAGGCGACTTGTTCCATCTTCCTTTACAGAGATTTGCGCATTTGTGACCTTTGGTGCCGCGGTATCAAGCAAAACAAGCGGGCCAACAAATTGTCTTGCGCTCCCCATTTCATCAAAGACCGTGAATCGGGAATCAAATTTCAATGCAGAAGAAGGAATGTCGGCCCTTCCTGCAGCCCACTCCAAGGTGCCCTTGGCAATGCCCTTTTTATCAACAACCACATCTTGCCCCAAACGAAGTTGCAACATGTAATTGGCGTTGCCTGTACATGGGTTCGGATAGCGCAACATGCCATTTGCAGTTCCGGCCCAAACACTATCGAGCGGCATTTCTCCGCAGACCATTTTTTCATTTTGCTCAGATTGAGCAAAAGCGACATTCATGGAATCCGCATAAGAGGACGTCAATGCAGCAAAGGTCGAGAACGTCCGCGTCATACCAGAAACCAGGGCGTAATCCCATTTGTCAGTTCCTTTAATTCCACACACGTTCACAGCGGAATCTCCGCGCATAAAGACCTTTTCAATGCTTTCGAGAGGAACAAGAATATTCTTTTCAAAATCCATCTTGTAAATTTTGATTTCACAAGGATCTTTTTCGCCAAGCGATTCCTTTGTAATGCGCACCTGAACTCGCGGCCATGTTGAAGAATCCCCAAACACATGAGATGGCAAAACCTCTACAATCGCTCCAACCGGGTCAACATTTTTCAGAACTTCCGTATTGTAATCAGAAAGCGTTGCCGTACGCACCGTAACATCTACAGGAGCATCATAGGAGCCTGGCTTAAACTGCACAGATACATTGCCGTACATGGACTGAACCAAAGCGGAATCGCCTGGGAAAACCAGTTCGCCAATATGCACATCAAGCTGTTTAAAGAATACATTGCCGTCGGAGCCTCCATAAGTCAAGAAGAAACTCGTATTGCCCTGCAATGAATTCACATTGAAATCGGCAAGTTTTTCTACAGCTCCAGCTACATGTTGAACGCCCTGTTTTATCGGCAGAATTTTACCATTTTTCATGTAAGAAAGATTCCATGCAGTTTCCTTTCCTGGAATGCGACCTTGCAGAGAGATGATTTCTTTTTCACGCCGAGCCAAAGGCATTTTAGCATTTCTTCGAACAATAAAGCCAAACGAATTGCCAATCGTATCAACATTAAAATAAGGATGCTGTTTTAAGGAATCTCTTTCAAGAATTTCCATATTTTCAAAATGTTCATTTTTTAAATATGTACCGCTGCGCAATAGGGCGACTTTAGGATTTTGTTTTTCAAGAGCTAGCCTTGACACTATCGTGGAATCCAAAATTTCAACAGTTGCTTTGGAATCAACCAGTCGAACATAACGAATGGAATCCATTTTTTCGACACCTTTATTTATTACAGAATCCGCATTCTTTGAAATTTTCCAATTTTTTTGCAAAGAAACTAATTTCAATTTCAATTTTTCTTTAAAGGAGGTCTTCATTTCATTAACAGAAACCGTATCCAAATGTTTCGTCATGATATACCAATATGGACGAATTTCATTTTTAGGAACCGCGATTCTGAATTCTTGAAGAGGACTGTTAAAACTGAATTTTTCATTCAATCCCACAATAGGCTCAAAGGAATTCAAACTATTCAAATCCTTTTTACTAATGCTTTCCGACACTGGATTTCGAACCGTCAAATCACCGGTTAAAAAATTCTTCTCCCAAAGAGATTCATTCCAGTCATTTAAACCATAATGCAATCGAGATGCTCCCTGATAATATTTCAAACAACGATCCACATCACGGATATTTGATTGATTGCACAGGGCATCACCCGTAAAATCAAGAGATTCATTTCTATAAGGGTAAGGAATGGTTTTTGATGAATAAGTAACGGCATCCAAAGAAGACATTACGGGAGCTACCGCAATAGAAACGTTCAATGGTTTCACATCGTATTTGGAACCAAAATCAACTAATCCAGAACTTTGTGAAAAATCAGCAAAATTCACACCATCAGAAACAATTCCCCTATAATGTTTTTTGGTAAACCCAGAACCAAAAAATTTAAATTGGAATTTTGATTTTTGTATTTCCATGACATCATTTATTTCATCAGAAAACAAAAGCGGATTTGCACTGTTTTCTTCCATAGAAAAATACTGCGTTTCAAAAGGCGTCACCAATCCGTAATTTTCATCAAAAGTCTTCTTTATTCCATTGAATAAATTTTTGAAATTACTATTTCGCGCATGACTCTTATGGAAGTATCCTTCCGGTCCGTAAATCGTTTTATTCGAATGGTCCCAACGGGTGTAACGATTTGCGAAATTATTCATACCGAAATCAGGATTCCAATACTGCGGCAAAACTTTTAATTCCATATCAATTAAAAGATTTTTTGCAACAGTACCTTTATAGCCAAAGGAGCCGCAATCACGCAAATCATCCAAAAAGCCATATTCAGTCGCACCATGCGGATTTAAAGAAACCTTAAGCATTCCTTTATGCGGATTGAATTCGTCTATATTTTCTTCCGTTGCTTTAGCCGCGCCACATACAAAAGATTTTTCGGCACCAACGTCTTCAGAACAATGCTCCATTGTTTTAGGGGATTTGGAAACGTTTTTAGAAGAATACAAGAATTCCATTTCTTCCTTAAACACATTTACTTGTCCAAAATCAGAGAACCATTCATCGGCTGTAGAATTGCCAAGCCAGCTTTCACCATCCACAAAGCTAGGAATGTGCAGTTCACTTGTCGCTTTAACATGTGTATATAATTTTGTCGTATCTCCCATTTTTTTCTTGATCTTCGGATACGCTTCTATAGGGAACACCTTTAACGCAACTCGAATTGGATAAGAACCAAATCTGGAATTGTAGGCAAGGGCTTCAAAATTATTATTCAATTTCAATTTTTCTAGAGTTACCTTCCCGGAATCGACTGATTCATCAAAATGCACTCGATGCAATTGCATTTGCGTCAAATAGGATTTTTTTTCAGGATTACATGTTTGCACACTTCCCCAAAATTCTGTTTCCAAATCATATCCTATGCTAGAAACAGCTGTAACTACCGCCACATCAAAAGCTTTTCTTTTACGACGAATTCCCATACTAAAACGGCTCGCTTCATACAAAGCCGGTGTTTGATAGCTGCTATCAGAATCTATTTCCCAGCGGTATTTAAACACCTGTTCCGAATCAGGCAATACATTCGCCCTAATGTTTGCTTTCAATACATAATCAGCACGGCCCACATAACGTAAATTACCCATTGTATCGACATAAGCTTCATCCATCTCCAATATGGGGAGCATGTCTTCTGCGCCAACTGTAGGTGCAGTCAAAAGAGCCCCTGCATATTTCAATTCAAACGGATACTTGATCGATTCTACATTACCATCTTCATCTTCGGCAACAATTTCAATCGTATACCAGCCAGTTTCCGTAACTGCGAATCCATTGTCCGTAGAACCATCCCAATTCACGCCATAGGCATCAAGAGCTGTTCCAGCGACATATTGTTCCTTGTTAAGCAAGGTCTTAATGACATCACCCTTGTTATTTTTCACAAAGGCGCTCACATAAGCCTTATGTCCCTTCAATCCGAATTCATACCCGAAGTTTCCTTTCCCCAGGGTAATGATTTCCGTAGAATCATTACCCTGGGAAACAATAAACACTCCAGAATCCTGTTTAGAGACTAGTTCCAAATCGCCCTTCAGCATTTTCCAGGCAAGAGAACCTGTAACAACTTTGCCACCACCATTTTTTGCTGTTGCAACAGCCAACACATTCACTTCACCGGCTTCTGGATAAAGCCCACTTGTTGTCAATCCATTCCATTGGAATTTTGCAGTGTACAAATCAGGTTCCACAAAAACAGTCTTGCTGCCTCGTAGTTTAGGAATTGCATTATAGAGAGGTCGCGAATTTCCGCCACAGTAAATCATGCTGTCTGCGTGCGCAATTGTGGAAACATCTATGATAAAAGCAGAATCACTCTTAAATTTTAATGTCAATCCATTTGTAAATTTGCCCAAGTCAAAACTCTTTGAAATACTGTAAGCAGGAACTCGAACATCGTCCAATTGCATTGATGCAACATTCAAGGACGAATCTTCCTTGGAAGCAGCAACAAATTCGCTAAAAACAATAGATTCCTTTTGATATTTCAGGGAAAGCGTAGGTAACACTTTGGGATCTAACGGTTCCGCAATGCCTTGCCAATGCACTGTCCACTCCCCATTTGCGGCTTGAAAAATCGTCAAACCATTTTTCAATTCCGCAGGCACTCCCTTAAAAGGAGACGCAACAACATCATTTTTCAAAAATCTTGCACCAAGTGCTTTTGAATTGCCATACGGGCTTACTACTTCTACTCGGGCATCCAAATTCCAAACGCTTGTATCCAATCCATTTAAAAGAACTGAAATCTCTGTACTATTCCCCGCCTTTTGCAGGGAATCTCCAATGCTCAAATCCAAGGTCAGCATGGATTCTTCTTTTTCCAATTCATTCAAAAACACTTTCTGAATATCGCTTGTACAAACATCTTCAGAAGCTACATTATTACAAGTAGTCAAGCGAATTTCATAATCGCCTCGCGGCAATTTTTTTCGATTCCAAACAGCCAAGTTCCTTTCATAGCTATCTACATTGGTTTGCAGATATGAAATTCCTTCATCATTCCAGCGGTCTGCTCCGGCTAAGCGCCATTCAATTTTGAACGAAGCAGTCCGTTCATTTCCATTTGGAAGAATTGGATCGGGAGCAATACCTCGAATCACCATCTGTTCAAAAGTGATCGTTGAATCCAACATCGATGTTGGATATGTTAAGCGAGGATAACGATTTCCGACGCCTATCACATCAATATTACTTCCAAAGTTTCCCGCTGCATCGTAGCAACCGAATTTAACAAGCCAACGGCCGCCAGGCAATGAATCCAGGTTGGAAAACTTCAAGCCGAACGGGGTATTTTTCTTGCCATTTTTGCTATTCCGTTCCTTTTGTGTTTCTTGATAATCCAGTTCAAAAGCCTCTGAAGCAACACTCCAATAGCAATCCAAATCAGAACGATTACGATAATAATCGGCACTTTGCGATAAATAGGCTATAGCCCCGTCAACATCAGCTGCAGTCGCATACACGGGGGCGCTCATAAGCAACGCGCTTACAAGCGGTGGCGTTCTATCCACAACAAGCATCTTTTGCAAATCAATCTTGCCGCTTTCATTGCCTGCTTCATCAATTAGTTCAACATAAATTTTATACAAACCATCAAGCAGTTTTTGTTCCCTGGGTTCCTCAAAAACGAATGGAACGATGCTGTCATTCTTGGCAGTAACATTGCGTAAAAAGACTCTTGAATTCAACGAATCAACATCTTCAAAATAAATATGCAGATCTATATTTTCCGCTTTGCGTTTTAAAAGATTTTCAACAATGTCAAACCGAATTTTCAAAAGAGAATCTGCATTTACTTTAACAGTATCCGCAGCATGTCTGTTACCCTCTATTTCAACACTTTTCTTTGCTATGGTCGGAGCGGCTTTATCTATTACAACATTTTGTTCTACACGCACACCATTTATTCCATTTGCAAAGCTGCCATCTCCATTGAAAACTACATTCCATAAGGAATCATCTTTTTCTAACCTATTGGCCATACTTGCACTTGGTGTTGCATAATCGATTGCCTCAGCAACCAACTTAACGTTTCCTGTTTGCAATTTTTCTTCATTACCATTCCATGTCAAACGCAATGCAGTCCCGCTATAATCGAAGGCGCTAGCAAGTAACAATGTGTCTGCATTTTGCACCGCCAAAACTCGAACTGCTCGCAGAGCAAAGTATTCCGAAGAATCGATGTTCAACAGGTTTCCCCACCATCCATCTCGGCGGCCATTTGTCAAATTTGCATTCTTGACATCAAACGACAATTGCGGTTTTTCTTTATCAAGGAACACATTTGTTCTAAGAGTATATTCAGAACTCTGCTCCGAACCTTTTGTCGTTTCGGTAGCAATGTTCCAAAGGATCGTATAGGAGCCTTCGTTTGCAAATTTGTAATCTTTAAATGATGCATGCAAGTGCCACTTCTGTTCCCAAGCCGCATCTTTTTCCTGTTCACTGATTTTATCAATTTTCACATTTGCTATTGCAACCGTATCGGTACCAAAAATCAATTTTACTGTTGCGTTTGTCACCCTATATGGATTGCCCAAATTGCTAACATGAACATCAACGCTATCCAAGCCCGAAACAACTTGCAGGTTCTTCGGCCAGCCTTCCTGAATATACGGGGTTGTTGCCTGGAAATAATAAGAGAATTGCTGACTTGCCGTTTTACCGAACTTATTTACCAAATAAATGCTCACAAGATTTGGTCCATCTTCCTGCACGGATGCTAAAACAAAGTCTTCATTAGTCACCTTTTTATACAATTCCTTGACGGCTTCCAGATCCAACCTGAACTCGCCTTCCGCAGAAATTGGAGTTTTCACTATTCCCAATTCGATCCATTTTCCTTCTTCAAGCATTTTTACATTCCATACGGAACCAACTCTATAATACTCGACCTTCACTTTAGAATTGAAATCAAATCGCAAAGTCTGCATTTCTTGCGGCATAAAATCATCAACAACAAAGCGATATTCCCGGACAAAATCCCTTGCAACAAAGCCGGGCAACAAAGCCCAATCAGTATGTTTTACATTTTTGCCACTTGCAATTTTCAAGGTAAGAGCGTTCTTGCCAGAAGCTGCATTCAAATTAGCACTGGTAAAATTCGCAAGAGTCAACGCATACATTTTCTGCGTGCTATCACCAAAAACTTTTTTCAAATCGTCATATGTTGACAGCGCAGCATTTGTCGATTGATGCAAAAGCAATGGAATATATAGCCCAGCAGAATCAATTGCCCGTAACGAAATATGCGGAGCACCAGAAAGCATTTCTTCCATGCCAGAATAAGCAACACCAGCACTATTACGAGCATTATTTTCAGTAGCCTTTTGCAACGCAAGATATTTGGAATTGCGCAATTTAATACTATTCTTTGCAAATGTTGCCGTTTTAGAAGAGATTTCTGCAACAAGGGCGACATTCGTTGCAAACTCAGCTGCTCTGCATATTTTGCCATACACAGCTCCAATACCAGATTCCTCCAATATGCTACAACCAACATCAAGAGCCTTGTCCGCAACATCTCTTGCAAATTCCAAATTGCCGATTGTCTCAAAAAGTTGCAACAAATCCTTGTTGCTTTGAGCAAGGGAATATTCCTTGCGATTAACTTGAGCTTCCTTAAAAATGCCAACGGCTCCGCCAAAAGCGCTATACGAAGGCACATCAAAGCCGCCTTCATCATAAAAATTCAAACCATAATTTCCTAAATGACGGGCCGTCACCTTCATGCCTTTCGCAACCATGCCCGACAGATCACTAACCATCTGCTTGTATTCAGGCGAAAAGCATTCAAGAACCGAACTGAACAATTCTGATCGGTATTCTTCTGGGATAAATGTTTCTAGCAATGACAAAATTTTTCTTGTCGTCTCTGGCAAATCGTTCAAATTCAATTTCAAAGAACGCAAGTCAGAGAATCCCTGCATATAGCGGTCAGCCATGTTCTTCAGGTTTTGCGCACCTTCAAAATATTTTCCAAGTTCAGAAAATTTGGAAAGGTCCATGCCTTCGACAATGCCTTGCGCATATTGAGAAAGCGCATTCATCTGTTCCGTCGGCAAATCCACTTTGTTCTTCAGAGAATCCGCAAGCATGCCTGCAAGCATTTTCGAAGACACATGATTTTTCGTCTGTTCCCTGTAATCGTCAAAAGTCCTGCGCCCGTTACCAAGCGTAGGCAAGCCATACGAATAAACTACATTATAGTATGGGTGTGCAAAAGAATTCGCCTTCCCGACAGAATTCAAATATTGGGTAGATCCAGTCAACGACTCAACATCAACTTTCGCATTTGAAATCAGCTTTTTGTACCGAGAATCTCTAACATCGGCATCTTGCGTCAAATACCAAAGTGCAGGGTCATCTATGGAATAGCCATTGAAAGTTTCTTGCATCGAACCTTTCAAATCCCCCCCCAAATCACTTGCAAGCCCAAGAACGAACTGCTTTATCAAATTGGTCAAAACATCATGCAAAGCACTTGTACCGCCAAGAACATAGGCAGCCATTACAAGAGGTAGCGCTGCAGAAAGATCCGCAGCATTCTTTGAAGAAAAATTAAAATCGGAATTTATGCCGAGCAGCGCCTGGTCTGCAAAGCCAGTGCCTTCATGCGGCGTATCAAAAAAAAGCACATTGGAAATTTCGCCATGGTAGTCAGCACTTTGAATGTATTCGCGCGCAACCATGCCACCCATGCCGTGCGCCACAACGACAAAATTCCAGGGAATCAAATCTGGCCTTGCAGCCTTCAAATCAGCGTAGCTTGGATTACGATTCTTCATCTTTTTCCAATCGGCAATCCAGGCATGAATCATGTTGCCAGCTTCAATTGAACCAGCAGCATATTCCTTCATTGTAACATCAAACCAATGTTCCTGCGCATCGTCCAAAATGGAGCCGACCTGCGGGAACAACTTGCAGGAAGTGGCTTTTTTAGCAACCCCACGCGAGCCAAATTCCTTCGCCAAATCGTGCGGGCTTGCAGCCGGATTCAAATACGGTCTGTAATAGACATTTGCACTATCAGAAAATTCAACAAGTTTCTCTGCGACGCCAGTTTTGCCAAAAGCCTCCGTCGCATAAACATTTTTACAGCCGGAACCATTCAATCCTTCACCGGAAGGCGCCATGCCATCGAGCAATACAAACAATGTTGACTTGCCCGGTTCTGCAATGTAGGCGAATGCAGGGCTGCAGGCAGAGAGAATGAGCGCAGAAAGACTGCAAAGGAGCAAATTCCTTTTGAGGGATTTTTTCAAAAAGTCCATGGGGCCTTCGATTCAGAATCATATAACCAAACGGCCCGTGGGTAATCCCTGTTAGCCCATATACTTAATGCGGTATTTCACGCCAAATTTTTATGCAAGTATAAAACGATTTTTTCATACCGTCAACCCCCATAAAGGCCCGTCTAAACACGCGAAAAATCGTTAATCACTTTTAATCAGCGATTTCAGAAGATTTTCGCAAGTTTAATCACATTAATCACCCGTTAATCACTATTTTAATCGATTTGTAAAATTTTCATGGACACGCAAAAAAAACGGGGCTTGCATTCAGCAAGTCCCGTTTTTACGTTCAAGAGTTTGTGAAACTAGACAAAGCTCATCGAGAACACCATTACGAACAAGGCGATCGTTTCACCGACACCAAGCACCATAAGGCTGTTCACAAGTCCCTTCCCTGTTTCTCCAAGGGTATTGCAGGCATTTGCAGCCGCCTTGCCCACGTACCAGGCAGAGAACATAATGCCAAGTCCGCCAAAGATTCCAATGCCAAGGCATGCTGCCCAGTTCTGGAAGCTTTCGTTAGCAGTTGCATTCAGAATGGAATTCATTAGCAACATGCCATAGATCGTCTGTGCGATCGGAGCACCGACGAACACGAGAAGCGTGAACATGGCGTTCTTCCCTTTAAGGTAGGCCTTTTTCCACGCACCGATCGCTGCCATGCCGGCCGTACTGCAACCCATTGCAGAACCGACAGCAGAGAGACCGAGCGCAGCAGCTGCACCCATCTTTCCGAGAGTAACGATAGTTTGTTGATCCATATTCAAATCCTTATAGGAGTGAGGACGCGAACTGCGTTCGCTTTGAGGTCGGCGCAATGCGCCTAGAGGAATGAGGCCTTTCTATTATTCAAGGTTTTTCTATTCATAAACCTCTAGTGCCGAAGGCACGACCTCACACCTCAACGCCTTACGAAAGTAAGGCGTCCTCAGACCTACTAAGCGAAAGTCTGGGTAGCAAACACCATTACGAACAAAGCAACAGTTTCAACGACACCGAGAACCATCAAGTAGTTCACCATGCCCTTGCCGGTTTCACCGAGAGCGTCGCAAGCAACCGCTGCGGCCTTGCCCTGGAACCATGCAGAAGCCATCATGCCGAGGCCGCCGAAGATACCTGCGCCGAGGCAAGCTGCCCAGTTGGTGAAGTCCTTGCCTTCTGCTGCGCCAAGGATGAAGTTCATGAGAAGCATGCCGTAAATGGTCTGGGAAATCGGAGCACCGACGAACACAAGGAGAGTGAAGAGAGCACTCTTGCCCTGAGCGTAAGCCTTCTTCCAAACTGCGATTGCAGACATACCTGCAGTACCGCAACCAAGAGCAGAACCGAGAGCACCGAGGCCGAGAGCTGCTGCTGCGCCCATCTTGCCGAGAGTAACCATGGTTTCGTGATCTAACATATTTTTATCCTCTTCTTGTTATTGTTAATTGGTTTTCCGTTTCTTGAACGGGTTGAAGCTGAATCCGCTCCATTGCAGATCCAAGCCATTGGAAAATTCGAGTGTATTCAAACGCACGGCGTGCACCGCGACACCCATCACGGCAAGTGCAATATTCAGGGCATGCACAAGGAGCAATACGATAGCTGCGCCAAGCAAGCCGCCCACGGAACCGAACATCGGCGAAAGCATTTCGCTAAAGGATTCCGCAATAGCTGCACCAGAAAGACCGACTGCAAACAAACGGATGTAACTGATGACATCGACGAAATTGTTCACAATGTTAAGAGCGAGCATCGGAATGGAAATCCATTCTTCCTTGAGCTTGGAAGGCGGGACAGAGAACAGCACGAGCAATACGACACCTGCGATGAGCACATAGATCATCGGGGCGGAAGTCGGACCGCTGAAGAAGTTCCTGAACACTGCCGGGACCTTGTCGCCAAGCACCATGTTCCCTGCGAGGAAGAACATGTACCAGGTAGAGAACAGCCAACCGAGCTGGGCAAGAGCAACGGTGCTCTTTTCCTTCACCTTCACTGCAATGTTCCACACATGAGCAATTGTCAAGTGTACAACGGCAATGCAGAAGCAGAAGAACTGCATGTTCGGCTTTTCTCTAATCCACTCCATGGCGCCCTTCAATGAATCCGGGCAGAACGAAGCGTTTGCGAGGTCGAGGTTTGCCACCCATGGAGCAATTTCTGGGCTAAGGCCAAGGTAGCTTGCATTGAGCACACCCCAAATGATGGTCATGACGCTCATCAAGTACATAAAGCTAAAGCCGGTGCTCTTGGAATTCGGGTTCTTTACGCGGGCAACGATCGTGAGAGCAAGGAACAAAAGTCCATAGAATGCATCACCGACGATGATTGCGAAGAACAAGCTAAAGAATGCAAGGAAAACTGCAGAAACGTCGATTTCACGGTAGCCAGGGGCAATGCCGATGATATCGTAAAGGAACTGCATAGGCTTAGCAACTTTGCTATGGGTCAAAAGTGTCGGGACCATGTCTTCTTCGGACGGGTCTTCTTCACGAACGCCCCAGCCATTTACCTTTGCAGCATCGCGAATTTCCTGCATGCGCGTAGCCGGGCAGAAACCCTGGATCATAGCGATGCCAGCTCCGCCGAGCATGCCGCTTGCAGCTTCCTGCAATGCATATTCATCGTCGGCATCGGCAAGTTCTTCACTGATGGAAGAACGTACGCCGGCAAGGGAATCCAAAGAAGCTTCTGCATTTGCAAGTTCAGACTTTGCAGCTTCGAGCTTCTGCCTCATTTCGGCAAGCGAAACGGTCGGCATTGGCATTTCGGCTGCTGCACTTACCTTTGCAGGAGCGCCACGGCTAATCACAGCGTAAGTATTGCCGTTGTTGTTTGCACCAAACGGAACTACGCAGGCATCGCCTTCAACAGAAATAGTCTTGTTAGCATCAACTTCGTAAAGCTTTACGAAAACGCCGTTTTCAGCAAGAGTGGCAACCGCATTCGGGTCCAAATTGCCAAAGGAATCAAAGCGATTCAAATCGTTCTGCAACTTGGAGATTTCGTCGGTAGCGTTCTTCTTGACCTGTACAAGTTCATGTACGGCTTCAACCGGCTTTTCGACCTGCTTCGGGGCAACGTTCTTCGGAGCCTTTTCTGGAATAGCTTCGAGAGCCTTGCGAACGTGAAGCACCTTGGCCTTTGCGGCATTGAGCTTTGTACCGGCTGGGGTGCAAAGCGGCGTCACGTGCAAAATGCCCATGCCACGGAGAGCGTCCAAGGATTGTTCCTTGTCTTTTTCAAGGCACAGGATGGTCACCTTTTTCATGGGAGTAATCATGCGGCGGCCTCCTTACTGAGTGCATCTTGAGCTGCGGCCTTTGCAGAAGACTTGCCCTTGGCAATCTTGGAGCGTGCAACGCCGCTCGTCTGCTGGTCTCCGAGGAAGATGTTGATGGCGCGGATATGTTCCTTTGCTTCCGGGATCTTGACCTTTTCGAACAGGTTCACGCGCTGGCTCGTAGTACGGAGTTCAATGGAAAGAAGTTCGTACTGGCGTTCAAGAACACGGCGTTCAAGGCGGAGCGAAATGAGCCCCTGCAAGGCGCGGATACCATCGTCAAGCCAGACCGGAGTCGTAAAGAAATCCGGCAGGTTCACATTAAAGTCCACCCCGTCGTATGTCGGAATACGCACACCGGCGATGTTTCCTTCGCCCTGGCGTACTTCCCTCACCGACAGGTACTTGGACCAATCGATAGGTTCGGCATAGAGAGAAATCCAGGAAGCCATGCCCTTGCGGAGCTTGTCTTCTTCGTCTCGCTTTGCCATCACCCTCTCCTGGAGCGTACGCATTTCCATCTGCAGCTGCTGCTTTTTCAAAAGCAGCGTCGGCAGGTAGCGCTGGAAGCGCTTGAGTGCGTCGCGTTCCGCCTTGAGGGCGTTTTTAGTTAACTTGACTTTCGCCATTAATTACCCCTTCTTGGGCCAATACTGACTAATCATCTTGGAAGGAATACCAGTTTCTTCAGGTTCGAAGCAGTCGGCAAGGATTGTCCAGCCGAGGTCGAGAGCCTGTTCCAGCGGAATGTTCACGGAAAGGTCCATCATTTCCTTTTCAAAGCGCTGGCCGTACTTCAACAGCTTCTGGTCCCAGTTACTCATGTTGAAGCCCATGGATTGCTTTTCGAGCGTTTCCTTGTAGCTTGCATAGAGCTGGATCATGGTGTTCATGATTGTACGGTGGTCGCTACGAGTCTTACCGTTCACCTGCTGCTTCAAGCGGCTAAGGGAACCGAACGGTTCGATACGGCCCTTACGCAGATAAAACTGGCCTTCGGTAATGTAACCGGTGTTATCAGGAACCGGGTGGGTAACATCGTCGCCCGGCATGGTGGTAACAGCCAAAATCGTAATGGAACCGGAGCCTTCGAAGTCCACGGCCTTTTCGTAACGGCTGGCGAGGGAAGAATAGAGATCGCCAGGATAGCCACGGTTAGAAGGAATCTGTTCCATGGTAATTGCAATTTCCTTCATGGCGTCAGCAAAGTTCGTCATGTCGGTGAGGAGCACGAGCACGTTCTTGCCTTCGGTTGCGAACTTTTCTGCAACGGCAAGGGAGGCATCCGGAACAAGCAAGCATTCCACGATTGGGTCACTTGCAGTGTGCATGAACATCACTGTGCGGCTAAGTGCACCGTTCTTGTCGAGGAAGTCCTTGAGATAGAGGTAGTCATCGTGCTTAAGACCCATACCGCCAAGGATGATCACGTCAACTTCAGCCTGCAAGGCGATGCGAGCAAGGAGTTCGTTGTATGGTTCACCAGCGATAGAGAAGATCGGGAGCTTCTGGGAAACGACGAGAGTGTTGAACACGTCGATCATCGGGATACCGGTACGCACCATGGTCTTCGGAATGATACGCTTTGCCGGGTTCACGGACGGGCCACCGATGGTGATGCGTTCGCCGTCAACAACCGGACCGTTGTCGCGCGGCATGCCGGCACCGTTGAATACGCGGCCAAGGAGAGCGTCGGAATAAGGAACCTTCATCGGTTCGCCGAGAAAACGCACTTCGGAGTCGGTAGAGATACCGCGGGCGCCAGCGAAGACCTGAAGGTCAACCATGTCGCCGTCAATGCGGATAACGCGAGCAAGGGAGGTACCGAAGGAACTTGTAACCTGTGCGAGTTCCTGGTTTGCAACGCCTTCTGCTCGGAGAGAAATCACAGAACCAGCGATGCGTTCAATACGATGATAAGCAACATTATGCATTAGCGGTTACCTCCTTCACGGAAGCAGTAATATTGGCTTCGATATCCTTGAATTCAGCAGAATCCATAGCCACACGGTTCCAGTCCTTGGTAGCCTGGGTGAGCTTGAGGAAGAATGTACGGGCGACATCCTTTTCTGCAAAAGTCATCGGAGTCTTCAAAATGGAATAGACCTTGTCGAATACATACTTCTGACGGTCGCCACCGCAAGCGGCGTCGATTTCATGGTATGCGTCCTGCTGCAAATAGACAGCGTCGAGATATTCAGACTTGAGGTATGTGATAAAGTCGTCAATGGAAGTACCTTCTTCACCGACCACCTTCATCATGTTGTTGACATCAACGCCAGCAGCAAGAATGTGGCGGGCTTCGGCAACCTTCTTCACGTCGATGATGCCTTCGTACTTGGACCAGGAATCAAGCGGGTGGATTGCCGGGAAGCGGCGCTGGTCGGAACGTTCACGGCTAAGGCCGAGGAATGCGCCAACCACCTTCAAGGTAGCCTGGGTCACAGGTTCTTCAAAGTTACCACCTGCAGGGGAAACGGAACCACCGATCGTTACGGAACCGGTAGAGCCATCCTTCAAGCGAACAACGCCACCGCGTTCGTAGAATGCTGCGATCACGGATTCGAGGTAGGCCGGGAATGCTTCTTCGCCCGGAATTTCTTCCAAGCGGCCGCTCATTTCACGGAGAGCCTGAGCCCAACGGGAAGTGGAGTCAGCGAGAAGGAGCACATTGAGGCCCATCTGGCGGTAGTATTCAGCAAGGGTCACACCGGTATAAACGGAAGCTTCACGGGCTGCCACCGGCATGGAAGACGTGTTACAAATGATGAGCGTACGTTCCATGAGGGACTTGCCAGTACGCGGGTCAATAAGTTCCGGGAATTCACGGAGGGTTTCCACAACTTCACCGGCACGTTCACCGCAAGCTGCAAGGATCACGATATCAACGTCTGCATAGCGGCTCATGAGCTGCTGGAGCACGGTCTTGCCAGCACCGAACGGGCCAGGAGTACAGAACGTACCGCCCTGCATCACAGGGAAGAATGTATCGATAATGCGCTGCTGCATGGTGAGCGGCTTTGTCGGGCGGAGGCGTTCTTCGAAGGCCTTAATCGGCATCTTGACAGGCCAGGTCTGGACCATCTTGACTTCAATGCGTTCGCCCTTTTCGTTCTTGAGAACTGCGACAACGTCTTCAACGACATGTTCGCCAGCGGCAACGACGGATTCTACGGTAACCTTGCCGAGAACCTTGAACGGCACCATGATGCGGTGAGTGAAAACACCTTCTGGAACGGTACCTACGGTATCGCCTGCAACAAGGACGTCGCCTGGCTTTGCTACCGGGGTAAATGCCCACTTGCGGTCACGCGGGAGTGCCGGCAAGTACTTACCGCGCTGCAGGAAGAAGCCGCACTGTTCGGCGAGTTCCGGGAGCGGGTTCTGAAGACCGTCAAAAACCTGGGTCAAAAGGCCCGGTCCAAGTTCCACGGAAAGGAGTTCGCCAGTGAATTCGACTTCGTCGCCAGCCTTGAGGCCGGTGGTGTCTTCGAACACCTGGAGTTCTGCGTAGTCACCGCGAATACGAATCACTTCGCTCTTGAGCGGAATGACTTCGTCCTTACCTTCCTTATTCTTGCTAACGAACTTGGCATAAGCCACTTCGTTCTGAGAAACGGCGCTTTCGAACTTAACGCGAATCAAGTTACCGTTCACACCGATGATTTTTCCGATACTAGCCATTGAAAATGGACCTCCGGTCATTCCTGCTTAAAAGCAGGATCGTTATCATTAATTACTTTAAGAACAGCAGCATTCCCGGCTTCTTCGGAAATGCGAACCCAGCGGGAGCAGATCATGAGCTTGACTGCAAACGCATAGACAGTGGACATGGAATCTTCGCAAACACCCGCGAGTTCATCGACAAGCCAAAAACGAGCGCGATCAAGATCCTGTTCGCGTTCGAGCGGGTCAGCCTTCGCAAAAGCGTCGGCAACCATCTTTGCAAAGGTCACGTCGTAGCCAGAGAAAGAGCGTTCCGTGAAGCGCACATCCGGGCCCCAAGCCTGGGCGCGCAAGCGACCGGCGACATTCTTCAACTGAATGTCATGGGCGTAGTATGCAGCAACAAACGGGTCGTCGCTATCTTCCCCAGCCACCAGGGCATCAAAAGCCGCAAGTTCACTATCCGACATTACGCCCGTGCAGCGATAGCGAAGGTCCTCCATGGTCATTGGAGGAGCGTCGCCCAGACGCAGCATCGGAAGCGATGCGGAAAGGTAAATGGCATTGCTCATTTATTTCCCCTGAGCAGCGTTAGAAACGATCTGTGCGATTTGCGGGCGCACAAGGGCAGCGAGGGCAGAAGAAATTGCCGGAGCTGTAAATTCGTGGCTGATCTTGCCACCGTCGAGCTTTACGCGGAAGCCGAACTTTACGCCGGAATCGCTTTCGACGGTAACGCCTGCATTCAAGGCCTTCTGGAATTCGCCAACAACGAAGGACTGGAGCTTGGCCTTGTCGCTTTCAGAGAACACGACAGCAACATCGGAAGAGTAATCCTTGACGAGGGCAAGGAGCATGCTCTTTACGGTGTCTTCAGAAAGGGATTTTTCTACCTGGAGGGCAAGAAGATCGGAGAGCATCTTTTCAAAGCGCTGGCCTACGGAGAGGAGCACGTCGCGAGCAGCCTGTTCAAGGTTGCGAGCACTGCGTTCTGCATAGACGGCGGCATCCTTGTCAGCCTTTTCGAGCTTTGCACTTGCTTCAGCTTCGGCAGCCTTCACGATGGAAGCAGCCTGTTCCTTGGCAGCGGCAATGATGGCTGCAGATTCGGCATTTGCCTTGTCCACAGCTTCCTTTTGAATACGGTCAATAAGATATTGCAAATCTTCAGCCATTAGAATCTCCAGAGTTTCATAAACTCAAAAAAAATGTTTTGCACTGAATATATATAGATTAAAGGCAAAAAAATCACCTAATTTTTGTAAAAAAACAAAAAATCCCCCAAAAAGGGGGATTTTTTAGCGATAAAATGCAAATTTTGCCAGATTTTCAGTTGTTAATTATTTGTTAACAGGCTGTGAAGTAAGCTCGTTTGCCAATTTTTTGAGGTTTGTAAAGTCCCATTTACCGCTTCCGAGCTTAGGAAGGGAATCCACCTTGAACACGCTCCCTGGAATCATGAGCGGCGGAATGCCTGACTTGCGGAGCGAGCGGGCAATTTCGTCCGGGTCAAATTCGCCGGAGAACATGAGCACAATGCGTTCGCCCTTCACGGAGTCTGCGACAGCGACCGTAATGAATTCGGAACCTTCCAAAAGCTTGGTATCCTGGATGCGGGATTCCACAGCCGTGAGGGAAATCATTTCGCCGCCAAGCTTTGCAAAACGGCTATAACGGTCGAGGAGCGTTATAAAGCCATCTGGAGAAAGCTTGCCCTTGTCGCCAGTGCGGTACCAGCGATGGCCATTCTTTTCGACGATGGAAGCCCTGGTGCGATCTTCGTCTTCAAAGTAGCCCTGCATAACCTGCGGGCCGCCAATGAGCACCATGCCCTCGGAACCGATCGGCAGGAATTCATTCGTTTCCGGGTCGGCAATGGCAATGCGGGTTCCAGGAACGGGCAAACCGATGGTACCGATTTCGTTGCATTTTTCCATGGTAAGGAAGTCATCGAGAAGCACATTCGGCGAATTCATTGTAGCCATCGGA
This sequence comes from Fibrobacteraceae bacterium, assembly GCA_045615885.1. GTDB lineage: Bacteria > Fibrobacterota > Fibrobacteria > Fibrobacterales > Fibrobacteraceae > UBA1765. The sequence goes on from JAZLFR010000049.1 coordinate 32,250, forward strand.
GCCGTTTCAGTACAGCCATAGGCTTCAAAAATATTCTTGCCGAATTTCAGCTTGAATGAATCGCGCATTTCCTGACGGAGCTTTTCTGCACCAGAAACAACGAGACGCAAATAGTCAAGGCACATCGGGTGCACCCAGCGGTTCACAGAGAACGCACGCAGGAATGTCGGCGTGCCCATGAGGATCGTAGCCTTGTGCTCTGCACAGGCGCGAGCCATGGTCTTGATGTCAGTCGGGTCCGGCAAAAGAACCATCGGCACGCCATCGAGAAGCGGCATGAGTATCGTTGCCGTCAAACCAAAGCTGTGGAAGATCGGAAGTTCAGCAAGCATCACGTCGGAGCGGCGGAGCCGGACAACTGCATCGGTCTGCTGCGTATTTGCAATGAAGTTCTTGTGCGAAAGCTTGACGCCCTTCGGAGTGCCTTCGGAGCCGGAGCTAAAGAGAATTGTAGCCGTGTCAGAAAGTTTTGCGCGAGCAAACCAGAAGCGCTCCAAAATGAACTTCGGCACGAAAATCGATTCCAGGGCAGTAGCAACAAATTCCAGGAATTTGACGGAGCGTTCCATTTCGTCAAAGAAGAACAGTTCGGCTTCATTCTGGAGCGGCTCAAAAGCTGGATTCTTGCGGCAGAGTTTTTCGTAGAAAGCCTTGGAAGTTACAATCACATTGACTTTTGTTCTGCGGACGCAGTTCACGACGACATCGGCAGGCGACGTGTAGTTCAGGTTGACGGTCGTCTTGCCTGCAGCCAAAATGGAAATATATGCCATGGCGCCTTCGCGGCTAGAAGGCAGGAGCAACGCAATCTTGTCGTTATTGCGAGCCTTCTTGCGGAGCCTACGAGATATGTTCCTTACGAGGCGAATCATCTTGTAGCCAGAGACATGGTCGCCAGCAGGGTCAATGAGGATCGGCTTGAAACGGCGGCGTTTCATGGCAGTGAGCCACATCGGAACGATCGTCTTGTAATGGTTAATCGCATTGTCCCATGTGGTAATGGCAAGGTCGCGCAGGCGTGTACGGATTTCTTCTTCTGAAGTCGTAGCCGGGATTGCCGGAGCAAAGCCCACGCTCACGATGCGAGTCGAGGCAGGTCCAAGCATGACAGCATCGGAAGCATGGCTGTACGGACCACCCCACAAACCCTGGATATAGAACGGAACGATCTTGGCTTCGGTATCCTTGATGGCTTCGGAATAGTCGATGGAGAAACGGGTTATGTGCGGAGTCTTCGACACTTCGCCTTCCGGGAAGATCACGATGGCTTCGCCGTTCAACAGGGCCTGGTGGATAGCTTCCATGGCAGGCTTCGGGTCGCGACGATGGATCGGGATAAGGAAGGACGAATAACGCAGCCAGCGCTGATACCACGCAGGCGAGGTGTTCCAGTTACTAGCAATCTTGAGCGGGCGCGGGCAGCACATCTGGAGTACGGCCCAGTCGATAAAGCTGTAGTGCGAACCGACGAGAAGTACAGGTCCAGTTTCAGGAATGTTGCGAACGCCATTCGTCTTTAAGCGGTAGCGGAACACGAATGCAAACAGGAAGCGGAGCACGGCGCGCAAGAAGGCCATCGGGGTCAAACGGTATGTAAGCACAAAGCATATCGTAAGCATGATGGCGACAAAGAAGAAGAACTGGTGCACTTCGATGTCGGTAAAGATGAGGAGCAGGCTCTGACCGCCAAGGAGCAGAAGCAGAATGCTCATCTGAATCATGTTCGACACGGCATGGATTCGACCGGAGCTATCGGGCCTTGTGAACTGCTGGATGACGGTGCGCAAAATCACGAAAATGAAACCGGCAAAACCGCCAAGCATTGCATAGAGTATGGACTGGAGCCAATGGGTTTCGACAAACGGAATGGTAAAGGTGATTATGGCGGATCCGAAGACGGCAAACGGCACGAGGCCGACTTCAATAAACGTCTTGGAGGCGTAGGCCGCGACACGGGAACCGACAATGTAACCGATCGCAGTAAGAATCAGGGACTTCTGGAAAAGGCTCATCAAATGTTCGCCGGTAAGGTCCTGCGAAAGCAAAAGGAAAATCTGGGAAATGGCCCAGAAAATAGCGAGACCAAGAATGGAAAGGCGAACGAGAGGCATGGACCAGGTGGCAGCGAAGTTGCGCTTTGGAGAACGCATCTTGAGTTTGGTGTAATAGCGGCCACGAGGAATGAAGAACGTGAAAATCGTGGAAATTACGCTAACGCCTAAAAATACATAAGGGAGCACAAGATACGGAATCGTGGCATCTTCATCTGGAGTGAAGCCGATCGTCAAGAACGAAACGCTCATGATGCCAAGAATGGAAAACACCATTTGCCAGGAGTTCGCGTTGGTCAAGCGGGATTCGCCAAACAATTCCTTGATAATGCCAAGTTTTGCCGGGCTAAATATGGAAAGGAAAATACCGTACAAAAGCATCAAACCAAATGCAACCCAGCCAATATCTAGGCCAAAGAGAACTGCAATGGCTATGAGAGCGGCGGTCATGCCGACAGAGGACCAAGCCATGACACGGCCCTTGGAGAAGCGACCGGCAAAGAAGCTTGCGACAGGCATCATGAATATGTGCGGCACAAAAAGGGAGAACTGAAGCAACATGCTGCGCCAAAAGAAGCTCGGGCCATCAAAAGAGAACGAAAGCCAGCGCTGGAACAGAATGAAGAGTCCCATTTGCACAAAAGATGTGAAAAAAACAACTAGATAAAAGGGTATGGCACCCTTTGCCTTCCACAGTTCCATTAAAATCTCCTACACCCTCTAAAAAAGAAGATGGAATTTCTCAAATTCTAGCTAATTGGCCGTGGTGCAATGAGTTGCGCATCAAATCTGCAATGTTCATAGCTTATAAAAAAGCATTTTGTTGAACGCATTTTCATTTAAAAGATAAAAGAAAAGCGGGACTTTGTCCCGCTTTTCGAAGTCTTCTTAATTTCTATTAGAAGTTTACGCCGCAACCTGCATAAAGACCTGTAGCATCACCGCCCATGTCGCCGTTACGGAGAATCAACTTACCGGTAACATAGATCTGCTGGTTAAGAGCATAGTTTGCACCAAGCCAAAGGTTGATCTGGGTATCGCCAGAACCATCTTCCCATGCGCCCGGGCCATCCCATTCATTATCGGTAACACGATACTTGAACTGGAGACCAATGAACGGAGTAATGCCAACTTGAGCAACAGAGTAGTCAAGTTCAGCACCAACATGAAGTTCCAACCCGCGTTCATAATGATGGTGTTCAAAACCCCAGTCAAGGCCAGCTTCCCCACCGAGAATCAATTCCGGAGTAAGGATCTGAGCAAACTGTGCACCTGCATAAATTGCGATTTCATCGGAGCCCGGAGCACTTACACCACCGTCGGCGTCATCTTCGCCAATCGGAAGGTTAAGGTCGGCAAAAACATTGAAGTTCGGAGCCATCTGATAACGAACACCAACGGTCAAGTCACGAAGACCGTCGCCACCATCATTTTCGCTCCAAAGCTGGTAGCCAAAATTCTGCAAGGAAAGTTCCAAGTTTTGAACTACAGTATAGCGAGCGCCCACCTTGAGACCAGCCTGAGACCAGTCTCCATCCCAGTCATAGTAAAGGCCAGCTTCGAGAGTTCCCTTGCCAGCATCAAGAATCGGGAAGTAGTCCCAGGTTGCAAAAGAAGCCGTAGCGGTAAGAGCTGCAGCAAGTGCGATTTTTTTGAACATTTTCATTCTCCAATAGTAAGACGCAAGATGCAAGATCAAGATGCCAGATAATTGTGATTTTCAGTTTTCCGGAAGTATTTTGATCCTGAAATCTCGCCAGTTAATTTCAACGGCGCTAATTTAGTTTTTTTTGAGGCAAATTAAAGGGATTTTCCAAAACAAAGAACATCTGGCGAACAAAAAAAACGGCCCGGCAGAACCGGAACCGTTTTTAAGATCTTCTAAAGCTTTAAATTAGAAGTTGATCTTAACATTTACATCGATTGTCATCGGAGTATCTTCGCCATAGTAGTCTTCGCCGAAGCCCATGCCGAAGGAAGCGTCAATGCCAATCATCTGGTTGATTGCATAGCCTGCACCGAGGGTAAGCCAAATGCCAATTTCACCGCTTTCATCAGACCCTGGAAGATCGTCGCCATCGTGAGTGTATTCGCCGAGGTGCATGTTGAAATCCAAACCAACGTACGGTGTCAACTGCGGCATAACAGCGAAGTCAAGTTCTGCACCAACATTGAGGTTCCACGGAGGAGAAACTTCGTCGTCACCTTCTGTAGCCATCCAGAGACCAGCTTCAGAACCGAGGCTGATCATTTCGTTGATTGGCATGGAATACTGCACACCGAAATGAAGACCAAGACCGTCATCAACGAGTTCTTCTTCGCCAATCGGAAGGTCAACATCAACGAAAGCATTCATAGCAGGCATAAACTGGTAGCGAGCCATGATTGTGAGGTTCTTAAGACCATCTGGACCATCGTTTCCATCATAGTCAGTGAAAATGGTGTACGGGAGAACCAAACCAAGTTCCAAATTAGAAATTACGGAATAGCGAGCGCCGGCATAAAGATCCAAACCACTCCAGTCACCCTGCATGTTGTAATCCATGCCGACCTTAGCCTGGCCCTTACCTGCTTCGAGAACCGGGAACTTGTCCCAAGTTGCAAAGGAAGCAGATGCGATAAGTGCTGTTGCAAGAGCAATCTTCTTGAACATGTATATCTCCTTGTGAAAATATTAGTTGTCTGAGTAAAATATAAGAAACATTCTTCTTGGTGTCAAGCGTTTTCCCAAAAACAGAACAACATTTAACTAATTGAAAATCAACAAGTTACGCATTTGCGACATTTTTCACGAAACCGTCTGTTTTTTTTCTTATATGAAATTGCTAAAATTGCGCCCATGCAAGTAAAAGACCGCTCCCTTCTCAGCCTTTCATGGCCACTTTTCATCACTTTCGGCATCGGCACCTGCCAGCCAATGATGGACAGCTGGTTCCTTTCCAGAACATCCGAAAGTGCCGCTGCCGGTGTTGGCGCCCTGATGCCCGTTCTCGGTGCGCTGTTCATGGCCATCCAGGCGTTTTCGCAGGCGGGGGCTAGCATCGCTTCGCAGTTCATAGGCGCAGAACGTCCAAAACAAGCTGGCACAACGCAGACGATGGTCCTTTTGGGTAGCCTTTTGCTAGGCATCGCCATAACGTTCCTTGTAATTCCATTGTCCAACAACATTGTCAGCTGGATGGGACTCAGCGGCAACGAAGCTTTTTTTGCGATTCAATTTTTGCAGGTAGTTTCTTTTGGCTTTGCATTTAGGTCTTTGCAAACTACCCTGACGGCCCTCATCGCGACTCATGGCCTAACCACCTGGAATTTGCTTGGAAACATCATCACGATTATTTCCAACGCAATCATGAACGTGATATTCTTGAACGGCTACCTGGGACTCCCGAAAATGGGAGTGCGTGGCGTTGCCCTTGCAACGATGCTTTCCTGGTTGATTTCGACAGTCGTACTCTACATCATTTTGCGCTACAAAATCAATCACAAAATCAGAAGGACCGATTTCAAGCGTTCCCGCGTAATACTCCCGGACTGGGTTCGAATCGGCTTCCCCGCGGCCGTAGAACCGGTAAGTTTCCAGTTCTTTCAGGTCGCACTTACGGCAATCGTCGTTTCCCTCGGCGACCTTGCACTCAAGGCGAAAATCTTCAGCGCGAACTTTGCCATGCTCGCCGTGATTTTGAGCGTAGGCCTAAGCAGCGGCAACCAGATTCTGGTAGCTCACCTAGTCGGCGCGCACGACTTTAAAAAGGCGGACCGGCGCCTGCACCAAAGCCTTATCGCAGGGTGCGCAAGCAGCTTGATTGTTTCCATTATCGTAGCCTTGTGCGGCACACACTTGCTTTCGCTCTACACCGCAGACCCAGACATTCAGGCACTTGGCAGAATCTGCCTGTGGTGCGATGTCGCGCTCCAGCCGTTCAAGGCGGCAAACATGGTAATTACGGCAGCACTCCGCGCTTCCGGCGATTCCAAGTTCCCGGCCATTGTCGGCACTTCCATGATGTGGACTCTTGGCCTTGGCACGGCACTGTTCCTGACATTTGGCATTCACCTAGGCCTTGCAGGCATCTGGCTAGGCATGGCTTCCGATGAATTCTACCGCTCCATAGTCAACTACATTCGCTGGCGCAGCGGCAAGTGGCAAAAATACGCCGTCGTCTAAAAATTTTCCAAATCGATTGACGATTTTTTCCCTATTTTGGAAGCTTCACTGGGGAGCATTTCACCGGGCGAGGAGCGTTTTTCGTCCATGCGGTTTTGAATGTTTGGACTCTTAAAAGATTCAGCCTTTTTCAGTTCCGACAAACGTTCCTGCAAGCGGGCATCCCAAGCCTTAGCCGCATCGTCAAAATCGCCACGTGCCTGCAACATAAGTTCGCGCAGGTGCTCCAGTTCGAGCATCGTTTCGCGCTTCATGATCCAAAGTTCCTCTTCTTCCGGCATACGTTCCAGATTGAAGAGAATGTTCATGTAGCGTTTTTCAGCATCGGCAAAGGCTTTGTAAGTTTCCCTATAGACCATGTAGGAGTCTTCCGCCAAAGTCTGCTCCGCAGAATACTGACCACCGCATGCCACAAAAGCAAGGCTTGCAGCAAAAAGTAAAGAAATGCGCACGAAATGAAAATGCATATTTTTTAGCGGACGGAAAAATCCAGAACTATTCTTCCGTTTTTTCAATGGTGTTGTAGAGGCGTTCGAGAGTGATGTTGCTCTGGAATGTTGCCGTGTCGCCGGTTGCCGGGTTGACCATGGTATGCACGCCCTGCTTGACTTCACGTTCCTGGCAAAGCACGCCACCATTCGGTTCCAAAGCAACCTGGTAGGCGGTATGGTATTCTGCCTTCAGGCCCTTATTGTACTTTTGGTATTCTACCGGCACGATTCCACTATTTACATGCTGTTCCCAGATGTAGTACGGGAAGCTTTCCGTTTCTGTAAAATAGACTGTGTAGGTAAAGCAACGGCGCTTGTTCAAACGCTGGAAGCCTTCGGCAACAACGGAGTCGATGCCAATCAACGCAAAGTTCAAGCGGTTCTGCGCCTTGAGCTGCTCCGTGATGTTTGCATATTCCGGGTACGGGCCACCGGTAAGCAAGTGAGTCATTTCAAAGCGGTGCTTTTCGGCACGCACCAGATGTTTTGCATAGTCCGGGTTCTTGAGCTGGGAACTCCAACGCTTGGGCATAGGCAATGCATCTACGAGGGAGTCATACTTGTCGAGGCCCTTGATTTCTACAACCTCACGGTCAATGCCCTTGACTTCAACGGAACCAATGCGCCATGCAAGTTCAGAAGGCAAATAATTTTTTAGGTAACCGCGGGACTTATCGATTTCGTAGTTGCGCTTGACCTTGGAAGTATCGCCAGATGATGAAAATTCAACATTCATGTAGGTACCGGTTATGGTACCCATGCGTTCAATGCCTTCGAGGTCAATCGTTGCGTAATAGCCTTCGGAATAAAGTTCAAGCTGCACGGGCTTGTCGACTTTGTACGAAAAAACTGTATCCGGATTGCTACCGCAACCAACCAAGGCGCTAGCCGCAAGGCCTGCAAATGCTGCAAAAATTTTCTTGTTCATTACTTATCCGATACGAGTTGAATTTGGCGTTCCGCAATTATGCGTTCCCCTGTAGAAAAGCGAAGCGTTACGGTCTGCGATTCACGAGAATGGAAGAAATCCTTTGCCGTCATTTCTGCCCCATTCTTTTTGCCCTGCACTGTATAGCGTCCCATTTTGGAATTGACAACCGTTACATGGGAATAGCGGACTTTGCCCTTGCCATCAATGAATTCGCACTTGAGGGAATCAAAGTCAAAATTCTTGCCGTAATCGAGCTGCACGACAAACGGTTTCCAGGATGCAAGTTCGCTGCTCGTGTCTGCGACAACCTGGTTCACGGCATTCCATTCGTGACCGGCAATAATACTCGGTTCCTTTTCGCTGCAGGCGACAAACAAAGCCATAGCGATGCATGCCAAGAAAATCTTTTTCATATACACTCCAAATTTATCGTAGCTAAAATAGAAATTTATGGGCGGGCAAGAACACAGAACATTTCCAAATGCGGGGTCTGCGGGTAAAACGCAAAGCCCTCAGCGCGTTTCATGACGAATCCGGCGCTGGCAAGTTTTGCATAGTCGCGGGCAAGAGTCACCGGATCACAGGAAACATAAATCAGGCGGTTCACGGAACTCAGCACAATAGCTTCGAGCGCTGTAGGCGGAAGCCCTGTGCGCGGTGGATCCACAATGAGGGTCGCAGGCACATTCACGACATGTGCAGCAAGCCATTCTTCGGCAGGAGCCGCCACATTTTCGCACGAGGCGACTTTAGACAAATTAATTTCTGCATGTTTCAGGCAGCGCGGTTCGCGTTCTACAGTTGTAACACGCTTGAACTTATCTTGTAAAAGTGCAGCAAAGAATCCAACGCCACTGAACAGGTCGATCAGCCATTCATCGCTAGCCTCGCCACTTGCAATGCCTTCATCTACAGCAATCCGCACGGCATCTACAAGTTCCGGCAAAAGTCCAAGATTGCTCTGGAAAAACACGGACGCGTCCATCGAAATCTGCTTGCCGCAGACCGGCACAAGATTCTTCGAACAAGTTTCGAACTCGTCGTCTGACATTCCTTTGTAGTAGTAGCAGACTTTTCCATTGCCGTTGTCAAAAACATTCAATTCCTGAATGCGTTTTTCTGCACAGATTGCCTTGACGGGGCCTTGCAAGAACGCATTGATGGCAGGGCTCAGCACCGGGCAATTTTCAAACGGAATCACCTGGTTCGATTCCTGTTCCCGGAAGGCAAAACCCTTTGCATTGCAGACGACCCTTGCTCGATTGCGGTAGCCCCACGGGGAACCGACATGAATTTTGAAGTCGGCAGGGAGTTCCTGTTTTGCGATGCGTTTAAAATTGTCGCGTTCCACCTGCGCCAAATATTTTGCCTGAGCTTCGCTAGACAAATGCTGCAAGCTACAGCCGCCGCAACGGCCATAGAGGGCACACCTCGGTTGCACACGGACCTCGCTAGCTTCCAAAACATCGACTACCGAGCCACGAGTGAAATCCTTCTTGTTCACCGAAAGCTTAACTCTGCAAAGTTCCCCGGGCAAAGCCCCTGCCACAAAACACACACGCCCATCGGGCAGTCGGGCAAGGCCTTCGCCTCCCTGCACCATTTTTTCGATGCGAAGTTCGTACAGTGCCGCTGGAGCAGTCACATTCAAGCGTTTTGGCGCTGCATATTTTTGCTTAAATCTTTTGTTCATCTAAAAAGCTATTCTAGGGACACTTGCAAGAAGTTTTTTCGTATAGTCGTCTTGCGGTTTTGCAAGGATGTCTGCAGTAACACCCTGTTCGCGCACCTTGCCGCCAAACATGACGAGCACACGGTCGCTGAGCACGCGAACCACCTGGATATCGTGGCTAATAAAAATCATGGCAAGTTGCAGTTCCCGGCGAAGCTCATCAAGCAAATGCAACACCTGGGCCTGCACAGAAACATCGAGGGCGCTAGTCACTTCGTCGCAAATCAGCACCTTCGGCTGCATCATGAGAGCGCGGGCAATGCCAATGCGCTGGCGCTGCCCTCCGGAAAATTCATGCGGGTATTTTTCGAGTGCATTTTGCGGGAGCCCAACTTGCGAAAGTACCTTCTTTGCACGCGCATCGCGCTCTGCGGCAGGAACTTTTTTGTAATAAAGCGGGTATGTCAAAATTTCTTGGATGGTATGTCGCGGGTTCAAACTGGAATACGGATCCTGGAAAATCATCTGAACCAGTTCACGATTCTTTTCCCAGGCCTTGGCAGATTGCACATCGACAGAAGAGCCGTTCAGCAGCAATTCGCCGCGGGTCCAGGGCACAAGTCCAACGAGAGCCTGAGCTAGAGTAGATTTGCCGCAACCGGACTCACCCACAATTGCAAGGATTTCACCGGCGTCGAGCGAAAACGACACTCCGGAAACGGCTTCCACATAGTTCAGAGTACGCGAAAAAACGCCCCCGCGAATGGGATAGCGAATGCAAGCGTCTTTGACTTCGAGCAGAGCCATTCTAGCCTTCGGAATCGAGCTCGCCGTTCAAAGAATTCAAGGCTTCCTGAACATTCTTTTCGGTTTCAATCAAAATCTGGCGGCAACGGCGCAAAAGTACTGCAGCTTCCTGCACCTGTGTTGCAAGTTCGTCAATGCCCATGTCGGAATGGTCGATTTTGGTAAGAATCTCTTCCAAACGCTCCATTGCGTTTTTATATTCCATATTGCTTTCACTCATAACCCAGAATATAGCTACATTTGTTTTAATGCCTTTTTGCAAAGTAACAAATTCCACCTCTTTTTCAAAGATTTACGCACTGACAATTTGCGGACTGTTTGGAATTTTACTTTTCTGCATTTACGGCTGCCTTGACGTACCCAGTTCCTACGAACAGGGCTACATGCTGCAATCTGCAGAGATTCTACTGATCCACAACGAAAATGAAACAGGAATCCTGCAAGTCCCTGCAAACGAGACTTTCAAGCTCAAGGCAAAAGTAACGCCCCAGTCGCTTGAACCTGATCTTGTCTTTTCATGGTTTTCAAATGGCAATGAGATTGCTCGCGGGGCCATATACGAATACACAAAAAGCAGCGCCATACCAGACAGCATAGAAATACATGATGCTGCCAAAAATTCAATCGGCATGGCATTCCAAGTTATCCAAAATTCTGCCCCCATTTTTGAAAAGCTCATTGAGCCACAAAACGGGGACACCCTAAAAGGGCTCAAGAACGCGTCCTACAAATTTTCTTGGCTAGCAAGCGACCCTGACAACGACTCTCTGACATACATTCTCGAAATTGATGGCAAGCCTTACCCCACCGGCCTTTGGAACTCCGTTTACCAAGGCAACATTGCCTACGGAACGCATTCTCTGCGCATTATCGTGAACGACAATTTCAACAACAGCGACACTTCTTCTACAAGTACATTCTTTGTATGGTTGGAGGACGAATAATGTTTTTGAAATTTGCAATCATTGGCCTTGCTGTACTGCTATTATCTTGCAGCCGCGGTGACAATTACATAGCCGACACAGAAAGCGAGCTCATTAAAATCGATGCTTTTATAGGAATTGCAGGAAGTCAAAGCAAAGATACCACTGTCAGCGTTTTAGACACCATCTACCTGAACGGCTACGCCTCCGCCCAAAACTCGCTAAAACTGAAATCCTATTACTGGGAAAGCCAGGGGGAAGTTATACATTCGGAATATTTATTGAAGGTTTCTTTCGATTCCCCCGGAACTTACCATCCTGTATTCAATATTGTTGATTTCTATGGAGACACGCTTTCCGATACGCTCCATATAAAAGCGGTTACACCTCCCTTGCTAGATACCATCAACATAATTCCTGCAAAAAATACGGCGCGGTACCCTGTCGAAAACGCAAAATTTTCATGGGCCTTCACAAAGTGCGAAGAAGAAACCTTATTCCATTTTTCACTGCACTGCGGCGAACAAAAAATCACAGATACCATTTTGCGAGCCCCATATTTTTTACTTGAAAAAAATCTGCCCGAATTGGAACGGTGCCTTTGGACTGTAGAAAGCTACAGTGTTTCTGGAGTTGCAGGCAACTCCTTCCAGGCCAATTTCAATACCATGGGGCCAAAGGGGTTCGCTCGCATTTCGGGAACGCTGCTCAATGCAAGCACCTTGCCCGAAGGCGTTGTAGTAACATTATCTCACAACGATGCTGTAGACACACTCACCCTTGCAAACGCAAAGTTTGAATCTGGCATAATCCCCATCGGCGACTATGTACTAAAAGCAGACTTATCTAAATACTCGGACTATGGAACCTCATCCATTTCTGTCAAGCTCAAAGAAGGTGAATTCTTCAAAGCCACCCTGGAACTTGTCGACAACGTCGCCCCAACATTCCCTGAAAATCTAAAAGACACTCTTCCCTACTCATCGACACTACGAATTCCGTTCACAAACCGCGGCTTGCCATTGTCTCTTGGCACAAAGGAAATCTACCTGGACAACGAGCCTTTGGAAAGCGTCATGCAAAATGACACATTAATTCTCGATTTGCCGGAATACAATCTACCTCTCTGCAAAGTGTTGAAAATAAAAGTAGCTGACGCCGCTGCAAACAGCACATCCAAAAAGTTTTTTCTCTGCCCACAAAGCCCCTGGGCAGAAATTCCGGCAGATACGACAGTTTCAATTTCTCAACAGCTATCGTTATTCTACCACGAAAAGAATCCATACGGTTTAACAGCCACTAAAATTCTATGGTATAGCGGGGATCAAACCCTTTGGCAACTTTTAGATGACGGCAGCGCCTTCGCCGGTCTGAACGCATCCGTATTCGGTCTCGGGTCACACAAAATTTTTGTCAAGACCTTCTACACCAACGGGCTGGAAGTTATCTCATTCTTTAACCTGGAGATAACGGAATGACAAAAATCATTGTATCTATTTTACTTTCTTTGCTGTTGGCCGCCTGCGGCAACGAGCTAACCTATTCTGAAAACGATTCAAGCATTCTTCAAGAAAAATTTTTTGTAATTATTGATTCTTCAGAAGCTATCGAAGTGGCTAATGAAGAAAATATTTTTGTAAAGTCAAATTCAAAGAACCTCTTGTATTCAGAAGCTTTCCAAAACAACGAATATATCGGCGAAAGCAATCTTTCTGAGTATTATTTTTTAAGACTTTGGAAGGTTGGCGGCAACAGCATAACAAACGAGCACTGGGGATTTTCTGCCCAAGACAAACCTTATGAAATTTGCCATCTTTCCATCGATATTTTTGGAGACTCTCTACAAACATGCTTTAACATTTTCAAAGACACCCCTATTTCCATAAGCTTGTTAGAACCTGCGCAATCTGAAAACGGCATCAAGAAAAATACTCGAACATCTTTTTTTGCAAAGGTAGACGGAATCGACACCCTAGAACAGGCAACTTGCGATTTATTCATTTCAGAAAAAAGAGACGACCTTTGGCAGCATCTACACACAAGCAATTTCATTTGCAACGATACGCTGCTCATAGACATAGGAAATGCGGACCTTTACTATTGGGGAATAAGAGCTTTTACTCAAAATCAAACTGCTTCAGATTCTGCCTATTCCGAAATTTTTGAATTCTATACAGCACCAACAGATGGCAAAGCTTATGTAACGCTGCCTATTCGCTACGAGGGTGACAGAGGATTTGAAAAAAAAGGCTTCGTAAAAATTTTCCAAGACTCAATTCTTTTGCAGCAATTTCAAATATCGGGCGATACAACGCTAATACTACGGGATCTTCCTGAAAATAAAATTTTAAAACTTACTGTGGAAGAAACTATTCGGCTTGACTATAAAAAGGATTCCATGGAATTCGTCGTGGCACCTGCAGTGCATAACGCGCTACCGACCTTAACGATAAAAGACAAAAACGCTCCGGAAGCGTTTCCTTTGCGTTCGACATTTGCAATCGACGATTCCATTTGTTTCTACGCTGCAGAAAATGGTTCTGGAATAAACGCATTGCGTTCTGCAATCATTTTAACAGATGCCAACGATTCTTTAAAGTATAAATACAACGGATCCCGTTTCATTTTTAGCGTTGATTGCGAATCTTCATGCTATGTTGAAATTCATTTGGAAGACAACGCCGGGAATGTCAGCCCACAGAAGCGTTGGAAATTGGAATATGGAATCGATTCAATAACGGTTAGCGGGCCTATATCATTATGATGAAACTGCTAGGAACATTGTTTTTTATTTGTACGACCCTGGCTATTGCCCAGGGCGGACGCATTCTTCATGTTTCCGCATGGCCGACAGGAACCGAGATTTATGTCGGTGAAGATATTCCGAATTTTACGAATGCGCCCGATTACACCACTCCGGCTTCAATTCCCGTTTCTGACAAAAATGAATTTGTACGCATCACCCTTTTCAAATCCGGTTTTCGGGATTCTACAATTGATGTTACAGTTCCAAATTTGGATTCTAGCTACTTGATGGTAATTTTGCAGGAAGAACATCGAAGCCATGCGCTAGAGCGGCAAGACGCGGTCCTTACAAAGCGCTCCCAAAAAAAGGTCGGTAACTGGATGACGCTAAGCAGCATCATTCCATACGGAATCGCTGTGGCGACATTCATTTTGAATGCAAATGCAAACAGCAATGCCGAAGACATAAAGAAGGATTTGTCAAAACATAAAATTGAAAGTGAAAAGACTGCAAGTCTAAAACACGATTTGAAAGAAGAACGTCACGATGCTGAAAACTATAGAAAGGCAACTCTTTGGAGTGCAGGTATCGGCACTGCGATCCTCGCTGTTGGATTATACTTGAGGTTTTAAATGAAGAAGTTGACTATTTGCATTTTACTATTTGCGATTGCAATTTTTGCCCGTGCCCCAGAACCAGGCGAATCCATTGACATTGAATTGAAATCGGGGTTAAAGCAGCGTGCAAAATTTGTCGGCATGCACCAAGACACCGTGCTTCTAGGCGGCTACATCAAAAATCAATTTACCGTTGTGCGTCTTGCAAAGGAAGCGTTCGCCTCCGCAAAATCCACTGACGGGGAATTGCTTGCTTTTGAAGAAGCAGGCGAAAAAAATGTTGTCGCTACTACAGAGGATTCCGCAGCCACTGATTCAGCCGTAGCTGCAGACACGGAGACTGCAGTAACAGACAGTGTCGCTACAGATTCAAGCACGGCAGATTCTTCAAGCGAGCTATCTGCATGGGCAAACAAAACGCTTTTCGTTCCATTTGCTAGACGCCCGATTGACAGCGCCTTCACAGAAAATTTGCAGTCCGTATTTTTCGCCTTGCTGCAAGAAGAAAATCTAGATCCAATCAAGCCGACCGCAGAAGAACTGGACGGTTGCAACGAGCCTTCCTGCATCATTCAGCAAGCACGCCAAAATAAAGTTGCCGGTGCATTTTTTGGCGATGTGAGTGCAACGGCAAACGACAGCATTCTTGTTCAGCTTACTTACTTTACTGCTGGCAGCGTTGAACCGGAAGAAGCAAGCTTCAAAGTTTCGAACAAAACTCCCCTCGCCAGCATTTTTGCAGACAACGATCTGCACAATGCTTTGCAGCAATTGTTCGGCCGCGAAACAACACCTGCAGCAAAGGCAACGCCAGACACCGTCTACAAAAATCCGACCGTCCATTACGTGCACATAGAAACTGACCCCGAAGACGCAACACTAGCAAAGGCTGGCGGAGAGCCTATTTGCAGAACTCCCTGCACATTTGCGACGCAAGACACCGGCTATATAGAAGTCTACGCCTACTGGGATGTCGATGAGCATCTGTGGGCAGAGACGACACGCCTCCGCATCATTCCGGGCGATACGGCAAAGGCATCGCTCCGTTTAAAGCGAATTGACCCTGCTGTACAGGTGGTTACACACCCAGCCGACGCAGAAATCTACCCGGACCAAGAAAAGTTGACTCCGTTTACCTCCAGGCTCGGCAAAACTCCGAAAATTCTGCAAACAAAAATGCCAGGCAGCGCTTCGCTTAAAATCAAGAAGGAAGGCTACCGCGACACGACAATCACATTCTATGTTATGCCCAACGAACAGAATAAAGTCGAAATCAACTTAACTCCGATTACAGTTCCCGCAGAAATCAAGGCTCAACAGGAATGGCTGCATAAACACAAAATGAAAAAAATCGGCATTACCTTGATGGGGGCAAGCATCGTGCCACTTGCTCTCGGTGGCGTGTTTACCTACTTGGCAAGCAAAGATTACGAAAAGGCCCGCGACATCCGTGACGAACTCAAAACGCCGCACATCGGCAACGGCGACGGATACAAAAGCAAAAAAGAAGACAATAAAAAATATGCAGAACGCGGTGATACCAAATTGATTATCGGAGTATCGGCATTTGGCGTTGCGGGCGCACTGCTAGCCACAGGAATCATAATAACTTTCTAAATTTTCAATTATGAAGAAAATCGGAATATTTGTATTGATCGTAGCTGCGATTGCATGCGCAGCTGAAGTTACTGCAGAGCCAACGGCTGCACCAAACATTTACCAGAGCATCATCGCATGGTACAATGAGCATTTGAACTATGCAACCGTAGCTCTTCTGATGGCTTTGGAAAGTTCATTCATTCCATTCCCGTCGGAACTCGTGGTGCCGCCGGCCGCATTCAAGGCGTTCCAGCCGGATTCCGATTTGAATGTAGCTCTTCTCCTTGTGGCGGCCTCCGTGGGCGCCCTGGGCGGTGCATTCTTCAACTACTACCTGGCAAAATTCCTCGGCCGCCCGATCATCTACAAGTTCGTCGAAACCAAGATCGGACACATGTGCCTTCTGGATTCAGAAAAAGTGGAAAAGGCAGAAAAGTTCTTCCGTGACCATGGAGCCATTTCAACGCTCGTGGGCCGCTTGATTCCGGTAATCCGCCAGTTGATTTCCATTCCGGCAGGTCTTGCCAACATGAAGCTTGCCACATTCACATTGTTCACCGCCATCGGCGCTATTTTCTGGAATGCGGTGCTCCTTTTGCTCGGCTACATCGCTCACGGGCAGCAGGATTTGATTGAGAAGTACAATAGTGAACTTTCCATGGGCATTGTAGGGCTGTTCCTGTTGTTCGTGCTCTACATCGTAGCTCAGGCTTTTAGAAAGAAGAAGAAATAAAAAAACTTGGCTTCTCCTGACAACACCCCAGAGTATAAAAAATGGAGGTCCTGACGCAAAACTAGCCTTGCATGTGGTATGTTTTTGTGGTTCGGCGGGACTCGCGAAACTGCGCTTCGCAGCTGTTGCTCTGGCTCGGTCATATCGACAAGCAAGCTTGTCGCTGCGACACTCGCTATCGCAACGGTCGAACCTTGGCTTCTCCTGACAACACCCCAGAGTATAAAAAATGGAGGCCCTGACGGACCTCCATTTTTTATACTCGAGGCGGGAGTCGAACCCACGACCCGCTGCTTAGAAGGCAGCTGCTCTATCCAACTGAGCTACCCGAGCCTACGCACCTGCCTTGGCAGGTTTCGTGCGCACGAATATAGAAAATTTGCGCATTTATTCAAGGTAGCCTATGAAAATTGCCCCTGTTAGGCAATTCACTCAAACTCATAAAAACAGTAAACCCTCGCGCAAGCGAGGGTTCAGCGTTAAAAACCAGCTAAATTTTACTTTTCTGAGCCAGCTTCATTCACCTTTTCGGCAATGACTTCCGTCGTTTCTTCGGCGACAGCGGCATTTGCATTTTCCGGGAGCCACGGGCGGCTGATGTTCTTTTCCCAGGAAACAGTCGGAGCTGCTTCTGCCGGGGCAGTTTCCACAAGCGGGAGTCCAAGGATTTCACGGGCTCGGTTCAAGGCAGCGTCAATGTTTGCAAGGGCGTTTTCTTCGCCAAGCTGCTTGAGAACGCCTGCGCGAGTGAGGGCCACAACCGGCTGGGCATGCACGCCAGAAAGCAAAAGCTTTGTACCCTGGCTATTGCAACGCTGCAGCAATGTTTCAATCATCTGGATACCGGCAGCGTCAATGGACGGCACCTGACGCATGCGCAGAATCAAGATCTTCGGGCGGCTCTGGGTCATATCCAAAGCAGTCTTGAACTTTTCGATAGCGCCAAAGAACATGGAACCTACGATTTCGTAAACGATCACACCGTTTGGAACATGGCGGGCAGCAATGTTGTTCGGGTCAGCCACTTCTTCGTCGTGTTCATCGAGTTCAGCAGAAACGGATTCCACTTCGGCAACGGCTGCCATGCGGCGAACAAAGAGAATACCGGCAAGGAGCACACCGACTTCGATGGCAACAGTCAAATCCATTACGACTGTCAAGATGAAAGTCACGAGCAAAACAGAAACATCGCTCTTCGGGGCCTTGAACAGCTTGATGAAGTTTCGGTAACCGCACATGTTGAAGGCAACCTGGAAAAGTACGGCGGCAAGGGCAGCCATCGGAATCATTTCGGCATACTTACCAACGAGGAGCATGATGAGCAAAAGCATGGCGGCGTGAACAAGACCAGAAATCGGGCTTGTAGCACCGTTCTTGATGTTTGTTGCTGTACGAGCGATAGCGCCTGTTGCCGGGATACCGCCAAAAATCGGAGAGAAAACGTTGGCAATGCCCTGACCGATAAGTTCCGTATTGGAGCGGTGCTTTGTGCCGGTCATACCGTCAGCAACCACTGCAGAAAGGAGCGATTCGATAGCGCCAAGAATTGCAATGGTAAGAGCCGGCTGGAACACTTCCTTCATCATGGAAAGGCTGATGTTCGGCAAATGCGGGGTCGGGAAGCCGCTCGGAATATGGTTCTTTGCACCGATGGTCACGACATTGTGAGCTTCATCCCAGCCGAGCACCTTCACGATGACGGTGGCGACGATGATGGCGATCAGGGAGCCAGGAACCTTTGTAGTGATCTTAGGCCAAATAAAGCAAATTACGAGGGCTATGAGTCCAATAATGACAGAGTACAGGTTGATAGTATCAACAGAAGAAGCATAGAGTTTTACCTTTGCAATTGCTTCGGCTGGTTCCTTTACGCCTTCCGGGAAGGTAAAGCCGAAGAAATTCGGAACCTGACCGAGGGCGATGATGATTGCGATACCTGCGGTAAAGCCGACTGTTACCGGGTACGGAATGAACTTGATGATGGCGCCAAACTTGAAGATGCCAAAGAGAAGAAGCATCACGCCGGCCATGAGCGTTGCCGTGGCAAGGCCGTCGTAGCCGTACTTGGCAACAATGCCATAGACGATGACAATGAAGGCGCCGGTCGGGCCGCCAATCTGGAAACGGCTGCCGCCAAAGAAGGATATGAGGAAACCGGCAATGATGGCCGTGTAAAGACCCTGTTCCGGGCCTACGCCAGAAGCGATTGCAAAAGCAATGGCAAGCGGCAAGGCGAGAATGCCGACAATCAAGCCAGACATCAAGTCTTTTACAAGATTGTCCTTGCTATAGCCCTTGCGGAGCTGGCGGAAAAGTTCTGGGGTGCACTGGTTTGCTAAATCGCTAAAGAAACCACTGATTTTAGCCTTCTTCTGGTCGGGCATACCTTCTCCGGAGTAGAAAAATTCGCCCCAAATTTAGAATGATATAGCGATTCTGCAAAGGGTGTTTGTAAAAAAAATTTACATTCTGGACGGGTTAACATCTTCGAGCTTAACGCTTGCAATGCGGGAGATACCCTTGATTTCCTGGGTAACGCCGTAAAGCATGTCAGAAGCAGCCATGGTACGCTTGTTATGCGTAACGAGAATGAACTGGGTCTGGCGCGAGAAGTGGCGAAGGAGTTCCACAAAGCGACCGATGTTGGCATCGTCAAGCGGGCCGTCAACTTCGTCGAGCACGCAGTACGGGGACGGCTTTTCCATGTAAATCGCAAAGAGGAGCGACACGGCGGTCAAAGCGCGTTCACCACCAGAGAGCGCCTTCACGCCACGCATCTTCTTGCCGGTCGGGCGGGCGTTCACTTCGATTTCCGCTTCGAGCGGGTCTACGCCTTCTTCAAGCGTAAGCTTTGTGCCACCGTCCTTCATGAGGCGGCTGAACACATCCTGGAAGTTGCGCTGGATCTTGTGGAAGGTATCCATGAAGCGTTCGCGAGCGATCGTGTCCAGGCGCTTGATGGTGCGTTCCAGGGAGGCACGGGCGCGGTCAAGGTCGTCAAACTGCTTTTCGACTTCTTCCAGACGCTTCTTCTCTTCTTCGTAATCTTCCATGATGCCCTGGTTCACCGGTCCAAGAGCCTTGATCTTTGCGCGTAAATCCTTGATTTCCTTTTCGGCAGAGCCATCGTACTCTACCCTGGTAATGCTATCCGGGTTGTCAATATCGATTTCCCATTCCGAGAACAGGCGTTCGCGCAGGCGCTGCATGTTCGAGCGCACGGCTTCAGCGCGCTGCTCAATATCCTTGATATCAGGAACCAGCTTCAGCAACTTATCATTGATGGCGCGTTCTTCTGCACGCCAGTCTTCCAAGTCTCCTGAAACAACATTGTAGCGTTCCTGCGCCTCGTCGCGTTCACGTTCCAGCACAGCAAGTTCTTCATGCTTCGCTTCAATCTGGTTTGCAATGTCAAGTAGCTTGTCGTCCGTTTCCTTGCTGGTGCCAGCGTTGCGGGCAAGTTCTTCGTTACGGGACTTGACTATGTTGTCGTAAACCGGCAACTGTTCCTTCAGAGAGCGCAAACGGTTCTGAAGATTTGCAAGTTCCGTCTTGGAATCACGCAAAATACGTTCTGCTTCACGAACGTCCTCTTCCTTGTTGCGCATCATCTGCTCTTCTTCGGCAAGGCGGTCGTTTACAGATTCATATTCGTTTTCAAGCTTTTCCGATTCCGCTTCGGCAGCGGCAAGTTCAGCGTCCGAAGAGCGTTCCGCTTCGGCAGCAGCAATGCGGGTATTTGCATTTTCCACATCGCGTTCGAGCTTTTCCATTTGCGCCTTCAAAGAAAGCATCGAATTGGACTGGATCTTCTTGGAAGCTTCGCCACCGCGAATCTTGTCTTCCTGTTCCTGAATATCGTCCTTGAGCGTTGCAAACACGCCCTGTTCTTCTTCAAGAATATTCTGAATGCGTTCCTTGGAATCTTCGAGCCTTGTAATTTCAGAAGCAATTTCTTCGAGCTTGGCTTCCGTCTCTGCAATTTCTGCACGGCGGGAAAGAATGCCCGTCTTGCCGAGACTACCGCCACGGACCATGCCGCAAGCGTGCACGGCGCGGTTGCCCGGAGCGACGAACCACAGATCTTCGCCGGCATAGCGGTCGGCAAGGGTCATAGCTTCTTCGAAATTGCGGGCAAGCATCCACTTGGCAAGCAGGCCCTTTACGAACACGCCAAGCGCACCTTCACCATTTACAAAATCAGCAACGCAGCCTACGGCACCGTCAACGGCACGGGCCTGGGCAGAGCGCGTCTTGGAAAGCACGGCAAACAAAGCAGAGCCAGCATTTGCTTGTTCCAAATCGTTCAGCAAGCTTTCGACAGAAGTGCCTTCCGGGAGCACAAGCGCATCGAGGGCTTCGCCAAGCGCAAATTCTATCTGCTGCAAATATTCCTGGCTTGCTTCAATGCTTTCGCCAAGGCAGCCGCGAACAAGGCTTGCACGGTTCTTCAAAATCCACTTGGAACCGTCTGCTTCGGAAGCCGCCATGCGGGCAAGCACATCGTGGCGGGAATTGAGAGCCGCCTGTTCCTGACGGAACTTCTGCAACTGCAAGTCAGCGGCAGAAAGTTCCTGCTTGTGCGTTTCGATGGAATCTTCCTGAACGGTAAAGCGTTCGCGGAGCTGTTCCAATTCTGCGCTTGCAGTTTCAATGATTACATCTACAGAGCGAATGCTTTCTTCGGCATTGCCGTAAAGGCCGCGCAAATCGTTCAAGTCGGCAGACCACTTGGCAATGTTTGCCTGGTGCATGCCGGTTTCTGCATCAAGGCGCTGCCAACGGTTCTTCAAGCTGTTCACCGTCTGCACAAGCTTCAGGCGCTTTTCAGAAATTTCCCTGCTGCGGCTGCGAAGGTCATCGCAGGAATCGCGCAACACCTGCAGGCTTTCCGTTTCCTGTTCAAGCAAGCGCTCCTGTTCGGCCATGTTGCTGCCGTCACCCATGCGTTCAAGTGTTTCTTCAAGGTGGCTAGCTTCCACGCGAATCGATTCGGCCTTGGTTTCGGCATCGGCAATTTCACGGTTTGCGCGTTCGTTTGAAAGATCTATGGAACGCAGCAAATCACGGAGTCGCGTGGACTCGTTGTTCAAGTTGTTGAGTTCAAGCGTCTTGTCGTTCACCGCACTCTGCAGCTCACGCAAGTTGTTCGCATCGTCGCTAATCGCGAGGTTTCGTTCGTCAATTTTGATCTTGAGCGTATCGAGGCGGGTCTTTTCGGATTCCACCTCGTGGTCAAGTCTGCGGTGCGACGTATCGAGAGTTTCAAGAGCATGCTTGCTGTCTTCAAACTTGTCAAGACTTACGGAAAGGTCAAGATCTTTAAGGCGTGAGCGCAAAGACATCCATTCGCGGGTCTTTTCGGCCTGGCGTTCATACTGGCGCACGCTCTGACGCGTATGGCGCAAGTTATCTTCAACGCGCTCCATGGACTGCTGCACGCTGCCCATCTTGCTCACGGTTTCCTTGCGCTGCTTTTTATACTTACTTACGCCTGCAGCTTCTTCGAACAAAGCGCGGCGGTCTTCGGCCTTGTCAGAAAGCACGGCGTTAATCATGCGTTCATTCATCTGGGAGTACGTTCCCGTACCGAGACCAGAGTCAAAGAACAGGTTCTGCACGTCCTTGAGGCGGCATTCCTGTCCGTTCAGCAAATATTCGCTGGTGCCGTTCCTATAGGCGCGGCGCGTTACCATCACTTCGGAATATTCGGACGGCAAATTTCCATCGTTGTTATCAATAATCAACGACACTTCCGCCATGCTCATGGCGGCGCGTTCTTCTGTACCAGAGAAAATCACGTCCTGCATTTTGCCCATACGGAGCACAGCAGCACGCTGTTCACCAAGCACCCAACGGATGGCGTCAACAATATTTGACTTGCCGCAACCGTTCGGGCCCACAACAGCGGTCAAGCCGTTGCCCGGAAAATTGATTTCCGTACGCTGGGCAAAGGACTTGAATCCAAAAATCTTTAGCTTAGTAATTCGCACGCCGACAATTTAGTAAATAATTTCTGCCGATGTGCTACATTTTATGGCGACTTCTAAAAATCTGCTTTAGTTAGGCAGAAATAAAGTTTTACCAAAAAAATGAACTTTCAAAGGTTCCTTTTAAACCAAAAAGATATAGATTGAACTAAAAGAGGAAAAGTATGAAAAAATTTATTTCCAGCCTGTTTACCGCAGCCATAGCCGCAACCGCCTTCATCGGCTGCGAAGGCAATGTCGACGGAGCCGACACAGACGCATGCTACGCAGACCCGTTAAAAGATGGCTCCGGTATTGAAGTCATTTGCGGTTCCAGTTCTATCGGAAAATTAAAGAACGACACAGACCCAATCAAGTACACTCCAGGCGAAGAATACAACACATTCATCGGTATTAAAAAGGTTTACAAAAAAATTGCTGATGACGAAAAGGTCTTATTCATTTTGCGTCATGCAGAGCGCCCCAAAGACGATTACAGCAAATCGGCGCACCTCACGGACATGGGCCGATTCCAGGCACAGTTTACCGGCGAACAAATCAAGGGCGAAGAACCTATCACATACCTCCATTCCGAAGGTTTTGCAAGAACGCGCGAAACAGTCCAAAACATTGCTATCGGCAGAAACGAAAACAATGCCTCCATAACAGCGAGCTCAATCCTCAACGGAAAATGGTATGTGAAAAACGAAGCCGTCATCGATTCCATCAAAAGCACCGGCGACTGGGATTATCCGTTATACACGGCTTGGGCCTATACAGGCAAGTATGCAGAAACCGGCGCATTCTATGATTTCGAGAAGCGCAGCGAAGAGCTCATAAACACGTTGGTGCCAAACTATGAGTCAATGAGCAAGTACACAATCGCCGCATCCCATGACCTGCTGGTCACGCCGCTTGCAATCTATGTTACGAACAAGAAAATCAACCTCAGATTCTACGAAGACAATAACAACAACTGGTTGAACTACATGGCTGGCGTCGCAATCATTATCAACAGCAACAACGAACGCCGCTATGTGCCTGTCAAGGGCCTCGATGAAGGCGTGATGCTCTTCTATTGATTTCTGTTTAATTTGTACAAAAAAGCCTAGGTTTCTCACCTAGGCTTTTTCATTTTCGGCATTCAGATTAGTGTTCGACGTTCTTCAAGCGATTGTAGGCATCAAAGCGGCAAGATTGGCCTACAAATTCGTGAGAAGTGATGATGCCGGCAGCATCAACATTGAATGTTGCAGTACAATCTTCGCCAGCGCGGAATATGGCCTGGAAGGAACCATCTTCGGCTTCCTGCTTTTCTGTCGGAGCGCCCCAATGATCTTCAAGCATCAGATACTTGTGACCATCCCAGTAACGGGCTGCAGACTTACCAGAAGCAGCACAGCCCTGCATCAAAGCAGCAACTGCAACAGCAGACACAACAAAAGCGATTTTTTTCATAGGAACTCCTTGTGAAATTTCCCTTAATATATCTTTTTTTGGGAGCATGTGCAATAAAAAAAACAGTGGCCTCGCATGAGGTCACTGTCTACCGTATTCAAATACAGTTTCTAAAGAATCGGGCCTAGCTTACTTCTGGTTCTTCTTGAACCAGGCGATGAGCTGGTTGGTAGAAGAGTCGTGCTTTGGCTTGCTCTTTGCATCTGCAAGTTCCGGGAGGATCTTCATGGCAAGCTGCTTGCCGAGTTCAACACCCCACTGGTCGTAGCTGTTGATGTTCCAGATAACGCCCTGTGTGAAGATCTTGTGTTCGTACATGGCAATGAGAGCGCCGAGGCGTTCTGGGCTAACGTAGTCCATCATGATGGAGTTGGTCGGCTTGTTGCCTTCAAATACCTTATGCGGAGCGAGGAACTTGATTTCTGCTGCGCTCTTGCCAGCCTTCTTGAGTTCTTCTGCAGCCTGTTCGAGAGTCTTACCGTTCATAAGAGCTTCCGGCTGGGCGAAGAAGTTGGAAAGGAGCTTCTGGTGATGATCGCCGACGACATTGTGGCTGTTAGCCGGAGCAATGAAGTCACAAGGAATCATCTTTGTGCCCTGGTGAATGAGCTGGTAGAATGCATGCTGGCCGTTTGTACCCGGTTCGCCCCAGAGGATCGGGCCGGTCTGGTAGTCAACGCGCTTGGAGTCGCGGTCAACAGTCTTACCGTTGGATTCCATGTCTGCCTGCTGGAAGTATGCAGCAAGGCGGTGGAGGTACTGGTCGTACGGGAGCATAGCATAGCTAGATGCGCCGAAGAAGTTGTTGTACCAAACGCCGATAAGAGCGAGGATAACAGGCAAGTTCTTGCTTACTGGAGCAGTCTTGAAATGCTGGTCCATTTCGTATGCACCCTTGTGGAGGAGCATGTAGTTTTCAAAACCAATGCGGAGTGCAATGGAAAGGCCGATTGCAGACCACAGGGAGTAGCGACCGCCAACCCAGTTCCAGAATTCGAACATGTTGGCAGTGTCGATACCGAATTCAGCAACAGCCTTGGTGTTTGTAGAAAGAGCTACAAAGTGCTTTGCAATTGCCTTTTCATCACCCTTGAATGCCTTGAGAACTGCCTTCTTTGCAGTTACAGCGTTGGTCATTGTTTCGAGAGTTGTGAAAGTCTTGGAAGCAACGATGAAGAGAGTTTCTTCGAGGTTGACCTTCTTCAAGGTTTCGGCCATGTGTGTGCCGTCGATGTTAGAAACAAAGAAAACTTCCGGGGAAGTTTCGCCCTTGATTGGCTTGTCGGCGTATGGCTTGAGAGCTTCTGTAACCATGACCGGGCCAAGGTCAGAACCACCGATACCGATGTTTACAACATACTTGATGGACTTGCCTGTGTAGCCCTTCCACTTGCCGCTACGAACGAGCTTTGTGAAGTCTTCCATGTGCTTGAGCACTGCGCGAACTTCCGGCATAACATCCTTGCCGTCTACGCAGATCTTGCCCTTGCCCTGGTAACGGAGAGCAGTGTGGAGAACTGCGCGAACTTCAGTGGTGTTGATCTTTTCGCCACCAAAGTAGCTCTTGCGGATTGCGTCGAAATTTGCACTCTTCAACAAGTCCTGGAGCTTTGCAATAGTTTCATCTGTGATGATGTTCTTGGAATAGTCGAGGAAGATGCCGCAAGCTTCTGCGCTAAACTTCTTTGCGCGCTTGTTGTCTTCTGCGAAGAGGTTCTTCATGTGCCAGGTCTTGGCAACTTTTGCATGGGCTTCGAGAGCCTTCCATTCTTTGGACTTAGTCAATTTAGACATAATGTTTCCTTGTGAGGAGTGTGTTAGTAACGCGTTAAATTTAAAATTTTTAGGGGCTAGGGTCTAGGGTCTAGGGGTTAGGGGATGTAGTTTTCCAGTGTTGTCGGCTGTAGGTTGACGTCCGAATGTTCAATTAATAACAAGCGAGAGTCGCGGCAGCCGAGCTTGCTCGAGCTGACATGACCGAGCGACATATTAATGGAGTTATCAATTAATAATTAACAATTAAAAATGAATAATGGAATGTCATTGCGAAATCCATAGGATTGAAGCCATCCAGAACATGGCCCTGGATGGCCGTACGACCCTCGCCAAGACATGGGAAGTTACAATCCCTGACTCCTGTTACTGACTCCTGTATTCTGTCTTACATCTTAATTCCAGACTTCCATTCACTAAAAGCCTACTGGATTCAATAGCGATTCATCGATGCGGCTGAATTCAAAGCGGAATTCCTTTTCGAGCAAATAGAGCGCAAGCTTCGTATTAGACCAATTCTTCTTTACACCAATCGTTTCAATGCCCTTGGTCACAAGCGGCATGGAAGCCCGCAAGTCAAATTCCCACTTCACATCATCCCACACAAACAAGATCACCGGAACTTCCGGGCTTGTTGCAAGGCCAACGCTGCCACGGTCTTCCTTGATTTTCATAGGCCCAAGCTTAAGCTCCGTCAAGCGGTCCAAAATGCCTTGTTTTGCAAGCACAAGTGAAAGCATTTTATCTTCAGAAATTTCACCCCACAAATGTTCACGCTCATAAATGCGATAGCGCAAAATGGCGTACACCTCACAGAATGCGCGTTCATTCAGCTGGTCTTCCTGTTCACGGAATGCCGCTTCTTCCAGGGAATCGAGCCAGTATTCAGAAGTATCTGTAATGAACGGCAAAAGGTCCTGCGGGGAGCTGCTCGTGCGAATCGTATTCAACATGCCGCTGAAAGTCTGTTCCAGCATGGCCTGCTTCTCTTCCTGCTGAATTTTGTACGAGGTAGCCTTGGCTGCACTATCGCCAACCACCGAAGCGGGCTTCTGTTCCGCATTTGCCCCCTGTTCCACATTGCCAGCAGTACCCGCACAACCAGAAAAAGCAAGGCCAATCAACAGGGCCGCCATTCCTAGGCGAAAGAGAATTGTATTTTTTGCGACATGCATCGTGACGATTATCTCCGTTTAAGTTTAGACGAGCTGCTCAGGGCCTGCACCATGAAAGGATTCCAGGGTTCCGGCCCGGGCGGGCAACACCGCAACAAGACTAACACAGGCGTGTGTCTTAGACTTCCACAATATAATTTAGAAATCAAGTCAAGTGAAAGTAGAAGCGTTGCAGAAAATAAGACCCATGCACTCCACCGCATGCAAATGGCGCTTGCCCTGAAAGTGCGCGAGGCTCCAAAGCCAGCATCGGAACTAAAGTTTCCGGGCAGCAATGGGCACATTCAAACTTCAAACCCAGGGTTCCCGCAGTTCATTGCCGACGTGCTAGACATTACGGCAGCAAACGACGGTGATACCAAAATGGCTGCCATTGCGTTCGGCCTTTCACCCACGGCACTCGGCAAAATACTCCGCCAAGAAAAGGCAGTGCTGGAAGCCTTGCAAACTTTGAGAAAAAAAAGAGAACCCAAAGACTATACAGGTTTACCATGAATTTGGCAGCAATCATATTTACCATTGTAATCCTCCTGATTTTGTTCAGGGTGTTCATGCTCAAGGCCCGAGCTAACCGTCTCGACCACCCGGCATTCCGTGCCCTCCCCAAAGAGGCCGGGCTTGCCGTTCTAAAAGACAGGCTGCTTTCTAGCCCAACAGAATCGAACCTGCAGAACCTCGTGACTTTTGCAGCAGAACTTGGGCTTACAGCAAACGCCGACAGCTACAGGCCCCTGATGCAGGAACAAGTTAATTTATCTGCAAAACCGGACGCCCTTGCAGAAGACAACATTCTATTCGAAAAGGAAGCAGCATTTCTCGACAGCATCACTCCGCCAGAAATCACGATGGCTTACGAAGCAAAGAAAAACGGCAATACGCAAGAGTTCATCGCACTTTCACTCGAAGCAGTCCTGCGCTTTTACTCCGACGAAAAAATTGAAGAAACGCTCCGAGCCCTAACCGCAGAATTCCCGAAGGCTGCGGAACTTTTGCTGGGCTACGAAGACCTGAAGCAGGCGCGCGAAGCAAGCCTTGCCGACGAAGAATCGCTCAAGATTTTACGCGCCAAGCGCGACTCCTGGGAAGCTTCGATCAACGAACTGCTGAACAAGTAAATCCATTTTTCACAAGCACATGCAAAAAGGGCGCTTCCAAAGAAGCGCCCTTTTCAACAGCCTTGTTTCTAAAGCAGCCGATTAGAACCAACGCCAAGTCAAACCGAAGTACATGGAATCCTTGTACTGGGTATTCTTGTGGAGGTCCTTGTCGTAGAAGATTTCGTTACCGAAGGAGAATTCGAGGTACGGAGTAATCAAGATGCTCAAAGTGTTTTCCCACTTGCCATCGATTTCGTCCTTGCCCTTGAAGTTCACGAAAGCCCACAAGCGGCTGTGGAAACTTACGATGTCTGTGAAGTTGTACTTGACTTCGGTAATGGATTCAAGACCCGGTTCATTCTTGAAGGATTCTACTTCATCTTCCGTATCTGGATCGTCTGCGTAGCCGTAACCATCAGAGAAGGTCATACGGTTTGCAAAGGCGAGACGCTGGGAGAAGATGTCGTTCGGAATGAATGCAAGACCGGCAAATTCGGTCAAGTAACCCGGATCCATGAAGCAGGAAATGGCTCTCTTGATTTCATTGCCATCTTCATCTTCATATATGTAGGTCTTGGAGAACTGAGTTTCCCAACGGGCGCCCACGTACGGCTTCAAAACTTCAGTCATGTTAAAGTCAATGGTGCTTTCCCAGAAAATTTTGTCTTCAGACTTACGAGTTCCGAGATCCTTGGTGTATTCTTGACCCCATGCGAGGTTCACGAGGTTACGCCAGTTTGCATACTTCCAGTTACCCTGCACATCAGCATCGTACTTGAGAAGAGCTGTATTGGTATTGGTGCCACCATCATGCCAGTTGGAGCTGTAATAATGACGAGTGTACTTCACTGCAGCAACTACGTCTGCATTCCAGTTTTCTGGAAGATAGCCAGAAAACATGCCGTTTTCTGCATAGAGGGAAGATGCGCCAACGAGGGCTGCGGCTGCAAGAGCAAAAAGTTGTTTTTTCATGGTTGTAAACCCTTTCTAGTAATTTAACTAAAAGATAGTTAATTCCAAGGCTCGCAGTAAAGCTAGAGCCTCTTCAGAAGCTCCAATAACGGTACCCTTGTGAGCCTTCGGTTCTCGACGAATCTGGTAATGCTTGCGCAATCCTTCAAAATCAGACAGATTCGCTCGCAAAGCGCAGTCATCTTCACAAATGTCATAGGTTTTTCTAAAAACGGCAAGCAATTGATTTTCCAGGGAACTCGAAACCCGGCTCAAATCCACGTCGAACTCCGTTTCCACCGCTGGAGGTTCGGCGACAAAGGATTCCAGTTCGGCCAGTTGCGGGTAACCAGCCTTAAAATGCCTGGCAAGGGAACGAACTACGGAAGTCGTGGCATTCGCCTTTCCATCTTGGCTATAGCCAGCAATGTGCGGAGTACCAAACTTTACTTTATCCAAAAGTTCTTTTGAAATATCCGGTTCATTTTCCCAAACGTCGAGCACGGCTCCGGCTATCCGTTTTGCATCGAGAGCCTTGAGCAAAGCCTCATTGTCGACAACCTCGCCACGCGAAGCATTGATCACCCAGGCTTCAGGTTTCATCATGGCAAGCGACGCTGCATCGCATAGGTGGAGCGTTGCAAATCCGCCGTCTTTAACAAGCGGCGTATGGAAAGTAACGACATCAGCCGTCCTGTAGATCTCATTTAGAGGAACATCTTCAAAATCTTCAGAGCCTGCCTTCGGAGGGTCGGAGCAGAGCACGCGCATTCCCAAAAGCTCTGCACGTTTTTTTACACGGGAACCGATGTTGCCTACGCCCACGATTCCAAGGGTCATGCCCCGGAGCGAGCGGCCAGTCGCTACCGCAATTTCCAAAAGCACATCGGTTATATACTGCAGAACACTGTCAGCGTTGCAGGCTTCCGCATTTGTAAAGGCAATGCCCGCATTGCTCAAAAAATCACCATCCAGGTGATCTTTTCCGATTGTCGCCGTGGCGACAAACTGCACACGCGAACCCTTCAACAAGCGCTCATCGCAGCGGGTTCGCGTGCGCACGAGCAATGCGTCTGCATCGCAAACATCGCCTGCTGAAATGGCGATGCCAGGCAAATAGGTTACTTCGGCATAGGGTTCCAGAACGCCCTTCAAAAAGGGAATGGCATCGTCAGCCACGACTTTCAACTTGTTCATGCTTCAAAAATAGAAAACAGGCGGCCAAATTCACCCACCCGCTACTTTTCACGTCCATATTTTTTCTATTTTATCCCCCGAAAATATATCCTATATAAAGGACTAGTATGTCAAAATTCATTTTGCCGGCAGCAGCCCTTATCGCTGTAACTTCTGCTTTTGCAGTCGACGTAGAAATCCACGGTAACGCAGCCGCCGATTTCGGTAGCTATTTTGATAAGGATTTCGACCCGACCACAGTAGCCAACCAGAAAATAAACATGGAAGCCACCGCCTACATGGACGAAAATTTCTCTGTGACAGTCAAGGCTAAAACTCAGTCCTACCAGGCAAACGGCGAAGCATCCGAAGTACGCCATGGTCTTTCCCGTGGAACACGAATTGACTCCACAGAAGGCCGCTACACGGCATTTGACTTTGACGGAATCCAGTTCCGCTGGGAATTCTCTCCAAATGTTGCATTCCTGTTCGGCGACATGACCTATAGCGCAGGCGCTATCAATTACTACTACTGGCGCGATACGGACCTCTACGCAAACATCAAGCGTAGCGAAACAATTCGCGGCGTCGGAATGGAAATCGGGGATGGCCGCATCTACATGGGCGCCTCCGAAAACAACGCGTCTTCCATCATCGCTTATGGCTCCTATCCGTTTGCCATCATTAACAGGTCCAACGAAAACTTGACCATTACTCCAAGTGCAGACTGGGCCTTCGGTAGCAACATCGACCGTTCCTACACCTATTTCTTTGGAACAGAAGTCAGCTACACCAAGAGCCACGACTTGATGAACTACGGCGTTATCGCATCCTGGGGAACCCATCCATACCAGGGTGTCGGCGTCCATTCCTTCCTTGTGGAACCTAGCTTTAGCTACGACTTCTTCAATATCGGCTTGACATTCTACCAGGCCCTTCTTGCTGAAGAGGACGAACCTGTAGAAGAACAGATTTTTACCGATGAACAGACTCTCTTCGCCATCGAACCGTCCTTCAACCTGCACAAGAAGTTCGCCATCGGCTTTGCCTATGAATACCACGATGTAAGCAACGAAGCCCACAAGGATGATTTCCAGTACTTTGGACCGAATTTCTACTTCTACCCGACAGCCAACGCAGAAGTAATCTTCTGGGGTGGCTACAACGCTCGCGAAACTGGCGCCAACGGCTTCTCCTTCGGCATCAGCGGTGAAGTCAGCTTCTAGTAGAATCCAGGCCCTAGATTCCATTCGAGGGCTTCTGCTTCTGCAGATGACTCTCGACCATTTCGGCAAACCAATAATCAATTACCTATACCAGTGCTTCGGCTTCTTCACGGCGGCCGAAGGCTTTTTCTTTTTATCAGGCTTTGTCGGAATGCTTGCCGCCATGAGCAAAAAAGAAAAGGACCCGACGCAGGGCTGGATGCGCAAGCGCGCTGGGCGAATCTGGCTGTACCACATAGCGACGGTATTTGCAATCTATTATTGCGCAGTGCTGTTCCTGCCAAGAATCCTGTGGATGTTCAAGCCGTTCACCTACCACGCCGGCATAGCGCATCTGTATTCGGCTCTGCTCGTCTACACTCCAGAATGGATGGACGTTCTGCCGCTCTATGTTCTATTGCTTCTGGCAGGCTCGCTTGCCTTTAGGCCATTTACAAAAGCAAAAAACAGAACCCATATTTTTTTGATGTGGCTGCCGAGCCTCGCCCTTTGGATAGCTTCGCAATTCGGGATACGCGAGCTATGGACAAATCTGTTCCCCAAATGGGTGGAACACGGTTTCTTCGACATATTCGGCTGGCAGTTCGTCTATTTTACAGGGGCTGCTACAGCGGCGTGGTGGCGCATAAAAACGGATTCAAGCAAAGCGATAGACACCGTCAAAAAAATCAGTCCGTTCTCCATAATACCCCTGCTGTTCTGCTTTCTCTGGATCCACCAGATTTTACCATTGGAACAACCTGGCGACTGGTTGATCAACAAGGACCATGTCGGCCTTTTGCGCTTTGCAAATTTCTTCTTGTTCGTAATGTTCATTTCAATGATTGTGCGCAGGTTCCCAAAAGCGCTGGACTTTCGCGTTACAAACACAATCGGCAAGCACAGCCTGGATGTTTACTCAGCCCACATCATCTGCCTGTATGCCTGGTTCGCCGTTCCAAAAGACATTCAGTTCAGCTCGCCCTGGAACGTAATCGCGCCAATCGTCACCTGCTTGCTTTTGTATGCAATGGCAGCCCTGCTGGAACGCAAAAAGGCACGCCACTAGGGCGCGCCTTTTTAATTTCAAACTGAACGTTTCTGATTACTGACCGAGGAACTTGCGGCCAATGCCGTATTCGTCCTTGTATTCAACGTAGTCAGGAGTGAAATCCTTCGGGTAAGAGAAGGAAACCATTGCACCGCAACGGAATTCGTTGAGGAGCTTGCCCTTGCCCTTGTTCTTCTGTTCCTTCTTTTCTACGCGTTCCTGGCCCTTCTTGCCAACGACAACTTCAGCTTCGCACCAGCCGGAGCTAGACTTTGCGAGAACTTCACGACCATCGGTAGAAACAACCTTGACAGTGTTTGCATCGAATTCGGTGTTGTTACCGGTAGAAGCCCAAATCTGGAGTTCGCCAGACATGGAACCAGCAGACATCTTCAAGGTCGGGAATGCCATCACGTAGCCCCACTTGTCGATGCGGCCACTCGGCTTTTCACCGATGTTTTCACCGAAGATGAGGAAGTAACCGCGGGTACCCTTGCGGCTCTTGTTCAAGGCAGCCTTAACGTCTGCGTGGGTCGGAGCAACTTCAGCAAGCTTCAAGAGCTGGTATTCGCTCACAACCGGGTCTTCTTCGTCCTTTGCGGACTGCAAGTTTGCAGCAACGTATGCATTTTCTGCAGCAGTGCGAATGCCCTGGATTTCAGCATCGGCGCCAACGCGCTTTGCAGCGCTCATTGCGGAGTCAATTGCGGCAAAGCCGTTAATCACGGTGCCATAGTCGGTACCTTCCGGAGAAACCTGGGTCTTACCGATGTTTGCGTAAGTACGGGCATATTCCTTGATGACTTCTTCATTCTTGACGAATTCAAGATTCATGTTGGCTTTTTCAAAGTAGCCTGCAATCAAATCGCTGTACGGATTCTTCTTGGCTTCAACTTCGCCTGCGCGAACGAGGGCAAGGGTAAAGTTATCATAGAATTCATCAGACATGCTACCCTTCTTCTTGGCTTCGAGGTAGGAGTTGATGGCGTTGCGGAAATTACCCTTTTCCAGGTGTTCGTCACCGCGCTTTTCGTTCGTGCCTTTGCAGGCTGTGAAGGCCAAGCTGAGAGCAATGGCACTTGTCAAGAGGAATTTGTTCATCGTAAACCCTTCTGGATTTGATTGTGAATGTTTATTCATCGGAAAATTTAGCAGAAAATACCAAATTTTGCACTAACTACTTCCAAACTGCTAATTTAATTAAATATATTATGGACGCACAAACTAGATAAGTAAAATTTTATTTGGAGATGTAAGTGAACATTCTAGCCATATCGCCTGAAGCAGGCATTACGACTAGCTCGTTATCGACTGCTGTAGACCGCATGACAGAAGCTTTTGCTCATGCGGGTACAACCGTCGTGACCTGTTCACCGCTTTACAAGACCAAAATCGCCAATTTCGAGACTTACGAATGCGTTTACAAAGGCGAAGACCGCTTGCACCACAAGCCGTTCTCGGTCTATAAGTCCAGCGATTCCCTCCACACCTACATCTATAACGAAGAATTGTTTGGCCGCCCCTACGTATATGGCGAGCCGGGTTACCCATACGCAGACAACCATATTCGTTTTTCATTCCTTGCCTCTGCCGCTCTTGAATATGCCGCAGCACAAGGCTTTGCCGCAGACGCCGTTCTCGGCCACGAATGGGGAGGTGCGCTTGCAGGCAACCTGCTCCGCACCCTGTACGCAGACGACTTCAAAGATGTGCCGTTCTTCCTGACGGTCCACAACATCACATACGACTTCCTGGTTCCAGAATCAGAAATCGAACATCTTGGACTGCCGCTCGAAGACTACAACATGGATGGCTACGAATTCTGGGGCAAGGTCAGCCTTCTCAAGGCCGGCATCCTTTACGCCGCAAAGGTTCTCTTGCCATCTTCCGGCTATCGCGACACGATCCTCTCCACCAATCTTTCCGGTGGTCTCACTGGGTTCCTGCGCCGCAACGCAGGCAAGATCAAGGGAATCCAGTTCGGCGTAAGCTACAACACCTGGGATTTCAACCGCGAAGCAAAGCTCCCGATCGAAGAAGCAAAGGCAAAAGCAAAGGCCGAACTGGCAACTCTAGTCGGTGCCGATTTTGGTGACAAGCTTTTGATCTACGCCCACCTCGATGCAGAAGCTGGCAACACCTCCGAGACTCTGTCGACCCTCCTTGCCGACCTTGCAAAACTCAACACCTTTGTGCTCGTTGGCGTGCAAGAAAACCAGCCGGAACGCGACTACTTCAACTCCGTTGCAGCGGAATACCCAAACAATTTCTGCGTTCGTTCCATTGACGAAACCACAGGGAATTTGCAGAAGTACCTGGCCGGTGCAGACATCCTTTTCGCAGGCAACCTGCGAGAACCATCGACTTCCATTATCTTGAAGGCCATGGCTGCAGGAACTATCCCGGTAACAGGGCGCGATACCGGAGTTGCAAACATGCTCGTTCCTTATGTAGATTGCACTACCGAAGGTGCAACGGCGCTCCTCGTCGACGACCCGAACTCGCCGGTGCAAATGCTCCGCAGCATCAAAAAGTGCCAAGAAATTTTCCACTCCGAATGCTGGGAAAAACTCGTGAACAACACCTATGGGTTCCGATACGAATGGGACAGAACCATTTCGCAGTACCTGATCACCCTTGGCGAACACTAAAACTTTTAACGCTCTTTGTTACTGACAAAGAGCGTTTTTATTACTAACTTTAGCAGCGCTTTGGGACTTTAGCTCAATCGGTTAGAGCCACGGACTCATAACCCGTTGGTTCCCGGTTCAAGTCCGGGAGGTCCCACTACCCCTTGAATTTCGGTTCAAGGGGTTTTTGTTTTTTAAGTCCTGGAATACAAAAAAAACACCCCGCGTCAAGCGGGGTGTTTTTCAAAGTTCAGGCCTTACTTGCAATGACCGGTATCGCAACGGCGGTAACCGAGAGTCTTGGAGAAGGAAGAACGTTCGTAAGCCTGTTCCACAACGACGGCGTCATTGCCGGCATAGGTGAAGCAGTACTTGGCGGAGTTAGCATCGCCAGTCCACGGCTGCTTAACAAGGGCAACCTGGTAGATATACGGGCCAGAAGCGATTTTACGGCCATTCTGGGAAATCGGGTAAATGTTTGCAGTCACG
Source organism: Fibrobacteraceae bacterium (assembly GCA_045615885.1). Classification (GTDB taxonomy): domain Bacteria; phylum Fibrobacterota; class Fibrobacteria; order Fibrobacterales; family Fibrobacteraceae; genus UBA1765. The sequence goes on from JAZLFR010000049.1 coordinate 67,959, forward strand.
AGAGCGCCACTGAATACCGGCTTTGTAGCGCACACAGCAGACTGGCTCTTGATACCGTTAGCAGTGTTATTCTTCTTGATAAAGTCTTTCAACTGATCCTGGGTAACGGTCTGGGTATACTGGCTAATGAAGTGACCGAGGTGGTCGAACACGCGAACATTCACCTTGAACGGGCGGTCCACCCAGAACGAGATGCTTGCGCAAGTTTCAATGCCATTTACGTTTTCGCAAGCCGGCTTGCCGCTGAGCGTGCTATTGATAGAGAACAATCCATTCTTATGCATTTCCGGGTGTTCTTCATAGGCCTTTGTGCTAGACCAATACTGCTGGTTCTTGGAAAGCCAGCCGTCAACACCCTTCATGTCCTTACCGGCTTCTGGCGGAAGGATCAAGAACTGAAGTTCACCAGTCTTGTCCAAAGCAAGTTCTTCGCCACCGCTTGTGACCTTGTGTTCATCGAACGGCGGACGGTTCACTGTCGGGTCAACGACATCGAAGTTGTCACCAATGCTTGCCTTGACCTGCGTTGCACCCCAAGTCGGGTTTGCAGTAGCAAGGCCATTGGAGCCCTTGACTTCATTCTTCTTCATCCAAGGAGAATCAGTTACACCCTTGATGTAACCCTCCATGCTCGGGTCAGTAATGCGGTAGTTGAATGTAATCTGGTCACCTGCCTGGAGCGGAGTCGGAGTCTTGCTGATTTTGCCGTCTTCGTCCACTTCGAACAGGGAACCGGTAGCAGAATAAACATAGCCATCATCGTTTTCGCCACCATAGTTAAATGTGGAGAGAACATATACAAAAGTCTTATATTCACCTGTCGGTTCCCCCTTGCTATTGAGGATCGGGCGCTGAACGATTAACGGAGAACCTTCCTTAGCCTGCTCATAACCCTTGGAGGCAGCAGCGGCAACCTTGTTGGAATCCGCAGCATCAAGACCAGAAACAAGAGTCTTCTTAATAGCTTCCATGGTCTTTTCATCCAAGTCAATGTTCAAAACCATGGAAGTTGTCCAAACACCGTCCTTCGGGGTCATGATAGCTTCTGCAATGGTCGGGGCACCATAGCGGCTCGGAGCAATTTCAGAAAGGGACGTACGGATGTAAAGGTTGGAACCATCGGTCTGGCGGTCTGCATAGAAGAAGTGCAAGTGATGCCATGTACCGTCGGCCCATTTGTCGGAACCTTCGACGCAGTTTGCACCATGTCTCAACGGTTCACCATCATTACAACCATGGTTGTTCTTTGCAAGAGTTTCGATATCGACCTTGCCCGGGGCAGCCAAGTGTGTACCACCAAGGTCAACGACGAGCACACCATCCACAAAGATCCACATGTCATCGTCACCAGCAAATTCGAACACTTCATGTTCCGGTTCCTGGTTCTTCTTGTTGTACTTGAACTTGGCGTAGCCCATCATAGTAAAGGCATAGTTGCGCAAATGCTGCTTACCGAGCTTACCATGCTTGTCAGCAGCCTTCTTTGCTGCTTCCGGAACTCGAGGACCACCCTTGGCAAGCCAGTCACTGCAAAGCTTGTTAGTCGCCTGATCAAGATAGTCCTTCTGCGTATCGGCATACTGATAGTCATACGGTGGGCAGAAAATGGAGAGGGACTGCGGACCAAACTGGTCGCAAGCATCCTTCTGCTTACATTCCTTCGTGCCGACATATTCCATAGTCTTCGGATTGATACTGTCGAGCGGAGAGTAGCCACCGTTGTTGAAGTTTCTGTCGATTTCGTAATAACGGGTGCCTTCTACCGCCGGGAGTTCCAACACGGTATTTGTACGCTTGTTTACGCTCTTGACATCTGCAAACCATTCCTTGAACTTGGAGTTGTCGCACAAATCCTTGGCCTTGACGATTTCCGGCTCGTACATCATGTCTTCGCCCTTGGCTTCGTCAAACTTCAAATACCGTTCGACCATGCCCGGAGTGTAGTACACAGGGTTTGCCCAGTCCACATTGTTGCCCGGGCAAACGAAGCCTCGTACATCGTCAGGAGAGGTAATTTTTTTGAAGCCACGCTGGTATGCTTTTCCACTTGGACTCAATTTGTCTGATCTAGTCTGGCTGCACTGGCCGTATTCCAAGACATCGCCACTGCTAGATGTCTGGCGCAAGTACTTAGGAAGCGAACCGTTTTCTTTTGTCGGCAAGCCATCGGTACCGATCGTAGCACCAGCTTTGGAACGCATATTGCCGCAAGACCTGTGGAGGTCCTTCAAACCGTACCAGGTGCTGCCATATCCGGAATAGCCACCATCTTTAATTCTATCGCCACATGTTTTTGAGCCACCCTTTACGCAATAGTTCCCGTCGCCCGGGCTGGCAAATTCTTCGGAGAAGTTTTCAAAGTCCGTGTGGTTTGGTTCAAAGTCGCGAACCACAATATCAAGTTCGGCTATTTTAGCACTTGCCGCATGGCCAAGGCCAAACATGCCAAACAACAGCAAGGAGGATGCAAAGATGCTCTTTTTTGTTATGATCATAATAATAAATCTCCATCCGGAGCGACCGGACTATATACGTATCCGGGGTAAAATATAAATTCTTTCTACAAGCGACGAGAACGACTATTTGTGAAAAAAGCGTAAATTTTTAGGCAAATTTCAAATTAAAGTGATAAAACGGCTTGTTTTTGAATGTCAGCCAATTTATAAAACTACACAAAAAAGCATTATTCCAATTTATTATATATAAAATAGCTTTATGCCCCCAAAATATACTCTACCGCTCTGGAAGCCAAAACCTAAACACACTGAATTTCTAAATTTGCCCCCAAAATACAACTAGCTTAGAGAAAAGAAAATAAACTTTTCCCGCCAATTACACTATATATAGAGAGTCACAATGAGCAAAGTACAGCCGCCGCAGCTCCCGAAGGGAACACGTGATTTTTACCCAGAGGCAGAACGCATCCAGAACTACATTTTCGATACCTGGCGCAGCGTTGCCGAAAGTTTTGCATACGAAGCCTACGAAGGCCCGATGTTTGAACATCTGGAACTTTACACCGGCAAATCTGGCGAAGAAATCGTAAGCCAGCTCTACAACTTTACCGACAAGGGCGACCGCGAAATTGCACTGCGCCCAGAAATGACACCGACGCTTGCCCGCCTCGTGATTCAGAAGGGTCGAGAACTCAAGAAGCCGTTCAAATGGTACAGCATGCCACGCCTTTTCCGTTACGAAAAGGCTCAGAAGGGACGCCTCCGCGAATTTTTCCAGCTAAACATGGACATCATCGGCACAGAAAGCATTTATGCCGAAGCTGACTTGCTTGCTTCCATTTCTACGATGCTCCGCAAGTTCGGCCTCAAGGACGGCGAATTCCTGATTGGCGTTTCTAGCCGCAAGCTCCTTGCCACCTACCTTGACGAAATCGGCGCACCGAACCCGAACCAGGTTTACCCGGCTCTCGACCGCCGCTTGAAAATTGGCCCGGAAGCATTTGCAAAGGCACTCGCCGACGCAGGCCTCACGGAAGATCAGGTGCAAAAGCTCGATGCATTCATGAGCTGCAAGTCTCTTGAAGAAGTTCGCGCTGCAGTGCACAGCGAAGCCGCAACAGCAGCTCTTGCAGAAATTGAAGAACTGTTCTCTACGCTTGCCGCAGCAGGCTTTGGCGAATGCGTAACACTCGACTTGAGCATTGTTCGCGGCCTCGCCTACTACACAGGCATTGTTTTTGAAGTGTTCGACAAGGGCAAATCCATGCGCGCAATCGCTGGCGGCGGCCGCTACGACAGCCTTACCGAAAAGCTCGGCGGCGAACGCACGCCGGGCGTGGGCTTTGGCATGGGAGACGTCGTTCTTGCAGACCTTCTCCGTGAACGCGGACTTTTGCCGGAATCCAAGCAGAGCGTCGATGTGTTCGTGGCATCCTTTGGTGGCGACATGCAGAAGGTGTTCATGACAGCGACAATGCTTCGCGAACAGGGCTTTTCTGTGTCTCACCCGCTTGCAAAGACAAAGCTCGGCAAGCAGCTTGAACAGGCGAACTACCAGGGCGCAAAAGTTGTCGTTTATGTCGATGGCGAAAACGCCCCGCAGGGTGGCTTTGAATTCAAGGACCTGCGCGACGGCACAATGCATGCAGGCCTCATTGCAGACATTGCAGCTCAGGTCAAGAATTAGCCACTAGAAGCTTGCGATCGCCAAGGAACAACTTGGCGATTCTCCCATTACAATGGATACTACATGCCTCCAAAGACTCTTCTAAGCATCATATTTGCGTTCGCCATACTGGGCGTAGTTTCGTTCCTTTTCCCCGTAGAAGGAATCAACATCGGTTTCACCACGCTCCGATTCCCTTCGCTAGCCGAGATGTTCCCGGCGGAAGAGGAGAATTCAGCCGACGAAACGCCGAAGGAAGACCCGGAAGAAGCCGTTCGCAGAATGCTTGAAGAGACTCGCAAGCGTGAGTTCGCAGCATACGCAGATTCGCTTGCCTACTACGAAAACTTTTTCAAGAACGGCGCTACCCGTTTTGAACTCCCGGGCGATGACCCGACCTGGTTCGACAAGTTCTTCCTGAGCCTTGAAATAGCTTCCCTTGGCGAAGGCGTTGTGCATGTAGTTCATTACGGCGACTCCCAGCTTGAAGAAGACCGCATTTCTTCGACAATCCGTGAAGACTTGCAGACTTTGTTTGGCGGTGCAGGCCCAGGCCTTGTTCCGGCAATGTCCACCGTGCCCGCAATGACGATTACCCACTCCGGCAACGGCGACATGGAACGCAAGGTTGTCTTTGGAGACTCCACGCTTTGGGCAAGCCACAACCGCTACGGCATGCTCGCCCAGATGGCAGAGCTCAATGGCGCAGCCAACATCACTATTCGCAAGCGCAAGGACCGCAAAGACGACTTTAAGCACATCGAAGGCTTCAAGACGGTCAAGTTGCTCGCCGGCAAGGAAAGCGCGAAGTTTGCAGCAAGCCTTTCTTACGAAGCGCAAGTCGAAGACGATTCCGGCCATGTAAGCATCAAGAAGATGCAGGCCGACGCACCAACAATCGACCGCAAGGAAAAGCTCACTGTCTATACCTGGAACCTGCCGTACAAGGCAAATGGAGCAACGCTCTCTGTTCGCGGCAGGGCCGACCTTTACGCCTTGAGCGCCGACGGTGAATACGGCGTTGCCGTCGATAACGTGGCCATGCGCGGTAGCTCCGGCACGGTGTTCCACAGAATTGACAAGACGCTCTTGAAGGAATCGTTCGAAGCGATGAATGTACAGCTCCTGATTCTTGAATACGGCGGCAACATGGTCCCTGGCATGAGCGCACAGACAGAAAGCTGGACATACAAAGTCATTACGCGTCAAATCGATATTTTGCAAGAAATCTACCCGGAAGCAGACATTGTTTTCATTGGCCCGGCAGACATGTGCAAGCAGGCTGACGGCAAGCTGAAGGACTACCCAGGCCTTGAACGCACAATCAAGGTTCTAAAGGAAATCGCTGCAGAAAAGGGTCTTGCCTACTGGGATATGTTCCAGGTCATGGGCGGCAAGGAATCCATGATCAAGTGGGTAAAGCAGACGCCAGCGCTCGGCTCCGCAGACTACATCCACTTTACAAGAGCGGGTGCAGCCCACATGGGCGACCTCTTCTCGAGTTCCCTCAGAATGTATTACGACTACTTCAAGTTCCGCGAAGCGCACAAGCTTGATTCCAAGAAGGTCAGGGAAATCAAGGAATACAAGGAAACGGAAAAAAACACGGGCGATAGCGCAACGACAGCGGAGAGCAAATGATGAAAAGATTGATTTTGCTGTTTGCCCTTGTTTTGTCGGTCAATGTTTTTGCAGTTGACGAAAATGCGGGCTACGCCCTCTTCGACACTACTGCAAACGAAATCGTATTTCCCAAGGGCGATGCCAACTTCCAGGACTTTTACAAAAAGCTCGACAACCTCGTTTTTGAAGGGCAAGGCAAAGTCCGCATTCTGCACATTGGCGGTTCGCACATTCAGGCAGATGTAATCTCTGGACGCATTCGCGAAAAACTCGCCATGAAGTACCCGGCAGCGGCAGCCGATCGTGGCTTTGTGTTTCCGTATTCTGCGGCAAAGACAAATACCCCGTCCAGCTATTCCTCTGTCTATAAAGGCAAGTGGACCATGAGCAAGAACGTGCTTCGCGAAATCAAGAAGCCGCTCGGACTCCTTGGCATCGCAGTCAGCACCGAAGACCCTCGCGCAGAATTTACCATTGCAATCAACCGCTACAGCCCGGAGCCTATCTGGTTCTACAACCGTGCGCGTCTCTTTGGTTTTGCCGAAGGCGATGTGGAGCCTGTGCTTCGCATTGATTCCACGCTCATTCACGGCACTCTCGATTCTGCATCAAGCTCCTATGTTTTTGAAATTCCCCGTTTGTCAGATTCCTTGCAGGTCACATTCCTCTGGAGCGATACGACGCTGCAGGATTCGCTGGCAAAGGCGATTGCGGATTCCATTTTGCAGGATTCCATTCGCGCCCTTGACCCGGTCGCAGACTCTCTCTACAAGCTTGCCCAGGATTCCATTGCAAAAGCGGATTCCATTGCAAAGATTGCCAAGGCGCCGCTCGATTCCATTTACCAGGACTCAAGCATCATTCAAGATAGCGGCGTCGTAGATATTCGCAAGTACCCGCGCTTTACCGTGTCTGGCGTTTTGCTCGAAAACGATAACGCAGGCATCACATACCAGAGTGTAGGCATTAACGGAGCGAAGGTCACGAACTACTTTGCTGAACCCTGCCCGAACTTTGAACGCGAACTTGAATTTTTAAAGCCTGACCTTGTGATTCTAGCAATCGGCATCAACGATGCCAACGTGGAACATTTTGACGAAAAACATTTCAGGGCAACTTACGACACGCTCATTGCCCGCATCCGCAACGTGTCGCCGAATGTGCCAGTGATCTTTACGACAAACAACGACATGTACCGCAAAGTCAAGCGCCGCTATGTAAAGCACCCAAACGGCAAAGTCGCAAGCGATGCTTTCAAGAAACTTGCAGATGACTACGGTGGCGGAGTCTGGGACATGTTCACGCTCATGGGCGGGCTCGGCTCCATGGCAGACTGGGCAAAGGCAGGCCTTGCAAAAGGCGACAAGGTGCACTTTACTCACGCAGGCTACGTGTTCCTTGGAGACATGTTCTTCAAGGCATTCCAAAAGGCCTATTACAAGCACATAGCCGAACTCCCAGCAGAAGAACCTCCTCAGGAAGCTCCTCCAAAGACTGACCCGCAGAATACCGCGGCCAATACAGCCGCCAGCGGCGAACTGCCTAAGAATATGGATGATATCGCTAAGTAATGAAATAGAAACTATGTCACAGATTTTACCATACCTCGCACACATTTTTTCGTTCGACGAATCTACCCCGCTGCTCTTTACGCAGTTCTACTTCTGGGGATTCTTTGCTATCGTCTTTGCCGTATTTACATTGTTCCACAAGAAGCTTTTGCTCCGCAATGCATTCCTGTTCTTTGTAAGCCTCTTCTTCTATTACAAAACGAGCGGCAGTTACCTTTGCATTTTGGTGTTTACCGTAATTGCAAACTTCTTTGTAGGCAAGTTTGTCTATAACTGCAAAACCCAGATTGGCAAAAAAGGCTGGATTCTTGCAAGCATCATCGTAAACCTCTTTACGCTCAGCTATTTCAAATACGCCTACTTCTTCCTCGACGTAATCAACGACCTGTTCGGAACTGATTTGCATGTATATAATTTCTTTGCTGCGGCAAGCAACAAGCTGTTCGCCACAAATTCCCTTGTAGATACAATCGTGCTCCCGGTCGGCATTTCTTTCTTTACCTTCCAGGCAATGAGTTACTGCATCGACATTTACCGAGGCAAGGTAAAGCCGGTAGGAAACCTGCTCGACTTTGGATTCTACCTTACATTCTTCCCGCAGCTCGTTGCAGGCCCGATTGTTCGCGCAGATGTTTTTATTCCGCAGCTTTACAAAGACACTTACCTTCCACGCAGAAGTTTCGGCCTTGCCGTTTTCTGGATCATTAACGGCCTTGCCAAAAAGATCATCATGAGCGACTACCTCTCCACAAACTTTGTGGACCGCGTTTTCGACAACCCGATGCTCTACACCGGTTTTGAAAACTTGCTAGCGCTATTCGCCTATTCATTGCAGGTGTACGCCGATTTCTCTGGCTATACGGACATAGCCATTGGCGTTGCTCTCTTGATGGGCTTTAGGCTGCCACGCAACTTTAACTCCCCGTACAAGGCCCTCACCCCGACTGAATTCTGGCGCCGTTGGCACATTTCCTTCAGTTCCTGGTTGCGTGACTACTTGTACATTCCTCTCGGCGGCAATCGCGGCGCAGGCTTCGGCACATTCTTCTGGATTGCAATGATTGCGCTCATCTGCATCATTCTTTCTGGCAGCGTATGGGTCGCCGTCGCAATCATCGGACTCTTCGTCTATATCGCAATCTACGCAAAGTTCAAACCGGGTTCTCGCAAGTTCATTACCACGAACATGAACGCCATGACGACTCAGCTTCTGGGCGGTCTTTGGCACGGCGCCAGCTGGAACTTCATGATTTGGGGCGGCCTTAACGGTTTTGGCCAGGTCGTGAACAAGATCTGGACCAAATACACAATCAAGACACGCGCCATCGCAAGCTTTGCTCTTTGCGCGGTCTGCAGCATCATTGCAAAGAACAATGGCGATCCGCTCATAACCATCATTGCCGTTTGGAGCGGCGTGATTTTTGTGGGCATCTATGTAAACATGGTTTACCACATGTTTACGACCCGCACAGTGCACTGGCTCTATGTAGCCTGGAACGTGATGCTAACCTTTACTTTCATCACTTTCACCCGCCTCTTCTTTAGAGCCGGTTCGAACCTCGACCCAGCAGAAGCAAACGAAGTGGCCTGGGACACGGCAACAAAGATGATCCACCAGATCGGCACCCCATGGAATACGAACGCCCTCGGAGCCATGGCTTGGGAATACCGCAACATCATTGGCGTATTTGCCCTCGGCATGATCATTCACTGGTTGCCAAACAACTTTAAGCGCTGGTACAGGATTGTGTTTGCAAGCATGCCTCGCCCACTTCAGGTTGTGCTTGCCTGCGTAGGCGTATTTGTGATTTACCAGTTCATGAGTGCAGACTCTGTCGCATTCATCTACTTCCAGTTCTAAAGACAGTTCAAAACCTAGTCTACACCAAGTTTCTTCTTTTGCTGATGCCCCGCAATTTTAGCGCAGAGCAAGCGAGGAAGCAATTTTTCAAAAAACATGCCAAGCTTCATAAGCAAACCCGGCACAATGACGATCTGCCTTTTGAACATCTTCTTCAAAGCATAGTGTGCACAGAACTTTGCTGAAATTCCAGACAACGCAAATTCCACATTTGCAACATCGTTGAATTCCGTATTCACAGGACCGGGGCAAAGTACACTCACATGGACATTGGATTTGCCATCGCGGGTTTCCAAAGCGAGGGCCTGGCTAAAGCTCACCACATAAGCCTTGGTCGCATAGTACGTCGCCATGTACGGCCCTGCAGGCAAAAGTCCTGCGCACGAACCAACATTCAGCAGATAACCACCGTTCATGTGCTGCAACGCAAACTTCGAAAGCACATGCAGCGCGCGCACGTTCACATCGATCATGCGCAATTCCTTGTGCAGTTCACCTTCGACGAACCTGCAGCAATCACCAAAGCCAGCATTGTTCACAAAAACCTGAATGTCAAAATTTTTCAAGAACTGCATTAGGCGTTCACATTCACCCAAATGGGCAAGGTCTGCCGTAAAAATCTCGGCAGGAGTTTCAAGCTCGCAAGCCAAAGCCTTCAAACGGTCTTCACGACGCGCCACAAGAATCAGCGCATAGCCGCGCTTAGAAAGATTTTTCGCAAGTTCAACTCCAATGCCAGAACTTGCACCAGTAACAACTGCATATTTCATAAAGTTAGGATCTAGGATTTAGGGGCTAGTGGTTAGACGAAAGACGATAGACGAAAGACGAAAGAGGATTGTTAAATTCCAGTGTTTAGGGTATAGGGTTCAGGGTGTAGGGTATAGAATAGACGAGAGAACGGCACGGCGTGCCTACAGACGAGAGACGAAAGAGGATTGTTAAATTCCATTGTTTTAGTGGTTAGGATCTAGTGATTCGTGAATGTTAATTTCCAGTGTTGTCGGCTGTAGGCTGACGTCTGTCGACTGAGTTAGTTATTAGTCACTGGTCACTAGTTGTTAGTTGTTGGTTACTCGTTTCCGTCTTCCTACTGATTCCTGACTCCCGACTCCTGACTCCTGTATTCTCTTCACGAGCAACGCGAAGTGATCCAGAATATGGTAAGTTACAGTTCCTTCTGTCTTCCGTCTTCCTACTGACTCCTGTCACTGACTCCTACATTCTGTTCTCTAATTTTAACAAATCTCATCGGGGAACAACAAGACTTCTGCAATGTACTTTTTGCCAAGGGCAAGTGCAAACAAGCGATCAAGGCCAAGCGCCACGCCAGAGCACTCCGGCATGCCATGTTGCAAGGCGGCCAAAAAGCGACGGTCCTCGTTCGGAGTTTCCTTGCCAAGCGACTTGCGGATTTCCTGGTCTTCTGCAAAACGACGTTCCTGTTCCACGGCATCAGTCAATTCCTGGTAGCCGTTGCAAAGTTCCGTACCTCCAAGGTACAGTTCAAAGCGCTTTGCACAAAGCAATCCATCGGGGCCAACTTCTGTGCGGGCAAGCGCCGCCTGTGACGGCGGGTAATCGTAAATGAACTCACCCCCATCCATGCCAAGCGCTGGCTCCACGACAAGTGCCATCACGTAATCACGCCATTCATCTACGCGAAATTCATCATAGTCAAATAACGGCAAGCCATGCTGTTCGCAACAACTCTTCCAAGATTGCGCACGCGTGTCATACGGGTCGATTCCGGCATAGTTCTTAAAAGCATCTACCCAGCGTGTACACTTTGCACAAATGTTTCGGCCAAGAATTTCGGAGCAAAGTTCTTCGACTTCTTGCATCAGGCGTTCCATGGGCATGCCCACGCGGTACCATTCCGCCATGGTAAATTCCGTGTTGTGGCGCACGCCGGATTCATCTTTTCTGAACGAACGCGCAAGCGCATACACATCGCCAAAACCAGCGGCAAGCAAACGCTTCAAATGGAATTCCGGGCTTGTCATCATGTAGCGTTCCGGGTCGCTTGCATTGCACTTTGCAAAAGTCTTAAAGTAATCCAGATTCGGGTCCGTGCCACAAGCGCGCGAAAGCACAGGAGTTTCAACTTCAAGCACATTTCTCTTTGCAAAAAATTCACGCACACGCTGCAAAAGCTCCTGACGCAAAATCCAGGTTTCGCGAGTGCAGCTCGGCTTAAAATCATCAAATAAAAAATCTTGCATACCAAAAATTTAGAATATATCTTTTAGGCATGAGCCGCAAAAAGAAACGCAGATCCCTTGGACCAATTCTATATGACTACGAATCGTGGCCAATTGTTTTGCAGTTTCTGTTTGTACCGGCGCCAATACAAAAACAAAGCCTAATTCCGCGAACGATCCTGCTTGTTTTCATGGTGTATTTGACAGGCTCGGTCTTTATAAACGGCAGTGAAGCCTGGGTAGTAAAATACCTGCACAATCTAAATCTGCCAGTTCATGAATTCGGGCACCCGTTCTTCGGGCTTCTCGGCAGCGATATGCTAAGATCCCTTGGCGGAACACTCGCGCAAATGCTAATGCCGTTCATTTTTTGCCTTGCGCTTTGGATCAAGCCCCGCGATTTGTTCGGAGCATCCATTGCACTCTGGTGGGTGTTTGAAAACTTCATAGACACAGCGCCATACATTGCAGATTCCATCGTAATGCAAATGACACTCACAAGCGGTACTACAGGCGCAGAAATGCCATACGGCTTTCACGACTGGAACTACATACTTTCAGAAACAGGGCTACTCATGAAATGCGATACCGTTGCAAGTATCTGTAGCGGCATCGGTTACATAGGAATGGTTCTTTGCATTCTGTGGGGGGCATTTAGCCTGTTCTATTATAACTACTTTCAAAAGCCCGAGTAATGTTTTAAAATTTACGGTTTTGACCCCATCCTTGGAAACACGAATTCCATCAATAGCGATTCTTAATTTCCCGGTCCGTCTAAAAATTCCAGATCGTCTTCAGGCATATTCTTTTCCAAATAGCTGAAGTCAAGATTTTCGAGCATCATGCAATCGGCCACATCAAAATACCATTTCGTTTCGTGGCCATTTTGGTCTGCAACAAGCAACACGTCATACGATTTGCCGTCTTTTTCAACCAGGAACTGCTTTTGAACTTTACCGCCGCCAAGATGGTCTTCTAGCAAAGCATACTCTTCTTGGGTAGAAATCACATAAATCGCATCGTCAATGGACTTTCCTGAATTTTGTTCAACAGCGCTTGCGCCAAGCATGTAACGAATCGTGCTATGATATAGCCTAAAATCAAAACCCTTGCTCATTCGAATCAACTTTGCCTGGCCGCCTATTTCACAAACATTTGCCAAAGGAGCCAAGCCTGTATCCTTAATAGCAGCGCCGCCATGCTTGACAAGCCATTTCACATATGACTTGCGAAGCCTTGCGAAATCTACAGATTCCAAGTCTCGTACATCTCTAGAACTATCAAGCAAGGTCAATACATTCTCTTCAAAATACTTTTCATCAATATCCATAAAAGCCTCTACCGCATTATATATACTCCATAACAAAAAAAGGAAAGATTTTTTTGAAAAAACACAGTGTTTATTCTAAAATAGAACCTGCAAGTTCATTCCTATGAGCACTTTTTTAAAATCAAGAATCGGCGCCCCATATAATTGTGCAAAAGAATCTTCGCTTAAAGCAAAAGCAACGCTAAACAAAAAGAAAAGCCTCCGCAAAGCGGAGGCTTTTCTAATGTCACTTTGACAATCGCTATTACTTGTCAGTAAGAGCAGCAACGCCCGGAAGAACCTTGCCTTCGAGGAGTTCGAGGGAAGCGCCACCACCTGTAGAGGTGTGGGTAACCTTCTTGTCTGCGCCGTACTTCTTAGCAGCAGTAGCAGTGTCACCACCACCGATAACGGTGATAGCACCAGCAGCAGTTGCTTCTACGATTGCGTCAGCCATAGCCTTTGTAGCCTTTTCGAATGCTTCGAATTCGAACACGCCAGCAGGACCGTTCCAAACGATGGTCTTGGAGCTCTTGATAGCTTCAACGAACTTCTTGGTGGATTCTGCACCAACGTCGAGACCCATCCAACCAGCAGGAATGCCTTCTGCGTCAGAAACGCACTTGGTAGCAGCGTCTGCAGCGAACTTGTCAGCAGCGATGTAGTCAACCGGGAGGATGATTTCCTTGCCAGCAGCCTTAGCCTTAGCCATGAGTTCCGGAACGAGCTTTGCACCTTCTTCGTCGAACAAGGAGGAACCGATTTCGATATTGTCGAGAACCTTCTTGAATGTGAAAGCCATGCCACCGCCGATGATGATCTTGTCAGCCTTGTCAAGCAAGTTGTTGATGAGCTGGATCTTGTCAGCAACCTTAGCACCGCCAAGGATTGCGAGGAACGGACGCGGAGGGTTGTTGAGAACTGCGTCGAATGCCTTGAGTTCCTTGTTCATGAGGAAGCCAGCAGCACGCTGCGGGAGTTCAACACCAGTCATGGAAGAATGGTCGCGGTGTGCGGTACCGAATGCGTCGTTAACATAAACGTCAGCGAGCTTGGTGAGGCTTGCGCGGAATGCCTTGACAGCTTCCTTGTCTGCCTTGATCTTGGTTTCTGTACCGTCTTCGTTCTTGACCTTGCGCTTGCCTTCTTCTTCGATGTGGAAGCGGAGGTTTTCAAGAAGGATGATGTCGCCCGGCTTTGCAGCAGCGCAAGCAGCTTCAACTTCTGCACCAGCGCAGTCAGAAAGGAACTTAACCGGCTTCTTGATGAGTTCTTCGAGCTTCTTAGCAACTGGAGCGAGAGTGTACTTCATGTTCACTTCGCCGTTCGGACGGCCAAGGTGGGAAGCGAGAATCACAGCAGCGCCCTTGTCGAGTGCGCACTGGATTGTCGGGAGAGCAGCTTCGATACGCTTGGTGTTGGTGATTTCACCAGTGACCTTGTCCTGTGGAACGTTAAAGTCAACACGGATGAACACGCGCTTGCCGGCGAGTTCGAGATCTTCAATAGAAAGCTTTGCCATTATAGCACCTTCTTGGGTTAGAGTTAAAATTTTGCAGCACTTAATATAGCAAATTAGGGGGCTAGTGGTGAGACGAGAAATTTTTAGGATCTAGGATTTAGGATCTAGTGGTTAGTGGAATGTTGATTTCCAGTGTGTAGGGTATAGAATAGACGAGAGAACGGCACTGCGTGCCTACAGACGAGAGACGAGAGGAATGTTACTTTCCAGTGCTTAGGGTTTAGGGTTCAGGGTATAGGGTATAGAATAGACGAGAGAACGGCACTGCGTGCCTACAGACGAGAGACGAGAGATACTTGAAATTTCCAATGTGTCGGCTGTAGGCTGACGTCTGTCGACTGAATTAGTTATTGGTCATTAGTTTCCATCTTCTGTCTTACGTCTTCCGTCTTCTTTCTGTCCTCTGTTCTCTGTCCTCTTTCTAGCATCTTAATTACCTCAAAGTGAGCGCAGCGAACAACCTCACACCTCAAGCACCGAAGGTCCTGCCTCATTTCTTTTTCTGGATGGCCACGCTCCGCTCGCCAAGACACGGGAAAATACAATTCTCTGTTTTCTGTCTTCTGTCCTCTGCTTTCTCCTAACTTGTCATCATGAGCAACGCGAAGTGATCCAGAATATTGCCCTAGGTTGCCGCGCTTTGCTCGCAAAGACATTGAAAATCGCAATATCCTTCCGCCTTCCGTCTTTCATGCCTTCGGCATAGGATGTGGCTGCGCTCGGTCATATCAAAAACTTCGTTTTTGCTGCGACTCTCGCTTGCACACATCTCGTCTTTTGTCTCCTGACTCCTGATTCCTGTCACTGACTCCTGACTCCTGATTCCTGACTCCTGTCTTCTACAAACGCCAAACAATAATTTTTTATTACCAATTCACAAGTTACTAACTATTTGGCAGTAAAAAATATACATTTCGCGACATGGAATATGTTCCGTACAAAGAGTTTCTAAAAAAAGTATTCCCGCAATTCAAGCGAGTGCGCAAGCTCCCGCTTCACGGAGGCATGAGCTGCCCGAACCTTGACGGCACCAAGGGCTACTCCGGCTGCACCTATTGCAACAACAAGTCCTTCAGCCCGGTCTGGGACCAGGCCAAGACTTCCGTAGCGACTCAGCTTGCCGAACGCATTCCGCTCCTTCGCAAAAAATACTTGGACGCAGGCATTTTGGCATACTTCCAGCCATACACAAATACCTACGCACCGGCAGCAGAACTCAAGGAAATATACCTCCCGGCACTCCGCAACCCAGAGATAGCGGGCATTGCCATTGGCACCCGCCCAGACTGTCTGCCTTTTGACACGGTGGAACTCCTGGCCGAAATGAACAGCGTAAAGCCGATCATCGTGGAAGTTGGTTTGCAAACATCCAACGACCAGACCCTGAACGCAATCAACCGCCGCCACACATTTGCAGAATTCGAAAATGCAGTGCAGCGTTTGCACCAGGCCGGCCTCACCGTCACGACGCATCTGATCATCGGGCTCCCGGGCGAAACTATGAAGGACTTCGTCCGCACCGCCCACGAAGTAAAGCGTCTCAAGATTTCAGCGGCAAAGCTCCACCCGCTCCACATAGTGTGCGGAACACAGATGGCGCAAGACTATGCGAACGGCGAATTTGAACTTTTGAGTTTTGAAGACTACTGCAAGGCTGTCGCTGCAATGATCCGTGAATTCAACGGAAAGGTCGCCGTGGAACGCTTTAGCGGAGAAAGCCCGGACGAGCTTCTGATAGCCCCGGACTGGTGCGGCGAGCGCGAAAAGATTGTCGCCGAAGTGGAACGCCTTCTCGCCGAAATTCACTAATCCAAAAGCACAAAACAAAAAAGCTCTGCCGAGGCAGAGCAAAAAACGTCGGGGAACTGTATGCTCGAAGCTACTCTTGATAAAAAGATAGCAGTGCCTGGCACTTAAGTTTTTCGCATCAAAGTGCGCCTAAACAACATGCCTAGTGCATCGAGCTTGAATAATCCTGTTAGATCGGGCATATATCGCCGAGGTTTTTCCTTAATATACACTCTTTCAATACGAGAGTCAAGAAAAATTTGACTACAAGATTCTTCCAATAATTATTCCAAATTGAGGAGTGTCCTGTCCATGAGCTCGTTCAATATTACAATTTCCTTTTGTGCATTCTGATCATTTTCGCGCAAACGCACATAGCGCCGGCGCAAGTCAAAATATTCGGACGCAATATCCAGAGCCATGAGTTCAAGTCGCTTCTTGGCATCTACCGCAGAAGCGTCTCCAACATATTGGTCATACTTTTTTTCAACGAACTGCACAATCTCGTCAAGTTCAGACTCATTCAAATCCGTCTGGATCTGAAAGCGGTCCTTGCCGATAACGATTTTGGCAGAGCGAAGATTGTTCTGATTTTCCATTACTTACTTCCTACGCCAAACGGATCGGAATCCATCATCCATTTAAGACGGAAAAAATTGCCCTGGTCATCGGATTGCCGTTCTGCCGCGGTTTCTTCTGCAGGCTGTTCGGCTACAGATTCTTCCGCTGCAGTTTCTTCTGTGGCGGCCTGTTCCTGGACAGGTTCCTGAGCAACGGTCTGTTCTTCGTTAACTTCTTCCGCAGGTTCTGCAACAGGAGCTACAACATCCATGCTGGCAGCGGCATCCATGATTTCAGACACTTCTTCCGTAGGCAAATCTAAAAAGTTCTGCAAAGTTGCGTTCAATTCATTGAATTTCTGCTGCACATCTTCGAGAGTCTTGTTCAAGTTCTCGTTTTCTTCATGAAGACCGTTCAAATCATTCTGGAGTGCTTCAATTTCTGCATTTTTTGCATCGAGAGCTTCGATCTTAGCAGAAAGTTCAACATTCAAGCGATCAATTTCAGTCTGTTTGACATTCACGACGCCATCTTTATCGCATGTTTCTCCATAAAGGCGGTCGATTTCAACCTGCTTGGCTGCAATTTCATTCTGTTTACAGGCAATTTCTTCATCTTTTGCAGAAACAAGGTCGTTCAAACGATTAATTTCGCTCTGCTTATTTGCAATTTCGTTATCCTTGGAGGCGACGATCTGATCCTTAGTGCAAGTTTCTCCATAGAGACGATCGATTTCAGCCTGTTTGGCGTTGATTTCAGCCTGTTTAGAATCAATATCGCTCTGTTTAGCTTCAAGGTAGAGGTCCTTGTTCGCGATAGTTTCGTTCAAACGGGCAATTTCAGCCTGCTTGCTAGCGGCATCGACTTCTTTTGCAGCAAGAACTTCGACCTGGGCTGCAGCTTCGGCCATAAGGCGTTCGATTTCGGACTGTTTTGCAGCAACATCGGCCTGTTTCGCAGCAATTTCAGAATCTTTATCAGCGACAACACCTCCCAAACGGTCAATTTCACCCTGTTTTGCAACCAGTTCTTCATCTTTACCGGCGATTTCGCTCTTGCGACGTTCAATTTCTTCTTTAAGGGCAATCGCTTCTGTCTGGCCAAGCACAACTTTCTGCTGCACTTCGTCAAGACGATTCTTCAAATGTTCGTTTTCAGCCTTCAACACGCGTACAGATTCAAGAACGCGTTCCACTTTTTGCGAGAGTGCGCTAATATGCTCCAGGTTCATAAATGCTCCTGTAAAATTCCCTGTTAAAATTGTCTACACCACTAGACTAAACTTTTGCATTAAATGTAGAAAAAATGGGGTGTCATAATTTAAACCTTGGTTTCAAGAAGCTGAATTTATCTAACTTTTTCTCTATGCCAGTCGATGTTCAGGATCACATTGCCAAACGCCTTTCGGAGCTTCCGCAGCGCCCCGGCGTTTACATCATGAAAAACTCGCAAGGTGGCATAATCTACATCGGCAAGGCAAAAGTTTTAAAGAACCGAGTTCGCAGCTATTTTGACGGCAGTGACCATACGGGGCACAGGGCAGCAACGCTCATGCTCCCCCACATTCGCGATATCGAATGGATCATTACGGAATCGGAGCGGGAAGCCCTGATTCTCGAAGCAAATCTAATTCGCAAGCACACGCCAAAATACAATGTCTGCCTGAAAGACGACAAACATTTCCCGTACATCGCAGTCAACATGCGCGAGCAATTTCCAAAGCTCGTTGTCACTCGTTCCGTAAAGAACGATGGTGCAATGTATTTTGGCCCGTACATGGGCACGCGAGTCATTCGGCAGCTTACGGAACTTTCGGCAAGGCTCTTCAAGATTCGCGAATGCAATTTGAAGTTCCCGTGCAAACCGCAAAGGCCATGCCTGAATTACCACATGGGTCGCTGCAGCGCTCCCTGCGCAGGCCTGATAGACCCGGAGGAATACAAGGACAATGTGCGCGCGGCGACGCTTTTG
The DNA here is from genome assembly GCA_045615885.1 of Fibrobacteraceae bacterium. Lineage (GTDB taxonomy): Bacteria > Fibrobacterota > Fibrobacteria > Fibrobacterales > Fibrobacteraceae > UBA1765. Next base: position 86,491 of record JAZLFR010000049.1, read on the forward strand.
CTAGCCGGCAAGCGCGACGACCTGATTGCGGAATACCAGCGCGAAATGGAAGAGGCCAGCGCCAAATTCGATTTCGAAACGGCGGCAAAAAAACGTGACATGATCTACGCCCTGCAAACGACCGGAGCAAAGCAGAAGGCGGATTCTGCAGACCCTACGCTAAAACTCGACGTGGTTGCCATCAAGCGAAACGGCAGCATGGCAACCGCCGTGATTTTACAATACCGTGCGGGCGTTTTCTTTGGTCGCAGGCACTTTAGGCTGGAATGCAACCTGCATGAAGACGAAGCCGAAATCCTTAGGCAGATGTTGCCAAGTTGGTACCTGGAAGAAGAATCCATACCTCCCGAAATTGCAGTCAACGCAGACATCGGCGAAGAATCGGCATTACTGATAAATGAAACTTTGAGCGAAGTAGCCGGGCGCAAAGTCAGCGTCTATGTTCCGCAGCGCGGCGAAAAAGTCGGTTACATGAAACTCGCCGAGGCAAACGCAGAAATGCTTCTCGTAGAAATGCAGGCAGAAGCCCGCAAATACGACGAGATGGACCGAAGCATATTCGAATTGCAGAAGGTTCTTGGCTTGAAGAAAACTCCTTTCCGTATAGAATGCGTTGATATTTCCCATTTGGGCGGTACGAACACGGTGGCAAGCCTTGTAAGCTTCAAAAACGGCAAGCCAGACAAGGCAAACTACAGACGGTTCATCATCAAGACGGTCGAAGGCATCGACGACTTCGCCAGCATGCGCGAAGTGATGAGCCGTCGCATTCGACGCCTGGAAGAAGAGAACAAGCCGCTTCCGGATTTATGGGTGTGCGACGGCGGTAAAGGCCAGGTCGACGCCACTCTTGCCATTTTGAAGGAGCTTGGTCACGAAGACTTGCCATTGATAGGCCTCGCTAAGCGCCTCGAAGAAATCGTATTCCCTGATGACAGGCCCTCCATCGTTTTGCGCAGAACAAACCCCGCCCTAAAACTCCTACAGAACGCCCGTGACGAGGCGCACCGTTTTGCCATTACATTCCAGCGCGAAAAACGCATAAACACGCTGCAAATAAAATGGCTAGACATTCCAGGCGTAGGTGAAGTAACACGCAACAAGATCTTGAGAAAGTACCGCACGCGCGATGCATTCCTTGCGGCACCTATCCGAGACATCCAGGATTTGCTCGGAGAAAAGCGCGGCATGGAATTGCGCGAAAAAATCGTGGAATACGAAACTCGTGAAGACCGCAACACCCAAATTCTTGACGACCGCGGTGTGTAACACCTCCCTGTTGAAAACTTCCAAAGTGCCCCGGATTCCCGGGGCACTCCTGTTGGATACGAATCTGGTTAAAAGATTCGTAAACAAAATTATCTAGAACAACCCCCATTTCGCGTTTTCAATTTTACTTTGCTGTGGACAGTTGTCCATAGTTCAAAAACAGTCGAATCGTATTGCCAGCCTCTGTCGTTGCACCTTCAAAAATGCCATCGCACTCCCAAACAAGCATCTTAAAATTCCTTTTTCGTCACAGGGTAAATCGCAAGTGCAACTTGCATCACTCTATTTGGTGATTTTACCAAATGGACGCGCTTCAGCAATTGCTTTCTGAAAGACACAAACATCTCTTGAAGATCTTCAAAACATTCATCATCAACATTTATTGTCAGTGTCGATATGTTGCGATCTTCAACCGGGATTTTCTCCAAGGCGATCTTGGCATAATCAAGAGCTAAACTTTGATATTGACGGACTCTGGACTTGCCCTTCCCCGCGTTCCCGACACTTACATGTTCATCAACCAGCTTGTATTTTCCAGAGGCTATTTTTACGATTTGTCTTTGTTCCAAAAGTCGTTGAATCGTTTTTTCAGCCTGTTTTTCTGTAATCGGCGGTTCCAGCAAACGCGCTATTTTATGCGAATCGCCAATGCCACGGGTCACTTCCAAAAGAGAACGCACGATAGGCGTACTCCAACACTCAAAAAGATCCAATTCGGACTCCTGCAAAATTTTTCTCGGCGGCTCCCGCAAACGGAATGCCTTTTGATATAATTTTTCCCGTTCCTCAAGATCTTTTTCGCACGCCATGGCGAACATCAAATCAAACATTTGAGAGTCTTCAGAACCAAGCCCAAGCAGTGTTTTGGCAAGAGGTATGCTTTTTGCAGGCAAATGCTGTTTTTTCTTCAGGATTCTGTACAAATGACTTGAATCCAATCCTAAATTCATAGCCATCAAACGGTAGGAATAGTCCTTAAATTCGGACTTGCGACTTACATAGAAATTTTTCAGCAAATCACGATAATCTGAGATAGAGAAAAAGTTTAGCATTTTGCCAAAATAAGCCCAAAATTTCGGCAATAAAAGGGGGCAAATAAAATTTTTTGTGGACAATTGTCCACAGCCGAAATCAAATTCATTTATTTTCCTTGAAATTTTCTATTTTCGTGTCATGCACAAAGCCCTAGAAAAAGCACTTTCCGGAGAGCGCATTTCTTCTGACGAAGCTCTCGACATATTGAAAAACGCCCCTTGGCAGGAAGTCAGCCAAGTCGGCAACGAAATTCGCAAAAGAATGCTCCCGGACAATCGCGTGGGCTACACCGCTTACCGCATCATCAACTACACGAATGTCTGCACGGTACGCTGCAGTTTCTGCTCTTTTTGCAGATACCCGCACGACAAAGATTCCTATGTGTACACGCTTGACGAGATCCGCGAAAAGACGCGCGAAGCAAAAGCTCTCGGTGCAAACCAGATTTTTTGGCAGGGCGGTGTTCACCCGGGCTTGAAGCTTGACTATTACACAAGCGCGCTCCAGATGCTCACCAGGGAAGAAGGCGTTACCGTGCGCGGTTTTTCGCCGGTGGAACTCGTACGCATGGCCGAATGCTACAAAATGCCGCTCGACGATTTGCTTGACATTCTAAAAGAAGCGGGGCTCTCCTCGGTGCCGGGCGCCGGTGCAGAAATTCTTTCCGACGGCATGCGCGAAAAACTCAGTCCAAGAAAGCTCAGTGCAGACGAATGGTGCAACGCCATGGCGGCTTGCCACAGGAAGGGGCTTCCGGGCAGCGCAAACATTGTTTTTGGCAGCGACGAAACGCCGGAACAAGTCATTGAACACTTAACGCGCATTCGCAATGTGCAGGACGAAACGGCAGGTTTCAAATCTTTTGTAGCCTGGACATTCCAGCCACAGACAGACAACTTCTTTGTGCGCCATGTAACTGGCGGCGAATACCTGAAACTGCTTGCACTTTCGCGCATTTTCCTGGATAATGTGCCGCACATTGAGGTATCTTTGCTCGGTATGGGACTCCAGCTTGGCGAACTCGGCTTGCATTCCGGCGCAGACGACATCAACAGTATAGTCATAGAAGAAAATGTACTCACAAGCCACGGTTTGACAACTGTTGAAGCTGCGGAAGAGTTTATACGCAAAGCCGGCTTTACCCCCTACCGCAGGTCGCTGAACTTCACATAAAGGCACTATGCCTATCTAGCAAGGCCAAGGGCGTTGCAAATCTCGTAAGAAAAAGTTATCTTTACATAGTATGATTTTAGGGTACTTGATAACAATGTGCATTATAGCGGCAATTAACAATGTCGTTCATTTTCGCACGCAAAACAGAAATGCACACATATATTCTCTAGTATTCTTCGCTCTTTTTGTATGTTGTGTCGGCCATTTGGAACTAGCCCTGTCAACAACGGAAGAAGGCGCCCGCATCGCCCTCATCATGTGCTATGCTGGTTCAGTCTTTTTGCCCTTCTTCATTTTTTGTGCAACACTGCAAGTCTGCAAAATCCACCTCCCTTCAGCCATAAAGCTCCTACTTTTTTCCCTTAGCTTTGCAATCCTAGGTTTTGTCTGCACAATCGGCTACTCCGATTTCTACTATAAATCCTTTGAATATGTCGTTTCGAGCGGAGTCGGCAACTACTATGTAGACGAATATGGCCCAGGACACGACATTTTCAATTTCGCCCTGCTTCTATACCTGGTGGCAAGCTTTGGAACCATCATCTATTCCATTGTAACAAGGCGCAATGTTTCTTACAAGAGCCTCGTTGCAATGGCGATGATCGAAGCCGCAAGCATAGTATCGTTCCTGCTGGCAAGGCACATGGAAAATGACATGCTGATCATGCCTGCAGTATATGTTTTCGACCAGTTCGTAACCCTCTACATGTGCCTATATGTAAAGCGCTACGATTTGACGCAAAGCGTTCTGCAAGCCTTGGAAGAAGACAACTCCAACGGCTACATTTCCATTTCTGAAAATTTGAAATATCTTGGCGGCAACGAAATCGCGCTTTCCTACTTCCCCGATTTAAAGAATTGCCGCATAGACCACACGCTTGATTCAAAATCCACTGTAACAAAGTTCTTTAAAGACTGGATCCTGGAAATCAAAAAGGGAACTTACACGGAAGAAAAGGAATTCTCTGTCGATGACAGGCACTTCAAGTGTTTTGCTAAAAAGACAAGCCTTTCGGGCAAAAGCTACGCAACGCTTTTCAGAATCGAAGAAGATACAGCCTATTACCGCTATGTGCAAATGCTGGGTAGCGACAACAGCCGCCTGGAACAGCTAGCCAAGGCCAACGCGACTCAAATCCACGCCATCCAGGAACAAATGATCATCGGCATGGCAAACATGGTGGAAAGCCGCGATTCCAGCACAGGCGGCCACATCAAGCGCACGAGCAAGGTGGTTTCAATCCTTGCGGAAGAACTTCTGAAGCATCCGAACAGCCAATACGATGAAAAGTTCTTTGCGGCTGTCGTTACCGCAGCGCCAATGCACGACCTTGGCAAAATTGCGATTGATGACCAGATACTTCGCAAGCCAGGACGATTTACAGATGAAGAATTTGCGATAATGAAATCCCATGCTGAAAAGGGTGCGGTCATTGTCGAAAACCTTCTGGCCCAAATCGAGGAACCATATTTTGTGCAGATTGCAAAAAATGTAGCCAACTACCATCACGAACGCTATGACGGCAACGGCTACCCAAACAGACTATCTGGGGAAAAGATCCCGTTTGAAGCCCGCATCATGGCGATTGCAGATGTCTACGACGCCCTGGTCAGCAGACGCTGCTACAAATCGCAAATGTCTTTTGCAGAGGCAAACGAGATCATAATGAATTCCATGGGAACGCATTTTGACCCAAACCTGAAACAAGCTTTTGTAAACTGCAGACCAAGGCTCGAAGAATACTACTCAAACATAGAGCATTAAAAAAAGCGCCTTGCGGCGCTTTTTTGTTTTAGCGTTTTAGCGGAGCCTGCGCAGGCCCTTAGGCATTGGCACTTCCGTGCCGTCTTCCCTGAGCAAGTAGAGGTTGTCGAGGCTTATGTAGCCAACGCCGCTATGGCGAGCGCGGAAGTTGATGCTCTTGATCTTTGTCGGATCAAGCTGCGGGATTGTTTTGCCCCAGCCTTCCTGACTCATGTTTTCCCAGATGAGCGTATCGCGGACCCAGGAACCGTGCGTATTTTTGAGGCGCTTCATGAATTCGTCGTAGTCTTCCACCTGCGAACTTGCAATCTGCACTTCAATGTAGCCATCCGGATTGTTGTGGTTTGTTGCGTAGTCAAACACCAGGCCGACAGATTCCTTGATTTCTTCCGGCACAACATAGTAGGCACCGGAGTAGTTCGGCCAGCCCAATGTCGGCGGCTGTTCAATCTGGAAATCATGGCGGATAAAGCCGCCGTGCGGAGGGGCGCCATTGAACACCTTGGCACCCATTTCGGTATTGCCTTCGCCGACCACCGGGTACCAGGCTACATCATCCAAACCACTGTCGTAATTCTGCAGCACGCTCGTCGTGCGGTATTCGCCGCGCACACGGAACGGAACCTTTTCAACAAGCTTCTTGCCGCCAAGGCCCGTAAATGTCACTTCCATTTCCGGGAGCGTTGAACCAGCAGCAGAAAGCTTTGCCGTTGCAGGGACCGGAACCTTTACATGGAAACTTTCGATGGCAGCGTTCCACTTGCCATCATCCGGTGTCGGATATACAATCAAATCGCCGCCATCTTTGCCAAGGCCAGGAACCTTGATGCTTGCTCCTGTGAGCTGGCCATCCTGCTGCACTGCCGTCATGAACAAATCCAGGGAATCGCCCTGCAGCACAACCTTCTTTTCAAGAGCTGCAATCACAACATTCGGAACAGCTTCGCCTGTTGCGCGCGGGTTGATCTGCACGACTGCCATGCCATACGGCGGAATGGTAATGTCGCGGGACTTGCTCGGATTGATGCGCGTTCCGCTCGGCCCCATCTTTGGGTAGGAGAAAGCGTTCTTCTGCGTACCGTTCCACTTGAACTGATTTTCGCCGAATACATCAACTTCCGTGCGAACGAGGTCGCCCTTGCCAACTTCGGCAGCGCCTGAATCGGCAGCGACGCTTGCACGGTCCACCTGCACGACCTGGTTAACATCGCTCATGTTCACAAGCATCACGCGAACGCTATCGCCCTTGCCGACTGCATAGGCAGTGACATCTTTCGTCGAGCTTTCTACGGGCAACACGGCGTAGCCGCTTTCCAAAAAGCGCATGAACGTCATATAGACGCCAACATATTCTGCTGTCGCTTCCAAGGATTTCCAACGGTTCCAGGAACCATCCTTCAAAAGCGCGGTCATGCTGATTGTGCCCCAGGTTTCGTCCGGGCCCTTGAACAGGTTGCCAAAGGCATCCCACGGCAAAGCCTGCAAGCGGTTGCCAAAGCGCATCGCATGCTGTGCAAAGACCATGGCAATGGCAGAAGCCTGCGGGTAATCCATCAAAATATGGTGGCCCTGCACGCAAGTGCTGAATTCAGAAAGGAATACTTTGCGTTCGCCTTCCAAATGCTTCTTCATCCAAAAATCCAAAGTGTCCATGTTCGGCCCAACATCCAGCATGGCGGCAAGCATGTCCTTGAAATTCAAATCACTTGGAGCCCAGTACGGGTAGTTGTGCAAATCGACAACATCAAGGTAGCGCTTGCCATCTGCCTTCTCGGCTTCGCCAACAACGCGGAGAAATTCTTCCATCCAGTAGCGGCCATCCAAAAGGCCTGCGCCCTTCTGCTGCATCTTGTGCGTACTGAAAAGCGGGCCATGCAAAAGGATAGTGCTATCGACAGCCTTCATTGCACGGGCATATTCCAGGTAGCGGGCCGCATACTGGCGGGCAGAAATCGGACCGGATTCTTCCCATTCGCCGTCAAGTTCGTTGCCGATCTGCCAGTTCTTAATGTTATAGCCCTTTACCTTGTTTGCATAACGAACCCATGCGGCAGCTTCCTTGCTAGTGCCGGTACCTGCGTTCACGCAAATCACGGCCTGCGAATTCGGAATCTGCTTGATGTAGCTCATGAATTCTTCAAAGTGCCACTTGATTCCGGTCCAGTCGGTGCGGGCAACATCGCCGTTGCGGGTCGACATTGCATAGAACTTGTAGTTGTTGCCGGCAAGCAAATCGCCGCCCTTGCTGAACAGGTTCATTTCGCAAATCTGTACACCATTGCTCGGCAAATCCTGGGTTTTGAAACGCACGGCAACATAGCGAGCATTCACTTGCGCAAACTTATACTTAGAGACCGCGCCCTTCACCTTTACCGAGCCTATGACCTTGAGCTTGTTTTCAAGATTCTGGTGTACGCCCGGGTATTCTGCGTAGTCTTCTGTCCAATAGCTAACTTCAAATGCCTTCGGGCGAAGCTTACCCCAGTTTATTTGAATGGAATCAATCGGCTGCCTTTCCGGGAATTCCATCACAATCCAAGGCGGGTCAGTCGGGTCAAGGATTTCACCCCACCACATGGTTTCCATTTTACCGTCGGCCAAGTGGCTGCGGCGAACAAAGCCATAGTTATCCTTCGTTGTGCCACGATAAATCGTTTCGCCCAAAAAGCCCGGGGCCCACTTGCCCTCTTCTTCGGTCGCAATCCAAAGGCCAGTGCTATCGTATTTACCGATGCCGTTCCAGTGGTAGTCATTGCTCAAGGAACCGTTCGGAAAGCGGAAGAAATTGTAGCCACCATCAACGAGCGCGTTCGTCATGTCGTAATAGCGGCTGGGTGGATTCCAAATGGCGAGATCAGCAGCCATCATGTGATCTTTGTCAATCACTACGCCCGGGTGCAAATCATCAACCTTGACAACGCTCTGCGCGGCAAAAGCCATGGCAGAAAGCGAAACAGCAGAAATAAGAGCAGATTTAAAATTCATACCCCAAAGCTATATAAAAAATGGGCAAGATGCAAGAAGACAGAGGACAGAAGACGGAAGCAGGAATCAGTGACAGGAGTCAGGAACAGTAACTTACCATGTTCTGGATTGCTTCAATCCTACGGATTTCGCAATGACATTCCATTATTCATTTTTAATTGTTAATTGAACTATCTGTCGACAGATGTCGGCCTACAGCCGACACATTGGAAATCAACATTCCACTAATCACTAAATCCTAAACAAAAAAGCCCTCCAAATAGAGGGCTAATGCAAAATCAGAATTGTCATGGCTGGAGCTAGCGCCAGCCACTTGCATTTAGAAGTTGCAGGCTTCCGCGAGTTTTTCCAAAGCGTCAACGCATTCGTTTGCAAAGTTTTCTGCCTTGCCGCTGCGCTGGTATGCAAAGTTCAAACCGCTGGAGCTGTTGAGCACATGGAACTTGCGCTTGCCACCGCCGTTAGCAATTGCCGTAAGCACGGTCTTTGCATCGCCACCCTGGCCGCCCGGCACACCTGGAATAGATACGCCCGGAATAAGGAACGGAATTTCATGCTTCTTGGCAACGCAGTAAGCGGTGATCTTTTCAAGCTCTTCCGGGTGCGTTGCGCCGACAACTGCACCAAAGTAACCGCTTTCGCCGTCCCATTCCATAATCTTGTCTGCTACGGAATAGAAAGCTTCGTTCACATCGCGCGGGTCGTCGCTGCCAATTACAGGCAAGTCCTGGAAATCGTGTGCACCCTTGTTGCTTGTGCGGAGCAGAACATAGGCACCGTTCTCGCTATTTTCGCGAATGAACGGGGTCACGGAATCGCTACCCATCCACGGGGAAACCGTAACGGCGGTTGCTCCGTAAACATCATAAGCGGCCTTTGCGTATGCGGCACTGGACTTGCCGATGTCGCCACGCTTTGCATCAAGAATAACCGGAATGCCAGCGCTTTTGTAATCCTTGATAAGGTCTCGAAGAACGAGCATGGCTTCTACGCTGACACATTCATAGTAGGCGCTATTCGGCTTGACGACAGCCGGCTTTACATTGCGCTTAATGCAGCATTCAAGAATTTCGGAATAAAAACGCTTGATTTTGTCTTCATCGGAACCGTTTGCACAGCAAGGGTCAATGAGCTTCAAAACAGGATCCATGCCAAGGCAAATCGGATTGCCGCACTTTGCAATACTTTCTTCAAGTATAGAATGAAAATTCATATTCACATCCATTTCAAAACGGATCCAGAAAGCTTCACGGCCACCAGATCCTAAAGCCTAGATCCTAATTACACTTCCTTCTGCAAGCTAGCGATTTCATAAGAAAGAATGCCGTGAGCAACAGCGACATTCAAAGATTCAAGGTCGCTAGACATCGGAATCTTCACAGTTTCGTCAGCAAGTTCGATCAAGTAGGAATTTGTACCGGCGCCTTCATTACCAACGAGGAATGCAATCTTGCGGAGCTTGTTCTTTGGCAATTCCTTCAAGGACTGCTTTGCGTGCAAATCGGTAGCGACGATGGTGTAACCCTTGGAACGCAAGAAGTTGATGCGTTCGATGAGGTCCATGTCAGCTTCGAAAGGAACGCGGAGGAAGGTGCCGCTGGAACCACGCACGACCTTCGGATTGAACGGGCTCACAGTGCCCTTGCCGAGCACCATGCCATCGGAATTGAAGCCAAGGCTAGTGCGGAAGAGAGTACCAAGGTTACCCGGATCCTGCACTGCATCGACGATAGTAAGCACGCTGCGGGCGTTTTCGTAATTCGGGCGACGGCTTGCCTGGCGGCAAATGGCAAAGATACCCTGGGAGGTAACGGTCGTAGAAGCCTTTTCCATGAGTTCATCGGAAATGTCATGGAGGCGAATGCCTGTTTCCTTGATTGTTTCAAGAAGGTCTGTGTCAGAGAAGGATTCTGCGTAGTAAACAGCAATCACCTGGTCGCTATGGTGAGAAACGAGTTCCTGCACGACATGCACGCCTTCGCCAATGAAATTGCCTTCGCGTTCACGGCCCTTTTCTGTTGTAAGGGCAAGAATTTTCTTGAACCATACAGGAGTCTGTTCTTCCGAAGCCTGTTCCGCAATGGCTACGTTGGCTTCAAGGATTGATTCATCTTTCTGAGTAAAATCAGGCGCTGGCTGAAGTTCCGGACGCTGACGGAATACCGGACGGTTTTCTTCATTACCACCTTCACGATTAAACGGACGACGATCGCCAAAGCGACCGCGACCACGGTCACCACCAAAGCGGCCACGATCACCGAACGGCTTGCGATCACCAAAGGAACGACGTTCACCGCGTTCGCCAAACGGCTTGCGGTCGCCAAAAGAGCGGCGTTCACCACGATCTTCTCTATCAAAACGACGCTCGCCACGGCCCTCGCGATCGCCAAACGGTTTTCTATCGCCAAAGCGACGTTCACCGCGTTCACCAAAAGAACGGCGACCATCTTCACGATCGTCACGCTGACGGTCTTCGCGTGGAGCCTGGTTATACTTTCTTATGTTGACATTTTCACTCACACCAAACTTACGGTTGAAAGTGGACCTGACAGTTTTCTTTTGATCAGAATTTTCCATGACCTTATTCCATCAATTTTTGGGCGACAGATTCGCCATCGATTTTCAATTGTTTATACAAGTCTGAGACATTCCCGTGTTCTACGAAATCATCCGGCAAGCCGAAGCGGTAGAGTTTCCGATCTGTCATGCCGAAATCAAAGAGCATTTCGGCCACGGCGGAGCCGTAACCACCGACTCGCGTGTTATCTTCGAGGGTCACTATCACCGAGTGTTTTTCAAACAACTGGCGGTACCCTTCAATATCGAGAGGCTTGATGAACCTAGCGTCCACAAGCGTCGGATTCTTGCCGTGCTCACGAAGAATCTTTGCAGTCTTCTTGAGTTCCTGCAGCATAAAGCCGGCACCGAGCAAGAGAATTTCTTCACCTTCCTCGAGCACGGCAAATTTGCCGAACGGAATTTCACGGGTATTAGGTTCAAGATCTTTGTTAAGGGCGTTGCCACGCGGGTAACGAATAGCTACCGGACCTTCCATGTCTACAGCAGACACGAGCATGGAACGCAATTCGTTCTCGTCAGACGGAGCCATGATTGCAAGGCCCGGCACAGAACGCAGGAACGTAAGGTCAAAGGCACCGTGATGGGTTGGGCCATCGGCACCGACGAGGCCAGCACGGTCAAGGGCCAAGATCACATGCAACTTCTGCAAGGCAATGTCGTGAATGATCTGGTCGTAAGCGCGCTGCATGAATGAAGAGTAAATTGCAACGACAGGAACGACACCTGCGCAAGCAAGGCCAGCAGCAAATGTCACCGCGTGTTCTTCGGCAATGCCGACATCGACAACGCGTTCCGGCATTTCCTTTGCGACAACATCCAGGCCGCAACCGGTCGGCATTGCTGCCGTGATGCCGATGATTCGTTCATCCTTCTTTGCAAGGTCCAAAACGGTCTGGCCAAATATCGAAGTGAGCGACGGGTTGCTGTTGCCCGGAGAAAGCGGCAAGCCGCTTTCCGGATCAAACGGATTGCAGCCGTGGAACTTGGACGGGTTCTGCACGGCGACCGGCAAACCTCTGCCCTTTTCGGTAACCACGTGCACAAGGCACGGGCCCGGGCATTCCTTCACCTGCTTCAGGAGCGGAATGAGTTCGGCAAGGTTGTGACCGTCGATCGGGCCAAAGTAGCGGATGCCGAGATCTTCAAACAGGCGACCCGGCTTGAGGGCGAACTTGGTAGCAGTTTCCGTTGCGGCAAACAGATCTCTAAAACGGGTGCCGAGTACGCCAGGAATGCGGTGCATGGCACGGTCCACGTCGTTCCTGAGCTTGTTGTATTTGGGGTCAGAAATGATGCGGTTCAAATAGTGGGAGAACGCGCCGACATTTGGAGCAATGCTCATCTTGTTGTCATTCAAGATGATCGTGATGTTCTGCTTCAAGATGCCTGCATTGTTCAAGGCTTCAAAAGCCATGCCGCCGGTAAGCGAACCGTCGCCAATGATTGCAACCACGCTATTCTTTTTTTCGAAATGGTCGCGGGCAACGGCAAAACCGAGCGCAGCAGAAATGGAAGTGGAAGCGTGGCCTGCACCAAAGTTATCGTACTTACTTTCGGAGCGCTTCAAAAATCCAGAAAGACCGCCCTGCTGACGGAGCGTAGAGAACCTGTCGAAGCGGCCAGTCAAAAGCTTGTGCACATAAGCCTGGTGCCCGACATCCCAAACCATAACATCTTCTGGAGAATCGTAAACCTTGTGCAAGGCGATCGTGAGTTCCACAACGCCAAGACTGGAAGCCAAATGACCACCATGCTTGGATACCTGCCCAATAATCACGGAGCGGATTTCACCGGCAAGATTATTGAGTTCTTCCAAGCTAAGGTTCTTAATGTCCTTAGGAGAATGGACGTCTTGAATATGCATTTAGTTCACTCGTGTAATGATAAAGGCTGCAATGGAGCGGAGTACCTTGGTATCTTCGGAAAGGGCGTCAAGTTCCTTGATGGATTCTTCGTAAAGTGCAACCGCACGTTCGCGGGAAACATCGAGGCCGAGAATGGACGGGTAAGTAGCCTTGCCGCGTTCAATGTCGGAACCGGCATCCTTGCCGAGCTGTTCCGTTGTAGAAACGATGTCGAGAATATCGTCAACAACCTGGAACGCAAGGCCGATTGCTCGACCGTAATTTTCAATTGCCTTGATCTGCTTTTCGGAAGCACCGGCAAGAACGGCACCTATGCAAAGCGACGCTTCGATAAGGGCAGCGGTCTTGTGGTAATGAATGTAGTCAACGGTTTCGAGGGTTACAGGCTTGCCTTCGCATTCGATGTCTGTCATTTCGCCACCGATCATGCCGTAGGTGCCAAGCTTGTTTGCAAGGATTTCAATGGCGCGGGCGCTGCCAGTCTTAGCCATCAATTCAAAGGCGCGAATGCAAAGGGCATCGCCAGCCATGACAGCAGTGGCTTCGCCAAACTGCTTGTGCGAAGTCGGCTTGCCGCGACGAAAATCGTCGTTATCAACACACGGCAGATCATCGTGAATGAGCGAGAAGGTATGGAGCATTTCAAGAGCGCTCATGGCATACCAAACGCTTTCGCCCTTGCCGCCGAACATATCGAACGCAGCCTTCACGAGAGCCGGGCGCAAACGCTTGCCACCGGCAAACATGGAATAGCGCATTGCTTCGTGCAGACGCATCGGCACATCCTTCACGGGCGGAAGGTGTTCGTCAAATTTCTTTTCAGCTTCCTTGGAAACTGCAGAGAGGTATTCAATAGCGTAAGCCGCTTCTTGTTCAAGATTTTCCATAATAAATTCCAGAACTATTTATGTCCCATTTCCAAACTGACAAATTCACCGTTTTCGTTGCAAACAGCCTTCCAGGAACAAGTCTCCGGAGACAACGATGCATCGTCCGGGCAGACTCCTTCGATTTCATAATTTAGACCACCATCTGTAGTCCTAGAAGAAATTGAGGCTACAAAGGAAACGCTTGAATTGGTACCAGCATATTGCTGAATCAAATCATGGCTCATGACTGCATTTGTCGCATGGACCATGCAAGCAGACACATTCTGAGCCCCAGTATCCACTTCACCAACAGTCTTCCATGAAATCTGCAACGGAACGAACTGCACATTTTTTTTGGAACCGGCGCAGCCAACAAGCACCGCCGCTCCGGCCAGAGCTACCAACAATTTTTTCATTTGACAGCCCCGTTGAAAGTGGCTACGGTAACCTTGTTTCTACCAGTTTCCTTAGATGTGTAGAGAGCCTGGTCTGCGCGTTCAAACAAATTCTTTGGATCTTCGCCAGGAACCATTTCCGCAACACCGAAGGAGCAGGTAACCTGACGCTGCTTGATAATGACAGCTTCTTCAATTGCAGCGCGAAGCTTTTCGGCAAGCAACTGGGCATTCATAAGCGGAGTATCGCCGCAAAGCACAACGAATTCTTCACCGCCCCAACGAACGAGGGAGTCGGTATTTCGAATTTTGCTCTGCACAAGCTTTGAAAGGTTGAGCAAAGCTTCGTCACCGACATTATGACCATACGTGTCATTCACATCCTTGAAATGGTCAATATCCATGATTACAAACGACACCGGAATGCCATGTTTGCTCAAGCGTTCCTGTTCGCGAGTAAGCACATCCACAAAACCGGCTCGATTACGGCAACCGGTAAGCGGGTCCGTCTTGCTTTCACGTTCATAGTTGTTCTTGACGACTTCGAGTGCGGCAAGGTTTCTTTCGAGTTCCTTCTGGCGTTCGCGGTTCAAGCTCTGCACACGACGGTAATCCATAAAGCGAATGAGCAAAATCACAAGGAAGGTCACGAACCAGGCAGCCACGAGAATCGTGGTCAGGCGAAGTTCAGAAATGAGTTTACCCTTGAAGCTGATGCCGACTATTTCCATGGAGCCCGGTCCGAGCTTAGCATTGGTGCCAGTCTGGATTTCGATGAGCGGAACATTCGAGAAATCTACGCGGGCCATGTGGACGTCGAGGGCATTCTGGGCAACCCACCAGCTTGGCAGGCGGAATTCCTCTGGGACGAACATTGCCGGATACGGCTCCTTGTGCGGGTAGAATTCAATTTCATTAAACTTCAAGGATGTGAGGTCACCTTCACGATAGATTTCTGGAGTGTAGTTACGCAAATAGAGGCGGACAGCCCCTTCATCATTCCTCTTGATCCAGACAAAGACGCTGTCGTACTTGGAAAGGTTCTTGCCACGAAGCTTGCCGTCGCCGAGGTAGATCTGGATACCGGCGTATGGGTACGGTGCGCCTTCACGAAGCTCGTATTCCAAAATGATAGACGAATCGGTCGTGATGAAATTTGTTGTAGTATTGCCTCCATCTAGCGAGTCGGAGGTCGCCAGTACATAATCAGCCGAAGCAGCGGAGTACTTGGCTAGATTGATGTAATAGACATTGTTCAGGCCATATTTGTGCAAAAGCAAAGCTACTGCTGTAAAGACCAACAGCAGGAGAATGAGCACATTCATGCGAAATAGATGCAAAATCTTATTCATAGGAAACCCATAAATTCCAGTTCCCATAAAAATACATAAATTCAATTCATGGAGCAAATGCGGTTTCGCAAAGAAAGGGGCTAAAAGGGGGCTTTTGCATAAAGATAGTAATGGGCCCTACGGTCGCCGATTGCAAACAAACTAAACAAAAACCATAACCCGTTCACAGCCAACAAGTTACGGGTCTCAACAGAAATTTATCTATGAAGCATGCCACCCAGGCGGGCAACAATCGGCAAAAGTTCCTGGGCAAGGTCAGCCTGCGAATGCGCGTTCGGATGGCCGTGCAAGGCTGTATTCTCGGTAGTCACTTCCCTGATGTCAAGGTCCTTGGCGCCAGCTGCAACTTCTTCGTCATAGACCTTCTGCACCGCAGGAATCAGCAGGCTTTCTGGCCAGACCTTCGTTGAAAGAAGGAGGAACTTGACGCCTGGATGTTCCTTGCGGAGCTTGGCAAGCAAGTTGTGGTATTCCTTGACAAAGTCAGCCTCGGATGCGCGCGGCGGGTTGCCCTGGAAATCGTTGATGCCAATGAAGACAACGATGACCTGCGGGTGCCAGGAAGCATCGTAGGCGGCACCGCCCTTGCCCTGTTCAGCCATGCCGGGAACAGTGTATTCGAGGAGCTTTGGAATTGTCCAGTCCGGAACGATGTTGTCGTAGTTGCGAACGAGGCCGCGGCCGCTAAAAGCGAACAACCTGTAGTCGGCAAACAGCTTGCGGGCAAGCAAAAAGGCATAGCTCTTGGTGGAGTTCGTCTTTTCGAACGGGGTTCCATCTTCCGGGTTCAAGCCTTCGACGCCGTAGCCGACCGTGTAGGAGTCGCCAATGAAGGCAATACGGCGATTGTTGTTGAAAAGTCGCGGCTCATTATCGAAGGAAGCCTTCTTGGAAAGCTTGACATCGAACACCTTGAAATCGCCCGGCAAGGTTTCACTTCTGTGAAACACTTCGATCAAATGGCGACCGGCACTGAGCTTGGAAGCCAGGGTATAAGTCTTGCGTTCGGAAGTCTGCACAAAGCCGACATCGCTACCATCTACAAAAATTTCAAAGAAGGAATCACCTTCCATTTCTGCTGAAACAGAGCCGTTCTTTTCAAAAGTAGCGTAAAAAGAAAAACCGGCAGCGGGAGCGCTGGAACGGTAAAAGGAATCGCCTTTTTCCCAAACCCCAGTAAACAGAATTTTAGAGAAATCGGCAGCAAAGGTGCAAGAGGCTGCCATACACACTACACAGAGAAATTTGGAAATTGGATTCACAAAAACTAGAATGCAGCCTTGCGCTCACGATTGGCAGAGCCAGCTTTGGCTTCCTGCAACTTTTCGTTAGCGAGGGTGCGGTTTGTGACTGCACCTACGGAGTAGAGGCGGCCATCCTTAAACACGATTGCAGTAGAAACATTCAAAGTGCGGATAGAGAACCATTCCTGATAGACATTCGTACCATTGCGCAAGTCGCGTTCCGTAACAGCAGGCTTTTGGCCAGGTTCGCCATACTTCATGCAGAACTGGTCACCCATGTAATCGACAGCTTCAAAAACCTTGCCGATACGAGCTTCTTCGACACGGCCCGTGCGAATTTCAAAAGAATAGAACTTGTCGTTGCGGTTGAAAAGGAAGTCAACCTGCACCGGAAGATCACCCATCATGAACACTGGGATCACAACGCGGTCGCTGGACTCGGCCATGCCATACGGTTCGTAGCCAAGCTTCAAAATTTCTTCAATGACCTTTTGACGATCCATTCCAAACGGAATGCCTGCAAATTCGTTCTGAGTACCCTTGTTGTCTTTGGCAGCAAAAGAAATCGCAAAAAAGAAGAGAATCGAGATAATCCAAAGTTTTCTAGACATTATGCACCTCTAGTTACTTTGCAA
The DNA here is from genome assembly GCA_045615885.1 of Fibrobacteraceae bacterium. Taxonomy (GTDB): domain Bacteria; phylum Fibrobacterota; class Fibrobacteria; order Fibrobacterales; family Fibrobacteraceae; genus UBA1765. The sequence goes on from JAZLFR010000049.1 coordinate 103,658, forward strand.
TTTAGTAAAAAGCCTTAAACACTGTCAATAGTTTTATACAATGCTATTCCAAATCGGAAGAATCTAACCGCAAGAAATTGAATAGTTTTTCAGTAAGTGGATGGTAGGGGTTAGGATCTAGGGGCTAGTGGTTAGACGAAAGACCGCTTCGCTGGTAGACGAAAGACGAAAGAGGATTGTTAAATTCCATTGTTTTAGAGGATAGGGGACAGGGGCTAGGGTGTAGGGTATAGTGAATGTTATTTTCCAGTGTTGTCGGTTGTAGGCTGACGTCTGTCGACAGATAGTTCAATTAACAATTAAAAATGAATAATGGAATGTCATTGCGAAATCCGTAGGATTGAAGCAATCCAGAACATGGTAAGTTACAGTTCCTGACTCCTGTCACTGATTCCTGCTTCCGTCTTCCAACTCCTGACTCCTGATTCCTGTCACTGACTCCTCTTTTCTATATTTGCGCCCGCTATGAAGTACGCTAGTTTTGAAAGCCTTATGGCCGAGATTGCTCAGGTCCAGATTTTGGACCCGAACATGGATGCTGATTCCCAAGTTGCAGAATTCTTGAAAGACAAGGAAAACGTTTCTACAGCTTCAGAAGCAATGCAAAAAAAGATTCGCCGTGCGGTGACCCCGTTCTGGCAGGAGCGCTATGTTAGCATGCACGGTGAAGAAGCCTTGCATGTGAGCGACTTGATGACAAGCCCGAAGTTCTTTTTGCAGACGGAACACTATGTGGATGACACTCCGTTCCCGGCGACGGACCCTTCAAAACTAGATGAAGCCTTTGAAATCGCGGGCCTTTCCAAGAACATGCTGGAACGAAAGCTCATGAGCCTTTCGAACGGCGAACTTCGCAGAATTTTGCTTGCTCGCATTTGGATGGAAAATCCAAAGTGGGCGTATTTCAACGACCCGTTCGGCGGCCTTGACCCGGAATACCGTGCGCGCCTTGCTCGTACAATCGTGAACTTTGCAGACACCGGCTTGAATGTTGTCGTTCGTCTGATTCGCGAAGATGAACTGCTCCCGAAAATTCCTGCGTTCGTTTTTGAAAATGGCGAGTTTGTGGAATACGCAAAGCCGCTTCCGGAAAAATGCCCCGATGTAGAAAGCAACGAAGTCAAGACATACGAATTTGAAAACCTTGGTGAAGCCGATGCGGAACGCGGCAAGGAAATTCTTTTTGACTTGAAGAATGTGTGCGTGAAATTTGGCGATACAGAAATCATCAAGAACCTCACGTGGCAAGTACGCGCTGGCGAACACTGGGTTGTGATGGGCCCGAATGGTGCGGGCAAAAGTACGCTCCTTGCAATGCTTTCTGCAGACCATCCGCAAATGTACAACAACGACATGGTCTTGCTTGGCGAGCGCCCGGGCCACGGCTTGAACATTTGGGAACACAAAGATAAAATCGGTTTCTTTTCGCCGGAACTTGCGCTCCATTACAAGGAAGACTTGACGCTTATGCAAGTACTTTGCACTGGCTATTCCTCTTCACTTGCCGTTGTGCGTGAACCGCTCTGGAACGAAAAGGAACGCGCCCGCAACTGGCTCAAGGAATTTGGCTTTGACGACCCGAATGCAAGTTTCAACAGCCTTTCTGCAAGCGACAAACGCATTGTGCTGATTGCCCGCGCAGCAATCAAGCCGCCAAAGGTTCTGATCCTTGATGAGCCAACGCAAGGCCTCGATGCCGCCCCGCGCGAAAAACTCTTTGACTTGCTACAGTTCCTTTCTAGCGTGACTTCGATCATCTTTGTATCGCATTACGATGAATGGCCAAGCTGCATGAACCGCATGCTTAGAATGCCTAGAATTCAGTAGTGGATAATTATGGTGAATTTCTAGATGAATTGAAGTTTAGACATAAAATGAGGTTATCTTTGTTTGGAGAAACTATAAAATCAGGGAACATTATGAAGCTCTATCGTATTTGTGGAATCGGAGCGTTTGCGTTTGTTTTAGGCCTTGCTGCCTGCGGCGATGATAGTAGCTCTAATTCGGATGAGAATGGGGTAAAGGGCGAGGTTATTACCCTGGCTGATGGCAGTGGCGAAAAGGTTTGTGACGATAAGCTGGAAGGCTGGGTAGCAGAGGCTGTCGGCAAGGATTTCCGTCGTTGCCAGAATGGTGAATGGACAAAGATAACAGCAAGCGAAGCATCTGCCGAAGACGAAATCATCGGCGGGGTGACTGTGTTGCAGAGTTCTTCTTCAATCATAGAAGAATCCTCGTCATCCTCGGCCCCGACCGAGGATCTCGGCAGTTCTTCCAGCGTCAAGGCCCCTGAACAGTTTGATGAGCCTGTTGAACCTGCTGATGGATCTAGCAGTTCTATTGCAAGTAACGCTAACATCAAGTATGGTTCGTTAACTGATGCCCGTGACGGTCAAGTTTACAAAACTATCGAAATCTGCAATAAGGAAAAACAAAATTGCCAGACTTGGATGGCGGAAAACCTGAACTACGCCTACACCGGCGTGAAATACAATTATGGTGGTTCCACCTCCGATTCCACCAGTTGGTGCTATGATAATGAAGCGTCTAACTGCGACACATACGGTCGCTTTTACACCTGGGCTGCCGCTGTTGACTCTGTAGCAATTTATAAGAAATACGGTGAGGAATGTGGCTACTTCAAGTCGTGTGAACGTTTTAGTGCTTCTGCATTGGCTACTACGCCTGTTCAAGGAGTTTGCCCTGCCGGCTGGCACTTGCCTAGTAATGCAGAATGGAGCACCCTCTATGCGAATGTGGGGGGAACCAGCAATGCCGGTCAAAAGCTGAAGGCGAACACCAGCCTGTGGAATAGCGTTTCGCGCGAGGGCGTGACTGAGGAGGAGATTTGCATGGCAGAATCCATTCTCTCGGTTTTCTCCGTCCCTGAGTCAAAAGCGGCGGAACTGAAATACTCAAATATCGATGAATTCGGGTTCTCGGTTCTCCCTGCCGGCCAAGGCGACTTAGGCAATGTGAGCTACGAAGCCTACTTCTGGAGTTCAACTGAATATGAGTGCGTAGATGACTTCGTGTGGGTCCAGTTCTTTGAAGATTACTATGACGGAGTGGATCAGGGCAATTACGAAAAGTTTTATAAGCTCTCGGTTCGTTGCGTCAAGGACTGAGAGTAAGGCTCTGATCCACTTGCTCGAAGAATGAAATCAAGCTAGATCGATTTAGCAATCCTCGCTTCTCAGGCTGCTCCTCAAAAAATGAAATGCCACACGAAGCCGAAGGTCAACAAGAGTAGTTTTTAAGTTTTTTTTTCAAATGTCATTTTTTGTCATTTGATTGGTCCTAAATTAAATCCCGTGCGAATCCATAGCACACGCTTAACACAACATGCCTTGCAGTTTTCGCTTGTTTGCAAGGAAAGGAAAATCTATGAATACAAAAGACCTCGATAGTCTAAGTCGTGGTTGTTGCGTCTGTCTGTTTGGCAGATGCGTCAAGAGTTTTCTTTAGGGTTGGCTTTATGGCAAGGAACGATTGTCTACTGGAGATCCACGGTAACTTTGTATTTGACATGTCTGTGTTTGCCGCTTCCTGTTGAACCTTCGTTCTTGTAAGTTGCAATGACTGACATTTCTGATCCGTCCGAAAGTTTTGCGCTGCCAAAGTAAAAGTCCTTCACATTTTTTGTGATGTCCACTTTTAGGCATTGGATTGGTTTGCCTTTCAGAATTTTTTTGTTGATGGTATGCAGAGCTTCGCCTTCGATCCAACAATATTTATTGCCCGCGATTGGCCCCGCAAGGAGCGCGGCTAGAATCCCGATGCCCAAAAGAATTATGCCGGCAGATTGAAGCGTCCCTTTGTTCGTGTCGTTTTTGGAACCCCTGATATAGTTGAAGCATTTCTTGGAAAGTGCGGAAAATGCGATTAGCAAAGCTATGGCGGAAAGGTATCCATCCGTTGACGAAAATAGAAGGACGTCAACGAATAGGCAGCCCCATAGCACTCTTGCAGAAAATGCAATGACTATGATGCAGATTACAGGAATGATCAGGCTTGCTAAAGGGTTCTCAATGAATTTTGAACAACTTTGCTTTACGCCCAGGGTTTCCTTTGCTTCGGTGTTTGATAGGATACCTTTTCCTTTGCAGGTGTCGCAGCTGTTTTGATTGCTGTCTATACCTGAGCCTTTGCAATCGGGACAATCTACCAGGCTGATTTTGCCGCTGCCACCGCATGCTTCGCATTCTTTATTTCTGTAGTTCTTGCCAGAGCCGTTACATGCGCCGCAAGTATGGCTTTCTCGAACAGTCAACTGAGAAATTTCAAGAGAGGCTTTTTGGGGGAGCCTTTTGCCGCAACGACTGCAAACGGCCATCCCTTCACAGTACAGTTTTCCGCAATGTTTGCAAACAGGCATAGTTATTCCGTTTTAGTCAATTTCTGCGCAGAATATACTTCTGTAAAGTTTGATGCTATTCAACATTGGTGGAACATAGAAAATATTATATCGTGAATATTATTTCGTTCCTTAAAGAACACTGAAAACTACAATTTCTGTCTTCTGTCTTCTGTCTTCTGTCTTCTGTCTTGCTAAATTTGCGCCCATGACTGAACAACAGATTTTGAAGGCTCTTGAAGCTGTTATTGACCCGGACTTGCACAGGAACATTGTGGAGCTCGGCTTTGTACAGAATTTGAATATTTCTGAAGATGGCGATGTGTCGCTTGAACTTGTGCTCACGACCCCGGCTTGCCCGATTCGAGACCGCTTCAAGGACCAGTGCGAACGAATCATCAAAACGCTTGGCGCAAGGAATGTTGATGTTGTGCTTTCTGCCCGTGCGGGCCGCGTCGAAGAAGCTAGCCAGGCGCAAAGTTCCCTGCTTGGCGGTGTGCAGCATATTGTTGCCGTTGCTAGTGGCAAGGGTGGCGTTGGCAAATCCACCGTGACTGCAAACCTCGCCGTAGCTCTCAGCCTTTCCGGTGCCCGCGTCGGTATTTTGGACGCCGACATTTACGGCCCTTCGATGGGCGTGATGTTTGGCATTGACCGCGCCCCTGTTGTTCACGAAGACAAGACCATTTCGCCTGTGTATGCAAAGGGTGGCGTTTCGATCGTTTCGATGTCCATGTTTGCTGATTCCGACAAGGCGACCATTTGGCGCGGCCCGATGGCAAGCCAGATGATCAAGAACTTTTTGCATTGCGTTCGCTGGGGCGAACTCGATTATTTGCTTATCGACTTTCCTCCAGGAACCGGTGATATTCAGCTTACGCTCACGCAGGAATGCCCGCTCGCCGGTGCTGTTGTCGTGACGACTCCGCAGGAAGTCGCCTTGGCAGACTGCCGCAAGGGGCTTTCCATGTTTGATTCCGTTGGCGTGCCAGTGCTCGGCGTAGTCGAAAACATGAGCTACTTCATTTGCGACGAATGTAACAAGGCTCACTACATTTTCCCGCAGGGCGGTGGCGAAAGCATCTCCAAAACATACGGTGTGCCGCTCCTTGGCAAGGTTCCGCTCGAAGCGTCCCTGGCCTCCTGCGGCGACAACGGTGTGCCGGGCGTGCTCTACGACCCGAACAGCGTTTCTGCCCAGGTGTTTACGGAAGTTGCCGCCCAGACAATTCGCAAGGTGGCCGTGTTCGATGAACTGAAAAAAGATTCGCTCACGAAGTTCAACTTTAAGTGGGAAGAACTCCCGGTGGAGGCTCTCTAATGAGTGAAGCTCAGGAAAAACAGATGATTATGCCGCGCAAGTTTTTCAAGACTGCCGAGGGCAAATTCGGTATTGAATGGAACGACGGAATGCGCACGGCCTTTGGCTTGAAGGAGCTGCGCCTTGCTTGCCCGTGCGCCCTTTGCGTAGATGAACACACTGGCGAAAAAATCATCAAGGATAGCGATGTAGCCGAGAATATCGCACTTGAATCTATCATGTCTATCGGTAGCTATGCGGTTGGTTGCCTTTGGTCAGATGGCCATAGGTCGGGAATTTACCCTTATTCTTACCTTAGAGAATTGACGAAATCAAAATAAAAAGCCATATTTAGCGCGGAAAATGTTATAACGCCCATAATGCGAGCAAGGTTTTAAAATGAGTGATTTTAATGAAGCACTTTACTTTCGAGATTTGAATCGGCATCCGACTCTTACTCCGGAAGAAGAAACTGCGCTCTTGAGAATTATCAAGGAAGACGGGAACTCTGCAGAGGTCAAGAATTTGGCTATGCAGCGCCTTATTCAGGGTAATCTTCGCTTTGTGGTCAGCGTGGCCCGCAAGTACCAGGGCCGCGGGCTTACCTTGCTCGACTTGATTAACGAAGGCAACCTTGGCTTGTACAAGGCCGCCAAGCGTTTCGATTTGGACAAGGATGTCAAGTTTATTTCTTACGCCGTGTGGTGGATTCGCCAGTCTATTCAGAAGGCTCTTTTTGAACAGGTCGGCTCTGTTCGCATTCCGCCAAACAAGCTTGCCCTCGTGACCAAGTTCAAACGCGCCCTTATGCTCAATAACGGCGACTACGACAAGACGATGGCCATGGAAGAATTCGCTGCTTGCGAACGCGACATTGTCGAAGTCATGGAAAAAATCGTCGATATTTCTTTGGACGCTCCCATTGGCGAAGATGGTGCGAGCAACGATTCCGTAAGCACGCTTATGGATGTGCTCGGAGCAAACGGCAATCAGGAAGGCGATCTTGAAGCCGACGAACGCAAGAAGCTTATTCAGGATACCTTATCTTCGCTTCCGAAGCGCGAAGAAGAAATTTTGCGCATGTTCTATGGTTTGGATTCCGTAGAAGACACGACGCTCCGCGACATTGGCGAAGACTTGAAGCTCAGCCGTGAGCGTGTGCGCCAGATCAAGAACAAGACTCTCCGCAAATTGCAGAAGAGTAAAGAACAGCGCGAAAAATTATCTGATTATCTGAACAACTAAAGGAGGCGGTATGGCAGCCTCTTCTGCTGTAAAAAAGCTTGTCTATGTCTATCTTGTATTGTGCGGCATCGGTTTTGTCGCATTCGGCGGATTTCAGCTTTACAAATATTTTGGCCCTGCAAAGGTGCAGGTAGAAAATGTGCCGTTTGGCCTGCCTGCCGGTACCGGTCTTTCCCGTGGCGATGCGCCGAACTTTGACGAAGGCATAGAACGCTTGCCGTATTCGACACGCGATGAATTCAGACGCGCAAAGAACTTGGCCGAAAATGGCTATGCATCGCAGGCTCTCGAAATTTTTGATGCGATTGCGTTTACCTACCCGGATTTGGAAGCTGCAAAGTTTGAATCCATGAACGCCCTGCTCAGCTTGGATTCGCTTACCGACATGCAGCGCATTCGCTTGGAAACGGTTACCGAAAACATGAGGCAGCGTTACCCGGGCAGCTCGATGGTCGCTTATCTAGATAGCCGCGAATCTGTGAAGTCGGGGAGCTTTTCTGCAGCTCTTGAATTTGCTCGCATTGCAAGCGACAAGGCGGAAGCTGTTCTTGCCTACAGACTTTGGTACGGCGAACTTTTGCTGAAGGAACGCCAGTATGCAAACGCTGCCGAAGAAGCTCGTGCGGCGGTCAGCCTTTCTTTGGGTTATTCCGAAAAGGCCTATTCGCTTTTGGCCGATGTGTTCCACGGACTGGGCCAGCTGGATAGCTGCGGTTCCGTTGTGGAATATGCTTTGACAAAGTTCCCGACCTCGCCCAGGCTTTTGCTTTTGCAAGGCTACCTGGATGAATACCGTGGCCACTTTGATTCTGCAGAAAGAACATACCAGCGCATCAAGGCTTTGAACCCTGGTTTCAAGGCTGCCGACAACGCCCTTGCGACGCTGGGCGGCAAGACGCCCCCCGGAAACGGCCTGGGCGTTTCCGGCACGCCCGCTGACCGGGCGCGCGTCGCCTGCGACATTCTGGAACCGCTCGTCCAGCAGTATCCAGACAACCTGCCTCTGAAGGAAGCGCTAGGCCGCGCCTACATCAAGGGCCGCAATTTTGACCTTGCAAAAATCCAGTTCGAAGAAATCCAGAGCAAGGATCCGGAATACCCAGACATCCAGCTTCGCCTGCAGGAAGCTTCTACAGTCCGCACGATTGTTGAAAACCAGAATTCCGGCTTGACAGACAACTTAAGGAGAGTGGCCGACAGCTTGCGCCTTGCAAGCGGCCCTGCAACAAGCCATGACTTTAGCACAAAGCTTGGCCATTACCTTGTTCGTTACGGAGCTAGCGCAAAGGAGTTCTTCTCGAAGTATTCCGTAGCGAATTTTAAGCAGATCGATAAATTCGTTTGGCAGGAGCAGTTCCACGACGGCAATTACACGCACACCTACACGGTTCTCTTCGACGAAAAGAATCGCTATTACGGCGTTCATGTTCATGTTGTCGATTCCTCTGCCGCCGGCCGTGAACACGGTCGCGCTCCTGAAATTTTTGTGCGCCTGCTCCAGCAGAATTCAAGAATTTCTGGCATCGGCTCTGCTACTGGTGAAACGGAATGCGACGACGGCACCGTGCTCGACGCTGCCGTATGGGACGTGCAGGATAATTTTGAAATCCTCGGCCGCTATGTAGGCAAGCCATCCGAAGTGCGCATGGTGCGCTTCGACAAGAAGTTCCTGCCGATGGGCCTAAAGCTCTGCGACTACGTAAGCTATTTGAACATGTATTAATGACACGAGGCTCGATTTGTAGTCAGTCGGCTGTAGGCTGAAATAGTAAACAGAGGACAGAAGACAGAAAACAGAGAATTGTATTTTCTCGTGTCATGGCGAGCGAAGTGTGTCCATCCAGAGCAATGTTCTGGATCACTTCGCGTTGCTCGTGAAGACGGTTAAGATGCAAGAAAGAAGACAGGTATGAGGCACGCACCTTCGGTGCTTGAGGCGTGAGGTCGTTCGCTGCGCTTACTTTGAGGTAATTGTAATTACAAAACCTCACACCTCTAGATGCGAAGCATCGACCTCAAAGCGAAGCGCCCTCATACCTAAACACGGAAATTGACAGGTCCCTCTCGTCTCTCGTCTGTAGGGCCAAAGGCCCGTTCTCTCGTCTAATATAGATCCTACTCTAGAACAATCCGTGCTTTGCGCGTTCCTGCAGGAACAAGTCTGCAAGAACTAGGGCTGCCATGCTTTCGACAATCACGGGAGCGCGCACTGCTACGCATGGGTCATGACGGCCCTTGGCGGCAAGCGTTCCGTTTTCGAGGGTGCGCCCTGCGGTGTTCTGTTCCTGGCCGATTGTTGCTGTCGGTTTGAACGCCATGCGGCAAATGATGTCTTCGCCGTTGGTGATGCCGCCGAGAGTTCCGCCAGCTCTGTTTGTGCGTGTGCGGAACTTGCCGTTTTCAACATAGATTTCATCGTTGTGTTCGCTGCCGCGCATCTTGGCTGCTTCAAAACCCATGCCGATTTCAAATCCCTTGCAGGCCGGCAAACTGAGCATGGCCTGAGCGAGCAAGGATTCTGCACGGTCAAAAACCGGTTCGCCAAGACAAGGCGGAACATTTTTGATCAAAAGCGTCACTACGCCGCCAACGCTATCCTTGGCCATTTTGGCCGCCATGATTTCTTCTTCGAACTTTTTGGAAAGTTCCGGATCTGGGCAGCGCACCGGGGAGGCGTCAAGAGCTTCGTAGGTTACGGAGTTCGGGTCAATTTCGCCGGTCACGTTGCCGACTGCGCTTACCCAGGCCATGAATTCGGTGCCGTTAGTAAGTTTCAAAATTTTGCGGGCAATGCTGCCGGCTGCTACGCGGCCTGCAGTTTCGCGGGCGGAACTTCTGCCGCCACCACGATAATCCCTGAAGCCGTACTTCAAATCGTAGGTGAGGTCGGCATGGCCCGGACGGTACCATTTTGCGATTTCCGAATAGTCTGCACTATGCTGGTCTTTGTTGAAGATGGCAAGCGAAATCGGGGTGCCCGTCGTTTTGCCTTCAAAGACTCCAGAAAGAATCTGCACCTGGTCGGCTTCGTTGCGCGGGGTGGTCATTGCGTTTTGACCGGGGCGACGGCGGTCCAGGTAGAACTGCATGTCTGATGGTTCGAGTGGGAGGCCTGCCGGGCAGCCGTCAACAACGGCGCCAAGGCCTGCGCCATGGGATTCGCCCCATGTGGAAATCGTAAAAAGTTTGCCAAAAATGCTTGCCATGGCACAAATATAGATATTATGTTGATTTAAGTTAGTTGACAGGAGTCAGGAACTGTAACTTACCATGTTCTGGATTGCTTCAATCCTACGGATTTCGCAATGACATTCCATTATTCATTTTTAATTGTTAATTGAACTATCTGTCGACAGGCTTCAGCCTACAACCGACACATTGGAAATTTGCAAGTATCTCTCGTCTATTCTATACCCTACACCCTAGACCCTATCCCCTAAAGCACTGGAAACCAACATTTTCTATCTTTTCCCCCATGCTAGATCGCCGACTTTCCATTGCCCCGATGCTCGACTACACCGATAGGCATGACCGCTATTTTTTGCGCATGCTTTCAAAGCACATTTTGCTGTACACCGAAATGATTCCGGCAAATGCCCTTGTGCACGCCGACCCGGAACCATTTTTGCGTCACGACGCCTTTGAACACCCGGTTGCACTCCAACTTGGCGGCAGCGATCCGCAAGTTTTGGCAGAAGCGGCAAAGAAAGCCGAAGACGCAGGCTACTGCGAAGTGAACCTGAACTGCGGCTGCCCTTCGGACCGCGTGCAGAACGGAGCTTTCGGAGCCTGCATGATGCTAGACGCAAACCATGTCGCAGAATGCGTGCAGGCAATGCAAAAGGCAGTCTCCGTGCCTGTTACAGTAAAGTGCCGCATCGGGGTCGACCGCAACGATTCCTGGGAATTTTTCATCAACTTCATTGAGACGGTAAAAAATGCCGGTTGCAATAATTTCATTGTGCATGCCCGCAAGGCATGGCTAAAGGGACTAAGCCCAAAAGAGAACCGAGAAATTCCGCCTCTCGATTACGACCGCGTTCTCCGTTTAAAGCAGGAACACCCGGAACTCACAACAAGCATCAACGGTGGCATCAAGACTCTCGACCAGACCAAGGAATTCCTGAAATCGCTCGACGGCGTAATGATTGGTCGCGAAGCGTATGAAAACCCATGGTTTTTAAACCAGGCCGATGCAGAAATTTTTGACGACCCGCACCCGGTCTGGAAGAGCCAAAAAGAACTTCTGGAAGCCTACCTCCCCTATGTGGAACGCGAACAAAAGGACGGCTGCCCGCTCACAATTCTCACAAGGCACCTTTCCAAACTGTTCACAGGCATGAAGGGAGCCCGAAAATACCGCCAGACTTTGAGCGAAGAAGCCCCAAAATCGCCAAATGGAATAATTCTTTTACAAAAAGCCCTATCCTTTATCGAAGAATAAGTATAGATTTAAGATGTATTCCAAGTTGGAATATCTTTGAAATTAAAGGTAACTTCTAAATTATGAAAACGCTACTCGCCCTTGCCTCCCTTACCGGGCTCAGCATGGCAGCCATGCCGGCCTACAACCAGCTCGGCTACCCACAGAAGGCAACAAAGAACGTCATCATCCCAGGCAACGAAGCCGGCAAACTGCAAGTTTACGACATCAACGGCAAGCAGGTCCTGGAAGTGGAAGCTCCGTACGCAGCGGAATGGGACCCGAGCGGCGAAGAAGTGCAGGCATTCGACATTTCAAAGCTCACCACCCCGGGCACCTACCTTCTCTACCGCGATGGCGACCGCCTCGGCACTCCGTTCCGCATTTCAAACGATGTTTATGCAGATGTCGGCAAGGCTAGCCTCAAGTGGTTCTACTACCAGCGTTCAAGCACAGCGCTCGACGCCAAGTACGCAGGCAAGTTCGCTCGCCCGGCAGGCCACCCGGACACACTCGTAAAAATCTACGGAGACTCAAGCCGCACAATCAGTTCCCCGCGCGGCTGGTACGACGCGGGCGACTATGGCAAATACATCGTCAACTCCGGCATTACCGTATATACACTTTTGCAGCTTCAGGAACATTTCCCGCAGTTTGCACAAAAGCTCAAGTTCGACATTCCAAACGAATTCCCGAAGCTCCCGGACCTGCTCGAAGAAGTCCGCTGGAACCTTGACTGGATGCTTACCATGCAGGAAGAAGACGGCAGCGTGTTCCACAAGCTTACAACGCTCAAGTTCAGCGGCAGCGTGATGCCGGAACAGGACAAGGCTGACCGCTATGTAATCGGCAAAACGACGACTGCAGCACTCGACTTTGCAGGTTCCCTCGCCCAGGCATCCGTAGTCTACAAGAAGTTCGACAAGGCATACGCCGACAAGCTCTTGAAGGCAGCAGAAAAGGCATACGCATGGGCCAAGCAGAACCCGACAAGCTTCTACACCCAGCCAAACGATGTGAACACAGGCACATACGCGCCGGGCAACGAAGATGGTAAAGATGAATTCCGCTTTGCCGCTGCAGAGCTCTACAACGCCACAAAGAAGAAGGACTACCTCGAAGACCTCAAGGCAAATCCGTTCACAAACAACGGGCCTTGGTGGGGCGACATGAACTTCTACGCAGTCGTGCGCGCAGCTCTCGATGAAAAGACATTCGGAGACATTTCCAAGACAGCGCAGAAGATTTTGCTTGACGAAGCAAACGCACTGAAGAAGGAAGCAGACTCCTCCGGCTACCGCGTTCCGATCCACCCGTGGAACTGGAACTGGGGTTCCAACAGCGCAGTTGCAAACAACGGCATCATCTTGATTTACGCTTATCTCTTGACCAAGGACGCTTCCTACATCAGCGGAGCGCAAAGCGCACTCGACTACCTGCTTGGCAAGAACCCGATGCTCATTTCCTATGTGACCGACTTTGGTGTTCGCGCAGCTCGCAACCCGCACCACCGCCCAAGCGAAGCGGATAACACCGACGATCCGGTGCCCGGCATGCTCGTTGGCGGCCCGCACCTTGGCAAGCAAGACATCAACTTGAGCGGCAACGAACATTGGAAGTGCGAAAACTACGCAAGCGCAGACAAGCCGGCACTCGCCTACCTTGACAACCGCTGCAGCTACGCAACAAACGAAGTGGCAATCAACTGGAACGCTCCGCTAGCCTACCTGGCCAACGCCCTCACAGCAATCTATAGCAAGTAAGCGGTAAATTCAGCCGGCCCCGCAAAGCGGGGGCGGTCGCAACGACAATGTTACAAAGCAAACGCGGTCAAGTGCTACCCACTTGACCGCTTTATTTTTTATTTCACAACTTTGGGCCAGTAGCCTACCGGCTTCTGGTTTGCGTACATGACCTTGACCCTGTCTTCGTCAGCAGGAATGCGCTGCACAAAGAGTTCGTCAATTACGCCCTTGAAATACTGGTCATCGCTATCGGCCTGTTCACGGCGGCCAATCGTGAAATTATTATCCGTATTCACCGGTTCCGGGAAGCGCCCGATGGACGCCGTATCGGCAACGAGCTTTCCGTTCACATACAAATTAAATGTCGAATCATACTGCGTAATGGAGAGCATGGCCCATTCGCCTTCTACAGCAACGGAATCAGCACGATACCAGTAGCGCCAGGAATTTGCAAAGTTTTTGCAAACGCCAGCCTCGCAGGAATCCTGGGGAATGGTGTCGGTCTTCGTTTTGTAACGTTCAAAAAGCCAGCCTTCGCTAGACTTGAAATACTTCAAATGGAACTGCGTTGCTCCCTTGCCAAACACAAAGCGGCTTGTATTTGTCGCTGCGGAATCCAAACGGGTCCACACAGAAATGCTCATCGTATCTGAATAGTTGAAGTTCAAAGGGCCTTCATTGGAGTACTCGACATCAACGTATGCATTTTTGCCATTGTAATAGTAGGCTCCACCCACAGCACCAAGCGTATCGACAACATTATGCGGAGTGCCGTCAAATCGGTTTGCCACATCAAATGCATATCGAACGCCTTCGTCAAAATGCCATGCAGAAATAAAGTTCCTGCTGAACACTCCTGGAGGTTCCTGCCGGGCCATGGCATTAAATGTGAGCGTCAAGGAATCTTTAGCCTTCAAAGTATCCAAAAGCACCCAGAATACAGCCTGTTTGCGGGCCACGTCAAAATAGCTTTCATCAAGCCTAAGCGGCTTTGAGCAATGCCTTACCGACCAAGCGCCCTTCATTTTGGAAATCGCCTCAAAGTCCGCTTCATCACCCTGCAGGCGCAAGGCTATCGGAATTTCAGACACCTTGGAACTTACATCGAGACCTGCAAGCGGATACTTGAATTCAAGCTTCACTTCCTTTGTTCCAGTATCGGCAGGCACGGAATCCGAGGGTACAGAATCCTTTTCTACAGGCTTTGCTGCAACCAGAGAAACGACGCTGTCAGAAACGACTTGCATAGGCTTGTCCCAGGCAAGGGTATCGCCAGAAACGACCATTTCAGAAAGCAAGGCCTGCGGGAGCGAATCCACCAGAACGGAACCGTTTTCAACGACCACCTTGCGCAAATAGGTTGTTCCCGGAATGGCAATTTGCAATGTATCGCCATCTTCGTAATCTACCGGCACTCGAAGCGCACCAGGCAAAGCAAGCTTTGCACTATAGACAGAATCGTCCATGGAAAGGTTACGCATCAATAGCAGCTGGCCGAGGGAATCGTTATTTGCCTCGATTGCAAATTCCTTGGGGAGCGAATCGATTGCATAGAAGCCGGAACTGTCCGTTGTAGTAACCCAACGGGCCGGGAGAGTATCGCCAAGCACATTGAAGCCCTGCGGCACGCAGCGAACTGAAGTTCTTGCAGCGGGGGATCCATTTGCAAAGGAAAGCGTACCAGAAATAGATGCAAATTCCGGATTGCCAATTTCGGCGCTGTTCCCCGCCACGCTGGAATCAGAACAAGCGGCAAACAGCGAAAGCCCCGCGATAGCCGCAAGGGTCAAAGAGCTCAAAAATGCAGTATTTCTCGTAATCACATACTAAATATAAATTGAAATTCAAAAAAAAGTGTTGTCTAGCTCACTTTAGCGTTGTCCACGGACTACATCGGCAATGCAGTGAAAACCACATAACTCGTTATTTTTCAACAACTTACAAACTTTTTAAGCGTAAATTTGTTAAATTTAGGGCATGAGAAAATTTATCGTTCCAGTCACATTGCTTATTGCCGTTTTAGCCCTTATCGGCTACCTCCGCTTTGAAGATTTCGACCCGTCGAACATTGACGGAGCAAAATACCTTGCCGCCCGTGCCAAAGTAGACGCTTTGGAACAGGAACTCTGGAACGCCAAGGAAAATCCGGAACGCTACGCAGAAATCCGAGCCGAGCTGACCAAGGCCTGGGAAGTAGTAGATAATATTCGCGAACCAGCCGAAGAAGTCGCCCCGCAAAAGGAAGAACCGGTCGTAAAGCAGACCGTGGCCACAGAGCCTAGCACAGAAAGCAATGACAAGCTAATTTTCTTGATTGCTGGCGGCGTCATTTGCCTGATCTTGATTGCTCTAATCATCGTTCTCGTCAAGAAAATTTCCAAGAAGAACGGCGTTGACGATCTGGAAGCGCAAAAAGCAGCCCTTTCCAACGCAGGCCTGCAGGACGAACCTCTCGTCATCGAAGAACGCTTCAAAAATCCGAAGGGCGGTTTTTCTGGCGATGATTTGACATTCACACGAGTCCGCGGCAACAAGCGCCCGTCCATCATCGACGATGCAGACGCCTACGCCGAAGCGGAACGCGAACGCGAAAAACAGCTCGCCGAGGAACAGGCCGCAGAAGCCGGTTCTACGGCAATGCCTCCACAGACCGCAGCCTCCTTTGCCTTCGAAGATTCCGACGGCATTCCAGAGAACCGCATTCTTTCTACCGACCCGAACGCAACCAAGCCGCCTCTCAGGCCGACCGCCAAGGAACGCATCACCTCGGCTTTGCAGTCCCTTTCCAGCGCTCTCACCCGCCCGCGCGGCATTTCTCGTGACCAGACCATGCATCTTCGCACGCAGAGCCACAACACCATGGTCGGCATGCGCGCAATCAACAAGAGCGCCCTCGACGTAACGCGTTTCGACAAGGAACAGGCTGACCTCACCACCGTCAAAAAGCTGAAGGGCCAGGGCTGCACCCCGGGCATGATAGCCCAGAAGATGAACATCTCTGAAAAAGACGCAGAAACGCTCATCACCAAAGTCCGCGAAACGGAGAATTAGGGGTTAGTGAATGTTGATCTCCAGTTTTTAGGGTCTAGGGTTCAGGGGATAGGGTCTAGAATAGACGAGAGAACGGCACTGCGTGCCTACAGACGAGTGACGAGAGATACTTGCTAATTTCCATGTTGTCGGCAGTAGGCTTTGATAATTAAGAATTCAGAATTAAGAATTGACAATGACATAGGAAATTACAATTTCATGGCTTCGCCATAGAGGCTACTCATTCGCCAAGTGAATTTGAACAAGCTCAATTCATTTGGCTCATTTCGGGCGCGTTCTTGTATCTGGCATCTGGCTCTTGCATCTTAATTTCTGTCTCCTGTTTTCTATCTTTACCACATGCGCTATCGTTTTCGTTGCGAGTATCTCGGGAGTGCCTTCTTCGGTTGGCAAGAACAGAATGAAGCCGGGCAAACAAAGTTTGTCACGGTGCAGTCAGCGTTGCAGAACGCTTTTCAAATCGCGCTCCGCTCGCCCATCAAACTCGTAGGCTCCGGCAGAACAGACACCGGAGTTCATGCACGAGGCCAGTGCGTGCACTTTGACTACGACGGCGAACTTGACATCGAGCGCACCATCCGTTCAATCAACGGCCTCACGGAACGCAAGGTGCGCATTCGCGACCTGGAACCGTGCGCAGACAACTTCCATGCCCGCCACGACGCCACGAGCCGCTATTACCAATACACGATTTTTACGCGACCCGTTGCGCTCATGCGCGAATACGGCTGGGAATGCGGTTCCCTGAAACTTGATGTAGATTTGATGGAACGCGAAGCCAAAAGCTTTTTGGGCGAACACGATTTCATCCGTTTCTGCATTCCACGCAACGACGGCAAGTCCACGCTCTGCACCCTTACAGAATTCCGCCTGGAACACGTGAACGATTACACGGTCCGTTTTCACATTCGCGGCAACCGCTTCCTGCACAGGCAGGTGCGAGCCATGGTAGGAACGCTCTTCGACATCGGCCGCGGCCGCTACCCGGAAGGCACTGTCAACGAAATTTTTGCAGAAAAATTCAAGGGAGAGCGCACATGGGCTCCCCCTCAGGGTTTAGTTCTCGAAGATGTCATTTATTAAAGCTGCTTGATGCTTGCGCGTCCAAGGCGGTCGTTCAATGCACGGCCGAGCCCTTCGAGCGGAATTTCATCTACAAGAATCAAATCGTTCCCAGGGTCATCGAGCGTATGCATGTGCGCATACAGGTTTGCCGTAGCTTCCAGCAAGTCACCTTTTTCAGACAAGTTCAGCGTTGCAGGCACCGGGCCCTCGGCAGTGCCAAAGGCAATGCGCACGGTATGTTCCGGCAGCTTGTAGCCAGCGGGGATTTTGCCATAGTAAAGCGGCACGCGAGGCTTGTAATGGGAATCCATCATGCCTGGGGCAGCCATTGCCTGGCCTGGTTTTGAGGTCGAAGTCTTTACACGCACTTCACCGACAGTTTCCTGCAGCATCTCGAGCGTGATCGCCCCCGGGCGAAGCAGCGTCGGCACATCGTCTGCAAACGAGACGATTGTACTTTCTACACCAACGGCACACGGGCCTCCATCGACAATGCCATCGATACGGCCTTCAAGCTGTTCGGCAACATGCTCTGCCGTAGTCGGGCTCACATGCTTGAACAGATTCGCGCTGGGGGCCGCAAGCGGCACGCCTGCAAGGCGAATGATCTGTTGCGCGACCGGGTGCACCGGAAAGCGAATCGCTGCAGTCGGCAAAGAGCTCGTAGCAAGGTCCGGCACTTCCGGGCGCTTCGGGAGCACCATCGTAAGCGGGCCTGGCCAGAACTTTTCGGCAAGAGTTCTCGCCTTTTCAGGGAACACAGAAGCAAGCCTTTCCACTTCTTCAAGGCTTGCAATGTGCAAAATGAGCGGATCGAATGTAGGGCGCCCCTTCGCTTCAAAAATTTTCGCGAGGGCGCTAGAATTAAAACAGTCTCCGGCAAGACCGTAGACTGTTTCTGTGGGGATCGCCACGACGCCGCCGGCCTGCAAGACGCGGGCGGCAGCCTCTGGAGACATCCATTCTTTAGGCATCGTTTTCTTTGCCTTCTTCCTTATTGTTTCCTTCCGGATGGGCCTTTGCAAAAACTGCATCGCAAGCAGAGTTGAAGCGCTTCCAGATCTTGTCGGAATGTTCACGAGGAACAGGGCCGATTTCCTTCCAGTTGCGACGGAGCTGCTTGACCTGGCTTACCAGGTTGTACGGAGTTTCATCTTCTGCGGCAAGAAGCTTTTCAGCCTGAGCACAGAGGAGTTCCTTCTTCTGCAAGTTATTTTTGCGGGCTTCTTCCTGAATTTCCATCTGGTCGCGACGGCGGGCAAAGAATTCATCGCAGGCATCGTGGAATGCCTTGTAGAGTTCGCCTTCACTTGTACCGCAAGAACCGAGAGTGCGCCATTCGTTCTGGAATTCGCGAACAGATTCTGCGATGGCAGCGACACCTGCGCTGTCTGCAAGTTCGTTTACGCGGTCAATGATTTCTTGCTTGCGGGCACGAACTGCTTCAAGGCGTTCAGCCAGGGCAGAGTCAACGGCGGCACGCTTGCCAATCACTTCGTTAGTAGCCTTCATGTAACGCTGCATCAAGGCATCGAGGTCATCTTTGGGAACCATGCCAATCTGCTTCCATTCTTCAGCGATAGCATTGAGCGTTGCTTCGTCAGCCTGTTCTGCGGTGAGAGCTTCGAGCTTTGCGCAAACGGCATTCTTCTTTTCGAGGTTAGCCTGCTTTTCTGCATCGAGGGAATCGAAATGGGCACGGCGACGTTCAAAGAACTTGTCGCAAGCGGTACGGAAGCGGTTCCAAATGTCTTCAGAGACAGTCTTCGGCACTGGGCCAGAAGTCTTCCATTCTTCCTGAAGCTTCTTGATTGCGGCTGTTGTTGCGCCCCAGTCTTCAGATTCCTGCAAGGCTTCAGCCTTTTCGCAAAGTTCCACCTTCTTTTCATAGTTGCCCTGGCGACGAGTATCCTCTTCCTTCAAGGCAACCTTGTGCTGTTCAAAGAAGGCGTCGATAGCAGCCTTGAAACGGTCCCAGAGTTCCTGGAGGTTTTCGCGCGGAATCTGGCCGCCGTTCTTCCAATCTTCCTGGAGCTGCTTGATGGCCTTGTACTTATCCTTGTCCGGAGTTTCAGTATCGGCAACAAGAGCTTCTGCCTTTTCGCAAAGTTCAATCTTCTTCTTCAAGTTTTCCTGGCGTTCTTCGTTCTTTGCTTCAAGAATCGGAGCGCAGGTTTCAAAGATCTTGTCAATAAAGGCTTTATACTTGTCCTTGTATTCCTGCAAGCGGAGCGGGCTTACCGGGCCAACGTCCTTCCACTTTGCAATGGCCTTCTTCGTCTTGTCCAAAAGTTCTTCGGAGGCGCTTTCTTTAGAAAGAGCTTCAAGTTCAGCAAGAATAGCATCGCGTGCTTCTTCATTGTGCCAAGATTCCCACTGGCGCATTTCCTGGAAGCGGGAGCGGGCATCGTTGAATTCCTTCCAAAGTTCCTGATACTTGAACTTGTCTTCGCCAACGATTTCCTTCCACTTCTGGGCGATTTCCTTGAGCTGCATGGAGATTTCACGGAACTCCTGATTTTCGTCGATCGCCTTGACAGCGTCGATGAGCTTGCGAAGTTCGGCAGACTTTTCTGCAAATTCCTTCTCGGCAACTTCCTTCCAGGCATTGAGCTTTTCGCTCAACTTGCTGCGGAGGGCGTTGTAGCTCTGGAGCACAGGGTCTTCGCCTTCGAGAAGCGGGAGCGTTTCCCAGGAGCGAACCAGCGGTCTAAGAGCCTTTTCGGTAAAGGCATCGATTTCATTTTCTGCAAGGGCGGTAAGCTTTGCAAGAATTTCTTCACGGCTCGGCGCGCCTTCCGGGAGTTCTTCTACAACCTTCGGAGCTGCAACTTCAGCCTTGTACATCTTTTCTTTGCGGAATACGAGGCTCTGCAGGCGGGCATTCCACTTCGGGTCTGCGTTCGGGGCTTCGGCCTTGGCAGCATCGATTGCCTTTTCAAGCATTTCCTTGGTTTCGTCAGCCTTCGGAGCATTGAGGAACTCTTCAATTTCCTTCAAGAGCTTTTCTTCGAGGGCGGCCTTTTCTGCGGCACGACGGGCTGCAAGTTCTTCGGCTTCCTGCTTTGCCACAAGAACCTTGACCTGCTCAGAGAAGCTAGCGTAGATAGCGTCGAGCGCAGCCTTCTGGTCGCCCATGCCAAGCTTTTCAGCTTCGCTCATCAATTCAGCGAAAGCCTTCTGCTGTTCTACGAGCGGGTGCGTGTTATTCAGGCGGTCTGCCTGGGCGAGGAGGGCAGCTCGCTGCTGCTTGAGGATTTCTTCCTTGCTCACAGCAGTATTTTCAGCATCGCGGATAGCCTTCAACTTGGCACTTGCAGCCTGGCGGATAGATGTATGGCGGGAATTGTTAGCAACATCCTGCAAAGCATTTTCCTTGAGACCTTCGAGAGCCTTGGCGGCAACTTCTTCGTTCAAGTCGCGGAGCGCTGCCGTAAGCAACACATTCTGCTTAGTGACCTTGGAAACGAGGGCCAGGCGAAGCTTGGGAACTGTAATGCCACGGTAAGTTTCTTCAGCAAACGATGTAGATGCAATTTCTTCGGCGAGAGCGATTTCCTTAGCGGTCGGCTCCCCAGAGAATTTCTTCAAAGTTCTTGCAATTTCTTCATTCAAGCGAGCGGCGGCAGCCTTGCGAACGCTTTCTTCAGGGTCGTTCGAGGCCATCTGACGCAAAATATCCACGGAATTCAATTTCTTCAAAGCTTCAAGGCGAACATTCTTGTCCGGGTCCTTGCTAGCCTTTTCTTCAAATACATCCTGATGGATCTCGTCTAATTCACGGATAGCCTTTGTGCGCTTTTCCGGGTCAGAGTGATGCCAATCGCGTTTAAAAAAATCAAAAATGCCCATAAAAACTCCAATTTGTAATAAGCAATACTAATTTATATAATTGTTTGCGTAATGTTCCCTAAAATTTTTGCAAAATTCTATAAAAAAAGCCCATTTTTCACATGGACTTGCAAAAAAAAGCACACAAAAGGGTAAAAACAGCCCCATTTGTAAACAAGTTTTACTTGTTGTTGCGTTTATTGTCGTACATCATCTGGTCGGCAGCCTTGATGACTTCCCTGATCTCGGTGCCGGAACCATAAGCATAGCCAGTAGAAACCGCCAGCTTGATTTCTGAAAATTCATTCTGGGATTTTACGTTTTCACTCCATTTTTCAAGGAGCTTTTTGCCTTCTTCTTCATCCGTATCTTCGGCAATGAGAACAAATTCGTCGCCACCTACGCGGAACACACGGCGGGAGTCATTCTGCAAAATTTTGAAGGACTCCGCGGCAACAACAATGAGACGGTCTCCAACCTCATGCCCCATCGCATCGTTAATTTGTTTTAAACCGTTCACATCCCAGAATGCAACAAAGACCTTCCCCACATTGCAGTAATGTTCCCTAAGCATCGACATGTAGCAGTTTCTGTTGTAGAGGCCTGTCATAAAGTCGATTTGAGCCTGGCGGCGTTCGGCGAAGGCTCGCCTTGCACGGGATTCGATTTCGCTAGAAATATGCAGGAATACAGGAACGAAGGCAAGCAGGAGCAACCATTGCGGGAGCACAAAGAACAAGAACAGCGCTACATTCCTGGGCATGCCGGGGTCGCCAAGTCCAAGCGTTCCGCCGACAATCTGGCTGTAATAATGCGCTGTATTTTCTGCAGTAAAAAGCAGCATGTTCGCATTGCAAAGACCTATATGGTAGCCGCCAAAAACAACGCCTAGCAAGGAGAACGCCACTAAGCTATAGGCGTACCACACCACCTTCTTGTCGCAGTACTGCACGGAATAAAGAAGCGGGAGAGCCATGGCTATCATGACGTGGTACGAAAGCATCGCGCAGACAAAGGAAAAGTTCACGACGACAAACGCGATGGCAACATACTTCGTGTAAGGCTTGGCAAGACCCATCAAATAGCAAACACCAATAGAAAGGGCCGTCAAAAGCAAATTGCCGGCAAAAGCCATGTTCATGATGGACTTATCGACAATGAAAATGTCGAGAAGGTTCAACACCCAAGCCCCAAAAAGGCCGAGGCAAGCAATCGCCAAACTCTTTAAAGTAAAGGCGTTTGCGTTGACATCATTATTTTGAATACTAGCCGGCACATGGTAAATATAGAATTTTTTTGAATGAGAGGAGTCTGGAGTTGGAAGACATAAGACGGAAGTCGGAAGTTAAGATGCAAGAAGACAGAGGACAGGAGTCAGGAATTAGTAGGAAGACGGAAGATGGAAGACGGAAACGAGTAACCAACAACTAACAACTAGTGACCAGTGACTAATAACTAACTCAGTCGACAGACATCAGCCTACAGCCGACACATTGGAAATTTGCAAGAATCTCTTGTCTCTCGTCTGTAGGCACATTGTGCCGTTCTCTCGTCTATAATTGTAAAGACAGAATTACTTTTTGCCGCCTACCTTAAAGAGGCAGATTTCCATTTGGTAGGCGCTATCGGCATCGGCGTCTTCTTCGGCAAGGAGTGCAATTTCCTTGCGGAATGCGTTGATGCGTTCTACGATGCGGTCGTAGCCTTCTTTGGAAATGCCTAGAGTAAGGCCACTGATATTGCGCTCCGACGGAGCGTCGCGATCAATGGAATCGGCGCCAAGCTGCAGGCACTTCTGGTGAAAACCGCGCAGGGCCACCTTGGAGGTTTTATCGCCCGTAGTGATGGCACTTTGCGTAAGTTCGTAGGAACCGTCTTCTTTTTTGGCAATCAAGCCACAGGTTTCAAGCAGTTCCACTGATTCCTTTGCCGCTTCCGGGGATATTTTGGGATGCACACGGTTCCCCAGTTCCTTGAAATCGCCAGAAAATCCATACATCCCAATCAAGGAACGCACTACCAAGTGGCGCCAGTCCGAATAAACCTGATATTGATACATTCCCATCAGGTGCTGCGATTCCGTAAAGCGAACCACCTTCAAGGTTTCTTGCATCTGGGCAAGGAACTGTTCGCGCTTTTCGCTAGTTTCTGCCTGATTAAAACCAACCAACGCCAAGAAAAACTCTGACTCTCGCTTACCAAGCTTTAGGCCAGAGGCTATTTTGCCGGCGCTTTCATCGGAAAGGTTCTTAGACCCCTGCATTACGCGGGAAATGAAGTCCTTGGCCTTAAAGCCAATCTTGTCAGAGAATGCACGCAATGAAAATGCAGAATTGATGGCCTTGCGGGACTCATAATAATCCCTGAGCCACTCCCTGTAGTCCAGATATTCAAAAATTTTGCGTTGTGTATTTTTTTCTTTCACGCAACAAATGTAGAAAGAATAAGGAATAAATGCCAAAACTTTTTTAAAATGCCGTTGTCTAGGAACAACGCTTTTTATGTAATACCATTCACAAAACATTTTCATTTAGATAATTTATTGCCGTAAAATCAAGGAGTTTCCATGAAATGCTCTAATTTCGCAAAAAAATTGTCTATTGCAGCAGCATTGTCCGTTTCCACCACATTTGGTGCAATAGCACCAAGCGAAGTTGTTACGCTCCCCGCAGACGCAAACCTCGGTGGCGGCGACAAAGTCGGTTCCCAGCTCATCGCCGCCACCTACAACGCAGGAAAGGGCCCTGGCGTATGGATTGTAGCTGACGGCGGTTACCGTCTTTACCACAACGGTTCCCTCCTTGCAGAGGACAACCAGGCTGGCCGCGTCCGATTCATTCCAATGACACTCTTGCCTGGCGAAAACGCATTCTCCGTTGTCGGCGTAAATGGCAGCGGTGCCCCGGGAGTAATGGTGCAGATCGACGACCTCGACAGATCTTATTACAGTGGCAGCTCCTGGAAGGCAAAGCCAAGCGTCAGCAACGCTTCCTGGAAGAACAAGGGTCGCGACCTTAGCCAATGGGGCAACGCAACTACACTCAGCTATGCAAACAGTAAAATGCCAAGTGGAGCCGTTCTCACAGGTTTTGCCCCAAACACCCAGGCAAAATGGATTTGGACAGGTAGCGAAACCGACAAGAACGCCATCTTGCTGTTTACATTGAACATCAAGGCAGAAGGTTACGGTGCCGTAACAACGGGTGGTGACAAGGGTAACATCGTCATCGCAACGGACTCTGCATCTATTCGCAAATATCTGCAATCCAATGATGCCGTGACTATTCTCGTTCCCGAAGGAACTTACGACTTTCGTCAGTTCCGTAATGCAGTTACCGAAGCCACCAGGCAGGGGCGCACCTGGTGCACCAAGAAGTGTGGCGAAAAGAACGCTGTTACTGGTAAGGAAAATGTTTTCTACAGAATTGCTTTTGAAGCAAACTCCTGTGCTTCTTTGAACGACGGTTCCGTTCCTGTTTCTGAAAGTGCGAATCTTCAGTCCTGGAGCGACTGGATTACCATCAGGGGCAATAAGAGCCTTATCGGCATGGGCCGTGGCGCAAACCTTCGCGGAGCTTCTCTCAACAACCGCTGGAACGAAGGCGGCCACAATAACATTTACCGCAACCTGGCGATCTACGATGTGAACCCGCATTTGATTGAAGCTGGCGACGGTCTTGAAACCAGTGGCGACAAGGATCACCATATCAAGAACTTCTGGGCAGACCACATCAGCTATAAGTGGATTTCTGACGGCATGGACATGGAATTCGTGGACAACGCAACCATCAGTTACACCGACTTGGATGGCGCCAACGAATACAACTGCTGGGGTACCGACCCCTACATGGCCCTTGTGGAAGACGCCCACCTGACTTACGCCAACAACTACTGGCACAATTCCTATGGTCGCGTCCCCAAGGTTACTGGCGAAGTTAATGGTTCCCAGGTTCACATCTACAATCAGCTGGTGGATGGCAACCGTTTCTTCATCGCTGGCGCCAACGGCCATAGCTCTACGGCCAAGGCTTATGTCCGCTACGAAAACAGCTACATCAAGAACGGCAATGGTTACCTGGCTGAATGGGGTGTAAATGGCTATGTCTACTATAGCGGAGTTACTTTTGACAATACGAAACAGCAACATCGCTATACGAACGGATCCAACCAAACCTCTGTAATCAGCGGGATCCCCCAGGCAGACACATTCAACCCACCTTACTCCTGGGAAAAGCGCACTGTCGCAAACCTGCCCACAGATCTTCCGAGCATCACTGGTGTTGGCGGCCGCTATGGCAAAATGCCAAGCTACAACCAAGCTTTCGGCATCAGCAAGAAGGCTGCAGAAGTCAAACTGAGCGCACCCACTTCAGGCGCAAAATATGATGCAGGAGCCGCAGTATTGCTCACTGCCGCAAAGAGTGCAGGCGACGGTTCCGTGAAAAGTGTCGACTTCTACATCGGTAATGACAAGGTGGGCTCCGCAACCGCCGCACCATTCCAGGTAACTGCATCGGGCCTTTCCGCTGGAGTTTATTCCGCAGTGGCCGTGGTCACCGACAATAACGGACTTACCCACATGTCTGAATTCGTGACATTTGAGGTTGTAGGCGAAACAGCTCCAGAGATTGTCAAGTGCGGCGCAGGACCTTCCAACCAGTCCATTAAACTGGGTGAATCCGTCATTGATTTCTGCTACACTTGGACTGGAGCCGAAACAGTAACCGTTGAAGGATTCCCCAAAGGCATTATCACAAACATTGACAAGAGCGCAAAGAAAGTTTCCATTAGCGGAACTCCTACGGAAGCAGGCGCATTCAGTTTCAAGGTAAGTGCAACAAGCAACGGATCGACATTCAGCAAGTCCGGCAAAATTACCGTGACAGACCCAAGCGCAATTGAAAGTTCAAGTTCTTCCGAAGAATCAAGCAGTTCCGAAAACATTGAAGAATCTTCCAGCAGCGAAGGCATTGAAAGCAGCTCTTCCGACGAAACAGGTTTTGCAAAAATCAAGTACAGCCGAACTGAAGTCGCTTCCGTGCGCATACTCGACATGCAAGGAAGACTTCTCTTTAGCGGAGCAAAGCGCCCGGCAGCGCTCCCGGCAGAAAGAGCAATCGTCATTGAATACAACGCACAGGGCAAAATGCTCGGCCGCCGTGTAGAACGCAAATTCTAAAAAACTTTGTTCATACATCCTCAAAAAGCACAGCGGCGCTCCCGAAAGAGAGCGCCGTTTTTTTGTATAAAAAACTGCGCCATTCACAGACGCAGCGTTGTTAATTTTCCACGAGATTGTAGAAGCCGAATTTAGAGCTTTGGTGCATTAAAGCAAGCCGGGCAATTTACGAATGGCGTTGCCGCGGTGGCTAATGCTCTTCTTTTGTTCAATGGTAAGTTCGGCAAAGGTCTTGTCAAAGCCATCTGGAACAAAGAGCGGGTCGTAGCCAAAGCCCATGGTACCACGCGGATTCCTGGTAATGTGACCTCGGCATTCGCCTTCCACGATCTTTGGTTCTGCATCTGGTGTGGATGTGTGCAAAAAGGCAAGGGCACAGTAGTAACGGGCGGTGCGATCTTCGAATGGCTCCAAATTTTTCATAAGGAGTTCATTGTTGTCATCGTCGCGACCATGCTCGCCACAGTAGCGCGCAGAGTAAATTCCAGGCGCACCACCAAGAGCGCGCACCTCAATGCCGGAATCATCGGCAAGCACGTAGGCATCTACACCTCGGGCTGCAAGCCACTTTGCAACAGCATGAACCTTGATGGTCGCATTCTCTGCAAAGGAGTTGCCGTCTTCCACGATGTCGTCAGTAAAGCCTATGTCTTTCAAGGTTTTGTATTCATATTTTTCAGAACCAAGAATACCTTCAAAATCACGGATTTTACCCGGATTGCCAGTTGCTATAACAAGAAGTGTTTTGTTCATAAGTTTTAAAATACAGAGGACAGAAAATAGGAGTCAGTGACAGGAGTCAGGAATCAGTAGGAAGACGGAAGTTAGTTGGCAGCAATGTAACTTACCGTGTCATGGCGAGCGAAGCGCGGCCATCCAGGGCAATGCTCAGGATCACTTCGCGTTGCTCGTGATGACAAGTTAAGAGAGGACAGAAGACAGAGTACAGAAATAAGACTATTAATAATTAACAACAACCATTATTCATTATTAATTCTGAAATTTCCTGACCCCTATACCCTAGACCCTGGAAATCAACATTCACTAAATCCTAGATCCTAACCACTAGATCCTAGTCTCTAATTTATTCCTTCACGCTCCAGGTGGTGCCTTCCTTGCTGTCCTTGATCACGATGTTCATGGCGGCAAGTTCGTCGCGGATGCGATCGCTTTCGGCCCAGTTCTTGTTTGCACGGGCTTCCTTGCGGAGGGCGAGAAGTTCTTCTACCTTGGCAATGTCAACGCCTGCGGCGCCTTCGTCGGCCTTCTTCTTGTAATCCTGGCGGGGTTCGTCCAGCTTCAGGCCAAAGACCTTGTCCATGTCCAGAACGAGGGCTGCCTTTTCGCCGTCGTCGATGTCGGACTTCAGCATGGTATTCAGGATACCGAGAGCGCGAGGCATGTTCAGGTCGTCACCGATGGCGTTCTTGAATTCTTCCTGGAAGGCCTTGGCGGCTTCGCTTGTAATTGCAGTTGCCTTGCCGATGAGGGCGTCGGTCTTCTTGTGGAGACTCTTGAGGCCTTCCTTGGCGCCTTCCAGAGCTTCCCAGGTGAAGTTCAGGTAGTTGCGGTAGTGGCTGCCCACTGCGAAGAAGCGGTAATCCAGCGGATTGAAGCCGCGGTCTACCAGCAAATCAACGGTAAGGAATTCGCCGCTGGACTTGCTCATCTTGCCGAAGGTAGTAGCGGTGGTGCCGTCTTCCAACTTTTCTTCGCTGGCGGTACGCAGGAATTCGCCGTGCATCCAGAAGCGGGAGAACTGAACGCCGTTGGCGCATTCGCTCTGTGCAATTTCGTTAGTGTGGTGAACGCGGATATGGTCGGTACCGCCGCAGTGAATGTCCAGGGTGGGGCCGTTGTACTTCATGGCCATGGCGGAACATTCGATATGCCAGCCCGGGAAGCCTACGCCCCAAGGGGAATCCCATTCCATGGCGCGCTTCTTGTCGGTGGGGCTGAATTTCCAGAGAGCGAAGTCGGTAGCGGCACGCTTTTCGCCCATGTCGATACGGCTGCCCTTGCGGAGGTTTTCAACGTCCAGGCGGGCGAAGTCGGCGTAACGGGGGAACTTGAGACTATCGAAGTAGATGCCGTCGGAAGTGCGGTAGGTAAAGCCCTTTTCTTCCAGGGTCTTCACCAGGTCGATCTGCTCCTGGATGTGCTGGGTGGCGGGAGTCCAGCGGGTGGGTTCCTGAATGTTCAGACGATGCCAGTCGTTCATGAAGGCGTCGGTGTAGAACTTTGCGATATCCCAGACGGACTTGCCTTCGCGAGCGGCGCCTTTTTCCATCTTGTCGTCTCCGGAGTCGCCATCGCTAGTGAGGTGGCCTACGTCGGTGATGTTCACGATGTGGTTCACCTTGTAGCCGTAGTAGTTCAAGGTGCGGACCAGGAAGTCTTCAAAAATGTAGGTGCGAAGGTTGCCGATGTGGGCAAAGTGATATACTGTAGGACCACAGCAATACATGCGCACGGCGGGAACGCCTTCGGGAAGTGTAAACTGTTCTTTCTTGCGAGATGCGGTATTATAAAATGTAAGAGCCATGATTCAAATGTAGTAAAATAGTTACTAGTTACTAGTCTCTAGATACTAGATGCTAATCGCTAAAAACCCCTTGTTTAGCAGCGCCGATTTCGGTACATTATTCTTGTTACCAGGAAATGCCCCGTGTAACACAACAAAAGGAGTTACTATGAAAACTTGGGTATGCAATGTTTGCGGCTATATCCACGTTGGCGACGAGCCTCCTGAAACCTGCCCACTCTGCTATGCAAAAAAGGAGCGGTTCCAGCGCAGGAACGACTTGAACGTAGAAGAAAAAACGACTACAAACAAATCTACTTAACAGATTTAGCTTGTTCTGCGCCAGGCTTGACTTTGGCAGTCATGTACGTAAGCACAAGGTTCTGCCAAACGACATAGCATGTCGGAGCAATAGCAGCTACCGGTCCGGCATAAAGACTTGCAATCCAAATAACAAGGGTTGTATTCTTTTGGCCCATGCTCTGGGAACTTTCAATCGGGTGCTTCTTGTCGCAGAACCAGCCGAGTACAAACTGCAAAATGCAAATCACGAGGGCAACAATGGCAAGCAACGGCAGGGTGCCGCTGTTCCACAAGTCGGCAAACCCCATTTCACGAACATCACGGCTAGCCTTTGCAAGAATCACGAAAACGCTAAAGGTCCAAATGAAAATGGTGTATTTGGAAAACTTTGCCACCTTGTCGGCCACTTCAGGGTAAAAGCAGCGAACGCCAAGCGCAATGGCTAGAGGGATGGAAATGATTGGCTGAATGGAATTGAAGATGCGCAAAGCGATTTCTGCAAAGCCGCCCTCGGAACCTGTGAGGTAACCATATATAATGGGAATGCTGAAGCAGGCAACCAAGTGTCCGCTCAAAAAAATCTTGAGGGCGAGAACCGGATTCCCGCCGAGCATTTTTGCCATGGCCGGGGCGGCATTTGCCGGCGGGCAAAGGCAGATAATGGCACCACCTAAAAGCACCTCGCGAGGCAACCCGAAAATTTCGACAGCTCCCCACAAAAGAGCCAGCAGGACCATGCTTGCGATAAAGGCGCGCACTTCTATCTTGAAGGTTACCCCATGTTCCTGGGGCGGAACCTTACCGATAAAGGTCAAAAGCATCATGGTTCCTATCTGGAACGGCAATGTCGGGGCAAGAACGCTAGCCTGCGGAAGCAAAATGCCGAGAATAATTGCGATCGGCATCAAAATGGAACGCAAATTTTTCATGCGCCCAAATTTAGTAAAGAAGCGTTTACAATGCTAGGGCAACTTTCATATAAAGATGGAGGCCCCTTCGTGTGAGTTTTACTAACTTTGGCCCATGCTTTTATCACCTGTTGGCCGTAGGCCACTCGCCCCGGCAAAACCCATGATCGTCAAGAAGCGCAAGCAGACAAACCCGATCATGCTATTGATTCTTGCCTACCTTGCCCTTATCTCGGCAGGTACCGCTTTGCTGTCTTTACCGTTTTGCGAAACAGATTCCGTTGACTTTATTGACAACCTTTTTGTAGCAACATCCGCAGTCTGCGTAACAGGCCTCACCCCGATCGACGTAGGCACCGCCTACACGCACATCGGCCACTGGGTAATCATACTGTTGATGCAAACCGGCGGTCTCGGTATCATGGTGGCTTCCACGGCGCTCATCTTGCTTGCCGGCATGAAGCCAGGCTTTGGCTACCAGAGCGTGTTCCTTGACGAATTCACACACGAAAACATTTCACCCTCCGTAATATTGAAGGCCGTTCTGCCGTTCACATTTGTGGTGGAAGCATTCGGGCTAGGCATCTATTTTTGGCAGTTCCCGGAACTAGACACATACGACAGGTTCTTCAGCGCGCTTTTCCAGACCGTAAGCACATTCTGCAATGTCGGCTTCAGCCTTTACCCAGATTCCCTGATGCAGTTTGAAACCAACCCAATAGTCGTATTCACGACCGCAATTCTTGTGATTGCCGGAGGTTTCGGGTTCCTTGCCGTAATGGACTTGCAAAATATTTTCAAGAAAAAGAAGATTTCCCTGCACACAAAGCTCGTGAGCATCATGACATTCATTTTGCTGGTAGTCGCTTTCGTTGCATTCCTCGGACTTGAATTCATGAACACCCTCGATGGCTACTCCATCGGCCAAAAGCTGCTTTCTTCATTTTCGTTCTCGGCTATTTCACGCACTGCAGGCATCGGCATGACAGACATTTCGACGCTCACGAGCGCCTCGCTCCTGCTTACGCTTGCAGGCATGTTCATCGGCGCAAATCCGGGCAGCTGTGGCGGCGGTCTTAAAACAACGACTGCGGCAGTAATCATGATTCTCGGCTTCAACCGCCTGCTCGGCCGCGAAAAGACACGCATTTTTGGACGCACCATTCCGCAAGAAACCGTCAACAAGGCCGTATACATTTTCTTGATTGCAGTCATCGTGATAACGATAGCGACCCTGCTGCTTTTGCTTTCAGAAACCTGGGGCAACCCTTACAACGATGTTTCCGTGTCGGCCCTGAAAATTTTGTTTGAAGCTACCAGCGCATATGCCACCTGCGGACTTTCCCTCGGTATTACCCCGGAACTTTCCGCGGTCGGCCGTGCAATAATCTGCCTAGTGATGTTCATAGGCCGAATGGGCCCGCTCTTCCTGATTTCTGCCGTGGCAAGCAAGGATTCAGACCAGGGAATCTGGTATTCTGAAGAAAACATCATGGTGGGCTAAGGTTGGTTACTAGTTATTAGTTACTAGAGTCTAGAGATTAGAAACTAGAAACCTGAAACCACTTCGCCTCAGGATGCCGGTCGCTCGGCAATCCCTGTCAAGCGAGGGCAGGCTCAATTTCGTGCTTGTGATGACAATGTCAGTTTACAGATTCCCCAAAGGGGCGCAGCCCCGACCCCAGAGCACAGCGACCTCTACGATCTACTTTCTACTAACTACACCATTGCATCTAAACTTCCATTTTACGCCTTCCGTCTATTTACTATCTTTAGCGCATGGCTTCTAAACAATTTGTTGTTATTGGACTTGGCTCCACCGGCTATTTCTTGGCACACCAGCTGACCGCACTCGGCCACGATGTGCTGGCTATCGACAATAGCCCGGACAAAATCCAGGATATCGCATCTTCCGTGACGCAGGCTGTAGTTGCAGATAGCACACGTAAGAAACTGCTTTCTTCGCTCCCCGTGCAAAAGGTGGACTATGTCATCTGCTGCATTGGCGAAGACCTCGAAGACTCGCTCCTCACCATCTTGAATTTGAAGGAAATCGGCATTCCGGATTCCAAGATCATTGCCAAAAGTGCAAGCCCGGAACAGACGACAATTCTTGAAAAGCTCGGCATTCCAAAAGACAACATATTCCACCCGGAACGCGACATGGCGATTGCGCTTGCAAGCCGCATGGACCGCCCGAACATGCTCGACTACCTGCCGTTCATGGAAGGCTACTCCATCGTGGAACTCGCCTGCCCTGCAAAGTTCGTGGACAAGACCTTGAAGGAACTTTCACTTACCAAGTACGAAATCCAGGTGATTGCAATCCGCGACACAATGGCCTTGAATGCAAAGCCAAAGACAGGCTACCTTGCAGACTACGTTCTCAAGGATACCGACGTCCTCTTTTTGCTTGGACCAAACGAAGCGCTCGACAAAATCAGAATGTAACCCTACAGCCCGAATCGCTTGTAGTATTCAGCATAGCGAACGGCGTTCTTTGCATAGACATCTGCTTCGGAAGAATCGCTCGGCAGCATGAACGGGGCGGCGATTGCAAAGAACGCATTCTTGAACATTTGCTCGTCACTGCCTGTAGAATCGGCAGATTTTTTCAAGAGCCGAGCGACAGAATCGAGCCCGGCAAAATCAGGCTCGTAAATGAAGTTTACGCGGCCATGTTTGAATTCTTCGGCCACAGAAACAAAGGCCATTACGTTTTCTGGTTTCACGCCCTCGCGGTATGCGGCGCGGTACGAGGGCAAAGCCAAAAGCCGTTCTTCATTCCACGAGCGCCCGTTGTAATAGACACGCAAAAACGAGCCTTCCCTATTTTCGTCAAAATAAACTTCGTAATCGCGGCCAAGCCTTTTCTGCAGCAGCTTGCGCGAATTGATTCCACGATTTTTGAACGACTTAAAGCCCACGACCTGCAGCACAATTCCATGCGGTTCCGGTGCGGTCAACACTGGCACAACTTCTTTGCCAGAAATATCTCGCAAGCTCATGATTGCGGTCGGCACGACCGCAGCAACTTCTGGCGTAAGCATCGAAAGCGAATCGCCAAGCACCACGATGCCCTCCAAAACGCCTCGACGGATTTCCTCTTTTGCAAAGGAACGCAGCTCCACCATGTCAAACGACTTGTCGTTGAAACTTTCCGCCTTCGAAAAAAAATGCGACACAGCACACAAAAGTGCAAGAACAACAACACATGCAGCCAAAACTTTGGGCCAGGCCGTTTTTAGATAGGCAAAGAATGTGCGCAAATACGCCCTGCCCAAGCGTGTGCAGAGCAGGTACAAAAATACAGCGGCTATTACACCGAGCCATACGCAAACAATAAGCACTCCTTGAATATATCATTTTTTTTGAAGTTTCAACTAATTATATTTGGGCTATGGATGCTAATGTCAAAAATATTGTCGTAATTGGCGACAGAATTCTTTTAAAACCGCTTGCCGAAGCAAACATTACCGGCAGCGGACTCTACTTGCCACCCAGCGTCAAGGAAAACAACGCCGTTCACACGGGCATGGTCGTAAAGACTGGCCCAGGCTACCCGATCCCTGCACAGCAGGACCCTGACCAATTTTTGCGAGAAGCTTCGGAAGCAGTGAACTATGTTCCGTTGCAAGTGAAGGAGGGAGACCAGGCCTTGTACCTGCACGCCGCTGGCCACGAAATCGAAGTCAACCATGAGCGCTATGTGATTATTCCTCAGAATGCCATTTTGCTCGTGTTCCGCAACGACATCGAAAGCGAATTGAAGGACTTGTAGCAAAAGCATTACCTGTTGCACTCTAGTGCAATTCCCGTTTCTTGCATTTATTGATTATGACTGGTTATTTCGTTACTGCAACCGGCACTGATGTCGGCAAGACGTTTGTCACAGCGCTGCTTGTAAAAAAATGGCGCGACAGCGGCATTGACGCAGGCTACTACAAGGCCGCCTTGAGCGGCGCAGAACTTCGCGACGGCAAATGGATTGCAGGCGATGCCGACTATGTAAAAACGATTGCAAAGCTCCCCGATTCGCAAGAGGAACTCGTAAGCTACATCTACAAAGAAGCAGTATCGCCGCACCTTGCAGCCCGCAAAGAAGGCAACCCCGTTGAACTGGCAAAAGTCAAGGCCGACTTTGTTGCCGCCTCCACCCGGCACAAGTTCCTGTTCGCAGAAGGTTCCGGCGGCATCATCTGCCCGATCCGCTACGACAGCCAAAAAATTTTTCTTGAAGACATCATCAAAACGCTTGACCTGCCAATACTCATTGTAACGACAGCTGCTCTTGGAAGCATCAACTCCTGCGTTTTGACCGTAGAATACGCTCGTGCCCATGGCCTCAAAATCCGCGGAATCATTGTAAACCGCTACAAAGACAGCGAAATGGAACGTGACAACATTTGCATGATGCAAGAAATGACCGGACTAGACATTCTTGCCAAAATTCCAGAAGGCGCAAGCGACCTGGGAGTGGACGTTTTTTAGTAGTCAGCCTACAGCCGACACATTGGAAATTTGCAAGAATCTCTTGTCTCTCGTCTGTAGGCACGTTGTGCCGTTCTCTCGTCTATTCTAGACCCTATCCCCTGAACCCTAGACCCTAAAAACTGGAGAACAACATTCACTAACCCCTAGATCCTAAATCCTAGATCCTAGTCACTAAATCCTAAACCCTACCCTTCCTTTTTTTCTACTTTTTTTCCACTTGAATTTAAACAAAGGAAGTCCACTGTAAAATGGCAATGACTAACTGGCGCATTGATGATTCCCGCGACCTTTACAACATTCGCGGTTGGGGTGTCAATTTCTTTGACATAAATGAAAAAGGCCACGCCACGGTTCGCCCGCTCAAGGAAGGCGGCCCCGAAATAGACCTTTACGAAATCATCCAGGAACTTTCGTTACGCGATGTTCCGACTCCGGTTCTTTTACGCTTCCCAGACATTCTGGATAGCCGTATCGAAAAGATCAACGAGTGCTTTGCAAAGGCTCGCGAAGAATACGGTTTCAAGGGCAGCTACTACAGTGTATTCCCGATCAAGGTGAACCAGCAGCGCGCCGTTCTTGAAGAAGTCGTCCGCCATGGCAAAAAGTTCAACATCGGCCTAGAAGCGGGTTCCAAGCCGGAACTCCACGCCGTGCTTGCCAACATGGACAACCCGGAAGCTCTGATCATTTGCAACGGCTACAAGGATGAAGACTTCATTGAACTTGCACTCCTCTCCCAAAAGATGGGCAAGAAAATTTTCATCGTCGTAGAAAAGATGAACGAATTGCACCTGATCGCAGAAATTTCAAAGCGCATCGGTGTGCGCCCGAACATAGGCATGCGCATCAAGCTCGCAAGTTCCGGCAGCGGCAAGTGGGAGGAATCCGGCGGATACCACAGCAAGTTCGGCCTAAACAGTTCCGACCTTCTGGAAGCGCTTGACTACATTCGCGAAGAAAAGCTCGAAGACTGCGTTCGCCTTATCCACTTTCACTTGGGAAGCCAGATTACAAACATCCGCAAAATCAAGAACGGACTTCGTGAAGTTTCCCAGTTCTATGTGCAGCTCCGCAAGGAAGGCATGAATGTGGAATTCGTTGACATCGGCGGCGGCCTCGGCGTCGACTACGACGGTTCCCGCTCAAGCAACGCAAGCTCAGTGAACTACTCTGTGCAAGAATACGCAAATGACGTGATCTACACGATGTTCGAAACATGCGACCGCGAAGATGTGCCGCACCCGAATGTCATTGCCGAATCTGGACGCGCCCTCACTGCCCATCATTCCATTCTCGTGTTCAATGTTCTGGAAACAGCCGGCCCGGGCTTCTTTGAAGAAGAACTCGGCGACGAAGTCAAGAGCGACGACCCGGAAATGCTCCGCGACCTGTATTCCATATACAAGAGCCTTTCTCCAAAGAACTTGCTCGAAAGCTGGCACGACGCCTTGCAGATCAA
The DNA here is from genome assembly GCA_045615885.1 of Fibrobacteraceae bacterium. GTDB lineage: Bacteria > Fibrobacterota > Fibrobacteria > Fibrobacterales > Fibrobacteraceae > UBA1765. The sequence continues at coordinate 139,542 of JAZLFR010000049.1, forward strand.
CGACGATACTTTGAACGGCTTCAAGACCGGCGATGTCGATCTTCGCACACGAGCCATGGCAGAACGCTTGTTCTGGAGCATTGCCCGCAAGGCAAGCAACCTCGCCCAGGAACTGCGCCACCCGCCACACGAACTTGATTCGCTCCAGCGCCTGCTTGCAGAAAAATACTTCTGCAACTTCTCGCTTTTCCAGAGCCTGCCAGACAACTGGGCCATTGACCAGATTTTCCCGGTCATGCCGATTCAGCGCTTGAACGAGCTGCCAACTGTAGAAGCCACGCTCCAGGACATTACTTGCGATAGCGACGGCAAACTCGACATGTTCGTTCGCAGTGGCGAAATCAGCCGCACGCTTCCGCTCCACCCGATCAAGAAGAACGAACCTTACTTTATCGCCGTGTACCTCGTGGGCGCCTACCAGGAAATTCTCGGCGACCTTCACAACTTGTTTGGCGACACCAACGCAGCACACATCGTTTGCGAAGACGACTCCTACAAGATCGAAAAGGTCATTGACGGAGAAACCATCGAAGATGTTCTCGATTATGTGAACTTCAGCGACAAGGCTCTTGTCCGCTCTATGGAAAACTGGGTAACCCGTTCCGTGAAGGAAGGAAAAATCACCTTGCAGGAAGGCAAGGAATTCCTGAACATCTACCGCAGCGGCCTGTATGGTTACACTTATTTGGAATAGGTAATGCAAATGAAAAAAATATTTGCGATCATAGCTTTTGCTCTTTTGGCTCAAGCCTCTTTTGCCGGTGAAAATTTAAAGTTTGGCGTTCGTTTTAACGAAGGCATAAGCATGTTTTCTGGCAAAGATCTTGATGGCATTCTCAAAGAAGCCGGCACCAATTCTGGCGTAACTTTTGAAATGCTAATCAAGATGAACGAGCAACTAGCCATTCATCCGGCAATCGGCATCAACTTCGATCTTTACGAAGCAACAATGAAATATGAAGAGAGCGACGGAATCCACCATTATTACGGATCCGTTGACGAAAACATCCTCTTGTTCAATTTGCAGTTGCCGGTACTTGCTCGTTACAATTTCACGCCAGGTTTCTTTGCTGAAGCCGGTCTGCAGGCAGACTTCAATCTAATTTCTTCATACGGTATCGACGGTGATTACGAAAGTATCAAAAAAGACGTCAGCGCCTGTGATTTTGGAGTTGCTGTAGGAGCTGGTTACACATTCTGGTTCGGGCTCGGTATCGACGGTCGCTTCATTTTCGGATTGACTGACGTACTTGACAAGGCGGAAGCAAGTCAGACTCGTTTCCAGATTGGCTTGAGCTGGATGAAATAGGTTTCCATAGCATCACGACAACAAAAAGAGTCCCGCTGAAAGCGGGACTCTTTTTTGCATTCTCTAGCTTAATTAGAACTGCTTCAAGAAGCGTTCATCGTTGCTTGTGAGCAAGTTGATTTCAGGGATTGCATGGCGGAGCATTGCAATACGGTCAAGACCGAAGCCAAATGCAAAGCCCGTATACTTTTCGCCATCAATGCCGCAGTTCTTGAATACGTTCGGGTCCACGGAACCGCAGCCACCGATTTCCATCCAGCCGGTGCCCTTGCAACGGCGGCAGCCTTCGCCACCGCAGAACACGCAGCTAACGTCCATTTCTGCAGAAGGTTCGGTGAACGGGAAGAAGCTCGGACGGAAGCGAGTCTTTACGCCTTCGCCAAACAACTTGTTCATGAACACCTGGAGCACGCCCTTGAGGTCTGCAAACGAAATGTTTTCGTCAACCACGAGGCCTTCGCACTGCTGGAACATCGGAGCGTGAGTAGCATCGTTATCCACGCGGAATACATGGCCCGGAGCAATCATGCGGAAAGGCGGCTTGTGAGTTTCCATGTAGTGAATCTGGGTACCACTGGTGTGGGAACGGAGCACGACACCTTCATCAAGGTAGAACGTGTCCTGCATGTCACGGCTCGGGTGATCCGGCGGAGTGTTCAATGCTTCGAAGTTGTACCAGTCAGTTTCAATGTCGCGACCGAAGTCCACTTCAAAACCCATCTGGCTGAAGAAGTCGATGATTTCTTCGCGGATGTCGTAAAGCGGATGCGTGGAACCGGCAGGAATACCGTCGCCCGGCAAGGTAACGTCAACGTTGCCTTCTGAAAGTTTCTTTTCAAGTTCAGCAGCCTTGGATTCTTCAATAGCCTTGTCGATGCGTTCAGCAACAAAGGCCTTGAGTTCGTTCACAAGCTTACCGAAAGCAGGGCGTTCTTCTACAGGGAGAGTACTAGTCTGCTTCAAAAGGTCCGTCACCAAACCTTTCTTACCCAAATACTTGACGCGGAAAGCGTCTACTTTATCTTTTGCCGCTGTAGCAAGATTCTTAAGATCATCTTCAAAGGCGGCTTTCAAGGTTTCAATTTTTTCGCTCATACGGTGGTAAATGTAGTAAAATAATTCCCATACAGATTATCAAAAGCCTGCTCATGATTTGCGATTTTTAAGTCATTTGCCTCATCAAACGAATATGCATTCAGGCAAGCAAACAGCACAAGCACAGTCATTGCAAATATCAAGAGAGCATTTCGTTTTAACATCAACTTAGCAAAAGCCAACATACCAAAGGTCTTGGCCAGAAACTATCCCTTAACCAGTCAAATCATTCAACAAAGATTTTCTACCTTTTAGCCATGGCTCATTTGATTTCTCAAGAAGGCTTTGATAAGTTAAAGGAAGAATGGCATCAACTGAAATATGTTGAACGCCCGGCTGTGCAGGCCCGTGTAACCGCGGCCGCTGCAGAAGGCGACCGCAGCGAAAATGCAGAGTACACTTTCGGTCGCATGCGCATTCGCGAAATCGACCGCCGCCTACGCTTTTTGGATAAGGTTCTAGACACCGCAAAAATCGTAGAACAGAAGATTCCGGAAGACAATTCCATCCGCTTCGGCGCAACGGTCACGCTCAAAGCCAAAAAGACAGGCAAGACAAAAACCTACCGTCTCGTAGGACCACAGGAAATCGACCCGCTCAAGGGCAACATCAGCGTATCCTCCCCCGTCGGCAAGGAACTGATTGCAAAGCACCAGGGTGACACAGTCTCTGTTACCGCTCCAAAAGGCGTAATTGAGTATGAAATTGTAGAAGTGAGTTATTGATAGAAGACAGAAAACAGAATACAGGAAGAAATTATTTTTGAATTCTGAATTATTAGATGTTGATTCCCATGTTTATTGACGCACACTGCCATATCGATGCCCTTGAAGAACGCACCGGTGAAAAGTTCGAAGACTTGCTCGCAAGAATGGAAACTCCGCCGGAGGCATTCATTCACAACGCCACAAGCATTGACTCTTTTGAATACGGGCGCATAGTCAGCGAAACATTCGCAAATGTATACGCCACGTACGGCATTCACCCGGAATATGTAGAATGCTTTGACGAAGCCCGCCTGCTGCTCCCCGACTACTGGGCTCACGAACGCTGCGTTGCCTGTGGTGAATTCGGCCTAGACTACCACTATGGTGCGGACTTGCGCGATGAACAGATTCGCGTTTTTGAAATACAGCTTGAAGACGCCCTGCAAACAGGCAAACCGCTCGTACTGCACTTGCGCGAAGCCGAAGAAGACAGCGTCGCCATTCTAAAAAACGCAAACCTTGGCGACACAAAAATCCATGTGCACTGCTTTACCTCAAACCGTAGCTACGCAGAAAAATTGTTGAGCATTTCTGATGGAATCCACATCGGGTTCACCGGTATTCTGACATTCAAGAGTGCAGAATACATTCGCGAAGCAGCAAGCATCGTGCCGCTCAACAAGTTGCTCCTTGAAACTGATTCCCCGTTCATGGCTCCGGTACCATACCGTGGCGAGCCATCGCACGGGGGCATGATTCCGCACATTGCAGAAAAGTTGTCTGAAATCAAAAACGTTCCGCTAGAAGAGCTTTACAGACAAATTAGAGAAAACACAAAAAACGTCTACGGTGTGTAAGGTGCTAGGTCGGAGTTTTGTCAAGAGGCAAGACAGAGGAGAGGAGTCAGTGACAGGAATCAGAAATTGTAACTTACAATGTCATGGCGAGCGAAGCGCGGCTATCCTGAAACAGGAATCAGGAGTCAGTGACAGGAGTCAGGAGATGTAAGACGGAAGACGAAAGGAACTGTAACTTACCATATTCTGGATCACTTCGCGTTGCTCGTGATGACAATTTAAGATGCAAGAGCCAGATGCAAGATGCAAGAGATTATAATCGCGCCGAAGGCGCCCGAAATGAGCCAAACGAATTGAGCTAGCTCAAATTCACTTGGCGAATGAGCCGCATCTATGGCGAAGCCATGAACGCGCCTAACATTCCACTAGATCCTAACCACTAAATCCTAGATCCTTAAACTCGTTCAGACGACAGACGTCAGCCTACAGCCGACACATTGGAAATTTGCAAGTATCTCTCGTCTCTCGTCTGTAGGCACGCAGTGCCGTTCTCTCGTCTATTCTATACCCTACACCCTAGCCCCTGTTCCCTAAACACTGGAAATCAGCATTCACCAATTACTTCTTGCATTTTTTGAGGGCATCATCAAGGAACTTGTCCAGGTCTTCGCTTTCGGCAAATGTTTCCTTGATAAAATCAGGCAAGGAATATTTTTTAAAGACTTCCTCCGTAACACAAGAGCAAAGCCTTTTTGCATTCGGGCTGTTGTTTGCGTCAGCAACGCATTCATTTACCAAGTTCGCCTTGATTGCCGGAGTCACGGTCTTTGGCAGGCACGGCAAAATTTCCTTGGAAACAATTTCTTCAAAACGTTTTTCATTGTCGGCAACAAAATCATCGCCGCCTACAGAAAACATTGCCGCCTGTTCAACATCCTTCATTTGCAAAAGGCGATCCACCGCACATTCGCAAACTTTCTTTGCATCAGGCTTTCCTAAAATGTGATCGATTTCATCGGCGCATTCATCTTGCACAAAACATTCCGAAGCAGTAGAAAACAAATCCGAAAGAACAACGACTCGTTTATCTTCGGGGAGCGTTCCATTTTCAATTGCAATGAATGTATTCAAATCATACTTTTTGCTGAGTTTCTTCAACGCACAGGAGCAAGCCTGCTTGTTTTGCGTAACGCCAACGCACTGATTCAAAAATGCCTTTTCTAGCATCGGGCTAAGCGCACCGGCAAGCAAAACAGACTGCAGCAAAGAAGCAATCGTTGCAATCATCAGAGAATCTCCTTGTTCAGCAATTCCCCATGGCTCAAAGACAAGCGACGGAACGGACTATTCATGTAGAAATCCGGGTTATGCGTAGCCATGACGACGGTCGTGCCTCGCGCATTGATTTCCTTGAAAATCTTGAAAACCTCGTCGGCGTTTTCTGGGTCAAGGTTACCGGTCGGTTCGTCGGCAATGAGCAAATACGGATTGTGCACCATGGCTCGGGCAATGGCTACGCGCTGCTGCTCACCGCCCGAAAGCGTATACGGCATGGCAAAGCGTTTTTGACTGATACCAACGAGAGTCAACGCTTCGAATACGGCGGCGTTCAACTTTTTTGCAGGCGTCCCGACAATGCGGAGTGCTAGAGCCACATTGTCAAACACATTGCGGTCCGGCAGCAATTTAAAGTCCTGGAACACCACGCCCATCTTGCGACGAAAACCTTGAATTTTAGACTCCGGGCAGGTTTTGGAATCGTAAATGGTGTCCTTGTCAAAACGCACCATCACCTGGCCACCACGCTCTTCATCGGGGCGTTCATCCATGTAGATCATTTTGAGCAACGTAGATTTACCGGCGCCAGAGTGACCGGTCAGAAAAACGAATTCACCCTTGCGAATGCGAAGCGTCACATCAGAAAGCGCCTTCCAGTTTTCTTCGTATGTCTTTGTTATGTGCGAAAAATAAATCATAGGGTCACCACAAATTGCATGCGCGTCGTTTCTGGATTTACCGGAGCAAGCGAGAATTCCGAATACACGGCTTCTAGCTTAAGGCCGGCACGCTTCAATGTTTTTTCAAAAAACTCCTGGGCATAAATGAACTGTTCATGCGTTTCGGAAAAGCGCTCGTACTTGCCGTCTTCGCCCTTGCAAAAAAAGTCAAATTCATTCTTTTGCAAATGCTTGCGATAATCATAGACGCTATGCCTGTTGATTACGCAATTTTCAAGTTCCGTAACATCCCAGACATCATCAAAATAGCATTCGCTGTTAAATTCGGTAACGGCGTCAAAAACGAAAATGCCGCCCTCCGAAAGAACGCGCGCCACTTCCTTGAAGAATGCAAGAAGCTTGTCTTTGCTCAAATAGTTCACGGCATCATAAGTCATGAGCACCATGTCGAACTTGCCTGTAAACGGGAGCTTGGCGGCGTCGACGACCGCCCTGAGCCCAGCAAATTCAGGGTCGGCAAGAGCAATCATCTCTTCCGAAATATCAGTACTCACTCGGCTTTGCAAAGATTTCGGAGCAAAGTGCCTGCTCAGCAAACCAGCGCCGGCACCGACTTCCAATAGGGTCTTTGGAAACTTGCAATGCAGGCGGACCAAGCGTTCCAGATAACGGCCCCACTTGGCGTAATCCACATGTTCCATTACGCTCTTATAGAAAGGGGCTAACTTTGAATACGGCTTTGTCATTTTCGGATTTAGAGCTAGATAGGGAGCAGAAACAATTTTTGCTTCTTGCATCTTGATCTTGCATCTTCTATTCAGTCATTCTGATTTCAATGAGAACTTCTTCGCGCCACTTCTTTACAAGCTCGGCAAGTTTTTCCGTTTCCATCTTGTTGGCGGTATAGGAACGGATTTTTTCATAATCGTCTTCGATGGTAAGTTCGCGGGCCTGCTGTTCATCTTCGAGGCGGAAAACATGGTAGGAGCCGTCGATCATGACCGGAGCAGAGTTCTGGCCGACAGACAAATCAGAAACGGTTGCGATGTATGCCGTATCTACATCGGAACGCTGGAACCAGCCAAGGCGGCCGCCCAAATGGTTGGAACTCGGGTCGGTACTAATTTTTTTGGCAATGGCTCCAAAAGCTTCATTCGTATTCACATTCTTGGAAATAGAATCCGCCTTGGCCAAAACCGCTGCAGTATCTGCAGCAGATGGAATCGTGCGGAGCAAAATCTGCGCAGTGCGAACGCCATCTTCACGACGGCCGATTACCTTGATGATATGCCAACCAAGGTCCGTTTTTGCCGGTTCTTCGGAATGTTGGCCGTTGTTCAGGAGAGCCGCGGCACGTTCGTATTCCGGGTCAAGCAAGCCTTTCTTGATGTAACCGAGGTCGCCGCCCTTGCTTGCCGTAGAATCCTGGGAATGGTTCTTCGCCAAAATTTCCCAGTTCATTCCAATGTCCAAGCTGTCAATCAGGGAGTCAGCCACGGCGCGCACGGAATCAAGCACTCCCTTGTTCGGCTTCACATCCAACTGGATATGGGAAACGAGCACGCAGTTGTACTGGCGTGGCAGGGAATCCTTGTAGGCGGCATAAAATTCATCGACATCCTTCTTGGTCGGGCTGAGCGTGCCGACATGCAACTGGCGAATGCGTGTCATGTACATGTGTTCGCGAATCTGCTTTGCAAGCTGGTCACGGTACTGAGCCATGCTAAGGCCGAGTTGCGCACGGATTGCACGTTCCAAAGTGACCAGGTCAATATGCTGGCTTGCGGCAAGACTAGTCAAGTGGTTCGTCACGCGGGATTCAACTTCTGCTTCAGAAACCTTGATGGAGTCACGATCGATACGGCTGAGCAAAACCTTATCGTCGATAAGCTTATCGAGCACATCTTTCTTGAGATCGGCTTCGCTCTTGCCTTGCGATTCAGGCATTGCCTGGTAGCGGTAAAAACCTTCGAGCAATTCGGAACGCATAATAGGCTTGCCATCTACGACAGCGGCAACTGCTTCAAGCAATTCCGGCTCGGCAGCGGCAAACGTAGCAAACGACAAAACAAGCGCCAATGCGGCAAACAATCTAAACTTCATTCTATTCTTCCTTCACAGACGGTTTCCAGTCGGCAAATACGGGATTTTTCTTTTTCAGTTCCAAGCGGAGTTCTTCCATTCTTGCCTTGCGCTTTTCAAGGCGAACATAGGTAAAGGCCTCGTCAGAGACTTCATCAAACGGCTTTACCGCTGCAGAATCTTGATAGGAAAGTACGATTATACTTCTCAAAGCACGATTGCAAACTTTAAACGAAGTCAGCATGCCAACTTCAACATTGCGCAAATCCGGGGCGAGACATGTGTCAGGAGATTCCGAAACATTTTCAAACGGTTCAACAGACTTTAAGCGATAATCCAACTTCGGAGCTTCCGAAAAGCGGTCGTTTCTTTTTGCCTTGTAGAACTCGTAACCGACATCCCACTTCGGGTAGGCAAGTACAACGCCACTCCAAGTGTACTTTCCGAACAGGAACTGTTCCGGATGCTGTTCATAATAGGTGTGAGCCTCTTCCTTAGAGACTCTGATGGAATCATTCACCGCAGAAAGGTACGCCGTAGTCACAATTTTACGCTTTGCATCTTCCACGGCACGGGCAATATCTGGGTCCACATCAATTTTAGCCTCTACCGCAGCCTGGTAAAGCAATTCTTCATCGACCCATTTTTTCAAAAATTCAGCCTGTTCATCGGCAGCGAGAGTATCCCAGCCCGGTTTGATTTCATGCAAATCGGCCAAAGTCAGGCGAGACTTGCCCACTTGAACCACGGCAGGTCCATGTTCAGCCACACGTTCGGCAATGTAATCACATGCGACTAAAGAAATAGCCAACAAAAACAATAAAACTTTTTTCATCGCATTCTAATGTAGAAAAAAACACCCCTCTGGATTATAGACCAAAAGGGCGTTCTCGCTAAAAAGACAGCTAAAATTACTGAGCGTTCAAATTGGCATGTTTCTGCATGCACTGCTGGAGAGTGGAGCGTTCATCCTTACCAGCAATAACGCACGTAGTCTTGGCTTCACTATCCTTCACGAACTTGGTCTTTGCAACCATGGTTCCTTTCATATAGAAATTGAACTGGCCATGTTTGCGGCCTGCATGGCAGGCTCCGGTAGCGTCAATTTGCTGACCAAATTCATCGGTAAAATGCCACTGGGCATTTTTCATGTGAAGGCCACTGCAGTTAAACGGCAGCATGGTTTCTTCGGCAGTCTGAACTTTACGATAGCTGCCACCGCAAGCAATCAAAGAAAGTGTCAATGGCATAGCCATTGCGAGCAGAATAATTTTTTTCATAGTAGTCCAAATCTAATAAAGTTTTACATTCCTGCCAACGGGTCCCTTTCCTTTTCAGCCAAAAGCACTTCCTTCATTTTTTCGGTCAGTGTTATGGCGCTCTTGCCTGCGGGATCTTCCAGGTAGTTGATAATAGAAATTTGCGGCAAGACCTTCAAATTGTACAAATAACGTTCCGTCGGGTGGAATTGCAGCATTTTATCATATTTACGAAGGCCGATTTTTTCATTGCCACCAAAGTAGATTGGCAATACATTGTTCTTGGAATACAGCGCAAAACGGGCAGCACCTTTTTTGAAGGTCCACGGTTCTCCAAAGCGGGATCGAGTTCCTTCCGGGAAAATGATCAGGTTGTTGCCTTCGCGCATTGACTTTGCCGCAGCTTCCAACTGATTATCGAACGGGAGAGTATTTGGAATGTAAAGGTTACGGATTATTGCAGAAATAAATTTATTGTCGACAAGGGTGCCCTTCACAATGCAATCAGCGTTCGGAATCAGAGATATCAGCAGTACGACATCCAAAAGAGACGGGTGGTTTGCGATCACGACTTTTGATTTGGCGTTTTTCAAAAGTTCCTTGTTCTCGACAGAAAGATAAATGCCGCCTGTAAATTCCATATACCAGACAAACACCTTGAACGAATGGCTTATGAACGCTCTAGCCAAACGACGGAACCGCTTTGCAGAAAAACCAGACAATATGTGCAGAACAGGAAATATCGACGTAGCAAGAATCAAGCTTCCAATGCCAAACACGGCGAAGGAAGACAGCTTTGATACAAGTCTACGCAGATATTTGATTTTTCTTAAAAGCATATTCAGGCGAAAATTCCTATAGCACAGGAAGCAGTCGTTCCTTTATGTAGGCAAGAGCCTCATCCGATGCAGTTTCTGCGTTACATACGAATGCAGAATCGTCGAGCTGCGCAATGGCTCCGTCTGAGCTTGTTGAAAGGCGAAGAGCGAGGGCGCAAGGAGCATTCGGGTAAGAAACGCCTGCAATGGGAGCGTATGTTTCTGGAATCAGTTCGTCTGCAAAAATGAAAATTCGTTCTGAATCGCTACCTAGGCGAAGCGAAGACACGCAGTCTGCAAGCCCCGTAGAAAAAGCCTTTTTGCCAGAGAACACTGCGGAATAGCCAGCCTCGTTCTTTTCAAGGATAGTCGCATTTGCAATGGAAGCGTTGAACACAGACAAACTAAAGTGAGCCGGCGAAACAGTCCCCTGCTCCAGGAATATCTGCGAAATTTTCAGCTGCTGTGCAATTTCCCCAAATTCAGAAGCGAAAGTGACTTTGACCGGTGCAAGCGCGATTTGCTGGTCGTCGTACGACACTTCGTGATTTACGAGCACGACCATCTTGGAGAGCGCACTCAAACGACGTCTGGTAAGCATTGGCACAAAAGCAATCTTCGGGGCAGGAACTTCTTTCAAAAGTTCCTTTTCGCCTTTTGCCCACAAAGCCCAATCCTCCTTGGATTCAAGGCCAGGAGCATAAAGGGCGATACGTTTAATGTAAACTGATGTCATAGTTTAGAGTACAGAATACAGAGGACAGAAGAAAGTAAGAAGACATAAGACGAAAGACGGAAGAAAGAAGCAAACAACTAATAACTAATGACTAATAACAAAAAAAATCTCTCGTCTAATCTAGATCCTTCCCCCTATTTCAACCTGAAGCGGAGGAGTGAGTAGGCGTTCGGCCCAATGTTGTGGTGAGCTTCCTTCAGTTCAAAGCCAGCGATTTCGATAGCCTTGCGAAGTTCTTCAAAACGGTACATTTTGCTGTTGCCGTTCGCAATGCATGTGAAGTACAAAGAGGTTGCCTGCAAAGAATAGGAAGAAGCTTCAAAGCGCTGCTTGTCCCAAAGCGGTTCCAGAACATAAACATCAGTTTCTGCACTTGCGGCCTTGTGAATCTTGGTAAGTATCTTTGTGATTTCTTCCAAAGAGAAGCAATCAAGGAACTGGCTCATCCATACCGCGTCGGCACCTTCCGGGAATGCAGTAACATCGTCAAGAACATTGCACGGCAGCGTATTGATGCGGTCTTCAAAACCGGCTGCCTTCGCGTTCTTTTCGGCAACTGCGGTTTGGCCCGGCAAGTCGATGATGGAAACCTTTACATCAGGGTTGTATTTGCAGCAGGCAATAGCCCACTTGGCAGTGTTGCCACCAATGTCGAAAAGTCTTTTGCATGGAAGCGAAAATACAACAGGCAGCGCTTCCGGGAAGGCGAGGTCAGAATAGAAATGGTCAAAGCCGAACCAGCTCTTTTTCTGCTGATCGGTCAACTGGGAAAGCCCCTGATAGACTGTTTTCCATGGGCCAAGATGCGGGAGACCGGCAGGCTTGCCCTCACGCACGGATTCTTGCAAGTCATCGGCGCCGAGGTAGCAGATATCTTCCGAGAAATCCATATTCACCTTGGTCATTTCGTCCTTCAGAATGAAGAAACCGACTTTGCCGAGGGTAAGGCGCAAATCATCTTCCTTGGTATCTTTGTGGAGCTTTACGATGCCCATGCCAAGGCCCATTTCGGTAAGAACGCCAACGCCATATTCAGACAAGCCGAGCTTGGCTGCAATTTCAGAAACGGTGATGCCAGCCTTGCGGGAATCGCTAATCACATCGAGAATGCCGAGATCGCGGAGAGCGCGTGCGGCCTGGAAACTCAGTGGAGCGAAGGCAATTTTTTGCGCTTCAAACTTGGCATCCACTGCAGAAATCTTATCGGAGCTATAAAATTCGAACATAAACCATCCAAAGTTATTTTCCCCCAAATATAGCTTTGAATTATAGCGACATATTGCAAATCGGAACATTTTTATTCCCCAAAAACCGACTTATAGCAAAATTTAGCTGACGAAAACAAGGTTTTTCGCTATATTTTTACATATTAAAGGTCCTTAATTTCACAAAGAAATGGCCAAAATTTGGAGATTTTATGTCTGATTTGAATACCCGCATCAAGGAAGTGCTCATCAAGGCACTGGAACTTGAAGACATTACGCCAGCCGATATCATCGACGACGCACCGCTTTTTGGCGAAAGCGAAAACGGACTCGGATTGGATTCCATCGACGCTCTTGAACTCGGCATTGCCATCAAGGAAAACTTCGGTGTTTCATTTGCCGTTGTAAACGACGAAACCCGCAAGCACTTTGCAAGCGTCAACGCCCTTGCAGCATACATTTCTGCAAACTCCACCAACGCATAACTTTAAAAAAGGAAAGAAGCTAGGTTCAAAAACACTGGAAGTAACGGTTTCTTGCATCTGGATCTTGCATCTTGCATCTTATTATGGAAAAACAGGAAATTTTCGAAAAGCTCAAAGCTGCTCTCATTGAAGAATTCGACATGGACGAAGCCAAGGTAACTCCTGAAGCTCGCCTCTACGAAGATTTGGAACTTGATAGCATTGACGCTGTAGACCTTATTGTAAAGCTCAAGTCCATGCTCCCGAAGAATATCGACCCGGAAGTATTCAAGACAGTTCGCACCATGCAAGACGTTGTAGACGCAATCTACAACTTGATCCAAAGTAAATGAAATCCGTAGCGGGAAAGATTTTCTTTACCGCACTTTCGGTTCTCTATCCAGTGCTGGTGTTTTGTGGCCTGGAATTCTGGGGACTTTCTCCAAGGCGCCTGAGCATTTTGCTTTTGGCGCTTGCTTTTTATCAGTTCCTGAACTTTACGAAAAACAAAAGTGATTCCAGCGCACTTGGCAGGGCAAACTTAATCAAAACAATCGCCCTGATTGCATTGATTCTTGTTTGCGGCGTTGTTTCTTTTTGCGCAGACAGCATCATGTTCCTCAAGTTCTACCCGGTGCTTGTAAACCTTAGCCTACTCGCCTTTTTTGCATTCACGCTTTGGAAAAAGCCGTCGTTTGCGTTCCGCATGGCAAACCTTGGCGATAAGACAATCAAGCGTTCGCCAGTCGGCAAACTAGTGGAGCGCTACTGCGACAAGGTCACTTTTGCCTGGTGCATTTTTTTCGTAGTCAACGGAACCATTTCTTTTGCAACCGTATTGTGCGCCTCCGAAAAAGTATGGTCTTTGTACAATGGTTTAATTTCATACATTTTAATCGGAGTTTTCTTTGGAGTAGAATTCATTATTCGAAAGGTTGTTCAGCACAACATGAAATCCTACATACCAGTAAGTGAGTTTAAGGTAGATTCCAGACCAGGCGATTGCGTGGTTTGTTTTGAAGATGGTGATTCCGGGGAAGTCACCTGGAACCAGTTTGTGAGCGATGTTTCCAAGGTGCGCATCTACCTTGATTCCGTTTCTACCAAATCGTGGATACTCCACTGCGACGACGCCTATTTTTACCTGGTCGCCCTCATGGCAATGCTCCAGGGCGGCAAAAAAGCCTTTGTGACGGCCAACCGCCAAGAAGCGTTCTTGAAGGAAATCAAGAAAGACGGCATGGGGCTCATTACAGATGCTCCCGCAGCAACGGAACTCGGGGCCGTGCTAGTTCAAGACCTTTTAAAAAACGATTCCAAAGAAATTCGTTGGAACACATTCGACAAAAGTTCTGCAGAAATGGCTGTGTTTACTTCGGGAACCACCGGAGAACCTAAAGTTCTAAACAAGCCGTTCTGGCTGTTTGAAAACGAAGCCTTTGAACTTGGCAAAACCCTGGGCGATCAATACGAAGGCAACCGAGTATATAGCACGGTGAACCACCACCATGTTTACGGCAAGGCTTTTGCATTCTTTGTTCCGCTTGTTCTTGGCGTTCCGTTCAAGCGCACCCGCATCGACTACCCTGCAGAAATTGCAACGCTTGCGGGGCGGGGCGTAGTGCTCGTTTCGAGCCCCGCATTCTTAAAGCGCTTCATCGCAGAAACGGACTCTGCAATAGAATTCAAGAATTCTCCCTTGGTACTTTCTTCCGGCGGCCCGCTGCCAGAAGACGTTTCGCGAAAGACCGGCGAACTGCTAAACACCAAGGTCACAGAAATCTACGGAAGCAGCGAAACTGGGGCCATAGCGCATCGTCAAATCGTAGACCACTCCGAATGGATTCCCTTTGAGTCGTGCAAAATGAGCATCGCTGAAAATGGCTGCTTGAACATCAAGTCAAACTATGTTTTGGAACCAGATGGCTTTACATCTGGAGACCTGGGCGAAGTTGGCGAAGACGGAACTTTCAAGCTGTTAGGCCGCGCAGATTCCATCGTAAAGATTGAGGAAAAACGCATATCGCTCCCCGAAGTAGAAATGCGAATCCGGCAAACCGGCTTGGTGCAAGATGTGCGCGTGGTGCCCATGGCTGGCAAACGCCAATACCTTGCCGCGGCTATCGTACTCAATGCCGAAGGACGCAAAAAATTTGCAGACGCTCGCAAACTTAAAATCAACAATTTCTTTAAGAACAATCTTATGTCATTTCTTGAAAATACAGTGACTCCAAAAAAATGGCGCTATCTCGAGGAACTCCCTCAGGATACTCAAGGCAAAATCAAGAACCGCGACATTCAGGCGCTATTCAACCTGGGTGAAAACGGTAACTTCAATGTAGTCAAGTTCAGCTGTGACGTAGGTTCTTTCACTGCTACCCTGGTATTCCCGGAAACAAGCGATTACTACAACGGTCACTTCCCTACTTTCAAGCTGTTGCCAGCCGTCGTGCAAGTCGATGTGGTCTTGCGCCTTGCCCGTGCATTTTTGAACGTGCCGAAGGAACTTGACCGTATTCAGCGCACAAAGTTCACGAACCCGATATTCCCGGGCGAGCCGGCAACAATTACAGCAAACTACAATGCAGAAACAGGCAAGCTGTCGTTCAGCATCACAAACGAAGCCTCTGGAAAAACACTCAGCTCGGGCATCATTGTGTTAAAGGTATAGGATTAGTGGAATGGAAGAAAAAATGGAACAGAAATTTTGCGCCGTAGTGCCAGTGTATCGCCATGAAGCTGCGAGTCGCCATGTAGCGGAAGCGCTTTCTGCAGCGGGGCTTGCTGTCATGCTTGTTGATGACGGCAACACTCCAGAAGGTCACGCCATTCTAGAACAGATTGCTGCCGAAGTTCCGGGCACACACCTTGTTACAAACCCGGTCAACATGGGCAAGGGCGGCGCAGTGGTTTCTGGTCTCAAGCGCGCCGCAGAACTCGGCTTTACGCATGCCCTGCAGATCGATGCCGACGGCCAGCACGACTTGAACGCCGTTCCGTTCTTTATCAAGGCTTCAAAGAAGCACCCGAACAACGTGATTTCTGCATTCCCGCAGTACGACGGGACTGTTCCAAAAGCTCGCGAACAGGGCCGAAAGATTACGAATTTCTGGGTCTATGTAGAAACTCTTTCTACCGCAATCCCAGATACCATGTGCGGTTGCCGCGTGTATCCGCTCGAAACGGTACTCCCGATTGCAAGGAAGATCACGAACCTTCGCATGGGTTTCGATATTGAAATTATGGTTCGCATTTCGTGGGCCGGCATCAAGATGAACTTTTACCCGATCAAGGTCACATACCCGGAAGACGGCGTTTCGAACTTCAGGGCCCTGCACGACAACATCGCGATTTCTGCAACGCATACGAAGCTCGTTTGCGGAATGCTGCTTCGGTTGCCAATACTCCTTGCAAGAAAATTCAAGAAGAAATAACTTGTAAAAGCGAAGCCCAGGCATCCATAGCTGGGCTGTCTGTCGTTTTTCGTTGACTTGCTTTTTACTATTCGCCCGAAAAAAGGTCTTCTGCGTTGACCTCCGACTGGGCCGTGCTGGAATACATTCCACGCTTCAATCCGTACGGGCTTACAAAAGTCAGCTGGATGGCCTTCCTGGTCTTTGTTTCCCGCTGAAACTGCCCAATCTTATGGCGAAGATTCATGTCGTAATCCTTGTCGATGACGTATTCATTGCGGCTGAACTTCATTTCGCAGATGTTGATGACCCTGTCGCGTCTGTCGATGACGAGGTCTATCTGGCAACCTCGCCGGACTTCGCCGGAATCGGCATCCCCCTTGCTGAACCACGACGAATGCTCACATAGCACTCCCGAAATCCCCAGTTTCTTTCGAATGGCAGAAAGGTGGTCCTTGCAAACCTGCTCAAAGGAATATCCTGCCCATGCAAGCCTTGACGGGTTGTCCAGGGAATTTTCCCAATAATTTTCATCGCGCTTGGAGTCCTTCAGAAAACGATAATAGAATAGGGTGTAGTAATCGGCAAGCTGGTAGGTGGTCTCCTTTTTCTTGTTGCCGAAATACACATAGGAACGGACAAAGCCGGAACCTTCCAGGTTATCCAGGATTTTGGTAAGCACTCCGTTACAGGGCAGTCCCGTAAGTTCTGAAATTTCGGATTTCGTAAGGCCCATTTTTTTTGAGGCTAGCGCCTCCGCGACTTTTATGTGCGCGTCAGCATTCTTAAACAGGGTTGCGTACAAGTTATTGAATTCGTTCCAGAGCTTTCCCCTTTCCTTGAAAAATATATCGTCGATGTTTTTGGCTAGTGTCGAGGATTGATCTAGCTGGCTCAGGTAAAAGGGAATGCCGCCCATTACCATGTAAAGTTCAATGATGTCGTAACGGCTCCAGAGAATGTTCCGGTCTTTCAGGTATTCCTCCGTTTCGCCCAGCGAGAACGGCTTTAGGAATAGGCGGCCAGTGCAGCGGTTATAAAGCCCGCCGATGTTATTCAGAATGTTGTCCGTAAGCCAAGTGGTGGCCGATCCACACACGATAAGCAAAATGTCGTGAGTCCACGCGGCGTAACCGTTCCAGAAAACTTCGAATGCCCGCAAGAAATCGGATTTCTGAGTTTCCATCCAGGGCATTTCGTCGATAAAAACAACTTTTTTGCCCTCGGTCTTCAGCTCGTCAAGCCCCTTTTGCAACATGGAGAAGGCGTCAAGCCATGTTCTGGGGAGGCTTCGGGTTCCGAAATACTTGCCTAGGGCCATGCCAAAATTCGCCAGCTGCATTTCCTTGGAACCGTCGTGGATGCCCGTCACCTGAAAGGCGAAATTATTGTTGAAATATTCGCGGATTAAAAAAGTCTTGCCTACACGACGCCTGCCATAGACGACGATGAACTCCGACTTGTCGGTTTCTACATAATGGTCAAGTTCCCGAATTTCCCTTTTTCTTCCAATAATTTTCATGGATTTAGACTTAGTTTTTATTATTTCTTATCTAAATATATAAAATAAATCAAGATTTAGACAAGAAATCTTTCAGTTAATGCAAAATTCTTGAATAAAAATACACTTTTAGATAAAAATATTGAAAAAGAGGTATTTGCGTTGACTTTCCCCTAAAAAATTGACGCTTTTGGGATAGTTTTACAGCCCAAACATCACTTATTCAATCCTTTGTGAAAAGTTTCTTACAGGGCTTTTTGTTACAGTCTTTATAAGGATTCCTTTGGAACAAGGTCTCCTGTCAGGTAACGATGGAGCACGGAATTTATTAAAGTCTGGTAAGGGATGCCTGCCTTTAAAGCTTTTTGCTTAAAGCCCTCGACATCGGATTCCTGGATTCTAATGCAAACGCATTTGGTGGAAATACTGTTTTTGATAGCTTCGATTTCTTCTGGAGGCAGAAGCTTTGGTTCGCTCGTTTCTACAGCTTCCATGAGAGCTCTTTCTTCTTCATCGAAGGGCTCGCAAAGTAATTTTATTTTCTTTTTTCTCATAATAAATCCTTGCATTGTTTCTGGAACATTCTAGAAGGAAACGCCGTCTTGATGAAAATAGAATCTTCATTTATAACGAAGGGCGCGCAAACTACGTAGTCATCCAACTTCACGATAAACATGTTTTGCCCCGGATGTCCCGCTTGATTTGGAACAGGGCCAACAAGATATTTGTGTTCCTTGATTAGCATTGACACTTTGTTCAAGTCAATATTTCGACTTTTTAGAAGCAGTTCCTCTTTTTCTTTGTTCCATGTTATTTCTTTATTGCTAATATATATACATTGTAAATCAAATCCAATACTTTGCATATACTTTTCCTTAAAAATGTCTCCTTTATAGAAACGCTTTTTCAAGGAAATTTGGGCACATAAGAATTGTAAAATTTTGACAACCGTGTGAAATGACTAAAAACACACGCAATTTTTTGACCTTCCCCCAAAAAATCGACGCTTTTGTGGGACGCAAGACTATCGAAATGCCCCAAAGATGACCGTTTCTGAAAATTTACTTGACATTGTTTTTTTTTGTTTACATTTGGAATAGTAAATATATTGGTGCATTTTTCATGCTTCGATATGAGTGAATGGCAGAAAATCAATATAGGAAAGAATATGAAATCTAAAATAATGAAGCAACTCTGCGTGGTTGTCGGTATGTTTGTCGTATGTTCCGTGGCTGGAACTCTTAGAGATTCCCGAGATGGTAAAACATACAAGACCGTGGAAATAGGTGAACAAGAATGGATGGCCGAAAATTTAAATTACAAGACCAGTGGTAGCGTATGTTACGACAATGATTCTGCCAATTGCAAAAAATATGGTCGCCTTTACACTTGGGAGGCGGCAAAGAAAGTCTGTCCTGCCGGCTGGCACTTGCCTAATTCTGATGAATGGAGTTCTTTATGGGATGCCGTAGGAGGTGTAGGTTCCGATGGTTCTGGCACAAAACTGATGTCAAAGAATGGATGGGACGATGGCAACGGCTCTGATTCCTTCGGCTTCGCTGTTTTGCCGGCCGGCGGACGCTTCGGTAGTCAAGATTTCCTCGGCGAGGGTGTTGGTACGCAATTCTGGATGTTCCATGCTGGCTTCGAAATCTTTTGGGTCATCATGAAGGACGGTAAAGTGTTTCGCAGCTCGAGTAATAACGGTAGCAATAACGCTTGGTCGGTTCGCTGCCTTCAGGACCCTAATGAGGGTGACAAAGCGTCCCTGCGGAAGGCGTCGTTGAGTGAGAATGAAGAAAAAAAATCCAGTATCGGTACTCTTAAGGATTCCCGAGATGGTAAAACATACAAGACTGTGAAAATAGGTGAACAAGTATGGATGGCTGAAAACCTGAATGTGAATGTACCTGGCTCAATGTGCTACGACAACAATCCTGCCAACTGCAATAAGTATGGTCGCCTGTATACATGGGCTGCTGCCATGGATAGTGCCGGTATGGTTGACTTGAAAGGTGTTGGTAAGGGCTGTGGCTTTGGTAAGGAATGTAGAGTTGCTTCAGAGGTGTCGAAGGTTTTGGTACGAGGTGTTTGTCCAGAGGGGTGGCATTTACCTCGCCATGGTGAGTGGGAGGCTCTGCGGGGAAATGTAGATGTTGCTGTAGGTAATAAAGTTCAAATCACTAGTACTGCAGGTAAAGAACTGAAGTCAAAGAGTGGTTGGATAAGTGGTGCTGATGGTAGTAGTGGTAATGGCTCTGATTCTTTCGGTTTCGCTGTATTGCCGGCGGGATACTTTGAAAACTATGATGGCAGATTCGTTCTTCAAAGCAGTATGGCTGTATTCTGGTCTTCTGAGGAAGGAGGCCGCGACCATGCTCATGGTTGGATGTTTAATATCTTCAAAACTTTTGGTTCTAACCAGTATTCCAAGGGTTACGCATTCTCGGTGCGTTGTCTCCAGGACTAACTAGGCACCCACGGTCGGTGGGATGCCAAGCCAAGGCTTAGCGAAGCAAAGCCTTAAAAACATTCGCCCCAGGGTTTCAATCCCTTGGGGTAATTTTTTGTCCTTTTTTCGAAATTCTACAATTATGGGAGTAAAAATACTACAATCTTGGGAATTTTATTGCAGTAAATTTAGGAATTTTATATATTTCTCATAAAATTGTCGAAAATAGGATGTTTTATGGCTCAGTATTACAGTCGCTACATCGAAGAATCCATCCGCCGCAAGTTGAAATCTTGTGGGGTTGTGCTTGTTGCTGGACCCAAATTCTGCGGGAAAACCACGACGTCATCGATTTTTGCAAAAAGTGTGGCCAAACTGAATACTTCGGCTGCCATTAATTTGGCGAAAATGGAACCTCGAAATACCCTTGTGGGGGAAACTCCTAGGCTTATCGATGAGTGGCAGACTGTTCCTGAAATATGGGATGAAGCCCGAGCTTGGATTGACGAAAATCCTGCTTTTGGACAGTTCATTTTAACCGGAAGCTCCACTCCTGCGGACAAGACCAATATCTATCACTCAGGGGCTGGGCGAATTGTCACGTTAAAAATGCGCCCCATGTCATTGTTTGAATCTGGAGATTCAAAGGGGACAGTGTCTTTGCAGGACTTGTTTGCTGGAACTGCAAATGTGTTCGATGAAAATAAGGAAAAGTCCTTAAGGGACATTGCGTTTTTGACCTGTCGCGGGGGATGGCCTTTGTCTTTACAAACGGATCGCGACGTTGCCTTGGATGTTACCGCCAACTATTACAATGGACTGTTCAACTTTGATACTAGCGAAAATCAAAAGTTTAGAAATAAGAAACCCGAGGTTATGCGCATGATCTTGCGGAGCTATGCGCGGAATATATCTACCGAGGCCAGCTGTAAGACTCTCATTGCCGATGTTGTAGAGAACAATAACCGGACAATGGATGCTAAAACGTTTGACGATTATTGCGATGCCCTTAAGGATCTTTACATTCTGGAAGATATTGATGCCTGGAATCCCAACTTGCGTAGCAAGGCTACTGTTCGCACTACGGCTACAAGGCATTTTGTGGATACCTCCATTGCGTGCCAAGCGTTGGGAATTTCCCCGGATGATTTGTTACAAGACTTGAACACTTTTGGATTGTTTTTTGAAGACTTGGCTGTTCGCGATTTGTCTATTTATTCCAGTTTGTTTGAAGGCACGGTAAAACATTATCGCGATAGCAACGGGCTTGAGTGCGACGCTGTTGTCCACACGCCAAAGGGTAAGTGGGCTGCTATAGAAATCAAATTAGGCGGCGAAAAACTTATCGAAGAAGGTGCTCGCAATTTGAACAAGCTAGAACAAATTGTTGACGACAAGAACCTGGCTTTCAAAATGGTTCTTACGGCAACGGGAGCTGCCTATAAACGTCCTGATGGCGTTTTTGTAGTCCCGCTTAATTGCCTAAAGGGGTAATTTTACCGACTGAACATCACTTATTCAAACCTTTGAAAAAAGCTCCTTACTGAGCTTTTTTATATTTGAACTTCGATTATGAATTGTAGTGAAAACGAACATTGGTCAGAAGTTAAGGAAGTTGGCGGCAGCACCTGGCATTTTCGCTTTATGCTTTGGGTCGTGTGCCATTTGCCGCTTTGGCTTGTGGAACTTTGCACTGCGGTGATTTGCTTTTTCTTTTGGATTGGAGCGATGCCTGTGCGCAAGCGTTCCAGGGCTTATCTTGCACGCTTGGCAAAAATTCAAGGAAAACGAATTGAACTTTTCGGAACCTACAAGCACATTCTTTCGTTTGCGCTTTCGATGATCGAAAAACTTCGCGGCTTTAAAGGCGCTTTAAAGCTGGGTGTTGTCGAAAAACAGGATGATGACCTGGACGCACTCGTAGAACAGCTTGAACGGGGCGAAGGCGCGTTCATGATTTGCTCGCACCTTGGCAACATGGAGATGCTCCGTTCCCTTGCAAGCTTCGGTGAACACCATACGAAAAACGATTTCAAGGTGTTCCCTGTCGTAGATTTTTCGGGAACTTCCAAATTCAACGACCTACTCCGTGAATTGAACCCGGAACTGATGGCAAACGTAATCGATGCAAACAATGTTGGAATTGATTCTGCAATTTGGATGAAGGACCAGATTGCAAACGGCAACTTGATCGTGATTGCAGGCGACAGGACATCGGCAAATACGCGCGGACGTTTTCTCGAAACTGAATTCATGGGCGAAGCAGCACACTTCCCGGAAGGCGCATTCATGCTCGCGAGCGTTTTGAACGCTCCCATCTATTTTGCCTTTGGCATTCGCAAAAACGATTTCGACATTTCATCACAGTATGAAATGCATGTTGTAAAGGCAAATACATCGTTCCAATGTTCCCGCAAAGAAAAGCCAACAAAAATCAAGGAACTTTTGAACGAGTATGCAACTCTGCTGCAAAAACTTTGCTTAAAGCACCCTTACCAATGGTACAACTTCTATAATTTTTGGAACAAAACGACATGACCCAAAAGAAAAAATATTTAAGCACGTCTTTTGAATTTCGCGTTGAATTTTACGATGTAGATTCCATGCAGGTTGCATGGCACGGGAACTATGTCAAGTATATGGAAGTTGGCCGTTGTGAACTTTTAAAAAAGATCAACTACCAGTACATGGACATGGAAAAGAGTGGTTTTGTATGGCCTGTGGTTGACATGCACATCAGATACTTGCGCCCAATGACATTGCTGCAGAGAATCCGCTGCGAAATCAAACTTGTTGAGTACGAATTCAGCCTAAAGCTTGCCTACGTGTTCTACGATGCCGAAACTGGCACCGTGCTGACAAAGGCAGAAACCATGCAGATGGCTGTAAACATGGCAACAAGGGAATCCTGCTTTGTATGCCCGCCAGTTTTTGTGGAGCGGGTTCGCGAAGTTCTTAAGGCCGAAGGTATCGAGGAAGATAGATAGTGAAGAACTTTTTGAAAAGTCTGTTTTTTATTTGCCTTGCAGTGAGCATAACTTTTGCAAGCAATATCCCGGCAGGAGCTGTAGCCGCACTTGAACAGTTTTCTAAAAATGCAGCCATTGAAGGCAACTTCAAGCAAGTGAAGCACATCAAAAAAATCTCCCGTAACTTTGAAGCTACGGGAACATTCTTGATTGCAAATGGTACAGGCGTCGTTTGGAATACAGAAAAACCGTTCAAGACAAGCATGATCATTACGGAAAAGCAGATGGTCCAGCGCTCTGCCAGCGGAGCAGTCTCTAAAATGGATGCTTCTGAAAACGCAATCTTTGCCGAGTTTTCTAAAACGATCCAGTCCGTATTTTCTGGGAACGTAAAGAGCTTGGAAGAGCATTTTACGGTTTCTGCAGATGCCGTAAAAAATACTGGTTGGAAGCTTACGCTTGTTCCTAAGGAAAAGGCGATTCGCCAGGTGATTGCAAGCATTGAATTGAATTTAAGCTCGTTAGATAAGAATGTTGCGCAACTTACAAGCGTTTTGATTTTGGATGGCGACGGAAACACGCTCACCTACGAATTTACTAGCCAAAAGCCAAGTGCAACATTGACTAGCGAACAGAAAAAGGCTTTTGAAGGTATTTAATGCGTAGTTCATTTTTATGGGTGATTTTTCATGCAGCGATTGTTGCGCTTGCTCTTTGTTTTTCGCCCCTAAAAATAAACCAGGACCTTTTTTCTGTACTCCCGGACTCCACAGGTTTGCGTGAAATTTCTGCTGCCGAGAAGGAACTTTCTTCCCGAACAATGTCGCAGATCAACTTGTTTGTGGGGCACGAAGATTTTGCAGTGGCTCGCGCGGCAGCAGATTCCTTGGGCGCAGCGTTTGCCAAGGATAGTTCTTTTGAAAGTTTCCGCTTGACTATAGATGGGAACGATTTATCGAAATCTCGCGAATTCATTTACAAGCATCGCTTTAGTTTGCAGGGTAAAGATTTTGCGCAGGAACTATCGCAAGGTTCGAGCGCCCTCGAAGAAGAAGCATTGCAACGCGCCTTTGGCGCTTTCACGATTGCAGACTTGAGCAATGTGGAAGAAGATCCGTTTTTGCTCGGGGAACGCGCTTTTGACCGCATGACAATCCACTCCCCGCTAATTCCAAAAAACTTGACGACAAAAGACGGTTACCTGGTTGCAAACGACGAAAAAAGCTTCATTTTCATTTCGGCAACGCTTTCTAAAAATGTGCCGTCCTTTGCCAGCGAAGACCATGTTCTAACGCGTCTGGAAAAACGCATTCAGCAATTGAAAAATGAAAATCCGGGTCTTGTTGTAGCAAAGTCCGGAGTGCCGTTCCATAGTTACGAAAGCTCCGCGAACGCTCAACAAGAAATCTTCTGGATTTCCGGTGTTTCGATGCTAGCCATTTTGATTCTCCTGCTCTACGTGTTCAAAACGCCGTTGCCGATTGTTGCAACAATCGGCTCGTTGAGCGTTGCAATAGGCACTGCACTTTGCGGCACCTGGCTTGTTTTCGGCAACATTCACATTTTTACATTTGTCTTTGGAACAACTGTAATTGGCATTGGAATTGACTATTCCGTGCATTACTGGACCCATGCTGCATTTTCGAAGGGCGACGCCCGCAAGCAGATTTTCAAAAGCTTGACTCTTGGTTTTGCAACGACAGCGTTAAGCTACATTGCACTTTCCATTTCGCCGTTCCCGCTCTTGCAGCAAATGGCTGTGTTTGTCCTTGTAGGCCTTACAAGTGCATACTTCACGACAAACCTGGTTTACCCAAAACTCAACCGTTTTACAGCAACAGGCAAAAAAGTGCCGCTACTTATTCCGAACCTATTTTCGGCATTCTACGCAAAGCTCCAAAGTTTGCCGCGCGTAGCGCAGGTAGCAATGTTCCTCGCATTTTTTGCAGCCCTTGTTCCCGGATTTTTTAGACTGGATTTGCATACCGATTTGCGCAGCCTCTACAAAATGTCAGACGAACTGCTCGAATCCGAAAAGCTAAGCAACCGCATTCTTGACTTTGGCTCTGCAGGCTTCTACTTTATTGTCAAAGGCAATTCGGAACAGGAAGTTCTTGAAACAGAAGAATTGCTCACCTCAAGACTTTCGCAGGAAATTGCCGATTCATCATTAAAAAACTTTTTGGCAACAACACTCTACATCACTTCGCAAAAATCGCAGCGCGAAACTTTCAACATTGCAAAAGAAAAACTGGCACCAAATGCAAGTGCAATGCTTAAAAATTTTGGCTTTGAAAGCGACAGCATTTTTCAAAAGTCAATGCAAAAAGAGCCTGAATACCTTTCTCCAGAAAGTAATTTGCCAAAACAATGGAATGAACTTTTGAGTTCCCTTTGGCTCGGCCGTGTTGGAGATTCCTACTACAGCGTTGTTTTGCCGCTGCATATGCGGAATGTAGATAAAATAAATAACCTTTCAAACCTTTCTTCAAACATCTACGCTGTAGATAAAATGGGCGAAATCAATTCTACGCTTACCAAGCTTTCTCAAATTGCACTCTGGCTAGTGCTCGCCGCGTACCTTGTCATATTTGTTTTGCTTTCTTTTGTCTATAAGCCAGCCGGTGCTTTCCGAGTTTTGCGGGCTCCACTTTTGGCAAGTCTTTTCACGGCAGCCATATTTGGCTATTTCAATATTCCGTTCAATATTTTTGCAGTCTCCGGGGTCATCTTGATTTTGGGAATCGGCATTGACTACGCCTTGTTCTTTAGGGAAGGTTCTAAACATGCAGGCATTACAACGCTTGCCGTGCTAGTTTCAGCAATGACAACCGTATTTTCTTTTGGCACACTTGCCTTCAGCAATTTCAACCCGGTATTTACATTTGGCCTCGCCGTATTCCTCGGCATTCTAGGCAGTTTGTTGTTTGCGCCATTGTCGATTAGACGAGAGAACGGCACTGCGTGCCTACAGACGAGAGACGAGAGGGGTTATTAGGATCTAGGGGTTAGTGGAATGTTGATTTCCAATGTGTCGGCTGTAGGCTGACGTCTGTTGTCTGATTGTTTAATTAATAATGAATAATGGAATGTCATTGCGAAATCCGAAGGATTGAAGCAATCCAGAAAATTTATTATCCACACCCCTGGATGGCCGCGCTCCGCTCGCCAAGACATGGTAAGTTACAGATCCTAACTTCCGTCTTTCTACTTCCGACTGATTACTGGTTTCTAGTTTCTAATTCTTGCAATTTCTTGTATATTGCATCTTGATTTCTGACTCCTGATTCCTGACTCCTGATTCCTTACTCCTGTCCACTGTAAAATATAATTCTATCTTTACACCACAATGAAATTCTTGTGGATCACAATTTGCATACCCTTACTATGCGTGCTTGCCGCATGCTCTAGTAGAAGTGTCCGCACTGAATTCACTCCGGTGTATTACACGGACCAGGTAAAGCTTCCGATTCTGCCGGTAAACGCTACTGCAAGTTTGGGCGAAGCGACCCAGCATCTGGAAGGCCGCTACGGAGAAAAGACATTCTCTGCAGAAGCGTATGTCTCCGCAAACGACTCCCTGTTTTCCGTCTATCTGGCAGGCAGTTTCGGCACTACGATAGCAGAACTCTACTACACTAAAGATTCCATTTCTTTTAGCAGTTCCGTACTCGATACAAAGAACATGTCGCCGGAATATGTCGTTGCCGATTTTCAACTCTGCTTTGCCGAAAGCGAAACGCTGAAAAATCATTTTGCGCAAAGTTCACTCCTTTTTACCGAAGAGAAAACTGAAAACGGTTTTAAAAGAAGCGTCAAAGACAAAGACCAAGTCGTTATTGAAGTCGTAAAAGAAAATAATGAATTGACGCTTTCAAATTTTTTAAGAAATTATTCATACCATATTTCTGTAATGGAATAACGATGCGCCCACTATACATTAAAAGTTTTGGTTTCTACTCAATCCTCGGCGGCGACAAAGCTGAAGTGTTCGAAAAATTGAAAAAGGGCATCCGCGGCGATATGAGCCCAAAAGACTTTGCAGGCTCCATGAAGCATGCCGCAACAATTTCTGCGGATTTGCTCCCTGCTGTAGAGAAACCTGTTTTTGACAATCACGTGAACCGTTTGAGCCAAGCAGCCTTGCGTGACATAGACGATTCCGTTCGCGAAGCCATTGCCAAATACGGTGCAGATCGAGTCGGCATTTTTATCGGATCATGCGACAATGGTTCCGAAGTCAGCCTCGCCGCTCTCAAGACTTTTAAAGAAACCGGAGCTTTCCCAGAAGGTTACAAGCTGGAATTTCAATGCGCAGAATACCCGGCCAAGTACATTGCAGACCGCTACGGAATTACCGGCATGTTACAGGTGCATTCTACTGCATGCGCCTCTAGCGCAAGCGCATTTGTCTCTGCTCGAAACAACATTTATGCAGGCAATTGTGACGCGGCCATCGTGGGTGGCGTAGATATCGCTGCAATTCCTGTTGCATACGGATTTTCATCGCTAGAGGCAATGGCCTCTGAGCCAACGAATCCGTTCAGCAAGAATCGCCACGGCATGACGCTCGGCGACGCCGCTGCATACTTCCTTGTAACAAAGGACGAAATCACGAACCTTTGCGTTGCGGGCTTTGGCGAAAGTGCAGACGCTGATCACATTACCGCTCCACGCGCTGACGGAAAGGGCGCAGAATCAGCAATGCGGGCAGCTCTTGCCGATGCTGAAGTTTCTCCGGAAGAAGTCGGATACATCAACCTGCATGGAACAGGCACTCGCCTAAACGATGCCATGGAAAGCCGCGCCGTAAACGCAGTTTTTGGCGATGCAACGCCAGCAAGTTCCACGAAGGCTTTGACAGGCCACACGCTCGGCGCCGCAGGCGCCCTGGAAACCGCATTCTGCTGTCTTGCTCTCCAAGACCCGGAAGGCTACATGCCAGCACATTTGTTTGACGGCGTAGTTGACGACGAGCTCCCAAAAGTTCGCTTGGCTAAGCCCATGGAAAAAATGCAGTGCAACACCAAGGGCGAGCGCATTGCAATTACCAACTCCTTTGCTTTCGGTGGCTGCAACGCCTCCCTCGTTGTAAAACATTTTTGAGAATTCATCATGATGGAATTTAACACGAAAGAATCCGTAGAAGCTCTTGTTCCGCACACAGGCAAAATGTTCCTTTTGGATCGCATCACCTCTTACAGCTGGGACACTCTTGAAATTACCACGGAAGTAGATATTTCAGAAAGCAGCATGTTCTATGATGAAGAACTCGGCGGCGTGCCAGTCTGGATTTCCTTTGAGTACATGGCCCAAAGCATTTCAGCACTTTCCGGCGCTTACGGCAAAAGTCGCAACGAAGAACCCAAAGTCGGTTTCATCATGAGCGTTTCGCAATTCAAGGCATTCCGCAACGTGTTCAAGACTGGCGAAGTGGTGAAGTTGAAAATGAAGCAGACCATTCGCGTGGATATGGCAGTTACATTTGACGGCCAGGCTTATGTTGGCGATGAATTGGTCGCCACGGCAACGGTCAATACGGTGGAAGTTCCAGACCCTAAAAAGGCTGTGGGTTTGTAAGATAAGATGCAAGCTGCACTAGAACCTAGTCCCTAAATCCTAGATCCTAAAAATAAACTAAATTTTGCCCACTTATGGATAATGTTAAACAGGTTTTGATTACTGGAGCCAGCGGAGGCATAGGCCAAGCTATAGCTTTAGCTGTTGCTGAAGCTGGCTATTCCGTCATTGCTCATTATAACAACAATGCAGCCCCGGTAGAAGAGCTAGTTCAAAAAATTATTGCAAACGGCGGCTCGGCTCGTGCATTGCAGTTCAACATCCGTGATCGCGAACAATGCCGCGAAGTCCTTGAAAAGGATATCGAAGAAAACGGCGTGTATTATGGCGTTGTAACAAACGCTGGCGTTTGCGCAGATACAGCATTCCCTGCAATGACCGATGAATACTGGGACAAGGTAATCGATACCAACCTGAACGGTTTTTATAACGTTATCCACCCGATTGTAATGCCCATGTGCCGCAAGCGCAAGGGCCGCATCATAACCATGTCTTCTGTTTCGGGTGTTATCGGCAATCGTGGCCAGGTAAATTACAGTGCATCTAAGGCTGGCCTCATTGGTGCAACCAAGGCCCTTGCTACAGAACTTGCAAGCCGTAACATTACCGTGAACAGCATCGCTCCAGGTGTCATTGAAACCGAAATGATCAAGGACGCTCCGCTCGACATGATCTTGCCGGCGATCCCGATGAAGCGTGTCGGCAAGCCGGAAGAAGTTGCTGCAACCGTCGTGTTCCTGCTTTCTGAAGGAGCCGCTTACATTACCCGTCAAGTTATTTCTGTGAATGGAGGCCTTGCATGACCCGTAGAGTTGTTGTTACCGGAGGCTCCTGCCTTTCTGCCTTGGGCCAGGATGTTGACGAATGCTTTGACAGCTTGAAGGCTTTGAAGAACAAGATCGTGCGCATGGACGAATGGGATGTCTACACCCAAATGAATACGCGCCTTGCTGGCCCGATCACCTACGCTCTCCCGGAATACCCGCGTAAAAAGATTCGTGGTGCAGGCCGTGTTGCCGTGATGGCTCTCGCTTCTGCAGACAAGGCGATGCAAGTCGCGGGCCTTACCGAAGACCCGGCACTCTTGAAGTCCGGTCGCGTGGGCGTTGCTTACGGTTCCTCCATGGGAAGCATCAACGCGCTTGTAGACTTTTTCTCGATGCTCAAGACCTACGACTGTTCCGGCATTACGGCAACAAGCTACATCCGCTCCATGCCGCAGACTTGCGCCGTGAACATCAGTGTATTCTTTGGTTTAACAGGCCGCATCATTACGACAAACACCGCTTGCACAAGTGGCAGCCTCTCCATTGGCCAGGCCTACGAAAACATCAAGTACGGCATGCAGGACGTGATGATTGCTGGCGGTGCCGAAGAGCTCAACCCAACTGAATCTGCCGTGTTCGACACGCTCTTTGCAACGAGCACCAAGAACGACACTCCGGAACTTTCTCCGGCAAGTTACGATCGCGACCGCGACGGCCTCGTAATTGGCGAAGGCGCAGGAACCTTGATTCTTGAAGAGTACGAACACGCAAAGGCCCGTGGCGCACACATCTATGCAGAACTCGTTGGCTTTGGCAACAACACCGACGGTGACCACATTACGCAGCCTAAAAAAGAGACCATGCAGGTTGCTCTTGAAATTGCGATGAAGGACGCCGGCATTTCTCCAGATGCAATCGGCTATGTGAACGGCCACGGTACGGCAACGCATCACGGCGACATCGCAGAAAGCTGGGCTACCTACAACGCCTTCAACCAGCGCGCCGTTCCACTTTCCAGCCTCAAGAGCTACATCGGCCACACCCTTGGCGCATGCGGCGGCATCGAAGCCTGGCTTGCAATACACATGATGAACCGCGGTTGGTTCAGCCCGAATCTCAACCTCAAGAACGTTGACCCGGAGTGCGCTCCGCTCGACTACATCACCGGTTCCGGCCGCGAGATGGACGTGGAATATGTCATGAGCAATAACTTTGCCTTTGGAGGCATAAACACATCGCTCATATTCAAGCGCGTTTAATCGTTTGCAAAGCAAAAACGCCGCAGTTAAAACTGCGGCGTTTTTTTGTTTTAAAATTCAATTTTTAGAGATAACCTAGATTTTCCCGAACTTCAGTTTGAGCTTTGCAAGCGCCGACTCTTCGATTTCTTCATCTTCTTCGGGGAGGCCACGGCGAAGTCGAAGCGCATCATACTTTTCAAACAGCAGTTTTGCCTTCAAATAACGTTCCAGAATTTCAGGTGCATTTACAGAAGTTTTTTCCAAAACTCCAAGCGTATCGCGAATTTCCTTGCGTTCTTCTTCGCGCAGGAACTTGGCCTGCAAAAAGCTGCGGAAACTTTCGCGCACATTCTTTACATCGATGTTTTCAAACGGGTTGGCACAAACCTTCGGGAGCGAAATATCCAGATTCAAAAATTTTACTGCTATCTGCAAAATTTGATATACCGACGGTGCTTCCGTAACAGCGGTTGCCACACGCACGTATTCTTCCGGAATATTTCTGCCGTGGCGCAAGTTCGCCACCGTTTCGCGCAAACGGTTCCAAGCCTTCGCAAAAGCGGCACCTCCGAGGAGCGCTGATTCATAGCAAAGCTTTACAAGGCCAATGCGCAAAAGCGAATCGCCCGACTTAAAATCCGGAGCAAGTTCACGGAAATCGCGAATGTGCTTGCCCTTTGCAAATTCAATGCCACTGAAGCGTTCCGTATATTCCGGCATCCAATCGGAACACACAAGCGACTTGCAAACAAGTTCCATTGGAGTTGCCTCGCAATTGAAAGCAGTCAATGCTCCGCCCATTTCTAGGAGCGAGATTCTATCGAGAGCAGCAGATGCATTTTCTGGATGTTTCAAAACACGGGTGTTTGCTCGAACATTTCTATAGAAATCAGCCTCGGCACATTCCATTACAGAAACTTTAGAACCTCTATAGCCATAGCGCAGCGTTCCGAACGGCAAGTCAGAAATATATTCAGGCACATATTCACGAAGCGCATTCAAATAGCCAAACGCGCCCCATTCCGGAGAAACTTCAATCTTCAAAAATTCCCCGTCCGGGAGGATTACAGACAAATGAAGATTCAAATGAAATTCTTTTTCCGGATTCAACGAGACATCCGCATTTTTAAACGCATCCATCGTAGCGCAAGCTTCGGCAAGCGCATGCACCGGAGAATATTCCAAATGAGTTTCAAGAACATCACAGAACGCATCATCTAGTTTTGCACGCAGCGACGGAGCCTTCTTTGCAGTTTCCTTCGTAAGACTGCTAAAGAATGAATCAATGATCCAATCCCTATAGCGCTTGATTTCCAACGCAAACTTTGCCGGCGAAACTTCCGAAAGCATTTCTACCGGAATTTTTAGCGTAAGCCCGTCGCATGGTCGTTTGGAATCAAATACAATTTCGCCTGTGAGCACGCGGCCAAGCAAACGGATAGATTCCAGGGAGCCGCCAAGTTCCGCTTCTTCCTTTTTCTGTTTTTTTTGCACACCGTGCTTCAAGGAACTCAAATCAATATGGTGCGCCATGCGCTCGTGATGGGAAATTCCAGTGACCTGTTCATTCAGGAATTCCTCAAGATCGTAGCGGAGCGCCTCATCGCCATTTTCACGGATAAACTCTTTTAAAGTCTTGATGGAATTTACGCCAGGGGCACTTGCCACAAGGCGCTCCACCTGAACTTCTTCAGATGGAGCAAGGCCAAAGCGACGCAAACGGACTTCGGCTGCGCTCAGCGCTTCAAGAACTTTCGCATTGTGTTCCATGAACGGGAATGGCCTAGACACATCCATGTTCACGACAGCTTCCCTAAAGAAAATTTCAGCACATTCTTCTGGATTGATGCGAGCGTAATCGACTCGGCGGCCACGCGTAATCACAAAGCCCTTGAAGGAAACTTCCTCAACCGCTTCTACAAAGCCGCGATCCTTGTTCCATGTCGGAGCGAACCAGCGACGCGTACAGAACTGTTCTGCCACTTGCAAAATCCATTCCGGCTTGATTTCAGCATTCTTTGTAAGGAACACGCGACTCGTTTCGCGCACTTCTGCAGAGAGCAGCCAATCCGGAGTTTTCTTTGCAAGGTCACTGCCAGGGAACACGAAGGAATCTCGCCCGCCAACAAGCCTGAAGCAGTTGTTTTCTACATCCTTCTTTGCGATGCCGCCAAGGAAACCGGCTAGCAACGCAATGTGCAAACTATCCTGATGGAACGATTCCAGCGGGCAGACGCTTTCCTTGAATTCCGCCTTCAAAATACGGCCGTATTCATTGTATAGATCAATCCATTCGCGGCAGCGCAAAAAATGCAGGTAATGCTTTTCGCAGAATTTGCGAAGCTTGTTCCAGGAGCCGTTGCTCCACTCTGCAACAAATGCATTCCAAATGCAAAGGTAAAGCAAAAAGTCGCTCTTGTGGCCTCCGAATTTTCGGTGCGCATCGCGAGCCTTGTTGCGTTCTCCTTCTTCTTTTGGCGTAAGGCGAACATCTTGAATGGAAAGTGCGGCGCAGACAATCATTGCGGCCTGCAAAACGCCAGCTTCCTTCGCGCGCAAAAGAACCGCAGAAAGAGCAACATCCATCGGGAGCTTTGACATTTCGCAGCCAAAGCCTGTAACCTGCGCACTCGCATCGCTGCCAGCAACGGCGCCAAGTTCAAAAAGAGTCTTGTATGCGCCACGGAACGCGGAGCGCGGCGGCGACTGCAGGAACTCAAATTTTTCTACACTGAGCCCCAGGCTCTTGAGCTGCAGAACAACGTTTGCCAAATTGGAACGGCGGATTTCCGGTTCCGTGTATGGTTCACGATCCAAAAAATCTTTTTGCGAATACAGGCGAATGCAAACGCCCGGCTTTACACGGCCAGCACGGCCTGTGCGCTGGCGCGCTGATGCCTGTGAAATTTTTTCGACAGGGAGCCCCTGGATTCTTGCCTGCGCATTGTAACGCGAAACGCGGGCCGAGCCGGAGTCCACCACGTATGCGATGCCAGGAATCGTGAGGGAAGTTTCTGCAATATTCGTTGCAAGAACGACACGCGTCTTGCCGGAATTCTTGAAAACTCTTTTCTGGTCTGCAGGGCTCATACGCCCGAACAGCTGCAGCACTTCAAAGCTATCGTCCAGCTGCCTTGCAAGCATTTCCGAAAGGTCCTGGATATCGCGTTCCGTCGGCAAAAAACAGAGTAAATGGTCGCGGTGCCTCGATTCCAAATCAAGAATTGCATCACACGCCTCGTCCAAAACGCCGCAATCGCCCTTGCCACTTATATCATCGCGATCTTCCGAAGATGCTTCCCGGCCAAAAGCGTATTCCACATCTACCGGGAATGTGCGGCCTTCGGCAAGCATTACCGCAGCGTTTTCATAAAAGTTCTTGAACAAGTCCGCATCCATCGTGGCCGAAGCAATCACCAGCTTAAAATCGGGGCGTTCCTTGAGAACGGTCTTGAAAATGCCAAGCAGAATATCTATGTTCAACGAGCGCTCATGCGCTTCGTCTATCATCACGGCACTGTAATTTCTAAAGAGCCTGTCACGTCGGAATTCCTGCAGCAAAATGCCATCCGTCATTACCTTGAGCGGAGCGTCCGCAGGGCCTTCTTCAAAAAAACGGATCTTTGAAGAAACCAAAGTTTCATCTTTCAGTTCTTCACGAAGGCGGTCAGCAATGGAAAGGGCTGCCAAGCGACGGGGCTGCGTAATACCGATTTTTAAATGCTTTTTTCTTACGTCTTCCGTCTTCCGTCTTCCATCTAAATAATCTTCCAACAAAAATTTCGGAAGCTGCGTAGACTTGCCGGAACCGGTATCGGCCTGCACAATGACGACCTGATGCGATTGCAGCAAGTCTAAAAATTCCTGCCGATGTTCTACCACCGGCAATTCAGGATACTCAAATTTTATCGATGAATTCAGAGACATCCTGGCAAGATTCCAAATCTTGTGCAAGTTCACGCATCACATCATCACTAATGGAAGGCGCATTATGTTCCTGCAGGAGCTTTGCGATTACCGGAGAAAGCTTCTTACGCAACCCTGCATACTCTTCTTTGTCGAGCTCAAAAACTTCGCCTGCATAGCGCATGAGTGGCGACTTGCAACGCGCACACACAAATACCATCATCGAAGATGGCTTGCCTTCAAGCTGCGCTTCCATGCGCAGGCTGCAATGCGGGCAGACAAAGCGAACTAATTCCATGGGCCACAATTTAGTAAAGTATTTTCGGAATCCATCCGACAATCCCCTCCACAAGCACCACAAAATTTTGTATATTGTCAATATGCGCATAAATACATAAATAATTGTATTTATAACTGTATTTACAACAGCAAGGCTTACCATCATGACTCTTCGCGAAGCTTTTGAACAAAAAATGATGCTGCTCGACGGCGGCATGGGCTCCATGATCCAAACTTACGGAATCAAGGGTGCAAACAACGACTACCTGTCCATTGAACGCCCGGATGTCATTCTCGACATCCAGCGCAAGTACGTGGCAGCAGGTGTCGATGTGCTGACTTCCAACACATTCTCAAGCCAACGTGTTTCGCAGCACGAATACCACCGCGAAAACGAAATTGCAGAAATGAATCGAGCCTCCGTCCGCATCGCAAAGCAGGCCGCAAGCGAAGCTGTCGGCAAAAAAGTGTTCGTGCTCGGCGATGTCGGCCCGACAAGCAAAATGCTTTCGATGAGTGAAGACGTAAACGACCCGGCAAGCAGAAGCATCACATTCGACGAACTCGAAAGCGCCTACGAAGAACAGATCCAGGTGCTCATGGAAGAAGGCGTCGATGGAATCTTGATCGAAACGATTTTCGACACGCTGAACGCAAAGGCGGCCCTTAGCGCCTACACCAAAGTCAAGGCCACTTCCGAAAAGTTCAAGGATATCGAAGTTTTGCTGTCGATGACCGTGAGCGACGCCAGCGGCCGCACACTTTCTGGCCAGACCGTCGAAGCTTTCGTCACAAGCGTTTTGCACGCAAAGCCGCTCAGCGTGGGTTTAAACTGCGGCCTTGGCGCCGATGGCATGGTTCCGTACCTGCGCCGCATGAACGCCATGGCACCGTGCTACATCAGCTGCCATCCGAATGCCGGGCTTCCGAACCAGTTCGGCGGCTATGACGACACCCCGGAAGACATGATCCGCAAGATGCAGCCGTTCATGGACGAACACTTGGTAAACATGATTGGCGGCTGCTGCGGAACAACGCCCGACCACATTGCCGCAATGCGAAAAATGCTTGACGCACTGCCGAGCGACTATGTGCGCCATGCACCTGCAACGCAGAGCAAGGACCTTTGCCTTGCAGGCCTCGAACCGCTCGTAGCTCCGGCAATTCAATCTGCCGAAGGTTTCTTTGTGAAGGTCGGGGAACGCTGCAATGTTGCAGGTTCGCGCAAGTTCCTGCGCCTGATTAACGAAAAGAATTACGAAGAAGCTTTGGACATTGCACGCAAGCAGGTAGAAGATGGAGCCATGGTCGTCGATGTGAACATGGACGACGGTCTGCTCGATGCCGAACAGGAAATGAGAACCTTCCTGAACATGCTCGCTTCCGACCCGGCTGTAAGCCGCGTGCCAATCATGGTCGACAGTTCCCGATTCGAAGTGATCGAAGCCGGCCTCAAATGCTGCCAGGGAAAATGCATTGTGAACTCCATTTCGCTCAAGATGGGCGAAGAAGCTTTCATTGAACACGCAAAGACAGTTCGCCGCCTGGGCGCTGCCCTCATCGTCATGCTCTTCGACGAAGAAGGCCAGGCAACCGATTACGACCGCCGCGTAAAAATCGCAGCACGCGCCTACGACATTCTCGTAAACCAATTGCAGTTCGACCCGAGCGACATCATCTTTGACCCGAACGTTTTGACTGTTGCAACAGGCATGGCAGAGCACAACGCCTACGCGGCTGACTTCATTCGCGCCACCCGCTGGATTACAGACAATCTGCCGGGCGTGCATATTTCTGGCGGGCTTTCCAACTTGAGTTTTGCATTCCGCGGCAACAACTACCTGCGCGAAGCAATGCACTCCGTGTTCCTCCACTTTGCAATTCCAAACGGCATGGGCATGGCTATCATGAACCCGGCAGCAGAAATTGCATACAAGACGATTCCAATGGAACTTCGCCTTGCAATTACCGAGGTTGTCTATAACACGGAACCGGAAGCAAGCGAAGAACTGATTGCCATTGCAAGCCGCATGAACGAAGCTGCCGCAGCGGCAAAGGAAGCAGGGACCAAATACGACCCAAAGGCAATTTTTGCAACAAGCACAGGGGCCAGCTCCGCTGGCGAAGCTACGGAAACGGCAACAGCCGCAAACCTCACTCCGGAACAGCGTTTGCAGGAAGCCTTGCTCAAGGGAACATCCAACACGCTCCAGCCAGACTTGATGGAACTCATCAACCGCGGCGACAATCCAGTAGATATCATTAGCGGCCCGTTGATGGACGGCATGAACGAAGTGGGCCGCCTGTTTGGCGAAGGCAAGATGTTCTTGCCGCAAGTGGTAAAGACCGCCCGCACCATGAAGAAGGCCGTAGAAGTTCTGCAGCCATACATCGAAGCCGGCAAGGAAGCTGGAGCAGCATCGCGCGGCAAGATCGTTATTGCAACAGTAAAGGGCGATGTCCACGACATCGGCAAAAACATCGTCTCCGTAATCATGGCCTGCAACGGCTTTGAAATGGTTGACCTCGGCGTGATGGTCACGGAAGATGTCATCGTAAAGGCAGCTATCGAACACAAGGCAGACATTCTCAGTCTTTCCGGTTTGATTACGCCCTCCCTCGAAGAAATGTGCACCGTTGCAAAAGCCATGCAGGAGGCAGGGTTGCGAATCCCGATCATCGTCGGCGGCGCCACAACCTCGCCAACCCACACCGCAGTAAAAATTGCTCCATGCTATGACGGCCCCGTATTCCATGTGCGCGACGCCGCAAGCAACCCAGGCCTTGCCGTAAAACTTTTGGACCCGGCAACACGCGAAGCTACCATCGAAGAAAACCGCAAGGAACAGGCCCGCATTCGTGACGAGCAGTCCGGAAAGACGGCCGCAAAGGAAGAAGCCATCGCACAGGCCACGCCGGCAGTGGAACGAAGGCTCGCCATCGACTGGGCAAACTACAAGCCGGCTCAGCCACCGTTCATCGGACAACTGCAGCTCGCCCCGATTCCAGTCGAAAAGGTCACTCCGCTCATTAGCTGGGCATACTTCTTCTACGCTTGGCGCGTCAAGGAAGATTCCGAAGAAGGCCGCAAGCTCCGCGCCGACGCAGACAAGCTCATTGCTGAACTTTGCAAAGAAGAATATGCGCTCCGCGCAACACAGGCGTTCTACCGAGCAGCAGGTTTTGAAGACTACATTCAAATTGAACTTCGCAGAAACGGCCACGAGCCAAACTGCCCATGCTGCAACCAGACTCTCGACATCGCAACTCCGCGACAGCAAAAACTTGAAGGCACTTGTCTCGCCCTTTGCGACTATGTCGCACCGAAGGCAGCAATTTCTGCCCAGGCACGCGCCGCAGGCGACGGCAATGAATTCCGCGATTATGTGGGTGCATTTGCCTGCACCGTTAGCGAAGCTTTCGTAAAGCGCCTCGAAAAAATGAAGGCCGAGCTCGGCGGCAGCGACTACGACGTACTCCAGCTGCAGACTGTCGGTGACCGCCTTGCCGAAGCCTGCGCAGAATACCTGAGCAAGCAGCTCGCAAGCAACCACGACTGGAAGGGCATTCGCCCGGCTGTCGGCTACCCATCGCTCCCGGAACAAAAGGCAATTTTCAAGGTCGCAAAGATGATCGACTTTGCGGGCGTAGGAATCAGCCTTACAGAAAACGGAGCCATGTACCCGCAGGCTTCCGTGAGCGGCCTCTACTTCAGCTACCCGGAATCTGAATACTTTGACGCGAAATAAATTTTGCCAATTTTGTTAAATTGCGAACATGCAGTGGATTGAAACAGGAATAGCAAAGCCAACGAGCGAACTGATCTACTCGGCAAGCAAGGCGAATGCAACATTGCTGCATTTGCCGGCCCTTGCCGTGGAACCGCTTTACCCAACCGTTTCAACGGTAGCTTTTGAAGCTGTATTTTTCGGAAGTCCTCGTGCGGCAACCTTTGCCGCGCAAAGAAATTTGCTGAACGGCTTTACAGGCAAGGTAATCACCGTTGGCGAAGGTACGGCAAAAGCGTTGACCAAGGAAGGCTTTGCAACAGACATTTGCGGAGATTCCTCCGGTGCAGAGAACTTACTGCAAAAGCTTTGCTCAAACGGCAATCTACCCAAAACGATCGCCTGGATTTCTGCAGAAGAAACTGCCGTAGATTTGAACGAACTGGCAAAACGCTTCAACATTTCCATTCAGCATGTTCCCGTATATAGAACAATTGCAACAACTTTTTCAGCAGAGCAGATTGCAAAAATAGAACACCCCTGCCGTTGGATTTTGCGTTCCGGCAAGGGCGTTCTGGCTGTTCAAAAATTTTTCGAGAAAACTGACGAATTTGAAGCGATTGGCGCTAGTGCAAAAAAAGCTCTAGAGCTTGCCCCAAAAATTTAAGAGAGCATGTTCGTCGACTTCACGAGGGAGCGGAATGTTCCTCTTTTGGCATTCAGCCACGAAGTTTTCGCCAAATGCTCCAAGCACATCCGCTTCGCCATCGCCCGGCTTGAATGCTTGTACAGCCCTGTAATAGCTGTCACCCGTCGGCGTAGAAAGATAGGCATAGAACTTAAAGCCGTCTTTGCACGGCTCCAAAAAAGCAGCCATCGGAACGCGGCACCCGCCACCAAGATACTTCATCCAGGAGCGTTCCGTGCGGGCAGCAAAAGCCGCCTCTTTATCGCAAACTTTTTCAAGAACGGTCCGGACTTCTTCGTTTGCTTCAGCACACTGCAACGCGACAATGCCTTGGCCAATTGCAGGCGTCAAGACTTCCGGCGAGAACTGTTCCGAAATATGTTCCTTCCAGCCCAGGCGAACAAGGCCTGCACCGCCCAGCAAAATTGCATTCAATTCCCCGGCAGTCACTTTTTCTATGCGCGTTCCCAGATTGCCTCGCAAATCCACACATTCAATATCCGGGCGGATTTTTTTCAACTGCAAAACTCGGCGCGGCGAACCCGTGCCAATGCGCGCACCCTGAGGCAAATCTTTGAAGGCGATTCCATTTGAAACAAGCACATCGTAAGGCAAGGCTCGCGGCAAAAATGAAGCAAGCATCAAGCGAGAATCCATTTCGACGGGAACATCCTTGAGGGAATGCACCGCAAAATCAATTTCGCCTGCAAGCAACAGTTCTTCCAATTCCTTGACAAAGACCCCCGTGCCGCCGAGGCTCACAAGGGAACGAACCCTATCCTTGTCGCCCGACGTGCGCACAATGCAAATTTCCACAGAATAATCCGGGCAGGCATTTTCAATGGCAGCCTTTGCAAGTTCAGCCTGTGCAAGCGCAAGCGCACTACCGCGTGTACCAAGTTTCAAATTCTTCTTCATACAAAATTTACTTCATTCGCCACAGACGATTCTACATTCCGAATTAAAGTTCATTCTCTAAATCTGGATTCCAGGTCTTTGATGGGATACAGCTTTTCAAGAATTAGCTGGCTTTCCAAACCCATGCCAGCAGCACACAATCGGTGCAATTCTTCGAAAGGAACATGCAAAAGTTTTTTACGCAATTCGTCTTCGAATTTTTCGAGCACAGCAAATTCTTCCGGAGCAACCTTTTGCTTCCACTTTTCAAGAACCATCTGGCCGACCGTTTCATGGTAGCCCTGCATTTGGCAAAGCACCGGCGCCATGTCGCGCGAAGAGAACCAATCCCTAAAATCATTGGCCGCATTTTCAATAAATTCACGGGCTTTTTCAGCCGCCTGGCGGCGCATTTCGCGATTGCGTTCCACTACCTTGTTCAAGTCATCTACGCTGAACAGGCGAATGCCAGGGAACGCCCCGATTACCGGATCCACATTGCGCGGCGAAGCTATATCTACGACAAGCACGCCGGTCTGCAACGCATTCGGCACTTCCGTCGATTTGAGCAAGAAATTCTGCGTAGAGGCGCAAGTGATTAAAATGTCCAGCCGGCCAAATTCCCTCGGCAGTTCTTCGAGTGCGTACGCCTCGCCGCCAAAACGGGCGACAAAATCCTTGCACTTTTCAAAAGTCCTGTTGAAGAACGCGAAGTTCGTAACTCCTTCGCCCGCAAAAGTCGTAGCAGACAAGTGCCCCATTTCACCAAGGCCAAGAATACCCACGCGAAGCGGCTTCAAATCGCCAAGATGCTTGCGGCAAAGTTCCATGGCGGCATGGGCTATGGAAACCGTTCCCGCGCCAATACCTGTACATTCGCGCACCTGTTTGCCAAGAGACAGTGCACTTTGAAACAGATGGTTCAAAAGGCCGCCGGTAAACGAAGCGTCCTTTGCCTTGCGGAACGCCTCGCGCACTTGCCCAACGATCTGATTTTCGCCAAGAACCAAGCTGTCTATGGAAGAGACAACCGAATAAAGGTGGCTAACGGCAGCTCCATGGCTCAAATAGTAGCAGTGCGGCACGATGGAATTGAAATCCACGTTCGCAAATTCACTCCACCAATTGACCAAGGTATCAGCCAATGACTCCGGATAGAGCGTAGCCACATAAATTTCAGCACGGTTGCAGGTGGCAAGCACCACGGCTTCGGAAACACCCGGCAAAGACCAAACGCTCTTGAGGGCAGCTTCTGCATCCTTCAGAGAAAGAGCTAACGGGTCGCGAAGCTCGATAGGGCAAGTCTTATAGCTTACCCCAAGGACAGCACAATGGTATTTTTCATTGATTTTTATCGTTTTCACGCCCTAAAAGTTAGCATTTTAAATATCGTTTTTACAAACCTTATCTATATTTTGTTATGACTGATTTAAAATCCGATTTGGAGTTATTATGAAAAAATTCCTTTTTTCCATTCTTTGCCCGCTGGCACTCGTATTTGCCGGTCCGTATGACATTGAAGAATTCACAGCAAACGATGCCGGTGTGCCAGATAGCTACATCGCAGCCGAATTCGGTGGCGAATTGACAAAGGCCAACCCAGACGATGTAGCCGACATTCAAGATGGTCGCCTTTTTGTACGTCAAAAGTTTGAAGATCCGTTCGGCGCAGACGAAACCACCTACCAGCTCTACCAGGGCCAGACCGGCAGCGATTTTTCCAGCTTGAACGCAATGACCGCCGAAGGCGTTGACTATTCCAAGCTCGTCCATGCAAAGTTCTACCAGAAGCGTGGCGATGATGCCAAGAACGATGTCGCCAAGGTTTACTTCGACGGCAAGTCCATCTTTGCAGAAGGTCTCACAACCTTGATTGCCTTCGTAGACGGCACTCCGGTCACCTTGAAGGCTGACGTTCCGACTCCGGAACCGGTTGCTGCAGCAAGCGAAGAAGAATGTGACGACGACGATCCGGATTGCGAAGAGGAAGAAGACGATTATTCTTCCTACACCGTCTCTAGCGACGTGAACAACAACGATGATGCAAACCAGGTTGCAGCCTCCAACGCAGCTGACGAAGCAGTATCCCGTTTCGGTATTGCAGACGAAGTTCGCTTCTGGACTGCAGTCGGCCTTTCTGCACTTGCCGTTACGGCCGCAGTCATTGGCGTGGTTCAGCACATGAAGTCCAACGAAGCCAAGGACGCTTACGACGCCCAGGACGAACTCGTTTCAAACATCAAGTCTGCTATGAGCAAGGCTTGCGGTGGAACAGACATCAAGGACCCGGACGCCAAATGTAAGGCAGCCATGGAATACTACTTCGCTCATGGTGGCGAATCCATCAACCTTGCCGGTCAATCCAAGGATTTCTCTCTTACCTA
This sequence comes from Fibrobacteraceae bacterium, assembly GCA_045615885.1. Taxonomy (GTDB): domain Bacteria; phylum Fibrobacterota; class Fibrobacteria; order Fibrobacterales; family Fibrobacteraceae; genus UBA1765. The sequence goes on from JAZLFR010000049.1 coordinate 181,777, forward strand.
CAAGGAATTGCTCGCTCATAGACAGACCAACGAAGACACAATGAACTCCTACTCCACCGCACGCAACATTTGGTTCGGTGTGAGCGCAGCCTCCTTGACTGCAGCGGTTGTTCTCTTCGTATGGTAACGCAAATCGGAAAAATCAGAATTCAAAGTTTGGGTTTCGAGTGCATTCTCGGAACCCTTTCTTTTGAACGCGTAACTCCCCAACCTGTGGTCATGGACCTGACCCTGGAGTTGGACTTTTCGAAGGCAGCGGCAAGCGAAAATGTAAGCGACACAGTGAATTACGCAGAAATTTCAGAGATGGTAAAGCACCTAGTCCAAGAGGCCAAGTTCCAGCTCGTAGAGACGCTAGTCTGCAGGGTTGCAGAATACCTTTTGGCAAACTACGCCTTGCTGCAGGCAGTTGAAGTTTCTGTGAAAAAGCCAAAGGCTCTGCCAGACGCGATAGCATCAGCAGAGATCCGAATGTCACGAAATTGAAGCTAGGGCAATACAGCAAACTCCTGCCATTTTTTGAATATGCATAGCGCCGCGAATTTCTTCGCGGCGCCTTGTGTCTTTGCTTGTGGAGTATTTGTAAGGCTACGACATTTCACGCATGGTGCGGTACTGCAACGCCTCTGAGATGTCGGCTATTTCTACGTAAGGGGATTGCCTCAAATCAGCAATGGTCCTGGCGACCTTCAGAAGCCTGTAGTAGCCTCTTGCGCTAAGCGACATCTTGTCGGCGGCTGCAACTGCAAAGCGTTCCGTCGGCTGAGTCATGGCGGCAAATTCCACCGCAGCCTTCGAGGTCATTTCGGCATTGCAGTGAAACCTTTTTGAACGGGCAAGCTGCAATTTGCGGGCAGCGACTACGCGCTCGCGAATTGCAACCGAGCTTTCGCCCCGCTTCTTTTGCGCAAAGAGCAACGCATCTACAGGTGGGACGGAAACCTGCAAATCGATACGGTCAAGAAGTGGTCCAGAAATTCGTTCTCGGTAACGCTTGCGAGCTTCGGGCAGGCATCGGCAACCACGTTTGGGGTCCATGGCATAGCCGCAAGGGCATGGGTTCATGGCAGCCCCCAGCATAAATCTTGCAGGCCATTCCACGGAGCCGTTTGCGCGGCTTATCGTTATGCGACCCTCTTCCATCGGTTCTCGAAGCGATTCCAGAGCCATGCGGTTGAACTCCGGCAGCTCATCCAAGAACAAGACCCCGTTATGAGCAAGGCTAGCCTCGCCGGGCATAAGCTTTGCCCCGCCTCCAACGAGCGACACCATCGAAGCCGAATGGTGCGGAGCGCGAAATGGCCTAACGGCAATGCACTTGAATTCCTCTGCAGAAACGAACCTCGCGCAGGAATGGATACGCGTGCTTTCCAGGATTTCATCGTCCGTCATTTCCGGGAGTATTCCCGGCAAGCAGCGGGCAGAAAGCGTTTTGCCAGCCCCCGGGGAGCCAACAAGCAAAAAGTTATGTCCTCCTGCGGCGGCAACCTCTAGCGCACGCTTAACCCCTTCCATGCCGACAACGTCGGCAAAGTCCGGGCAATTGGCAAGCGCCCCAGAAGCATCGCGCTGCAACCCTCCGGAACGTTCCACATAAGACTCGCCTGCACTTGTCAGAGCATCTATACATTCGGCTAAAGAGGAGACGCCGAGCACATAGACGCCCTCGACAAGCGAGGCCTCCCTCACATTTTCTTTCGGAACAACGAGGATATCCGAAGAATTCTGCTTGAGACTCATGGCAACCGACAGAACGCCATGCACAGGCTTGAGCAAGCCGTCTAGCGAAAGTTCCCCCATAAACACATACCGCTCAGGATTCTTAAAAACAATCTCGCCACTTGCTATCAGCATGCCGATAGCCAAGGGCAAATCGAGCGAAGCGCCTTCCTTGCGCAAATCTGCCGGAGAAAGATTCACGGTAGTCCTGTGCCCGGTGACGACTTTGCCTATGGAACGCACCGCCGAAACAACGCGTTCGCGGGATTCACGGACAGCACTATCGGGCAAGCCGACGAGCGTAAAGCCTGGCAAACCCGGCGAAGCATCGACTTCGACGTTCACCGGAATTGCACGGATTCCAGAAAGGCAGTATGTGCGAATGCGCTGAAACATTACTGTGGTTCTGCAGCAAGAACTTCTTGATACTTTTCGAGGACGCAGTTTTCAAGATGTTCACGGAACTGGCGAGCAATAGGCAAATAGATGCTTCTATAATCCTCGCCCTTGTAGAACGGGTCATTTGGATAACCTACAAAAAGGCCATATTGTCCATCAACAACCTTCAAGCCGCGAAGCTGCAACTGATCATTCAAAACGACATCGGCCATTCCCTTGATTTTACCAAGGTTTGGATTTTCCTTCAAGACAGTCACATGCACAGCAGTCACTGCAAGGCAATCGAACTGAATGTTTTCTTTTACGATTTCTTCTTTTGTTTCTTCATTTTTCTTTGCCATAAAATCTCCTTTTGTATTTAACATGGCACTCGCTATAATGCAAAACGCGTGCCAAAACGAAAATTGCCGTTTTTAGAGATTTTTCAGCAATTCATTTTTAAAACGCTAATGATTAATCGCTCAAAAAAAATGATTAATCACTTTTTTAATCACTTGGTAGAGGAGAGGACTGTAGGAAGACATAAGACGGAAGACGAAAGAAATTGTAACTTACAATGTCATGGCGAGCGAAGCGCGGCCATCCAAAAAAAAGAAATGAGGTCGCACCTTCGGTGCTTTGAGGAGTGAGGTTGTTCGCTGCGCTCACTTTGAGGTAATTAAGATGCAAGAGTGAATACAGGAGTCAGTGACAGGAGTCAGGAATCAGTAGGAAGACGGAAGATGGAAGAATGAAATTATTCATTGATAACTAAGTCGAGCGTCGCAAAAATAAACTTGTTTATTTTTATGACCGAGACGCATTATCAAGAATAACGAAGTTATTAATTGAACATTCAGACGTCTGCCTACAGCCGACACACTGGAAATCAACATTTCACTAACCCCTAGATCCTAAATCCTAGATCCTAATAACCCCTCTCGTCTGTAGGCACGCAGTGCCGTTCTCTCGTCTATTCTATACCCTATCCCCTATACCCTGTCCCCTATCCTCTAAAACAATGGAATTTAACAATCCTCTTTCGTCTTTCATGGCATCGCCATAGGATGTGGCGGCACTCGGTCATGCCCAAGCAAGCTTGGTCGCGACACTCGTTTGCACACATCTCGTCTACCAGCGAAGCGGTCT